>NZ_BAAAUS010000063.1:0-208980 GCF_039534065.1 Pseudonocardia yunnanensis | reverse complement strand
CCTGTCCGGTGGGCGCGACGACCGCGCCGTTGCTGTCGGGATGATCGACATAGCGCAGGCCCTTACGTGCCAGCGGCTCGCGCATCCCCTGGACATCCAAGCTCAGCTCGCCGTTGCGGTAGCGCTGGCGGGACTGGGCTTCCTTCTCCTCCCGCGCCACCGACGCCGCGACCACCACCTCCACCTCGCGGCGCGGGACGACGACCACACCATCGTCGTCGGCCACCACGACATCACCGGGGTTCACCAACTGCCCTGCGCACACCAGCGGGATGTTCACGCTGCCCAGGGTTTCCTTGACCGTGCCCATCGCCGAGATCGCGCTGGCCCACACCGGGAACCGCATCTGGGTCAACTCCGCGATGTCGCGACACCCCGCATCGATCACCAGACCGCGCACCCCGCGCGCCGCCACCGCGGTGGCCAGCAACTCACCGAAATACCCTGCGTCCGAGCGCAGCGTCGGGGCCACCACCAGGACATCACCGTCCTGGCACTGCTCCACCGCCACATGCAACATCCAGTTGTCACCCGGCGGCACGCTCACCGTCACCGCCGTTCCCGCGACATGAGCCCCCGGGTAGATCGGTCGCAGCCGCGGCTCCAACAGACCCGTACGACCCTGCGCCTCATGAATCGTGGCAACACCGAACTGCGCCAGCGCTGTGACACTGGCCCCGTCGGTGCGCGGAGGGTTCCGGACGACGATCGACATCTGACTCCTCACCTGCTCGCTTCGTTGCGGATCTTCTTATCCGACCACGGAAGGAGTGAGACATGCACGACACCGTCGTCCACCTCACCTCCGACCGCCCGGATTGCCCGATCGACGTCGTCGAGTCCGAAGGTGTGGGTGGTCAGCCGCTCCAAGGGGAAGCGCCCCGACGCCAGCTGCTCCAGCGCGAGCTCACACGCCCGGTAGCTGTGCCCGCGGGCGCTCTTGATGGTGATCGCCTTCTCGGTCATCTTCTTCATCGGGAAGTCCGGGAACGCCGCGAGCTCGCCCTGGATCACCATCGTGCCCTCCCGGCGCTTGAGTGCGTCCACGCCCAGGAGAACCGGTGCCACGCCGGCCCCGGCGGTGCAGTCCAGCACGACGTCGACGCCCTTGCCGCCGGTGATCTCCTTGATCCGGGTGAGCGGATCCTCCTGGCGGACGTCGATCGTGTGATCGGCACCGAGATCGGTGGCGAGTTGCATGCGGACCGCGTCGCGGGTCGTGCCGGTCACGATGATCTGCGAGGCGCCTGCCTGCTTGCAGGCGACCACCTGCGAGAGCCCCTGCTGTCCCGGCCCCTGGATCAGCACGGTCGAGTTGTAGCCGACCCCGGCGGCGAACAGCGCCCACTCGATCCCGTTCGACAGCGGCGTGACGATGCCGGCGAGCTCGGCCGAGACCCCGTCGGGGACCTTGTGCAGCACCGCGTTCCACGGCAGGTACAGGTACTGAGAGAAGCCGCCCCAGAGATGGAAGGGATTCTCCGCGGACGTGTAGCCGTACCGCCGGGCATCGGGGTTGGTGCGCCAGTCGGTGTTCTCGCAGTGCCGGTAGTCGCCCCGGTGGCACCACTCGCAGTGGAAGCAGCCGACGTAGTGCTCGACGAACACGCGGTCGCCGTCGACCACGCCGTGGCGCCGGGTGAAGTCGCGGCCCGCGTAGGCGATCGTCCCGACGTTCTCGTGACCCATGATCACCGGATCCGGGAACGGGGGCTTGGCGTACATCTTCACGTCGGTCCCGCAGATGCCGGCCACCTCGACCTTCAGCAGGGCGCTGTCGTCGGGGACATCCGGCATCGGGAAGCTGCGTATCTCGGTCCTGCCGGGAGCCGTCCGCACGGCGGCCAGGACGTCCTCAGCCATCACGATCCTCACTCCCGGGCGGTCACGCCGCCACTAGTTTTCGGTCTTATGGTCTGCTGTCTTACCATAATGTGACCAAGCGAGCACGAGAGGAAGCCGATGCCGGCACTGCAGCTGAGAACCGTCACCCGAACCCAGGGCAACAACGCGGCGCTCAAGGACGGCACGGTCGCGCCCCGCGGGCTGGTCTTCGACTTCGAGGAGGTGCCGGTCCTCGTCTCCGCCTTCCGCCGCATGGTCCGCACCCTCGAGTTCGACGTCTCCGAGATGGCGTTCACGACCTACCTGGTGGCGAAGGCACACGGCGTGCGGTTCACGGCGCTGCCCGTCTTCCTCGTCCGGGCCTTCCACCACGGCGCCATCCGCTTCAACACCGCGGTCGGCATCCGGACGCCCACGGACCTCGAGGGACGGCAGATCGGCGTCAACCGTGGCTACACCGTGACCACCGGCGTGTGGGCGCGCGGTGTGCTGGCCGACGAGCACGGCGTCGACCTGGACCGGGTGACCTGGGTGCTCTCCGGCGACGAGCACGTGGCCGAGTACCGGCCGCCTGCCAACGTCGTGCCGATGCCCGCGGGCGGCGACCTCGCCGCCATGCTGGGTGCCGGCGAGATCGCCGCCGCGATCGGGGTGGACGGCGACCTGGCGGACGTCGCTCCCCTGATCCCCGACGCGCGGCAGGCCGGGCTGGCCGCCCTGCGCCGCGACGGGTACTACCCGATCAACCACCTCGTGGTGGTCAAGGACGAGCTCCTCGAGCAGCACCCGCATCTGGCGCAGGACGTCTTCACGGCGTTCGCGGAGTCCAAGAATCTCTACGTCGACCGCCTGCGGGCGGGTGCGATCACCGACCCGAGCCCCGTCGACCGCCTGCACGAGCAGGTGATGGCGGTGACGGGAGCCGACCCGCTCCCCTACGGCATCGCCCCGAACCGGAGCAACATCGAGAAGCTGCTCGACCTCGCCATGGCGCAGAAGATCCTCGACCGGCGCCCCGCCGTCGAGTCCCTCTTCGCCGCGGGGACCCACGACCTGACCGCCTGAGTCGCGGGGCCACTCAGACTCGGAGCGACCCCACCGTGTCGAGGAGCCGCACGGCGTCGAGGAACCGGAGCACGCGGGCCGGCGCCGTCTCCTCCGTCTGGTCGGCCACGGGTACGTCCCAGTACTCGGAGCCGGCCAGACACTCGTGCAGGTACCGCGCCGCCGACGTGGCGTGCGACCTGTCCTGTCCCGGCACCACCAGCGTGGGCACGTCGAGCTGCAGCAGGTCCTCCGGCTCGGGGCCCGGCACGGTGTCGCGGTCGAACATCGTTCGCACCAGTCCACTCAGGATGAACTGGTAGCGGTCCTGGTCGAACGTGGAGTAGGCGGCGGCGAACTCGGCATCCGTGCGGATGACGGTGGCCCATGGCCCGACGCAGGGGTCGTCGCTGAAGCTCGCCGTCGAGCGTTTCGCGCGGTCGACGACCTGCTCCAGGCCGTGCTCTGCGACGAACGCCGCATGCTGCTGGAACCGCGCGTGCTGTGTGAGGCGGTACCGGGCACCACCTGCCGGCGAGTACAGCACCATGCTCGCCACCGTGTCGGGGTGCGACACGGCGAAGCGGGCGGCGATGGAGCACCCCACGCATCCGCCCATCAGGTGCGCCCGCGCGATGCCCAGGTGGTCGAGCAACCCCTTGCCCTGTCGCACGTAGTGGCCCCAGGTGACGCGCTCGATCCGACCGCCCGACGAACCCGACTCCCGACGGTCGAACGTGATGCACGTGTACCGCTCGGTGAGGTGAGCGAGCAGCTTGGTGCGCCGGTAGATGCCGTGGGAGGCCCAGTTGCCGAGAGTGGCGTTGAAACCGCCCGGGGAGAACATCAGCAACGGCGGCCCGGTGCCGCTCACCTCGTAGTGCGTGGTGATGCCGTCGATCGTGGTGCTGGGCACGAACCTTCCTCTCAGGTGACGGGGATGCCGCCTCTGATCTGCTGCCCCGCCCGGACGTCCGCCGCGTATGCGGCGATCGCGTCGTGGGCGATCCGGGCCACGTTGGCGTAGGTGTCGGGCGGGTCGTCCACGCCCGCGGCACCGTAGCCGATCGCCGCGGTGGCCAGCCTGATCCGCCCGTCGAGCCACGGGCCACCGCCGTGCCCGCCGAGCACCGGGATCGAGACCGCCCGGACGACCTCGGGGCCGACGACCGCTCCGGAGTTGGTGAAGTTCAGCAGCGCTGCCCCCGCCGCCTCCAGGCTCTTCGCCTGGGCCACCATCTCGTCCGTCATCTCGACCGGCACCTCACTCCCCTTGCCGGGGGTGGCGCTGTAGGTGACTCCGTAGCGCAGCGCCGTCTGCGGTGTGATCCCGAACTGGGCGAACACCGGGATCCCGGCCTGGTTGACCGCCGCGACCGCGTCGAGGTGATCGGCCGCGCCGTCCAGCTTGACGAGGTCGACACCACCTTCCTTCACGAGCCGGATCGCCGCGCGCACGGCGCTGTCCGGGCCCTCCTGCAGCGGCCCGAACGGGAAGTCGCAGGACACCAGTGCGCGCTTCACCCCGCGCCGGACGGCCTGGCAGACCACCAGCAGCTGGTCCATCGTGATCTCGAGCGGGTTGGGCTGGCCCCACAGGTTGATCCCGACGGTGTCGCCGACCGAGACGATGTCGACGCCGACGCGGTCGACGATGCGGGCCATCTGGTAGTCCCACGCGACCACGCAGACGATCTTGCGCCGCTCGTGCTTCATCGCCTGCAGCCCGGGCAGGGTCACCTTCTCGTCCATCGTGCCTCCGTCGTCCGGGGTCGGGCAGGGGAAGAGTCGTTCACGCCCTGAGCGCGGTCAGCACCTCGTGCACGTCCTGCTCGTCGGCGGTCACGAGCAGCACCTGGGCGTACGGCCGGAGGGCGACGACGACGTCGCCGACCTCATGGCGATCACCGAGCACCAGGCCGGCGGTCATGATGCCGCGCCGGGCGCAGGCACGCCCGATCGCCGAGGCGGCCGCCGCCGCGCCGCCGTCCGCGGTGGCGAGCATGACCGCGACGTCCGCACTCATGAGCTCGTCGGCGAGACGCGTGTCCGTCCCGTTCGTGCGGTGCAGGGGCATCTCGTCCGGGTCGTCGGCGACGCCGTTGCGGCCCGATCCGGTGCCGGCCACGAGGGTGAAGAACCGGGCGCCGTTCCACTGCTGCAGGGCGAGACGCCGGACGATGGTCGCGGCGTCGTCGTCCAGGGCCACCATCCGCGCGCCTCGGCGACCCTCGATCGGCACGTCGATCCGGAACCGCGCCTCGGCGGCGGTGGTCGCCTTGGCGCAGCTGCTGAGGAGCACGGGGCGCGTTGTCATATCAGTGTCTTCCCAGGACGTCGGGTCGCTCAGACGGTGGCGTGCGGCTTGCCGGGCTCGGCCGTCAGCGCGTCGCGGCTCGACTCGATGAACGACTCGTCGCGCGGCAGGACGACGGCGGCCGAGCGCACGCGGTGGTGCTGCGGGTCGACACCGGGCGGCACGACACCCTCCTCACGCAGAGCGAGCGCAGCCTTCCGCAGCTTCTGCCGGGCCTTGATGATGCCCGCGTCGGCCGAGACGAGCCGCTCCTTGGACCTGTTGACGATCGGCCCCATGCTCTCCTGCAGGGAGGAGTCCTGAATGGCGATGCCCTTGACGCCCGAGAAGAACTCGCCCCGGCGCTGCGCGTCGCGGTCCATCAGGTAGTCGTTGTCCTTGTTGGCCGCCGGGCGGTACGTGCCGGGGATGTTCTCGCTGTGCACGCCGTGGCCCGCCTTCATGTTCTCGACCTCGGTGGGCGTGAGCGCGCGGGTGGGGTGGTAGTCGAACGAGTAGGCCCAGCAGTTCTCGTCGTCGATCGGGATCCACCAGTGTCCGTGGACGGGGTGGTCGGCCCGCGGCGCGATCATCGTGAAGCTGGGCATGACCCACGGGGTGATGCGCCAGTAGTAGCTGTCGGCCTCGGCGTTGCGGCGTGCTCCCACGAACAGGCCGCCATCGGCTTCGGCGACCTCGAAGAACGGCTTGAAGTCCGCGAGGTTGTACTCGTTGCCCTTGGAGCCCTTGAACAGCGGGTCGTTCTTCAGACCCCCTGCGTGCAGCCAGGACACGTGGCTGGAGTCGATGCCGCCCTCGAAGGCCTGCAGCCAGTTGCACTCCTGCCAGCGCTTCGAGATGTAGGTCTGCTCCGGTGCCACCTGGGCGAACTCGAACTCCGGCAACGGGGGCCGCTTGTCCGGGTCACCCATGTGCGTCCAGAGCACGTCACCGATCTTCACGAGCGGGTAGGACGTGAGCTTGACGTGGGCGCAGAAGTTGCCGTTCTCCGACTCGGAGGGCACCTCGATGGCCTGACCGGTCACGTCGAACTTCCACCCGTGGTAGGCGCACCGCAGACCGCCCTCCTCGTTGCGGCCGAACCACAGCGACACACCGCGGTGGGCACAGAACTCGTCGATCAGCCCGTAGCGGCCCTCGCTGTCGCGGAAAGCGATCATGCGCTCCGAGAGGAGCTTGACCCGGACCTGCGGACAGTCGTTCTCGGGAAGCTCCTCGGCCAGGAGAGCCGGTATCCAGTACTGACGGAAGAGGTCGCCCATCGGAGTTCCCGGCCCCGTCTGCGTCAGAAGCTCGTTGATCTCCTGCTTGAGCACCGTTGGCCTTCCTTTCGCCTGCTGCATCGCGGGGTGGTCCGTGTCGTCCGGCGTGCGCCGGGCGACTCACTCTCGAATCTCGAAAACAATAAGACCATTAGACCCTTCTCGTCCACCTATGGAGAGGTCGAGCGCCGAGCCGGGTCACGGCTGGTCCGGCGGAATCTCGACAGCCAGGCCGTCCAACTCCTCGGTCATCACGATCTGACACGACAGCCGGCTGCCCGTTCGCCGCTCCGTCACCGCGAGGTCGAGGAGGTCCTCCTCGACGTCACCCGGCTCCCCCACCCGCTCGACGAACTCCTCGCGGACCCAGACGTGACACGTCGCGCAACTGGCGTTGCCGCCGCACTCCGCCACGATGCCGGTCACGCCGTTCTGGGTCGCCGCCGTCATCACGGAGTCGCCCACCCTGGCGTCGACACCGGTTTCGGTGCCGTCGGCGGAGATGAAGACAACTTTGGGCACGGCGCCCCCCTCGTCAGATCGGGCCGACGCTGCGGCATTGGTCTAACATCATACCTTATTCCAGCGAAGGGAGGATAGATGCGCGCGATACGACCGCGACCCGGTGGCGGCGCACACACACTGCTCCTGCTGCGCCATGGTCAGAGCGCGGCGAACTCGGAGGACAGCTTCAGCGGCTGGCTGGACGTGCCCCTCAGCGATCGCGGCAGGCGGGAGGCGGCACGCGCCGGCGAGCTGATGAAGGAGCAGGCCGTCCTCCCCGACGTCGTCCACACCTCGGTGCTGACACGGGCGATCCACACCGCGGACATCGCACTCGCTTCGATCGGACACCCGTGGCTGCCGACGAGGCGCAGCTGGCGCCTGAACGAGCGGCACTACGGCGCCCTGCAGGGCCGCAGCCGCACGGCGGTGCGCGCCGAGTTCGGGGACGAGCGCTACTCGCTCTGGCGACGCTCGTACGAGCACGCGCCACCGCCACTGCCCGAGGACGACCCGTCGAGCGCCCGGCACGACGGCCGCTACGCCGACGTGCCTGTTCGGGAGCTGCCCACGACAGAGGCGCTCTCCGACGTGTACCGCAGGGTCGTGCCCTACTGGCAGGACGCGATCGCCGCCGATCTGTACGCCGGCCGCGTCGTCCTCGTCGTGGCACACAGCAACTCCCTGCGGGCGCTGTGCATGCATCTCGACGCCCTCACCCCGCGCGAGGTGGAGACGCTGAACATCCCCACCGGCGTGCCGTTGCACTACGAGTTGGACCACGAGTACCGGCCGCACGTGCGAGGCGGCACCTACCTCGATCCCCAATCGGCTGCGGCGGGGATCGCCGAGGTGCTGGCCCAGGGCACCCGCCGGCCGCCCGAGCGCGGCTCCGCCTGAGCACGGCGACGGATCACCCCGGCGCAGCGGGCCGCGCCCCCGCCAGCTCCGGCCGGGAGCACCTGCGCCTGCCATGAGCGAAGTATTGCATCGGTATGACGTCAGTCCGTAGCCTCCGGTTCATGTCCCGCAGACGTGGCCCGGCGGTACCGCAGTTGGTGGGGGTGTCCTCAGGACCGCGGGGGGCGGGAGCAGACCCGTCGCGCCCGGCCCACCTGACGGCGTCGAACGTCCGTATCGAGTACCGCGCTCCGGGCACGGCCGACTCGGACATCACGCTCGCGGTCGACAACGCGAACCTCGAGCTGTCGCGCAGCGACTTCGTCTGCATCGTCGGGCCGTCGGGCTGCGGCAAGACCACGTTCCTCAACGCCATCGCCGGCTTCATCCCGATCAACGGCGGCACCCTGCAGCTCGACGGTGCCGACATCCCCGGCCCGGGGCCGGACCGGGCGATGGTGTTCCAGCAGGCCAGCCTCTTGCCGTGGCGCAGCGTTCTCGACAACGTCACCTACGGGCTCGAGCTCGGCAGGAGGATGAAGCGCTCGCAGGCACGAGACCGGGCACGCGGCCTGCTCGACCTCGTCGGGCTGTCGGGTTTCGCCGACCGCTACCCGGCGCAGCTCTCCGGCGGTATGCAGCAGCGGGTCAACTTGGCGCGGGCCCTGGCCGTCGAGCCGGAACTGCTCCTGCTCGACGAGCCGTTCGCCTCGATCGACGCGCAGACCCGCGAGGTCATGCAGGCGGAACTGCTGCGCGTCTGCACCGCACAGGACGTCACGGCGCTGTTCGTCACGCACGACATCGCCGAGGCGGCCTTCCTCGCCGACCGCGTCTGCGTCTTCAGCCCCCGGCCCGGCCACATCGTCCGCGAGGTGGCCGTTCCGTTCGAGCGGCCGCGCCACCAGCGCCTCCGCCGGTCGCCGGAGTTCCTCGCACTCGTCGACGAGATCGCCGACGTGCTGTACGGCGGTGGCACCGAGGCCGAGCCGGACGCCGCCGCGTCCGAAGGAGACGTCCACTGATGGCCCCACCGATCACCACAGCCGCCTCCACCAGACCGCCCCGCGTACCGACCGCCCGCAAGCGCACCTCGTCACGGCGGCCGAGCCCGCAGCTCCTGTACGGGACCGCCGCCGTCGTGGTGGTGCTCGGTCTCTGGCAGCTCGTCGCCGCGCTGCGGGTCAAGCCGGCGATCGTGCTCCCCGGGCCGATCGACGTCGTCGGGGCCTTCGAGCAGCTGTTCAGCAGCGCCACCATCTGGGACGACCTGCTCACCAGCGGTAAGGAGCTGCTCTACGGCCTGGTGATCGCGACCGTCGTCGGACTGCCGCTCGGGCTCCTGATCGGCTGGTACCGCAGGCTCTCCTACGTCGCGAACCCGCTCGTCACGTTCCTGTACGCGACCCCGCGCATCGCGCTGACCCCGCTGCTGATCATCTGGCTGGGCATCGGCGACACGTCCAAGATCGCGATCGTCTTCCTGATGGCGGTCTTCCCCATCCTGATCAACTCGGCCAGCGGCGTGCAGAACCTCGATCCGGCTGTGCTGCGGGTGGCCCGGTGCTTCGGCGCGGGCGACCTTCAGATCTTCCGGACGATCGCGCTTCCCGGTTCCGTGCCGTTCATCATCAGCGGGCTTCGGCTCGCGGTCGGGCAGGCCCTGATCGGCGTCTTCGTCGCCGAGCTCAGTGGGGCCATGCACGGCGTCGGCATGTTGATGAACAACGCGGGCCAGCAGTTTCAGACGTCCGTCGTGTTCGCCGGACTGTTCATCTTCGCCATCACCGGCGTGGTGCTGACCGGCCTCCTGCGCCGCGTCGAGCAGCACTTCGCCGCATGGCGCCCCGACCGCTGACAACAACCAGTACTGGCAAACCACCGCTCCCACCACCAAGGAGATCGACGATGACGTCGCACGCCCGGCGGAGGAACGTCGTCGGCGCCCTTCTCGCCGGCACCGTGGCCCTGTCGATGACGGCCTGTGGCGGTTCGGGGTCCTCGGACGCCGACGCCAACACGATGACGGTGAGCTACAGCCAGGTCGTCGCCGACCAGCTCCCGCTCTGGATCGCGGACGAGTCGGGCCTGTTCACGGCTCAGGGCCTGAAGGTCACGCTCACCAATCTCAGCGGTTCGGACGGCTTCCCGGCCCTGGTCTCGGGCCAGACCCAGCTCGCGTCGATCGGCGGGTCCGAGATGGTCTCCGGGGCGGCGTCCGGCGGCGAGGTGAACTACCTCGCGACCCTGACCCCGGTCTTTCCCTACGAGCTCTTCGCCAAGGTCACCGACCCGCAGGAGCTGAAGGGCAAGCGCATCGGCGTGACGTCCACCAGCGGGTCGCTGTACGTCGCCACGCTCGAGGCGCTGAAGCAGATCGGGCTCTCACCGTCCGACGTGCAGCTCACGCCGCTGGGCTCGGTCACGAACGTCAACAACGCGCTGGTCGCCGGCACGATCGACGCGGCGCTGTCGCACCCACCGGCGACGACCCAGATCGAGGCTGCGGGCTATCACTCACTGGTCGACCTGGCCAAGGACAAGATCCCCGCCTCCAACGTGGGTATCGCGGCCACGACCGACTACGTGAACGGCCACGGTGACCAGATCCGGCGGTTCCTCGCGGCCGTGCAACAGGCCATCACGCGGGAGAAGTCCGACGAGGCCTACTCCACGAGCGTGCTGTCGAAGCATCTCAACGTGACGGACCCAGCGGCGCTGCACGAGACCTGGCAGTACTACGCGCAGGAGGCCCTCCCCGACGTTCCGACCCCCACCGTGGCGCAGCTGCAGACGTCGGTGACCGAGCTGGCGCCGTCCGTGCCCGCGGTCAAGAGCCTCGACGTCGCGAAGATCGTGAACACGTCGTTCGTCACCCCCGCGGGATGACTCCGAGAAAGGTTCGAACACAGTGACTTCTGCTTCGCGCACCACCACCGAGGTAACGCACTACCACATTCAGAAAAAGCGCCGAGCCGCGTTCGTCGAGGAGTGGCGCAACTACCAGAAGACCGTGATCGCGCTCGCCGACGTCGAGATGGCGCAGACCGCCCGCGGCACCCGCGTCGGGGTGTACGTCAGCGAGGACGGCGACCGGCCGACCCGCACGATGGACGCGCTCGCGCACGAGATCGACCCGGGCGTCACGTCGACGATCCACCGCCACTCCTGGGACGCGATGGTCCTCGTCGTTGCCGGGCGGGGCTGGACGGAGATCGACGGACAACGCATCGAGTGGGGGCCGGGCGACTCGCTGCACCTGCCCGCCTGGTCCTGGCACCGATCCGGGAACGACGGCGCGGAGACCGCCCGCTACCTCAGCTTCTCGAGCGAGCCGATGCTCGCCACGATGGGCATGTCGGTGCTGGAGGACCAGGGACACACGCCGGTCGCGAACCTCCCCGGCCGCCCGGCCTTCTCCTCCGAGATCGACGGCGCCGACCCCTATTCACGACGGATGCGGCGCCTCGCCCGCGAACAGCGCAAGCGGCGCAGCGGACGGCTCCACACGAACTGGGACGAGTTGGAGCTGCTCCCGACACCGCGCGGCACCCGCACGACGTTCCTGCTGGACCGGGCGATCGGCTACGAGGCGTCCGGGATCACGATGGCCATGTTCGAGATCGGGCCGGGCCGCGGCCAGTCCATGCACCGCCACCCCGGCGAGGCCTGGCTCTACGTTCTCGAGGGCGAGGGCCACAGCTACATGGGAGAGGAGCCGGAGGGCGGGAAGAACCACCCCTGGCGCAAGGGTGACCTCATCGTCGTCGACCACTTCCTGTGGCATCAGCACTTCAACGACTCCCCCGACGGCACCGCCAAGGTCGTCCGGATCCACATGTTCGACAGCCTGCTCGAGACCATGCGCGTGCTGATGGACCCGAAGGTGCTGTTCGAGGAGCCGCCGGACCACATCCGGGACGCCCAGGCCGGCAACCCCCACGAGATCGACTGGCCCGCCGTCGAACGGCCGACCTGGCCGTGAGCACCGCGCATCTGCCCCCGGGTCTCCTGTCGATACACGTCCTGCCTGCCGACCATCACGACGGTCCGTGGGACCACATCCTCGTTCCGCCCGGCACCAAGGAACGACTGCTGAACCAGACGCTGCTGCGGCTGCGTCACGGCCGGGCGCTCGCCACGTTGCCGGGGCTCCCGCACGGCCTGATCGTCCTGGCCGGTCCCCCGGGCACAGGGAAGACCACGCTGGCGAGAGGCCTGGCGCAGTCGGCCGCCCGAGCGCTGGCTCCGCACGGGTCCACGACCTACGTGGAGATCGACCCCCACGCCTTCCCGAGCGAGATGCTCGGCGAGAGCCAGCGCAACATCACGCGGCTGATGACGGACACGCTGCCCGAGCTCGCGGCGCGTCGGCCGCACACGGTGGTGCTGATCGACGAGGTCGAGAGCTTCGCCGTGCGCCGGTCGACGGCATCCTTCGGCAGCAACCCCGTGGACGTGCACCGCGCGACGGACGCCGTGCTGGCCGGGATCGACTTCCTCGCCGAGTCCCACCCGCGCATCGTCTTCGTCGCGACGACCAACTTCCCGGAGGCCGTCGACGAGGCCTTCCTGTCGCGGTCCGACCTGGTGCTGACCCTCGGCCTGCCGGACGAGGCGACCATCGCGGCCATCCTGCAGCGTTCGCTGGCGGAGCTGGCCGGCATCTGGCCGGGCACGCGCCCGCTCGCGGAGGACACCGCGCTGCACCGCAAGCTCGCCGCCCACAGCGCCGGATGGGACGGACGCCGGGTGCGCAAGGTCGTGCTCACGGCGCTGGCACAGCGCCCCGAGGTCGCACTCGATCCCAACCTGCTGGAACCCGCCGACCTGCTCGCCGCCGTCGAGGCGGCCTGACGGGTCGGTCCGAGCCGAGAGTGGAGGAACACCGTGGCCCGAGGTGATGGCGTGCCGGAACAGAACACGGTCGGTCTGATCGGACTCGGCGCGATGGGCCTGCCGATCGCGGGCCACCTCGCCCGGTCCGGACTCGCCGTGACCGTCCACGACACGGACGCGACGCGCAGCGAAGCGGCGGCCGAGCACGGCTGCGACGTGGCGCCCGACGCTGCCGGGGTCGGCGTGAGGAGTGCGGTGACGCTCGTCCTCGTCCCGACCGACGACGACGTGCGTGCCGTCTGCCGGGCCGTGCTCGACCGGGCACCCGGCTCGACACTCGTCGTCTGCAGTTCGGTGCACCCCGCGACGATCCGCGAGATCGCGGCGGCGTCGGCGGAGCGGACCGGAGACGGTGGAGTGCTCGACGCCGCGTTGACCGGCGGGGTGCGGGCGGCAGAGGACGGACGGGTCAACCTGCTCGTCGGCGGGGAGAGCGCCGACCTCGCGCGGGTGCGGCCGGCCCTCGACCCGTGGTGCGCGTCGGTGCATCATCTCGGCGGGCTCGGCGCGGGTCAGATCGCCAAGAGCGCCAACAACCTCGTGCACTGGGCCCAGATCTGCGCGATCGAGGAGGCCCTCGACCTCGCGCGCAGCCACGGCCTGTCCGTGCCTGCGCTACGAGCGGCGCTGTTCGACGCGCCCACCGACAGCCGGACGCTGCGGGAGCTCGAACGGATGCGGCTCACCTGGTGGGCGAAGGATCTCGACTCCGTCGAGCGGCTCGGCCACGAGATCGGCCGACCGATGCCGGTGGCGGACATGTGCCGGGCCCGGATGCCCTCGATCACGGTCGGCAGCCTCGCCGAGCTGTTGGTGTGGGAACCGACCGGCGACCCGACTCCCTGATCCCGCGATTCTCCCGTTTGTCGAGCACGAATCGCCCGTATCCCGCGCGGGCCGCGCAAAAAGTGATGGCCCGGCCATAGCAGACGAAGTCGTGCAGTTCCGTGCCGAACTCGCACGGGTCGACCACAGCTATGATTGGCGGAACTGAATCCGGCAACGGGGTGGGGTCGAAACGTTTGATGAGATGTGTGGAGATCGTCGCATGCGGTTCGCCCCCCGCACGAGGAATCAGCGAACTCGTGTCGCTGGCCCAGGCCGACAAGTGGGACCCATTTGTCACATTGTCACCGACGGCCACGAAGTGGGCCTCCATCGCCCATCTGGAACGACAGACCGGTTATCCGGTGAGAACCGAGTTCCGCACCCCGGACGAGGAGTTGCCCGTCCCCGCGAGCGACGCCGTCATCGCCTGCCCGGTCACGGTCAACACCGTCAACAAGTGGGCAGCAGGGATCTGCGACACCCTGGCGCTGGCGACGCTCGTCGAGGCGATCGGCCGGGGCGTACCGATCGTTGCCGTGCCGTTCAGCAACCCCGCGCATCTCGCGCATCCGGCGTTCCGCAGGAACCTGCGCGAGCTCAGCGACTGGGGAGTACGGGTGGTCATGCTCGACTCGCCGTACATGGACAGCAGCGCCTGGGACAGCAGCCGCACGCCCGACCAGGCGCAGAGCCCTTGGGAGATCGCCATCGCCGAACTGCGTCGAGCGGCCGGCGACGGCGTCTCTCCCAAGGCGCCCCTCTGACGACACGCCGCCTACGACGCGATCGCCCCTTGGAGGACGAGCGCCTCTGCGAGCCCGTCCCGGTCGGCCGAGCGCGCGTCAGCGACGGCGAGCAACTCGAAGCTCACGATCGTCTGGTCGGACAGGGACATGTACTCGGCGCGCACAGCCTCGTAAAGGTGGCCTTCCTTGTTCGGCCCGACCAACTTGCCGACGACACCTTCGGTCCGGTTGCCGAGGTAGATCAACTGCATCTTCATCAGTCCTTGATCAGTTTCCCGAGGATTGGGGACGGTCGTGGAGCAGGCATCAGCGCCACGCCGATGCCGTGGAGTACAGCGGTAAAGCCCCGGGGAGCCCGGCTTCCCTGCCAGGTCGGCAGCACCGCCGATGCGCGTGAGCGCCTCGCCCCTCCGTCAGGCCCGCGTCGGCCTCGGTCAGGACTTGAGCTTCGACCACCTGGATCTGATCCGGCCGGAAGGCCGGAGATCTTGACGAGCACGGCGCCCGTGCCGTCCTCCCGGAAGTCTAGGCCGCCGAGCGGCGCCCTTTGCGCCGATCTCGACGATCCAGCCGGTGTTGTCTGTCACCTGAACCTTGACGCCGCCATGAACGTTTACTAGGCATGCCGTCGTTTCTTCTTCGCATCGTTCCCGGCGGTTCAGGAATCCGGCCGAACGCAATTCACGGTGCTCGACGGAATCGAACGACACCCGGAGGATTGCTGTTGAAGGCGCCGTTCGCCTACCGGACAACCCCGATCGGGCTTCAGTCCATGGCGGCGACATCTCGGTGCTGGACGGGCGGCCAGCAATCCCGAGTGGGTCCTGGACCTGCGACTTCGTGCGCTCGAGTGGCATGTGCCACGAGCCGGTGCAGGTCTGCACGGGCGGGGTCGGCTGCAAGCAGCTCTTCGGACCCACTGCCGATGTCGACGAATCTTCCCGCCGACGTGATAGCTGGTGAGGATTTCCGCGGTGCTCAGGTGGGTCTGCTCGACCATCGCCGCGTCGGCGAAGGCGGCGGGAGCAGGGTTCTCACGTCGGGAGTCGACGCGCAACGTCCCGCGGAATAGGTCATCGAAGAACCGGCGCGAGCCCTCGCCCGTGAACAGCGCGTGCACCGGTGTCAGCGCGAACGCGCTCACGACAACTGCCCGCGGGAGGCGGCCGTGGATTCGGCCGCCTCCCGCGGGATGCGATCAGCAGGCGATCAGGTCAGATTGAGAACGGCCTCGACGTTCGTGGATCGGATCCGGGCATGCTGCTCGTCGCTCAGCCCGGCCTCCTCGAGGACACCGACTGCCGCTTTCGGGCTCCAGCACGGGTGGTCGGTGCCGTAGATCACCTTGTCCGGCCCGTAGAACTCCAGTGCCGTGCGCACCGTCAGGGCCTGCGGCGTGACGGTGTCGACGAAGATCCGCTTCAGGTAGTCGCTCGGCGGCAGCGGCAGCGACTCCTGCCGTGCGTTCTTGTCGATGCGGCCTGCCTGGTACGGCAGGAACCCGCCGCCGTGCGTCTGGATGATCTTCAGGTCCGGGTACCTCTCCATGACGCCCGCGAAGATCAGCCGCAGGACCGTCACGCTCGAGTCGAACAGCCGGCCGATCGTGCGCTGGAGGGCGTCTCCGTAGTCGGCCAGCATCTCGCCGAACACCAGGTCGGTCGGGTGGATGATCAACGGCACGCCGAGCTCGGCCACCCGTGCGTAGAACGGCTCGAGCCGGGCGACGTCGATCGGGTTGCCCGCGGTCACCGGCGGAAGGTTCACCCCGCGCAGGTCCAGGTCCCGCACCGCGTGGTCGAGCACCGAGAGGGCCAGCTCGGTGTCCTGCAACGGCACGGCCGCCGTGCCGAAGAAGCGGTCGCGGTGGGTGCGTTGCGCCTTGGCGATCTCCTCGTTGTAGGCGTAGGCCGTGTCGATCGCGTCCTTCGCGGGCAGCTGGTCGAGCAGCCCGCTCAGCACTCCCGTCGTGCAGACGACGACCGTGTCCGGGCCTGTCGCCGCCTCCGATGCGGCGAGCCCGGCGTCGAGGTCGAACCAGACCGCGGGCAGCGGCAGGAACCCGCGCCCCTCGTTGTAGTAGTACCGGTAGCCGTCCCCGACGCGTTCGGTGCGCGGGTGCTCCGCGCGCCCGGCCATGTGCTCGAAGTGGGACCGGGGGAACCAGTGGAAGTGCGAGTCGACGGTGCGCAACGAGAGCTCCCTTTCCTCAGACGTCTCCTCGGTGGGCCGCGAGGATCTCCGTGAACAGTTCGGCGGCGGCCGGTTCGTACCGGGCGTGCAGCGTGCGGAACAGCTCCTGGCACCGGCCCGCCGGCCAGTCGGAAGGCACGTGCTCGGCAGGCAACCTGGGCGTCTCCCTGAGCAGCTGGCGCCACGTGCTGATCAGGAGCAGTTCCCGGCCGAGCTCGTCGGTGGCGGCCGGGGCCGGGGCCGGCACGTCCCACTCCCGCAGAAACTGCTCGTAGAGCTGCACGAGCTCGTCGAGCGCCCAGACGCGGGAGACCATCTCGTGCACGTCGGCGAACTTCGGGTAGCCGGTGAAGGCGTCGATGTGCTGG
Source organism: Pseudonocardia yunnanensis (assembly GCF_039534065.1). Taxonomy (NCBI): domain Bacteria; kingdom Bacillati; phylum Actinomycetota; class Actinomycetes; order Pseudonocardiales; family Pseudonocardiaceae; genus Pseudonocardia; species Pseudonocardia yunnanensis. The sequence continues at coordinate 192,074 of NZ_BAAAUS010000063.1, read as the reverse complement.
TCGATGCCCATCTCCGCGAGCCCCTTGCGCAGCTCGGTCAGGTCCTGGTCGCCGGGCGCGATCCAGACGCCGTCCCGCAGCAGGCCGAACCCCTCCCACGCGAGCCGGCGCCGCAGCAGGTGCCGCTCCTTGCGCTGGGTCTCCGGGATCGTGAAGCTCAGGATCGTCCAGGCGCCGGCAGGACCAGGAGTGCCGCCCTGCTCGTGGAAGGTGTGCGCCTCCTGGTTGCGGACCACGGTCAGCCCCACCTCGGTGGCCCGGAAGAACGCGAGCCGTCCCCGGCGCAACCGCTCCAGCAGGCCCCGCTCGGTCATCCGGGACAGGGTGAGCCTGCTCGCCTGTTCGGCCAGCCCGATCCGCGCCAGCACCTCGATGTAGCCCTGGGTCGAGATGGCCGGGTTGTCCGGGAGGCAGTAGCGCCCCAGCATGGTCATCAGGACCGCCTGCGGTGTCGGCGCGCGGACCTCTCCCGCCATCAGACCTCCTGAAACGCGTGCGAGCGGTGCAGCAACGGCAGCACCACGTCCAGGAGCGCCGTCCGCGGCGCCACGCCTTCTGCGCCGAGCAGGATGCCCACCAGGTCTCCCGCCGGCCCGTCGCCGAGCGAGGGACCGGCCAGGGTGACGAACTTGGCCACCAGCTCGGACGTGCTCAGTTCATGGCCGGGGTCGCCCCGGGCGTCGCGGCGCTCGACGCGGACCGTACCGGAGGTGGTGCTCACCTCCAGCCGCGCGCCCCAGCTCGCCGGATACGCCGCGGAAAGATCATCGGCCGGGATCACCGTGACCCGCTCGGCCAGGCCGACGATCTCCTCGTCCGCCAGCAGTTCCGGTCCGAACTCCCACGGTGAGCAACGCCCTCGCACCACCGATACGGCCAGCATGAACTGCGCGCTGGCCAGAGCGTTGAGGGACGAACGGAACGGCGGTGGCCGGTCCACGGGACGGACCAGCTGCGCGGGGAGTGCACACCGGATGCCGAGCACCCCGTCGGCGACGTCCACGGTGGATACCGCGTCGATCGCCGCCTGCATGTGCTTGGCGCCGGCATGGACCTTCATGCTCGTCTCCGGCAGCAGGAAACCGCTGCGGAGCTCACTCTGCCTGCGCATCGGCGACCTGATGTCGTCCAGGACGTCCACCGGGCCGCGCCACCCCGCCCTCACCGCCAGAACAGCACCCACAGCGCGCTCGGCGGCCATGCCACTGAGCAGGTAGCGCCCGTCGGCGGCGGCGGTGCTGCCTGCGACCACCCCGCCGGCCTGCTGCGCCGCCAGCCCGATGGCAGCAGCGGTGTGTTCCGGGGACTGCCCGAGCAGGAGGGAGACGGCGGCGGCGCCACCGAGCGGCGCGACGAGCGCCGTCGGCCACCAGCCATCGGCGATCAGCTGGTCTCCGCCGATGGCCAGCGCCGCGGCGAGCGCGACCTCGTAGCCCGCCGCGTAGGCACGCAGGAACTCCTCCCACGTGACGTCGGGCCGCAGCTCCAGGGCCGCCAGCGCGGCGGGCAGCACCACACAGCCCGGGACCAGCACCGCGCCGCGGTGGACCCCCGCCACCTCCCATGCGTTGGCGTAGATCCCGGTGATGAAGGCGGTGCGGCGCGGCCCGGGTCGCAGGCCCACGCCGTCGGCGAGCCGCCGGGCCTGCTCGTGCAACGTGGTGTGGCCGGCGAGCACCGCCCCCACCGTGTCGGCCAGGTGCGCCCTGGTGGCCACACGGACCCGCTCGGGAAGCGGGTCGCGGGCCATCGCGTGCGCACGCTCGGCCAGCTCAGTGACGAGCGACATCGGCCGCCTTGCGCAACGCCTCGGTGGCGGACACATCGACCTCGCCGGCATCCGAGACGACCACGCCGTACTGCTCCCGCGCCGCGTCACGCGAGACGAACCCGTCCAGGACGTCCTCGAGCACCTCGGCCACCGGACGGTCGAACGGGACGCCCCAGCCACCGCCGCCTGCCGTGCGGAAGCTGATCGACGAGCCGGGCTCCAGTCGCAGCCCCGTGTGCTTCTTGACGTGCACGGGCTCGGCACCGGGCTGGACGACGACCGTGTCGTTCACCGCGCCGGGCTGCCCACCGTGCAGACCCCACGGGGGGCAGGTGGTGCGCTCGTTGGCGATGTTGGTGAACACCACCTGCTGCGGCAGCGCCTCGATCTCCAGCCCGAGGCCGCCCCGGTGCTGCCCAGCACCGCCACTGTCGGACCGCAGCTCCTGCTTGGTGAACACCAGCGGGTAGCGCGACTCCTGGATCTCGATCGGGATGTTGCGGACATCGCCCTGGCACACCGAGACGCAGGCGCTCGGGCCGTCGCCGACGGGTCGCCCGCCCCAGCCGCCGCCGTTGATGTTCAGGCAGACGAACCGCGAACCGCTCCGCTCGTCGACGCCGTAGAAGGTGAACCCGGACATGTCGCCCTTGTGCCCGGCAGGCACCTGATCCGGCAGGGCGGGGGCGAGCGCCTTGATGATCGTGTCCACCACGGTCGGCAGCGAGATGCTCCACTGGCCGAGCGCGGCCGGCGGCTTCGCGTTGAGCAGCTTGCCCTCGGGCAGGATGACGTGGAGGTTGCGGAACGACCCCTCGTCCACGGGGTGCGTCGGGAGGGTCAGGGCCTTGAACGCCACGCGTGCGGCCGCGACGCCACCCGACTTGCCGGAGTTGAGCGGGCCCTGCACCTGCTCGGCGATTCCGGAGAAGTCGATGGTGAGCTCCTCGCCCGCCACCTCCACCCGGATGTCCAGGGTGATCGGCTGGTCCAGCTTCTGCCCGTCGTTGTCCATCCACGACGAGGCGAAGTACTCGCCGTCGGCCATCCGCGAGACCGCGTCACGCGACAGGCGTTCGGACTGGTTGCGCATCTCCTCGATGCACGCCATGACCGTGTCGAGGCCGTACCGCTCCGCGAGCTCGGCGATGCGCCGCTCACCCAGGCGGCAGGCCGCGATCGCCGCGCGCAGGTCACCCAGCGAGGACTCCGGCATCCGGATGTTGTCCTTGAGGATCTGCATGACGTCGTCGTCCCACCGGCCCGCCTTGAGCACCTTGATCGAGCGAAGCTGCAGGCCCTCGGCGTAGATGTCGGTGGTGGCGGTGGAGCCGAAGCCGATGCGGGAGCCGCCGATGTCCACCCAGTGCGCCCGCACGGCGGGGAACGCCACAACCTTGCCGTCGACGAAGATCGGCGTGTAGACCACCACGTTGTTGAGGTGCTGGCCTGCGACGTACGGGTAGTTCATCACGATCGCATCGCCGGGCTCGAACCCGTCGAGCCCGTAGCGCGCGATGCCGTCGGCGACCGAGACACCGAGGTCGGCCAGGAAGATCGGCAGCCCGCCGAGGTTCTGCGCGATGAGCTCGCCGGCCGTGTCCACGAGGCCGACGCAGTAGTCCTGGACCTCGAAGATCATCGGGTTGTACGCCGTGCGGCGCAGTGCCGAGGCCATCTCGTCGGAGTACGCGACCAGCGCGCATCGGACGACCTCGAGGGTGATCGGGTCGGGTGCGGTCGTGGTGGGCGCGGTCATGCCGGGCTCCCTACTGCGATGACGAGTGACTGGTCGGGAGCGACGGTGAGCACGTCGCCTTCGTAGAAGACCACCGACGACGTGGCCTCCTGCACCACTGCCGGGCCGGTGATCCGGTGACCCGGGCCGAGGGCCTCACGGTCGTAGACCGGGCACAGCACCGGGTCAGGACCGCCACCGTGGAGCACGACCGGCCGGGTGTCGACCGGCTGAGCGGGGCCGGCCGCGGGCTGCGCGGCGGGCATCTCGCCGGCGCTGCCGCCCAGCGGCAGGGAGATCACCGTGCGCACGCCGATCGCCTCGACGGCCTCCTCCGGGGCCTGGTGGCCGTAGAGCCGGTCGTGCATCGCGTCGAAGTCCGCGCGGACCGACGCGTACGTCGCCGTGGACAGCCCGTCCTCGGGAACCGGCACCGCGATCGTGAACTCCTGGCCCCGGTAGCGCAGCTCCAGGAAGTGGTGCACGGCCGGGGTTTCCGCCGGCTCGCCGACGTCGGCCCGCAGCCGGGCAGCCGCCTCGGCGGCGAGCGACTTGAGCGTCACCGCGTAGTGCTCGATCGTGGCCGGCTCGAAGGCCGCAAGCTGTGTCCTGGTCAGGTCGTGACGCACCTGCGAGGACAGCATGCCCTTCGCGGAGAACTGGCCCGGCAGCACAGGCACGATCACCGTGCCGATGCTGAGCTCCCGGGCGATCGAGACGGCGTGCAGCGGCCCAGCTCCGCCGGTGGCCACGAGCGCGAACTCACGCGGGTCCTCGCCCTTCTCCACCGACACGGCTCGCACGGCGAGCGACATCTGCGCGTCCGCGATCGTGACGATGCCCCGGGCCGCGGCGACGACGTCCAGCCCGAGCGGCTCGGCGACGTGCTCGCGGATCGCCGCCTCGGCCGCCGCGCGGTCCAGCTGCATCTCACCGCCGAGGAACCGGCTCGCACCCAGGCGTCCCAGGATCAGGTTGGCGTCGGTGACCGTCGGGCGGTCACCGCCCAGCCCGTAGCAGGCCGGCCCGGGTGACGCGCCGGCGCTGCGGGGACCGACCTTCAGCGCGCCTGCCGCGTCGACCCACGCGATGCTCCCGCCGCCGGAGCCCACCTCGACGATGTTCACCACGGGCAGCGACATCGGATGCCCCGTGGCGTAGCCGCCGATGTAGTAGCCGGGGCTGATGTCGACCTCGCCGTCCTTGACGAGGCTGGTCTTCGCGGTGGTCCCGCCCATGTCGAAGGGGATCAGCCGCGACCTGCCCAGCCCGTCGGCGAGCGCGGCCGCCCCGATGACGCCGGCGACCGGGCCGGACTCCATCATCCGCACCGGGCTGCGCCGGGCGGTCTCGACGGACATGATCCCGCCGTTGGACTGCATGATGAGCAGCCGGCCGCGGAAGCCCCGCCGGGCGAGCCGGTCGGTGAGCGAGTCGAGGTAGCGCGAGACGACCGGACCGACGTACGCGTTGAGCACCGTGGTCGAGGTGCGTTCGTACTCGCGGTACTCGCGCATGATCTCGTGCGAGAGCGTCACGTACGCCTCGGGCCACAGCTCGGCGAACAGGCGGCCGATCGCGAGCTCGTGCTCCGGGTTGGCGTAGGAGTGCAGCAGGCACACCGCCACCGACTCGACTCCGGTGCCCCGCAGCTCCTCGATCAGCGAGGTCGCCGCTGCGATGTCCAGCGGGGTACGCACGCTGCCGTCGGCCAGCACGCGCTCGCGCACCTCGCGGCGCAACCTCCGCCGGACCAGCGGCGTCGGCTTGCCGAAGAACAGGTTGTACGGATCCGAGCGGTTACCGCGCCCGATCTCGTAGACGTCCCGGAACCCCTCGGTGGTGATCAGGGCGGTGTTGGCGCCGACCCGCTGGAGCACCGTGTTGATCGCGATGGTGGAGCCGTGCAGGAACAGCTCGGTGTCGGGCAGGTGCGCGCCGAGCTTGTCGAGCCCGTCCAGCACGCCGACTGCGTGGTCGTGCGGAGTGGTCAGCGTCTTCGCCGTGCTGAAGACGCCGTCCCCGTCCACCCCCGTCAGGTCGGTGAACGTCCCGCCGATATCGGCGGCGATCTGCTTCATCGTCTTTCTCCTGGGTCAGTCGAGGTCGGCGCGCCACGAGTCGGCGAGGCCTTCCAGCCGCCGGGCGAGCAGGTTGAGGGCGACACCGGCGACGACCACGACGAGAACGGAAGCGAGGACGTCAGTGGTGCCGAGATGGCCGGCGAAGGAGCTGATGTTGTAGCCGATCCCACCGTCGCCTGCGAAGAACTCCCCGACGACGACGCCCACGAGCGCACGTCCGACACCGAGTCGCAGGCCGGCCATGATCGTCGGGATCGACGCCGGGAGGATCACCTTGCGCAGCAGGGCGGTCTCCCCCGCCCCGAACGACCTGGCTGCCTGCACGAGCTTCGGGTCGACGTTGCGCACGCCCTGCATCGAGTTGACGATCACGGGCACCACGGACATGAGGAACGTGATGGCGATGACGGTCGGGCTGCCGAGCCCGAGCACCAGAACGAGCAGGGGGAACAGGGCGACGATGGGAGCCGAGTACAGCAGCCAGACGTACGGCTCGATCGCGTACTCGACATAGCGGTAGCGGCCCATGACGAGGCCGAGCACCACGCCGACGACAGCGGCGACGACGAACCCGATCAGCAGTTCGAGCGCGCTGGTGCCGATGCTCCTCAGCAGCAGCCCCGAGGTGGCCTGCTCGACGAGCGACTCCCCGATCAGCTGCGGCGACGAGGTGAGGAACGAGTTCACGAGCCCGAGGGACACGGCAAGCTGCCAGACGATGGCGACGGTGACGAGGAAGCCGCCGCCGAGCAGCACCGGAACGAACCGGTCGCCGCGTCCGGTCGTCTGTCCGGTCGAGGCCTGTCCGGTCGAAACCGCCATCACGCCGCCTTCCAGGACGAGACCCTGCGCTCGGTGGCCCGCAGCACGGAGCTGACCGCGTAGCCGAACACGGCGACGAGCAGCGTGAGGAACAGCAGCGGCGCGATGACGAAGCTCTGGCCGTAGGAGGAGATCTGCAGACCGAGGCCCTGCGTGCCGCCGTAGAGCTCGGCGACGATCACCGCGATGACACCGCGTCCTGCGCCCAGGCGCAGGCCGGCCACGATGGTGGGCAGCGCGCTGGGGAAAAGCACCTTGACGAACACGTCGCGGTCGCCGGCACAGAACGACCGAGCCGCCCTGACCAGGCGCGGATCGGTCTCGCGGATGCCCGCCATCGAGTTGACGACGATGGTGATCACCGCCTCCACGAACACCATGGCGATCTTGGACACCGGCCCGATGCCCAGCGCAAGCACGATCAGCGGCAGCAGGGCGAGCGACGGGGTGACGTACAGCGCCACGAGCGCCGGTTCCAGCGTCTGGCGCAGCCGCAGCCGCCAGCCCATCAGCATGCCCAACGGCACCCCGACCACGACGGCCAGCACGAACCCGACGATGAACTCGATGAGGGTGATCTGCGCGTTGCTCCACAGCTCACCGGAGCCGGCCATCTCCACACCGGCCTCGACGATCGCCAGCGGCGTGCTCGTGTAGCTCGTGTCGATCACTGCGAGCATGCCGGCCGCCTGCCAGACGGCCAGAACCACGACGACGCTGCCCGTGATCCACCTGGCCGGCACCGGAATCCGTGCGATCACAGCGCCACCGGGGCCTGCACCGCTCCGCCGAAGAGCAGGCTCGCCAGATGCGTGCGGTACTGGCCGAACGCAGCGCTCGCCCGCACCGCGGAGTCGCGGGGTCGCGGCAGGTCGATCTCCATCACCTCGGTGACCCGGCTCGGGCTGCCGCCCATGACCAGCACCCGGTCCGCGAGGAAGATCGCCTCGTCGATCCCGTGCGTCACGAACAGCACCGTCTTGCGGTCGAGGTCCCAGATCCGCAGCAACTCGCCTGCCATCAGCTCGCGGGTCTGCGCGTCGAGTGCGCCGAAGGGCTCGTCCATCAGCAGCACGGCGGGGTCCATCGCCAGTGCGCGGGCGATCCCGACCCGCTGCCGCATTCCGCCGGACAGCTGGTGCGGGTGGCTTTCCTCGCGCCCGCCGAGCCCGACCAGCTGAACGAACTCCCGCGCGGTGCGCAGCCGTTCCGCCTTGCCGACGCCGGTGAGCTCGAGCCCGAATGCGACGTTGTCCAGAACCGTGCGCCACGGCATCAGCGAGGCATCCTGAAAAACCATCGCCCGGTCCGGGCCCGGCTTGGTGACCGCTGTGCCCTGAATACTGATCCGGCCGCCCGAGATCGGGATCAGACCGTCGGCGGCCATGAGCACGCTCGACTTTCCGCACCCACTCGGGCCGACGATCGTGACGAACTCGCCCTCGGCGATGTCGGCGTCGAAGCCGTCGACCGCGACGAACGAACCGGCTTTACCCGGATACGAGATCTGCAGTTTGTCGAAAGTGATGTGTCCCATTGCGATCCCCTCAGCTCGCTGCGGGCAGGAACCGCGGGTCGAGCCATTTCTCGTCCGGGATCCGGGAGTCGAAGAGCTTGCCCTGCAGGCCCATGTTCCAGAACGCGTCCATCGCCTGGGCCGACGGCATGCGCCCGTCGGGATAGAGCTTGTCGATCCACTCGCTCATGCTGGCCTTCGCATCGTCGACGGAGATCTTCATCGCCCCGGCCATGGCCTGTGCAGCAGTGTCGGGCTGATCCTTCGTCATCTGCATCGCCGCGCTGAGGGTGTCGACGAACCGCTTGGCCCGGTCCGGGTTGCCGTCCACGAAGGACGAACTGCCCCAGGCGACGTGCATCGGGTAGGTGTCGACGACGTCCTTGAGATCGAGGATCTTGTTGTATCCGGCCTTCTCGGCGAACACGGTCTGCGGCTCGGTGAAGATGTTCGCCTGCAGTTGTCCTGCCTGCATTGCCGCCAGCCGGGCCGCCGATGCACCACCCTGAATGATCTTGATATCGGTGTCGGGGTTCAGCCCGGCCTTTGCGGCTGCATAACGGGTGAGCAGATCGGTCGAGGAGCCGAGCGTGGTCACGCCCCAGTTGCGGCCCTTGCCTTCGGCAACGCTGTGGATCTCCGGAACGGCGTACCAGGCGAAGGCCGGCATGTCGAAACCGCCGTAGAACACCTTTGCGTCCTGGCCGGCCTCAACGGCGGTGAGCGGGCCGGTCAGCGAGCCGATGGCCACGTCGACGTCACCGGAGAGCACCGCCTTGGCCAGCTCGGCGTCGCCCTTGAACGTGACGACCTTGACCTCCAGGCCGTGCTGAGCCCACATGTTCTTGTCGTCGGCCAGATACACCGACGCCAACGTGGTGGCCTCCACCGGCAGACCGAGCGTGATCGTGTTGCCGGTGTTCGCCGAACCGCCCCCACATGCGCTGAGAGCGAATGCGAGCAGAGCGGCGATCACGATCACGGGCGACCGGACGAGCCAGGACGACCTTCGAAAAGGCATGACGAAACCCCGTTCTGTCCACGGAGAAGAGCGAGGTGCCGGACACCGTGGGTCCTACGGGGGAGCACCTCGTCGTGTGCGGCACATGTTGCACGCAAACGCGACGACCGTCAAGATCCTGATAAACGTGAGCCCGGCGGCGGAGCGTCCCTCGGCACACACCCCGTGGCCACCGTGCACACGTTCGGACATTTGTGCGGTGGCCAACCGGTGTGTGCGCTGTGGGGCGGCCTACTGTTCGGCGCGGACGGCTTCTATCAGGCTGTATCCCATCGCCAGCGGCAGCACCCTGCTCGTTGTCAGGCCCGCTGATCCCAGCAGGTCCCGGAACTGCGACTCGGTGCGCTCCAGAGCCGCATGCGCCACGAGCATGTGCAGGTCGGCGCGGGCGAGCAGGCGGTGCTCCGGCCTCGGCTCCATCACCTCCGGTACGACCCGTTCGATCACCAGCAGCTTCGACGAGCCGGTCATCGCACGACGGCAGGTGGCGAGGATGTCGTGGCTGAGTTCGTCGTCCCAGTCGTGCAGGACGTTCTTGAGCATGTAGGCGTCGGAATCCGCGGGCAGCTCCTCGAAGAAGCTGCCCGACAGGAGCGTGCAGCGGTCGGCGACGCCGCACTTCTCCAGGTACGGGCCGGCTTTCTCGATCGCGTGCGGGAGATCGAACAGCACACCCTCGACGGTGGGGTTGGCCGCCAGGACGGCCGCGAGCAGCTCCCCGTACCCGCCGCCGACGTCGACGATCCGCGACGTGGCGCCGAAGTCGTAGCCGGTGACGATACTGCGCGTGGTCAGGCGGGTGTTCTCGGCCATCGCGGAGTTGAAGATCGCGGCGCGAGCCGGATCATCGCGCAGGGGGTCGAAATGCGCGCTCCCGCTGACGATCTCGCGGGCGCTGCGGCCGGTGGTGACGCTGTCGAGCAGGTGGGCCCACTCGGGCCACACCTCACGGCCCCAGTAGATCGTCCAGGAACGGACCGACCCATCGGTGTCGGTGCGGAGCAGCTCGCCCATCGGCGTCAGCTCGAACGTGCCGTCCGCACTCTCGCGGCAGATGTCGAGCGTCACGAGCGCGCGCAGCAAACGCTGCAGCGACGGAGCGTGCGTCTGCGTGGCCGCAGCAAGATCGTCGGCGGTGCACCGACCCTCGGCGATGAGATCGGGCAGGCCCAGCTCGGCCGCCACGCGGGTGGCTTGGGTCATCCAGCTGCTGTTCACGATCTCGAGCAGCCGCGCCGCATGCGCGAGCACCTCGTCGCTCGGGTCAACCTCCGACATGTGGGCTCCTCTCCCCCTGCGGCAGCGCCGTCGACCCATCCTCAGTTCGGAGTGGACGGCAGCCAAGCACTGTTTCCGCATGGCGGCATGGCGACCGTCACGATCTCGACGAGCACCGCCTCCGGGTCGGCATGCTGACCCCGTGAAGGCCGTGATGAACGATGCGACCGTTCGGCCGGCGGGCGTCCTCGACCTGCCCGTACTGGCCGAGCTGCGCTGGCAGTTCCGCACCGACGGCACCGAGCCGACCGAAGATCGGACGGCGTTCGAGAAGCGCTTCTGCGAGCGGGTGAGCGCCTCCTTCGACGACGGCAGCTGGCGGGCGTGGGTCGCCACGGACGACGGCGAGGTGGTCGGCCACATCTACGCCTCGCGGATCGGGAAGCTGCCCAACCCGGTGGACGAGGCCGAGACCCACCTCTACCTCAGCAATCTCTACGTCCGCCCCGAGTACCGAGGACGTGGTCTCGCGGCGGCCCTGCTCGATGCCGCGCTCGCCGACCTCGATGACATCGACGCCACGATCCTGTGGGCGCGCCCGGGGACGGCGGGCCTCTACGCGCGTTACGGCTTCGGCGAGTCGCCGGAGATCCTCGAACGCCGCCCCCTCACCGCGACCACCGCCGAGTAGGCCCGGCGTCTAGTTTCCGCGACACCAGGGTCAGGTTCCCGTTCCGACGGAGCTCGCGGGCGACCTGTCGCCGCCGGTCACCTCCGGCCGCATCCGCAGCACGGCTCGGGCCCGGGTGACGTCGAAGTCCTTCTCCCATTTCCCCACCACGATCGCCGCAACGGCGTTGCCCAGCACGTTGATGAAGACCCGGCCTTCGTTGAGCAGACGGTCGACACCGACGATCAACGCGAGCGCCGCGAGCGGCACGTGCCCGATCGCGGTGATGCTGCTTGCCAGCACGATGAATGCACCACCCGCGATCCCGGCGGTTCCCTTGCTCGTCAACATCATGATCCCGACCATCGTCAGCTGTTGCTGCCACGACAGGTCGATCCCGACGGCCTGCGCGAGGAAGAGCGACGCCATGGTCAGGTAGATCGCCGACCCGTCGAGGTTGAACGAGAACCCGGCGGGAATCGTGATGCCGACGACGGGACGGCCGACGCCGAGGGCCTCGAGCTTCTGCACCATCTGCGGGAGCACCGCCTCGCTCGAGCAGGTGCTCAGTGCGACCAACAGCTCCGCCCGCAGGAAACGCATGAGCCCGAACAGGCTCAGCCGGCACGCCCGCATGATCGCCCCGAGCACCACGAGGATGTAGACGACGCACGTCGCGGTGAACAGGACGACCAGGTAGCCGAGCTGTTGCAGGCTGGCCGCGCCGTAGGTGCTGACCACCGTTGCCAGCGCTCCGAACGTGCCGATGGGCGCGAGTCGCATCACCCACGAGACGATCTTGAAGACGACCTCCGACAGCGCACCGATGCCCCGGGTGAGGATCTGCGCCCGCTCTCCCGAGACGTTGAGGGCCACCCCGAACAGGATCGACACCAGCAGCGCCGAGAGGATGTTGTCCCCGGTGAGCGCGCCGAACAGCGTCTCCGGGATCAGGCTCGACACGAAGTCCGTGAAGCTCGCGTGGCCACCTCCGCTCACACCGGGGATGTTGCCGGCGTCGAGGGTGGCCGGGTCGATGTTCATCCCCGCGCCGGGATGGAACACATTGGCCACTACGAGGCCGATCACCATCGACACCAGCGAGAAGACGATGAAGTAGACGATCGCCTTGATCCCGATCCGCCCGGCCTTGCGCAGATCCTCCATCGCGGCGATGCCCGTGGTGACGACACAGAAGACGACCGGGACGACGATCATCTTGACCAGCGCGATGAACCAGTCGTTCAGAGGTTTCATCGCGGCGCCGAAGCCAGGGAAGAGAACGCCGACAGCAATTCCGAGGACGGCACCCAGAACCACCTGGAACCACAGCTCACGCAGCAGCCGGACGGGGCGGGACCGAGACAGAGGGTCGGCGACGTTCGACTGGGACATACCGAACTCCTTGCACAGCAGTGTGTGGCGTTTCAGCAGGGGAGGCAGTGAGGCGCGTCAGCTGTGCAGCTCGCGTAGCACCGGGTAGAACGCGGCCTTCGCCTCGAGACCGATCCCCGGCAGGTCCGTGAGGCCGACGTGTCCGTCGCGCACCACGGCGCCGTCGGCGAAGCCACCTGCGGGCTTGAACTCCCCGGGATACGACTCGTTGCCACCGAGTTTCAGCGCGGCGGCGATGTGCAGGGAGAACTGGTGGCCACCGTGCGGGATGCACCGGCGGGAGTCCCAGCCGTGCTGTCGCAGCATGTCCTGGATGCGCAGGTATTCGACCAGCCCGTAGCTCAGGGCCGGGTCGACCTGGATGGTGTCGCGGTCGGGCCGCATCCCCGCGTACCGGACGAGGTTGCGGGCGTCCGGCAACGAGAACAGGTTCTCGCCGGTGGCCAGCGGACCCCGGTAGTGCTCGGCCAGGGTGGCGTGCAGGTGGTAGTCGAGCGGGTCGCCTGGCTCCTCGTACCAGAAGAGGCCGTAGGGCTCGATCGCGCGGCCGTACTCCAGGGCGGTCTCCAGGTCGAAACGGCCGTTGACGTCCACCGCCAGCCGGGATCCGTCGCCGCCGACGACGTCCAGGACGGCCTCGATCCGCCGCAGGTCCTCCGCCAGTTCGGCGCCGCCGATCTTCATCTTGACCACGCGGTAGCCGAGGTCGAGGAAGCCCTTCATCTCGTCCTGCAGCTCGGACAGGCCCTTTCCGGGCGCGTAGTAGCCGCCGGCGGCGTAGACGAAGACCGACTCGTCGGGCCGGCCGTCGCCGTAGCGCTCGGACAGGAACCGGTAGAGCGGCTGACCGGCGATCTTCGCGGCGAGGTCGAACAGCGCCATGTCGACGGCGCCGACCGCGACAGACCGTTCACCGTGACCGCCCGGCTTCTCGTTCCGCATCATCACGTTCCACGCCTTCGCCGGGTCGACGAAGGTGCCGTCGTCGGCGAGAAGATCGTCCGGGGAGGCCTGCAGCAGCCGCGGCAACATGCGCCGGCGCAGGATCTCCCCCGCGCTGTAGCGACCGTTCGAGGTGAACCCGTACCCCACGACGGGCTCACCATCACGGACCACGTCGCTGACGACCGCGACGATCGAGCAGTCCATCGAGCTGAAGTCGATCCACGCGTTGCGGATCGACGAGCTGATCGGCACGACACCCTCATGCACGGAGACGATCTTCATTGGCGCTCCTCGTAACTTATAAGATGTTCTAGACGCTAGGCTCCGTATGAGTCCGAACGCAAGAGCGACCTGGTCCCGGAAAGAAGTGATGGGCCGATGGCCGGCACGAACGTCTTCTCGAGCAAGAGCGAGGTCGCCTACGCCGAGATCCGCGACCGCATCCTCTCGGGAGCCCTCGCCCCCGGTTCACGACTGGCGCAGTACGAACTCGCCGAGTCCCTGCACATGAGCATCACGCCGTTGCGCGAGGCCATCCGACGGCTCAGCAGCGAAGGCCTGATCGACCTCGACACACACCGGGACGCGCGCGTCGCCCGCATGGACGCCGCCGAGGCCCGGCAGCTGTTCGAGGTGCGCCTGTCTCTCGACCCCTCAGCGGTCGAGCTCGCGGCAGCCCGTCGTACCGAGGCCGACATGGATGCGATGCGGGCGGCCGCCGAACGACTGTTGCCCGTGACCAGGCAGTGGGGCGAGGAGGCGCTCACCGCGCACCGTGAGTTCCACCAGGCGCTGTACCGGGCGTCCCACAACGACGTCATGGTCCGGTTGCTCGACGACCTGTGGGACAAGTCGGACCGCTACCGGCGCATCGGTCTCGTGCTGCCGCCCGGCGACGAACCGCGCACCCGCGACCTCAACGAACATCGTCAGATGATGGAGCTGGTCATCCGTGGTGACGGCGAGCGCGCGGCCGAGCTGATGCGCAACCACATCCGGCTGAGCCTCACGGCGTCGGCGATCGAGGTGCTCGAAGCACGCTGAGAACGGGTTCAGCGTTCGGTCGGCAGCCGCTGCGCGTTCGCGACGTGACCGAGCTGGCGGGAGAGCTGCGCGGCGCCCTCGGTGACCAGCTGGGCCCATTCCATGTCGCTCTTGTGGTCCCAGCGGCTGGAAGGCACCGAGATGCTCATCGCGGCCACCATGCTGCCGCCGTGGTCGTAGACGGGGGCGGACACGCACGACACGTCGTCGTTCGACTCGCCGTGCTCGAAGGCCACCCCCTCGCCACGGATCCTCTCCAGCTCACGCTCCAGCTTGCGGACCGAGGTCAACGTGCGGGGCGTCAGCGCCGACAGCGGCCGGTTCTGGGGCAGACGCGCGCGTACCGCGCTCGACGGCAGCCCCGCGAGCAGCATCTTGCCCACCGCCGAGCAGTGGGCGGGTAGCCGGCGACCCACGGCGGAGACCATCCGGACCGATCGAGTGCTGTCGACCTTCGCGATGTAGACGACGTCGCTCCCGTCGAGCACCGCCACGTGCACCGTCTCGTCACAGAGGCCGGCGACCTCCCCCGCCACGCGCCGGCCCTCGCGGGCCAGGTCGAGCCGCTCCGAGTAAGCGCTGCCGAGCTGGAAGACCCGCACGCCGAGGCGGTAGCGCGACGAGTCCTCGCCGGTGCGGGTGAGGTAGCCGCGCGAGACGAGGGTGTTGAGCAGCTCGAAGACGGTGGTCCGGGGCAACCCGAGCCGTGCGGCGACGTCGCGCGGGCTCAGCTCCGCGTCGACGTCGAGGAACAGCTCGAGGATGTCCATGGCGCGGACGACCGCGGGGACGGTGCGACTCATGATCGGCTCTCGCCGCTCGTCGTCGACAACCTGCAGCTGTGCAATTCAGACATTTCGCCGCCCACTCGTCAGGCCGTTGACCTCCGCAGCCCGGACGATCTAACGTCGAATTGGTCGATCCGCCGACACTCGTTCGAAATACCGAACATGGCCGGTCATCGTAGCCGAGTTGGACGGGAGCACCGTGGATCCCACTCCGTACGAACCAGGAGGAAGCACACAGCTGATCGCCCGGGAGGTGCGGGCGTGACCGAGCGGCACAACGACGTCGTGTACGAGGTCGACGAGCACGTCGCCTACCTGACCATCGACCGGCCCGAGCGGCGCAACGCGATGAGCACCGCTGTGGCGAGCGAGCTCGTGCGGCGGTTCAGCGAGGCGAGCATCGACGACGACATCTGGGCCGTCGTGCTCACCGGAGCAGGCGACAAGGCCTTCTGTGCCGGTGCCGACCTCAAGGAGTTCGACGAGCTCGCCCGGCAGGGCAAGCAGATCCCGGTGCCGATGACCGGCACCGAACGCAACGTCTACGAGACGATCACCGAGACGTACAAGCCGACGATCGCGGTGATCAACGGTCCCGTCCTGGCCGGCGGCTGTGAGCTCGCGCTGGCCTGCGACCTGCGCATCGCCGCTGATCACGCCGTCATCGGCATGCCTGAGGCCAAGCGCGGCATGGGCGCCAACTTCGCGACGGTGCTGCTCCCCCGGCTCATCCCGCGGGCGGTCGCGCTGGAGATGCTCTACACCGGCGAGCCGTTGAGCGCCGAGGAAGCTCTCAAGTGGGGCCTCTACAACAGGGTGGTCCCCTCGGCCGACCTGCGCGATGCGGCCGAGAAGCTGGTGCGCTCGGTGGTGGCCAACGCGCCGCTCACACTGCGCCGCTACAAGGAGATGGTCACCAAGGGCTGGGAGCTGCCGGTGCACTCCGCCTTGCGGCTCTCCGTCGGGCCCAACCCCTACCTCTCCCAGGACCGCGAGGAGGGCATCCGCGCCTTCCTGGAGAAACGCCCGCCGAACTGGCAGGGCCGCTGATCCACCCCCTGGCTCCCGCGTTCAACGGTGATGCGAAGGAGACCGATCGATGCGCGTGCCCAGATCCGCGGCAGCGTGGATGTTCCGGATTCCTGCTGTCCGAGCAGATGTCCCGCCCGGCGGATACGCGCTGCGGTGGCGGAGATCCGCGCTCTCGCCCTGGCTTACCTGTGACCGATAGAGGAGCGTTGTGGACTTCGAACTGACCGACGACCAGCGGGCGATCCGGGACGCCGTCGCCGAGCTCTGCACGCGGTTCCCGTCGGAGTACTGGCGGGAGCGGGACGCGAAGCTCGAGTACCCCGTCGAGTTCGTCGATGCGCTCGGCAAGGCCGGGTGGCTCTCCGTGCTGATCCCCGAGGAGTACGGCGGAGGCGGCGGCACCGTCGCGGACGCGGCGCTCATCCTGGAGACGATCAACCGCTCCGGCGGCACCGGGGTGCCGGCGCACGCACAGATGTACACGATGGGCACGGTGCTGCGGCACGGCAGCGACGAGCAGAAGCAGCGGCTGCTGCCCGAGATCGCGGCCAACACCCTGCGGCTGCAGGCCTTCGGTGTGACCGAGCCCGACGCCGGCTCCGACACCACCCGCATCCGGACGTTCGCCGCCCGCGAGGGCGACCACTACGTGGTGAACGG
This sequence comes from Pseudonocardia yunnanensis, assembly GCF_039534065.1. Taxonomy (NCBI): domain Bacteria; kingdom Bacillati; phylum Actinomycetota; class Actinomycetes; order Pseudonocardiales; family Pseudonocardiaceae; genus Pseudonocardia; species Pseudonocardia yunnanensis. Next base: position 175,370 of record NZ_BAAAUS010000063.1, on the reverse strand, counting down.
CGCGAAGATCTGGACCTCGCGATTCCAGCACTCGGACTACATGCTCCTGCTCACGCGCACCACCCGCTACGAGGACGTCGAGAAGAAGACCGACGGCCTGTCCGTGCTGCTGGTGGACCTGCGCGAGGCCGGCGACGCCATCTCGGTGCGGCCGATCCGGACGATGACCTCGCACGAGACCAACGAGGTCCGTATCGAGAACCTGCGCGTGCCGGTGCAGAACCGGATCGGCGAGGAGGGCAAGGGGTTCCGCTACATCCTCTCCGGACTCAACGCCGAGCGGATCCTGGTCGCCTCCGAGGTGCTCGGGGACGGCTTCTGGTTCATCGACCGCGCCACGGCGTACGCCCGCGAGCGGGTGGTGTTCGGCCGCCCCATCGGCCAGAACCAGGGCGTGCAGTTCCCGCTCGCGCAGGCCTACGCCGATCTCGAGGCCGCAAGCCTCGTGCGGTGGAAGGCGGCGGCGAAGTTCGACGCCGGGGAGCAGCCCGGATTCGAGGCGAACGCGGCGAAACTGCTGGCGTCCAAGGCGAACTGGGCGGCGGCCAACGCGGCCATGGACACCTTCGGCGGCTACGGGCTCGCCGAGGAGTTCGAGATCGAGCGCAAGTTCCGCGAGGCCCGCCTGCCGATGGTGGCGCCGGTGAACAACAACCTGATCCTCGCCTACATCGGCCACCAGGTTCTCGGCCTTCCGAAGTCGTACTGAGCCTCGAGAGGGAGACAGCATGGATCTCGGCCTGACGGACAAAGTCGTCGTCGTCACGGGGGGCAGCAGCGGCATCGGACTCGAGACCGCGCGGCACTTCGCGTCCGAGGGCGCGCGGGTGGTGATCGCGGCACGCCGTGAGGAGCAGCTGGCCAAGGCGGCGGCCTCGATCGCCGAGTCGACGGGCGCGTCGGTCGACACGCTCAGCACCGACGTCACGAAGCTCGCCGACCTCGACCGGCTCGTCGCCCACGTGACGACGGCCCACGGCCGGATCGACGTGCTGGTCAACAACGCCGGAAACGGCACCTACAAGCCGTTCCTCGAGGTCACCGACGAGGAGCTGGTGCAGGGTATGGAGATCAACTTCTTCGCCCAGTTCCGGCTCACGCAGCGGTTCGCGCCGATGATGATCGAGCAGGGTGGCGGCGTGGTGGTCAACGTGACCGGCGAAACGGCGATCCGGGTCACCCAGCCGCCGTTTCGCTCGTCGTGCACCGGTCCGGCGAAGGCGGCGGAGAACCGGCTGAGCAAGATCCTCGCCACCGAGCTGGGCGAGCACGGCATCCGCGTGGTCGCCGTGGTGCCCGGGTTCGTCAACACCGAGGAGCGCTTCGCACGCTGGGGCGAGGGCCTCGGCGGTGGGCTCGACGCGGAGAACGACAGAGCGGCCGCCGCCGAGCGCAGGCGGGAGTGGGGCCGGGGCATCGCGCGTCCCGGCCACGAGTGGGGCACGCCGCAGGAGCTGGCCGACCTCATCGTCTTCGCCGCCTCGAAGCGGGCCACGTTCGTCAACGGCGCCGTGCTCGTGGCCGATGGAGGGGACGACAAGTCGTGAACGCCAAGCTGAAGATCCACGCGCTGCCGGCCGGGGTGCTGAGGAACTTCCCCGTCGCCGCTGTGCAGTACCAGCGTGGATGGGGAGAGTTCCACGACGTCCCGCAGATCATGTTCGTGATCACCGGCGGCGACCACCCGATCATCGTCGACTCCGGCACACCCGAGCCCGAGTTCGTGCGGGAGCACCACGGGTACGACTTCCACCGCTCGCCCGACGAGGATCCCCTTCGGACGCTCCGGGGAATCGGCGTGGATCCCGAGGACGTGCGGACGATCATCCACACGCACCTGCACTGGGATCACTGCGGCAACAACCACCTGTTCCCCAACGCGAGGTACGTGGTGCAGAAGGCAGAGCTGCTCTACGCCGTCGACCCGGCCGCCCCCACCCGCACCGCCTTCGAGAACACCGACCGGATCAGCCCGCCGTGGGCGCCGATGCTCAACCGCTTCTCGACGGTGACGGGGGACGTCGAGATCGCGCCCGGAGTCGAGGTCGTGGCGCTGCCCGGGCACACGCCCGGCTCGCAGGGCGTGCTCGTGACCAGCGGGGGCGAGCGGTACCTGCTCGCCGGCGACACCTGCGACACCAGGGCGAACTGGGAGGGCGACGACCGGCTCGCGCACATCCCGTCCGGGTCGTTCACCAATCTCCTGGACTACATGGAGTCCTTCGCGAAGATGGACCGGCTCGGCGCCGAGGTGATCCCCAGCCACGACCCGGCCGTGCTCGAGATCGCGGAGTTCGGCTGATGTTCGGCTCGCTCGCGGGGATCAGGGTCGTCGACGTCACGATGAGCGTGGCGGGACCGTTCGCCACGCTCATCCTCGCCGACCTGGGCGCCGACGTGATCAAGGTAGAACGCCCGGGGGTCGGCGACGACACACGCAGCTGGGGGCCGCCGTTCTGGGAGGGCGAGAGCTGCCACTTCTCGGCGCTGAACCGCAACAAGCGCAGCGTCGAGCTGGATCTGAAGGATCCGGAGGGGGCGGCGCACTTCCGTGAGCTGCTCACCACCGCCGACGTGTTCGTCCAGAACCTGCGTCCAGGTGCCCTCGCCAAGCTCGGCTTCGGCTACGACGACGTCGCCGCGATCAACCCACGCCTCATCTACTGCGACATGACGGGCTACGGCTCGGACGGGCCCCTGGCCTCCTCCCCCGCGTACGACCCGTTGATGCAGGCGTTCAGCGGTCTGATGAGCCTGACGGGCGAGGACGGCAGGCCACCATCGCGGATCCCGGTGTCGGTGCTCGACCAGGGCACGGGGATGTGGACGGCGATCGCCGTGCTCGACGCGCTGCGCACCCGCGATCGAACGGGCCTCGGCACGCACCTGGAGACCTCGCTGCTCAGCACTGCGCTGATGTGGCTGCCGGGCCAGTTCACCGGCTACTTCGCGGCAGGGGAGGTACCCAAGCGCCTCGGCTCGGGCACCGTCGGCATCTACCCCTACGCGGCCTTCCCGACGGCCACCGGCCACGTGATCATCGCCGCAGGCAACCAGAACCTCTGGACCAGGCTCTGCACGGCCCTCGACCGCACCGACCTGCTGTCCGATCCGCGCTTCGACCAGAACGCCGACCGGGTGGACCACCGCGACGAGCTCTTCGCCGAGCTGTCGGCGACGCTCGCGAAGCACGACTCCGATCACTGGGTGAGCGTTCTCGGCGACGCCGGGGTGCCGATCACCCCGATCCAGACGCTCGACGAGGTGGCCGCGCACGAGCAGGTGGCCGCGATCGGCGCGTTCCAGCAGGTGCCGCACCCGCGGATCCCCGGCTACACATCGATCGCGTTGCCCGTTCGCGGCCCGGACGGCCGGCCCGAGTTCCGCATGGCACCGCCGCTCTTGGGCGAGCACACCGACGAGGTCCTCGCGGAGCTCGCCGATCGCCGGAAGGAGGTCGAGGAATGACCTCGACGGAAGGCACGCTGACCGGCCGACTGCCGGGGACGATCGCCGGACCGCCCGGTTTCCCCGACGTCGTGCTGGTCGAGGAGGGCATGCGCGAGGGCCTGCAGATCGAGGACGCCGGCGTGCCGGTGAAGGACAAGATCCGGCTGCTGGACGCGCTGTCGGCCACCGGACTGCGGCGGATCGTCGTCGGCAGCTTCGTCAGTCCGAAGTGGACGCCGCAGATGGCGGGGATCGACGAGATCGTCGAGGGCTTCACTCCTGCACCCGGCGTCACCTACACCGCGCTCGCTCTCAACTCCCGGGGCGTGGAGCGGCGGGCGACCTACATCCCGCACAAGCTCTCGCTCGAGGACGAGCGCCCGTTCACGCGGGTGCACCTGTGCGACGTCTTCGCGCAGCGCAACACCAACCGCTCGCAGCAGCAGGAGATCGACACCTGGTCCGGGATCGTCGAACGTGCGGCGGCCGACGGCGTGACCGAGGCGGAGATGGGCGTCAACGCGGCCTGGGGCTCGAACTGGCTGGGCCCGTTCCGCCACGAGCAGCGGATGGAGCTGCTGGAACGGCAGTACGCGATGTGGACCGATCACGGCATCGCGGTCACGAAGGTCTTCCTCGGTGACCCGATGGGCTGGAACCTCCCCCACCACGTCGAGGCGGACCTGCGCGCGATCCAGGAGCGCTGGCCATCGGTCAGCACGTTCCACCTGCACCTGCACAACACCCGCGGCATGGCTCCGATCAGCGCATACTCCGCGCTGCGGACCGTCGGCGAGCACTGCACGGTGATCCTTGACGCGAGCATCGGCGGTATGGCCGGCTGCCCCTACTGCGGCAACGGCCGGGCCGCCGCACTCACCCCGACCGAGGACCTCGTCCACCTGCTGGACGGCCTCGGCTTCGACACCGGCGTGGACCTCGACAAGCTGATCGAGACCGTGGTGCTCGCCGAGGAGATCCTGGGCCACCGGCTGTACGGCCACGTGTCCAAGGCAGGCGGGTGCCCGCAGGGTGCCGCGCTGTACCCGATGGACCTGCCGTTCATCGAGACGCTGGAGCAGGCGCAGCACTTCCGGCTCGGCCCGCCCAGCTACGAGGGGGCGATGTCGCCCTGGAAGGAGCCGATCACGTCCCCGTTCCGGAAGGACCCGACCACGCCCCGGAAAGACAAGGCCTGATGCGCACCGTGCCCACGCTCATCACCACGACGCCTCAGGGAGGCAGCCGATGACCGAGAACGTTCCCGAGGTGACCCACGGCATCGCCGAGTACGCGGTCAAGGCGGACGTCTCCGCCGCACCACCCGACGTGCTCGACCTCGCACGGCGCACCCTCGTCGACACGGTGGGAATCAGCATCGCCGCGCGCGCCGAGGAAGCCGTGCAGATCCTGCTGCGAACGCCGGGCACCGCACCCGGCGCGGGCACGTCCACCGTTCTTCCGACGGGGGCCCGGACCGACGCACCCACAGCGGCGCTGATCAACGGCACAGCGGCGCACGCGCTGGACTACGACGACGTCACCGAGCAGATCTACGGGCATCCCAGTGTGGTGCTGTGGCCTGCGATCCTCGCTGCGGGCGAGCAGGCCGGGGCAGGCGGGCGCGACCTGCTCGACGCCTACCTCATCGGGTTCGACGTCGTGACGGCGCTGGCCGAGGGGTTCGCGCTGCGCGAGCACTACGGGCGCGGCTGGCACTCCACCGCGACGCTCGGCGTGGTCGCCGGGGCCGCCGCGGTGTCCCGCCTGCTCGGCAGCGACGTCGAGCAGACCCGCTCCGCCCTCGGCCTCGCCGCCACGATGGCGGGTGGGAGCCGGCAGAACTTCGGCACGATGACCAAGCCGCTGCATGCGGGGCTCGCCGCTCGCGACGCCGTGCTCGCGGCGTCCCTGGCCGCCGGCGGGTTCACCGCCGACCCTGCGCAGCTGGAGTCACCGCTCGGCTACTTCAACCTCTACGGCGACCGCACCCGGCTGGGCGGCGTGCTGGCTGCGCTGGAGCAGCCGTGGGCACTGCGCCGCCACGGGATCAACGTCAAGAAGTACCCCGCCTGCTACAACACCCAGCGCACTGCCGACGCCACACTCCGCCTGGTGGAGCGGGAGCAGCTCGACCCCGCCGAGGTCCGCCGGATCCGCGTCACGCTGGAGCCCGGCGGGATGGACCCACTGATCCACCACCGCCCGGCCTCCGGGCTGCAGGGCAAGTTCAGCGGCGAGTACGTCGCGGCGGCAGCGGTGCTCGACCGGTCGCTCGGCCTGCGCACGTTCACCGACGAGTCGGTCATCCGGCCCGAGGCGCGCGAACTGGTGGAGCGCGCCGAGGTGACCGAGTCGGCGACGCCGCCGGTAGGGGCGCCGGAGTGGGAGTACTCGTTCGCCGTCGTGGAGGTCGACACCGTCGGCCGGGGCACGCTCAGCGAGCGCACCGACGTGCCGCGGGGCGACCATCGCGCGCCGCTGACCCGCGACGAGCTGGAGTCGAAGTTCCGTGACGCGGTGGACTTCTCCGGCACCGGGTGGGACGCCGACGCACTGCTCACACGTCTCTGGAGCATCGACACGACCAGCCCGTTCGGTGGCGTCATGAGCGCGTAGATCGGTCGTGTGCGCGGCGGGACGCGAGGGTCGAACGTCAGCGAGCGGCCTTCTCGCGTGGCGGATGAGCGTCGCTCTCGCCCGGCACGATCTTCATCGCCCACACCTCCTGCACCGGCTGATCGTCCGGGCAGTCCGGCGTGAGCCTGCCGAGGACGATCTCCCCGAGCCGGCGTCCGTAGTCGTCCAGCGACACCTCGAAGCTCGTCAGCGACGGCAGGAGGTGATCGCACACCGGGTTCTTGCGAAAGCCGATCACAGCGAGATCGGAGCCGGGTTCCACCCCCGCCTCCCGCAGACGGCGGTAGAGCCCGATCGCGAGCGTTTCCTGGGCGAGGACGACCGCGGTAGGACGCGGGGACATGGCCAGGAGCCGATCCGCAAGAATCGCGCCGCCCTCGGGCATGTCCGGCACCCGGATCTCCCACCCGCTGTCCGTCGGCAAGCCGTGCTCGGCGAGTGCGCGGCGATAGCCCCGGACGAACTCGAACGTGCTGGTGATGTCGCGGTCGTCGGACGCGAGGGCGATCCGCTCGTGTCCGAGGCCTGCGAGTCGCGCGACCGAGTGGGCGGCCACACCCTCGAAGTCGAGATCGAGCCATGCGTGATCACTCACACCGCCACGCCCGAGCGCGACGAAGGGGACGGCCCGCTGCGTCAGGTACTCGATCCGGCGGTCGACGCGGTGGGTGTTGGAGACGACATAGGCGTCGGCGAGGTGCCGATCGACCGCGTTGACCAGGTACTGGTCGGGGTCGGCGGACGCCCCGACGGGAAGCAGCACGAGGTCGAGCGACTTCGTGGCGAGCACCTGCTGCAGTCCGTCGCAGAGGCTGAAGTAGAAGGTCTCGCCCATCTCGGTGCGCGCCGTGTTGGTCTGGATGACGAGCGCGACGGTGCCCGTGGCACCTCGCCGCAGCGTGCGTCCTGACTGGTTCGGCTGGTAACCGAGGCGCTCGGCGGCGGCCGTGACGCGCTCCCTGGTGGCCGCGCTCACGTCCTCGCGCGCGTTCATCGCACGGGAGACCGTGCTGATGGACATGCCCAGCTCGGCGGCCAGTTCCCGGATCCCCACCCGGCTCATGCGTCCCTCATGCGTCCTCATGCATCCATCGGCCTCATTCGGACATTATGGCCCGTCTTCCGGCTCCGGAAACGTTTCCGGTACGGTCGCGGCGAACCCAGTCGAGTCCAACGGAGGATCGATGCTCGAGTCCCGGGTGATCAGAAAACTGGCCGTGAGGCTCCTCCCGGTCCTGATCGTCGGCTACTTCATCGCGATCATCGATCGCGCCAACCTCGGGGTCGCGGCGTTGACCATGAACGCCGACCTCGGTATCAGCGCGGCCGCGTTCGGCGTGGCCGCGAGCGTGTTCTTCGTTCCGTACGTCCTGCTCGAGGTTCCGTCGAACCTCGCCCTCCAGCGGTTCGGTGCCCGCTGGTGGATCGCACGGATCATGGTGACGTGGGGCATCCTCTCCGCCGCCCACGTCCTGGTCTGGGACGTCCCGAGCCTCTACGTCGCCCGCGCTCTGCTCGGCGCGGCCGAAGCCGGCTTCTTCCCCGGCGTGATCTTCTACCTCACGCTCTGGTTCCCCTCGGCCTACCGCGGCCGCATCATGGCGATCTTCACCGCTGGCATCCCGGTCGCGCTGATCATCGGGACCCCGCTGTCGGGCCTGATCCTCGAGATGGAAGGCGCGCTCGGCCTGCACGGTTGGCAGTGGGTCTACCTCATCGAGGGCCTGCCGGCCGTCGTCCTCGGAGTCCTGATCCCGTTCCTGCTCCCGGCGAGCCCCGACAAGGCGAAGTTCCTCACCGCCGAGGAACGCACCTGGATCACCGACACACTCGCGCGGGAGCGCGCCGAACGCGAAGCCGTCGATGCCGGCGGACACGCGGGGCGCGGTCGCGCTGTGCTGCGAACACTGTTCAGCCCACAGGTGCTCATGTTCGCGTTGGCCTACTACGGCCTCACGAACCTCAACGGCGCCGTCAGCACGTTCCTCCCGCAGATCCTCCAGCCCTTCGGCCTGGGCACCACCGAGACCACCTTCGTGGCCGCGATCCCGTACGTGTTCGGGCTGCTCGGGATGCTCGTGCTCGGGCGCCTCGCCGACCGGCCGGGCCTGCGCGCGGCGAGCATCTACGTGGCGCTGGGCATCTCGTTCGTCGGCCTCGTCGCCTCCGCTCTCTTCGACGAGCCGATCATCAAGCTCGTCGCGCTGTGCGTGGCGTCCGTGGGCGTGTTCGGGGTTCTCCCGACCTTCTGGGGCCTGCCCACCGCGATCATGACGGGGGCGGCCGCGGCGGGCGGGATCGCCCTGATCAACGCACTGGGCAACCTGTCGAGCGTGGTCAACCCCGCTGTCATCGGCGCCATCCGCGAGAGCACCGGCGACTTCAACGGTGGGCTGCTCTGGCTCGCCGCCATGTCCGTGGTGGCGATGATCGCGCTGGCGATCATCCTCGCCGTGTGGAAGCCGACGAGGAGCGCCGCCGTGCCGACGACAGAGAAGGGAGCGCGGGTGTGATCATCTCGGAGGTCCGGCTGCGGCGTCTGACGGGAACGATGCCCACGGACGGCGACTACTGGGAGGACCGCCTGGTCCGTCCGCTCGACGTCTACCCCGAGTACCGCTCCCGGGACGACCACGAAGGTGGTGTGCAGACCCCGGACGGTTTCGTGATCACGGCTCATTTCGTCGAGATCGAGACGGACGACGGGCTGGTGGGGCGCGCCGGTCCGGTCCCCGAGAACGTCGCCTGGCTGGTCGCCCGCGACCTGCGCCCCCTTCTGATCGGACGCGATCCGATCGCGGGCGAGAAGCTCTGGGACCAGATGCACCGCAGCCAGGTCCACGGACGCCAGGGCGTGCCGATGCTCGCGATCAGTGCGGTCGACTGCGCGCTGTGGGATCTGCGGGGCAAGTGGCTCGGCCGGCCGGTGTTCCGCCTGCTGGGCGGCCCGACGCGGGACACCGTGCCCGCTTACGCCTCGATGCTCGGGTTCTCGGTTCGCGATCTCGAACTCGTGCGGGAGCGGGCGATCGAGTACAAGGAACGCGGCTACCGGGCGCAGAAGTGGTTCTTCCGCTACGGGCCCACCAGCGGCTATGAGGGGTTGCACGCGAACGTCGACCTCGTGCGGACCGTCCGGGAGGCGGTGGGCGACGACTACGACCTCATGTTCGACTGCTGGCAGTCGATGGACGTCTCCTACGTCACCGAACTCGCGTCACGCCTCGCGCCCTACCGTCCTCGATGGCTCGAAGAGGTCGTGATGCCCGACCGGATCGACGGCTACCGGCGACTCCGGGACCGGCTCGACATCCCGCTCGCGGGCGCCGAGCACGAGTACACGCGGTGGGGGTTCCGCCGGTTCGTCGACTCCGGCGCGCTCGACGTCGTCCAGCCGGACATCTACTGGTGCGGCGGGCTGTCCGAGACGTTGAAGATCGCGGCCTACGCGACGGCCCACGATCTCGTGGTCATCCCGCACGGGCACTCGGCGGCGGCGACGCTGCAGTTCTCGCTCACCCAGTCGCCGATGCACACGCCGTACCAGGAAGACCTCGTCAAATGGAACGGCATCCACCAGTACTTCCTGGCCGATCCCGTGGTGCCCGTGGCCGGGATGCTGCATCCCACCGACCACGCGGGTATCGGCATGGAGCTCGACCTCTCCCACGCAGCCACCGACGAGTTCGTCCTCGCATGACCACCGACGCGTGGTGGCGAACGGCCACGGTCTACCAGATCTATCCCCGCAGCTTCGCCGACTCCGACGGCGACGGGGTGGGCGACCTTCGGGGAGTCATCTCCCGGCTCGATCACCTCGTCGCTCTCGGTGTCGGCGCCCTCTGGCTCTCCCCGATCTATCCGTCCCCGCAGGACGACAACGGCTACGACATCAGCGACTACTACGACATCGACCCGATGTTCGGCACGCTCGACGACTTCGACGAGTTGCTCCGCGAGGCGCACGCCCGAGGCATCCGGGTCGTGATGGACCTCGTCGTCAACCACACCTCCGACGAGCATCCGTGGTTCGTGGAGTCGCGTGATCCCGCGAGCGCGAAGCGGGACTGGTACTGGTGGCGGCCGGTGCCGAACAACTGGGGATCGCGTTTCTCCGGGCCGGCATGGGAGCTCGACGACCGGTCCGGCGAGTACTACCTGCACATCTTCTCCCGCAAGCAACCGGACCTGAACTGGGAGAACGCCGACCTGCGCCGGGAGATCCACCGGATGATGCGCTGGTGGCTCGATCGTGGGGTCGACGGCTTCCGCATGGACGTCATCAACTTCATCTCGAAGCCGGTCGACCTCCCCGACGCCCACCTCGCCGACGGCGCCCTGTACGGCAACGCCGAGGCGCTCTACACCAACGGCCCACGGCTGCACGACTTCCTGCAGGAGATGCGCCGCGAGGTGTTCGCCGGGCGGGACGCCGTGCTCCTGACCGTCGGCGAAACCCCCGGAACGTCGGTGGACGACGCGCGCCTGCTCACCGACCCGTCACGCGGTGAGCTCGACATGGTCTTCCAGTTCGACCACGTGGAGATCGACCAGGGACGCGACAAGTGGGACGTCCGCCCGCTCGACCTCGTCGCGTTGAAGCGGACGTTCGAGCGCTGGCAGGTCGGCCTGTCCGAGACCGGATGGAACAGCCTGTACTGGAACAACCACGACCAACCCCGAGTCGTCTCCCGGTGGGGTGACGACACGGCGTACCGGGAGGAGTCCGCGAAGCTCCTGGCAACGGTCCTTCACCTGCACCGTGGCACGCCCTACGTGTTCCAGGGCGAGGAGCTCGGGATGACGAACACGCGTTTCCGCTCGATCGACGACTTCGCCGACATCCAGTCACGCAACTACTACACCGAGGCCGTGACGCGGCGCGGCGAGCCCGCGGAAGTGGTCCTCGACGCGCTCCGCGCACGCTCTCGGGACAACGGCCGTACCCCGATGCAGTGGGACGACACCGAGAATGCCGGGTTCACCACCGGGACTCCGTGGCTGCGGACCAACCCCAACTTCGTGCACATCAACGCTGCCGCTCAGCTCCACGACCCCGGTTCCATCTTCGCGCACTACCGGGCACTGATCGCCCTGCGGAAGTCCGAACCGGTCGTCACGGACGGCGTCTTCACCCTGGTGCTGCCCGACGACCAGACGATCTACGCGTTCACGCGCACGCAGGCGGAACGCGGACTGCTGGTGCTCGCCAATTTCTCGTCCGACGCCGTCGTCGTCCCGGACGGGGCGGTGGCAGGCTGGTTGGGATCGCAGCTGGTCATCGGCAACTATCCCGACTCACCGCCGACGCTTGACCGATCGGTGCGGCTGCGGCCGTGGGAGGCGGTCGTCGTGCGCCGCGACAACGGCTGAGCCTGGATCCACCGGAGAAGTGCGCCGGTAAGGGCGGGGCGTGACCCACGAATTCCCCTCTGAGCGGGGAAGATGTGCTTGCCACGGCAACATCGATCCTCGCAAAGAAGGGCATCTGCCGGATGCGACTATCCCCGCACCGGGTGGCCAGCGCTAACGGCTCGCTCGCCCACCTACCCTCGGGGGTGTTCACCGCGAAACGCCGCCTGGCTGGTCTGCGCCGCGATCTCCCATAACCTCACCCGCGCCGCGGGCGCCCTGACCGGCGGCCGTCACGCCCGTGAACGTGCCACGACTTTGCGCCGGCGGCTGATCATCACCCCGCCTGGGTCGCGCACTCCGCGCACCAGCAGCTCTTCCACCTGCCTCGGGACTGGCCCTGGGAACCCGGCCTGGACGAACTGTTCCGCCGCGCCCTGCACGCCCCCGCAGCCACCTGACCTCCGCTCCCGCGGGGCCCGACCGGAGAACCAGTGGAACTGCCGGGCAGACCGGCGGCTCACTCACGCCCGGTCACCTCGTCCACCCACGAAAGATCAACTACCTGTCCGGCTCAACATCGACGGTGGATCCAGGCTCAGGGCTGGTCGGCAGGGCGCCGGCGAGGTCGCGCAGACCGGTGAGGGTGTCGGCGAGCGCGACCCGCTCGGCGTCGGTCAGGGCGACCGCGCCTGCCCGGGTCAGGAACTCCATGGCGCCGCCCGGATCGTCGGTCCTGGCGGCGAGTTCTGCCCGGTAGGCCAGGGCGTTGACCAGGTCGACCGGCGTCGACGTGGCCAGGTCCCGGCCGAGTGCGGTGTCCAGGATGCGCACGCCCTGCTCTTCGAACCCGCGCGAGTCGCCCATGACCACGGCGTTGTCCAGGGCCTTGCCGAGCCTGCTCCGGGCCGGCTCGGCGGCAGTGGTGTCGGCTGCGGGTGCGCCGGCAGCGGCGTGGATCCGGATCCAGTTGCCGCCCGGGTCGATGACGGCGAACCCGGACAGGTTGTCGGCGTTCTTGCGCAGGCGCGGCCGGGTCATCCGGGGGATCCCGGCGACCAGGATCTTGCCGTGGGCCGCGCGCATCCCCGCGGCGAAGGCCCGGTACAGCTCCCCGGTGTCGGGCACGATGACCAGGCAGGACCCGTAGGAGTCCGCGGGGTCGAAGCCCGGGATGCCGAAGAAGTGCAGGTCGATGTCTGCGCGCCGCAACGCCACGTGCGGGTTGGGGCGGCTCTGGTAGTAGGTCCGGGTGAACCCCAGCATCGCGTAGAACGCCTCGATCTCGTCGATGTCCGGGCAGGGCAGCAGGGGCACGGTCTTCTCGTTGGCCATGGCAACCTCCATCGTGCAGCGTACCGTACGCTGTACTTTGAACCGTACGGTACGCTGTCCGGAAGCGGCAAGCAGCACCCCTCCACACTCGGCGGGCGCGCTTGGACGGACAGCTGTTCAGCAGGAAGGCACGACCAGTGGCTCGACGTTCCCCGGCGCCCGACCTGGCCCGCAGCATCTACCTGCTGTGGGGCCACCATCCCAGCCCGGGACGCTCGGGCCTGACGGTGCCCGCGATCGTCACCGCCGGTATCGAGATCGCTGACGTCGACGGGTTGGACGCCGTCTCGATGCGGAAGGTGGCCGACCGGCTGGGCGTCGGCGCGATGTCGCTCTACGGGCACGTGCCCGGCAAGGACGACCTCACCGCGCTGATGGTCGACGCGGTCTACGCCGAGCTCTACGGCGATGACGGGAACGGCGGCGGGGATGTAGCGGCCGCGAGCCGGGTCGGCGACTGGCGCGCGGCGATGCGGTTCGTCGCCGAGCGGAACTGGGCGCTCTACCAGCGGCACCCGTGGCTGCTGGACATCCGCTCGTCCCGGCCGACCCTCGGGCCGCACGTCAGCCGCAAGTACGAGGTAGAACTGCGCCCGCTCGACGGCATCGGCCTGTCCGACGTCGAGATGGACGCCGCCCTCACCCTGGTGCTCAGCCACGTCGACAGCACGGCCCGCGCGCACCGCAATGTCTCGCGGACCCGGACCGAGTCCGGGATGTCGGATGCCGAATGGTGGGCCGTCGTGGCCCCGGTCCTCGACCAGGTCATGGCCGACGACGACCTCATCGTGTCCGCCCGGATCGGTGGCGCGGTCGGTGCGCAGTTCGACGCCGCCCAGCATCCCGAGCACGCGCTGACCTTCGGCCTGGACACCATCCTCGCCGGCATCCAGGCCCGGATCACCTCGCCGGGTCCCTGAGCTGAGGCCGCTGCCGGTCAGCTCACTGTCGGCAAAGGGCTCTGATAGGGTGCACTACGCGCCGAAACAGGCCCGGCTGCCTGGGCATTCCAGGCAGCGACCGCCTGGGTGAAGTCGGGACTGGGCTTGTTGAATACTTGGAACTGCTTCACGGTGACCTTGAGATTCGCATCGACGGTGAAGCCCCACACGACAACCGCGTAGACCTTGCCTTCATCAGGACCCTTGCGGCACACCACCGACGCCTCGAACTCGTAGTCACGGTTGCCGCGATCCGAGCTCGGCCCGTCATGCAACCACGCACGTGAGTTGCCACGCTTCCAGACCGAGCTCTTTCGCACCCACAACTCGACATTGGGGAAGGTCTTCTTCCCGTCGTCCTTCATGCCGTACCAGCCCTGCTTCATCCCGCCGGCACGATCGATCGCCACATGATTCGGAGTCATTCGCGCGATCCCCTGGGAGGTGACGTTGTCGCGCGTGTGCGAGTCGACGACGCGGACGGTCTGGATGATGCCGATCTCACCCGCGTGAGCCGCCGGCCCGGGGCGGAACTCGAACTCGAACACGTATTTGAACGGCCTCCGTGGCCGGGTGCGGTCATCACCGTGCTGGATCTTCGACTCCAACACCTCAACCGTGCCGTAACCCTTGCCAGGTTCGGCCTGCTCGGCGCCTACATCCGCCGTGCTCAGCTGCGCCGCGATCGCGCTGCGAAGACGTGACGTCGAGAGGCCCGAACGCTGGGCAGCGTCGTCGAGGTAGCGCAGTTGATCAGGTTTGAGCGACGCCAGCGTGCCGGTCTGCCATTCCTCGAGTTTCCGACCGGACGACTCATCGATCTGCTCCGGGGTGGGCGAGGATGGCAATCCGGAAAGCAGCCGGACGACGTGACCCCAGTTCCCGGCCGCGATCGCTTTCGAACACTCAGTCTCGGTCGCAGCGGGCGGGGTGTCGACGACCCGCTGCACCGTCAGCCCGTTCCCGGGCGAATCGTCCACCGAGCGTTCGCCGCCGGTACGATCAGCCGAAAGACGGCGGAGCAGATGCCCGACGGCAGCGTTTCCTGCGCTGCGCTGCAGGGCCAGAATTTCGGCGGCCGGCCCGCCCGTCGAACGCGGAAGCGGTGCTGCCCTCGCGGGCCGACCATGCACCGTTCCTTGTGCATCAGGGTGATGGTGTCGGGGCGGCGGATCTGCAAAACCGTGACTGCCGACCACGCATCGAGAATAATCGCGCAACGATCAGCAGGAAGATCGCCGCAACAGGAGCAGTCTCACCACTAGCACCGGAAAGACCTGCGTGCCGACGTGGGAAGCCGTCGGCCGGCGTCAGGCTCCGGGTGCTGCGGTCATCGCTCCGACGACCTTCGCCGGGCTCAGCGGCAGCTCGGTGATCCGTGCTCCGAACGAGCGCAGGGCGTCCTCCACGGCGTTGGCGATCGCGGCGGGCACCGGGATGGTGCCGCCCTCCCCCGCACCCTTGGCACCCAGCGGATTCAGGGGGCTCGGGGTGTGCAGGTGCACCAGTTCGACCGGGGGCACCTCGACGGCGGACGGCAGGGCGTAGTCCAGGTAGCTGGTGCTCTGCGGCTGTCCCGTCTCGTCGTAGAACGGTTCCTCGTAGAGGGCGTTGCCGATGCCGTGGGCGAAACCGCCCAGCACCTGTCCGTCCACCAGCAACGGGTTGATCACCGTGCCGCAGTCGTGGCCGATCACGTACTTGAGGATCTCGATCCCCCCGGTCTCCGGGTCGACCTCCACAACCACGGCGTGGGTCCCGCTGGCGTACGCAGCCCGCTCGGGAGCGAAGTAGGAGGTGGTCTCCAGCCCCGGCAGGATCCCCGGGGCCAGCGTGATCCCGTGCTTGCCGACGTTCGCGGCCTGGGCGATCTCCCGCAACGACACGCCGCGCTCCTGCTCGTCCGCCACGCAGATCCGGTCGCCGACGAGGACCAGCCCCTCCGAGCTGGTCTTGAGCATCGCCTCGGCCACCAGGAAGAGCTTCTCGCGCATCTCGCGTCCGGCCTGCAGCGTGGCCGGACCCGCGGTGGCGGTGTTGCGGGAGGCGAACGTGCCTTGGCCGAACGGGATCCGGCTGGTGTCGCCGGTGGTGACCCGGATCAGGTCGATGTCCATGCCGAGGGCGTCGGCGGCGATCTGCGCGTAGACCGTCTCGTAGCCCTGCCCCTGTGGCGCGGCGGCGAGCGTCACGATGATCGTGCCGTCGTTGGCGAGCCGGAACCGCGAGCCCTCGTACGGGCCGAGGCCGCAGCCCTCGACGTAGGCGGCGAGGCCGATCCCGATCAGGCGTCCCTTGGCCTGCAGTTCGCGCTGCCGCTCGCGCTCGCCGTCGTAGTCCAGGCGGGCGAGCACCGCCTCGAGCAGCTGCGGATAGTCGCCGCTGTCGTAGGTGAGCGGGCTGCCGTCGCGGAAGGTGAGCCCGACCCGGTAGGGGAACTCGTCGGCCGGCACGAGGTTGCGGCGCCGGAACTCGGCCGGGTCCATGCCCAGGTGCTCTGCGGCGCGGTCCACCATCCGCTCCATGGCGACCACGGCCTGCGGACGGCCCGCGCCGCGCACGGAACTGGTCGGCACCATGTTCGTGTAGCAGGCGATCAGCTCGGAGTGGATGTTCGGGATGCGGTACTGGCCGGGCAGGGTGCTCAACGTGATCATGGGCACCTGCAGGCCCGCGCAGTACGCCCCCTGGTCGTGCTGGAAGACGTTGCGGACGGCCAGGATGTGGCCCTCGTCGTCGAACCCGATCTCGACGTCGTGCACCTGGGTGCGCTCCATCATCGTGGCGACGAAGTTCTCCTGGCGGTCCTCGATCCACTTGACCGGGTGCCGCAGGATCTTCGCGAGGTAGGGGATCACCGCCTCCTCACCGTAGAACTGGGCCTTCGGCCCGAACCCGCCGCCGACGTCGGGAGGCGCGACCACGCGGATCTCGTCCTCGGGCACGTCGTAGAGGTAGGCGAGCTGGTTGCGCACGTAGTGCGGGGACTGCGTGGTGTCCCAGACGGTCAGCTGTCCGGTGGCGGCGTCGAAGGACCCGACCACCCCGCGGGTCTCCATCGAGTGCCCGCCGCCGCGCGCCACCGTGAACCGTTCCCGCAGCCGGTGCGGCGCGGCGGCCAGCGCGGCGTCCGGGTCGCCCGCGGTCTGGATGACGTGCACCGCGACGTTGCTGTCCAGCTCCTCGTGGACGAGCGGAGCACCGTCGGCCAGCGCCGCCCCGGTGGACGAGACCGCCGGCAGCACGTCGTACTCGACATCGATCAGCTCGAGCGCGTCCTCGGCGACGTGCCGGGAGACGGCGATGACCACGGCCACCGGCTCCCCGACGAAGTGCACCGACTCGGGCGGGAGCGGCAGGCGGGGGATGTCCCGCAGCTGCGGATGGGTGACCTTCGGCGGGATCCCTTTCGCGAGCACCCGCAGGTCGGAGCCCGTCCACACCCCGAACACACCGGGCAGCGCAGCAGCGGCGCCGGTGTCGATCGCGACGATGCGGGCGGAGGCGTGCGGGCTGCGCAGGAACGCCGCCTCGTAGCAGCCGGGCAGGTCGAGGTCGTCGAGGTACCGCGCGGCGCCGGTCAGGAGCCGGTGGTCCTCGCGGCGCCGCAGCGGCGCGCCGATCTGCGGGTTCACCACCTGCGTTTTGCGGTCAGGCGTGGCTGTGGTCAACACGCTGGTCATCGGCGTCCCCGCCCTTCCGAGACCTCGAGCAGCGCTGCAACCATCCCGGCGTAGCCGGTGCAGCGGCAGATGTTGCCCGCGAGGACGTCTCGAGCCTCCGCGGCGGAGGTGACCCGGCCTTCGCGCAGGGCCGCCGTGGTGCTCATCAGGAATCCGCTCGTGCAGAACCCGCACTGGACGGCGTGGTGCTTGCGGAACGCCGCCTGCAGGTCGCCGAGGTCACCGTCCTCGCCCGCCAGGCTTTCGACGGTCTCCACCTCCGAGCCGTCGACCTGGGCTGCGAGCAGAAGACAGGACCGCACCGCGGCACCGTCGACGATCACGGTGCACGCGCCGCACACACCGTGCTCGCAGCCGAGGTGGGTGCCGGTCAGGCGCAGACGGGTGCGGAGGAAGTCGGCCAAGCTGAGGCGGCTGTCGACGATCTCGTCGTGGCGAACGCCGTTGACGGTCGTGACGACCCGGACCACTTCCTCCTGATCGGACAGTTCAGGCTGCATGGCTTCGTCCTTCCCGAGGCAGCTCGCCATGAGAGATGTCGCCGAGCACCTGGCGGGCGAGGGCCCCGACCAGGTCGCGTCGGTACTGCGCGGGTGCATGGACGTCGCCGGTGGGCTCGACCTCCTGGCGCACGGCCCTCTCGGCGGACGCGAGCGCGCGGGGTTCGAGCCGGCTGCCGATCACGAGCTGCTCGGCAGCGGTGAGCCGCTGGGGGGTCGCGCCGATCCCTGCGGCGACCAGCCTGCAGGCCGTCACGGTCCCGTCGTCGTCGCGTGTGGCGACCCCCGCCACGCCGGCGAGGGCGAAGTCACCGTGCCGCGCGGCGAACTCCCGGAAGGCGGTCGCGGTGCCCGGCGCCAGATCGTCGATCGAGACGCCCATGAGCAGCTCGTCCTCCTCCAGAGCCGTGGTGAGGTGGAAGACGAAGAAGTCGTCCGCCGGCACGATCCGTTCCCCACGCTTCGAGACGATGTGCAGGTCCGCCCTGAGCGCGGTCATGACCGCAGGCAGCTCGGCCGCCGGGTCGGCGTGGGCGAGGCTGCCGCAGACGGTGCCGCGATTGCGGATCTGCGGGTGAGCGACCTGCGTGAGCGCGGTGCGCAGAAGCGGAAGATCGGTGGCGAGCTCGGCCGACCGCTCCACCACGCGCTGCCGCGCGAGTGCGGGGATGTGCCATCCCGTGTCCGTCCGGACGGGCTGGTCGAGTCCGGGCAGGCGGTTGATGTCCACGAGGTGCTCGGGGGCCGCCATCCGGAAGTTGAGCAGCGGAATCAGGCTCTGCCCGCCCGCGAGCACCTTGGCCTCGCCTCCGTGGTCGGCGAGCAGGTCGAGCACGTCGGCCAGCGACCGCGGCGCGTGGTAAGCGAAGCGGCCCGGTTTCATGCGACCACCGCCGCGTGTCCTGCTGTCCCGGCGAGACAGCACGTGCCGACCGGGTCGGGTTCGGCCGGTTCAGCGTCCTCGAGGTGGGCTCGCACGAGCCCGGCCAGGTCCGGGCGCTCCACGAGCGACAGATGACGGAGTCCGGCCAGAGTGCGGTGACGTCCATCGGCGACGCCTTCGGCGATCGCGCGGCCCATCTCCACGGGAGTCGCGTAGTCCTCCTCACCCGTCACGGACAACGTCGGGGCGGTGATCCCCGCCAGCAGGTGGCGCGCATCGAGCCGGCCCAGCGCGAGCGACGCCTCCGCGTGCGCGCCGGAGTCGGTCTCGACGAAGATCCCGGCGATGCGGCGCACCTCGTCGTGGTGGGTGCGCAGGAAACCCTCGGTGAACCAGCGGTCGACCTGGAACGGCACCTGCCGCCTGCGGGTCAGCGCGACCGCCCGTTCGGCGCGCTCGGTCCAGGCCTCGACGGCCGTCTCGCCGTACCAGGCGGTCGTGTCGGCGAGCACCAGCCGATCCACGCGTGCCTGGTGTGTTCCGGCGAACTCGATCGCGACGCTGCCACCCATCGACATGCCGAGCACGTGGGCGCTCGCCAGGCCGAGCCCGTCGAGGAGGGCGGCGAGGTCGGCTGCGAGATCGGCCATGTCGAACGACCTGCCGTCCCAGCCGCTCCCGCCGTGCCCGCGGGCGTCCGCGGCGATGACGTCGAAGTGCGGGGCGAGCCGCGCGGCGTACGGACCCCACATGCGGCTGTCCAGGGCCAACGAGTGCAGCAGCACGAGCGGATGCCCGCGTCCAGTCCGGCGGTAGGCGATCGGACCGACAGGCCCGTCCACGGAGTCCGGGCTCATGTCGAACGCGGCGGATGGGGCTAGCGCATGATCAACCATGTTCACTTCCTGGTGAGCAGCCGGTCGAGGTTCCCGCCGAGCACGGCGGTCGTCACGTCCGCTCCGAGGCCGGCCTCCCTCACCGTTTCGACGGGTTGCGGGTCGCCCAGTGGGAACGGGAAGTCGCTGCCCAGCAGCACCTGCTCGGAGCCCACGGTGTCGACGAGGTGCCGAATCGCATCCGGTGTCATGGTCACGGTGTCGAAGTAGAGGTCGCAGAGGTAGTCCGACGGCCGGTCCCGATCGATCGTGTACGACGAGAGCCGCTCGCTGCGATGCGCCCCGTCCAGCCGTCCGCGCTGGTACGGCAGGAAGCCACCGCCGTGCACGGTGATCAGCCGCAGCTGGGGGAAGCGGTCCAACGCACCGGACAGGATCAGGCGGGCGAATCCGAACGTGGTGTCGACGAGCCGGCAGTAGGCATTGGCGAACTCGGCGCTGTCGGGCAGCCCCTGAGCAGCCGGGCCGATGCTCGGCGGGTGCACCAGCACCGGGACGCCGAGTCCCTCGACGGCGGCCCACAGCGGGTCGAGGCGCCGGTCGGCTAGGTCGTGACAATGAGCCGGATTCGTGCTGAAGACGAGGCCGGCCATCCCGTCGTGCACGACAGCGGACTCGAGATCCTTCGCCGCCTGCTCCGGATCGTCGAGCGCCACGACGGCGAGGGTTCCGGGGCCGGCTCCACCCGCCTCGGCGAGGACCGCCTCGTTGACCCTGTGAGCCCAGCTACGCGCGTCGGCAGCCGACATGCCGGGGGTGGGCAGCACCCCGTCCCACGGTGAGAGGAGCTGCCCGTCGATGCCGGTCCGCGTGCGGTACTCCTCGCGGAGCTCGCTCTTGGACAGGAACGGGGCGACGACGGTCGTGTCCGCGCCGGGGAACTCGATGGCCCATCCCCGCTCGAGCTTGCGAGCGCTGACACCGTCGAGATCCGATCGTCGGGCGACCTCCTCCAGCAGGGCGAGGGGCACGGTGTGCGCGTGTGCGTCGACGACGCTGTGACCGATGCTCTCCACGGCTCGACCGTATGGCCGGCCACGCATACCGACCAGCGCGAAGAACTAATGCCGGAGATTAGCCTGCCTAATGAACTACGCCAGGAATCGCCGGTGTCAGATGGTAGACGGGAAAGGACTGGTCACGGGACCGCGGGAGAAGATCTGTCGGCGGTAACTACCACGCGGCCGCCACGACCTCGACCGCGGCGATGGGCATGACAACGACCGCCAGGACGATCACCCCCCATCGCGCGCGCTTCACGAGGCCTTCGTGAGCCGACCATGCGGCGCGGTCCTCCAGCACCATGAGGAGCCCGTACACCGCCGCAAGGCCCACCGCGATCAGCAGGATCACGAACACGTTCATGGGACTCCTTCCGACGCTGCTGTCAGGAGCGCCGTCGGAGCCGCCTGATACGTGACGCCCGGCCGAAGGGCCGCGGAGTCAGAGACCTTCCGAGCCCGTGGCCAGTTCGACGGAGGCGGCCGACACCTCCCGCAGCACGTCGAGCAGCTGGCCGACCAGTGGGTCGCGCCGGGTCTCCGGCAACGTGGCGGCGTGGATCCGGCGGCTGAACGCCGGCTCGTCGAAGGGCACGGCAACCACGTCCGGGCGCTGCGCCACCAGCGACAGCCGAGGGGCGACCGCGAGTCCCACTCCCGCGGCCACGAGACCTTGCAGCGACGTGTAGTCCTCCGTGCGGAAGACGACGTCGGGCTCGAACCCGGCGATGCGGCACATCACCTCGAACGCATCGGCGTACGGGGCACGGTGCGGGCGGGCCACCCACGCCTCCGCACCCAGGTCACGCAAGCGCAGCGGCTCGGTGCGATCGGCGAGCGGGTGGCCCGCCGGGAGCAGCACGCACATCGGGTCGTCGAGCAGGTGGTGGCGCTCCAGCATGTCCAGCGGGCGGGGGGCGAAGTCGTAGTCCCACGTCAGCCCGACGGTGACGCCACCGTCGGCGAGCTGTGCCGCGAGCTCGTCTGGCTGGCAGGGATGCAGGACGAGACGTGTGTCGGCATGGCGCCGGCGGTACTCCTGCACCACGAGCGGGATCAGGTACGCACCCGCGGTGGAGAAGACACCGAGGTGCACCGACGCGGGACGCTCGCCGAGCCGGTGCAGCTCGTGTTCGAGGCTGGCCAGCTCGCCCAGCAACAATCGGGCGCGGTCGGCGAGCAGTCGCCCCGCTGCCGTCAGCAGGATGCCGCGCGGGCACCGCTCGACGAGCGCCGTGCCGACCTCCCGCTCGAGGATCGCCATCTGCTGCGAGATCGCCGACTGCGTGAGGTGCAGCCGAGCAGCAGCGGCCGTGAACGACCCCTCCTCCGCCACCGTGCAGAAGATCCGCAGCCTTCTGGTGTCGAGCACGACCCTCCTTCCCGACGCTCAGCGACGCCGCAGGTGATCAGCGTCCATCCGCTGATCCGAGCCCCGTCCATCCCGACCGTTCGATCGCGACGAGGCCGCGCATGACCAGCCCGGACGTCAACGCGGCAGCGAGGTCGGCGTCCCGGTCCTCATAGGCGCGCAGAAGACGCTCGTGGTCCTCCACCGAACGCTGGAGGCGGCCCGGGAGCGACAGGCTGACGTGACGCAGCTGCAGCATCCGCAGCCCGAGGCTGTCCAGCACCCGGCACAGCGTGCGGTTGCCTGCGATCTCCGCCTCGGTGTTGCGGAAGTGGACGTTGATCCAGAAATAGCGGTCGACGTCGTCGTCCGCCACCGCTTGTTCCAGCTGTTCCTGCAGCACCCGCAGCCGCGCGATGTCGGCGGCGCCCGCGACCTGCACCACCTCGCGGCTGACCAGCGCGTACAGGTGCGCGCGCACGCGGTAGAGCTCCCGCACCTCCTCGATCCGCAGGGGGGCGACGCGGGGCCTACGGTGGGCGGAGATCTCGACGAACCCCTCGCGCTCGAGCGTGAGCAGGGCCTCCCGCACTGGTGTGCGGCTGCTGCCGAACGTGCGGGCGAGCTCCACGGAGTTCAGGTCGTCGCCGGGCAGCAGCCTGCCCTCGATGATGTCCGTTCCGACCTTCACGATGATCTCGTCGACGATGCTCGTGCCGCCGGTCCGGTTGAGCACCCGAAGCAGCTCCCGCCGCCCCAGGCTGTGTACCGGACCCGACATCGTCGTCTCGGCTGTGCTCATCGCCACCTCCACGTTCCGCCTTCCCGGTCCCGCTCCTGCGTCAGCCGAGCGCGTCCGGCCATTTGGCCAGCACCCGGTCGCGCAACTCCCGGCTGGTCTCCGCCACCCGCGGGAATCCCGCGAGCCTCTCGAACGGCCGGCAGGCGTCGATCACCGCCCTCGTGTTGTAGGGCGGTGCACCCGGCTCGCGCAGCGGGTCGACCCGGCTGCCCCACGTGTAGCGCTGGACGTCGATGTCACGCCCGGGCTCGGTGCGCGTGCACACCGCCCACATGACGTCGTTGAGGCTCCGCGGGTCGACGTCGCCGTCGACCACGATCACCAGCTTGTTCATGTACGCGGCGGCGGGCAGCTGGGCGGTGAGATGCCCCGCCTGCCGGGCGTGCCCGGCGTAGCGCTGATGCACCGACACGGCGAGCAGCTGACGCCCACCGCCGACCTCGTGGGCCCACACGCCCTCCAGCCCGGCCAGCCCCGTGGAGACGAGGGCGTCGTGGATCATCGCCGATTTCATCACGCTGCGCATGTAGGAGTAGTCGTGCGGCGGTTTCCCGGGGGGCGCGCCCAGCAGGATCGGGTCGTTGCGGTGGTAGACACGCTCGACGTCCATCGTCAGGATCTGCTCGGAGCCGCCACTGTAGTAGCCGGTCCACTCGCCGAAGGGGCCCTCGTCGGCCTTGCGGTCCGGGTACAGCCAGCCTTCCACTGCGATCTCGGCAGTCGCCGGGATCGGCAGGCCCGTCACCTCGCCGCGGATGATGTCGACCGGCCTGCCGAGCACCGCGCCGGCGTAGTCCAGCTCGGACAGATCACGAGGCACCTCGGTGCCGGCCACGATGAGCAGCAGCGGGTCCTGCCCGAGCGAGGCCGTGACCGGGGCGCGCCCCTCCTTCGCGAACCACTCTCGGACGTGCATCGCGCCGTGCTTGCCGGCCTCGATGTTCACGCTCACCGCCCGGCCGTCGTCCTGCACCTGCATCCGGTACGCCCCGGCGTTGACCTCGCCGGTGTTCGGATCGGTGGTGAAGACCGCGCACCCGGTGCCGATGTAGCGGCCGCCGTCGCCCTCGTGCCAGCGCGGCACGGGGAACCTCAGCAGGTCGACGGCATCTGCATGGTCGACGTTCTCCAGGACGGGCCCCGAGTCGACCACACGCGCCCGGTAGCGCGGGGCGTTCTCGATCCACTGGTTGGGCTTGCTCCGCAGCGCCTGCACCAGCGCACGGTCGTCGAGGTCGGTGCCCAGGCGCAGCGTGAGGCCGAGCCTCCGGGCGTTCGACATGCTGCCGGAGAGCACACGTGCACCCTGCGGGTAGCCCACGACACGGTCGAACAGCAATGCGGACGGTGACGTGCGCCGGTAGTTCACGTCCGACGCCGCGCCGATCTCCAGATCCCAGTGTGCGCCCTCGACGACCTTCAGCTCGCCGAGCTCGTTCACCAGTTCCAGCCAGCTACGCAGGTCGTCGACCTGGTCCAGCGAGGTTCCCATGATGCTCGTGACTCCTTGCCTTCTCGGGCTAGGTTTTCTTGTAGAGCGAGTCGATGAATCCGCTGCGCTGCAGGTCCTCGACCATCGTGTTGTCCAGGTATGACGAGATGTCCGCCGGCGGCGGGTCGTGCCGCTCCGCCGCCGCGTCGTCGAAGGCCGCCTTGGCCAGCGCCGGGTCCACGGTGGGGACCCTCGCCCACAGTGGCTCGAAGAAGTCGTAGGCGTACTCGGCCAGTTTCGGGTCGGTGGAGCCGCTGTGCTTGCGGATGCTCGCGATGGCAGCCGCCTTGTCGGTGTGCAGGATCGCCAGGCACTCCACCTCGGACTTGACGAACGCCTGGACGGCCGCGGGATGTGACTTCAGGAAGTCGGTCGTCGTGACGTAGGCGTTCGCCGCCGAGGGATACCGCGTGAAGTCCATGACTTTGTGGAAGCCCAGGGCCCGGGTCTTCGTCCCGGTCGGCGGCTGGGTCACGATCACGTCGACCGCTCCCGTCTGGAGCGCGGTCACCTCGGCCGAGGTGCTCTTGAGGAACGTCTTCTGCACGTCGTTCTCGGTCCAGCCCTTGTCGCGCAGCAGCGCGTCCACCGACGCGTCGCCGAGCGAGCCCGGAGAGCTGAGCCCTATCCGCTTGCCCTTGAGCTGGTCGGGCGAGGTGATGCTCGGCGAGCCCCACATCTCGAGGTAGTAGCGGGGTATCGGCAGCGCGATGTAGCTCAGGCCGAAGCCGGCGAGAGCGCCGGCCGCGGTGCTGCGGGCCTCACCGGCGCCGATCTGCACGCTGTTGCTCGCGATCGCCGGGAACAGCTGCGAGCTGCTGTTGAGCAGAGTCAGCGTGACGTCGAGGCCGTTCTTCTCGAACACCCCCTTGTCCTCGCAGACGTAGAGGTCGTCGTAGGCCGCACCGACGGCGGTGTAGCCGATGGTCATCGACATGTTCGACGAGGGGGCGGCAGCACCCGCGGTGCCGCAGGCCGTCGACGCGGCCGCGAGGACGACCGCGGCGACTGTGAGGAGGAGTCGTGGACGGATGACGATGGCCTTTCGTGCGGGGCGCAGCACTGCGCGCCGGGGTTGGCACGGGTCAGACCGAGCTGGACCAGAAGGTGAGGCGGCGTTCGAGCCAGGCGACGCTGCGCGTGAGCAGCACGGCGAGCACCGCGATCACGACGATCGCAGCCATGGCGTTGTCCATCTCGACGTTGGAGGTCTCCGTCTGCACGACGTAACCGAGGCCCGAGTTGCCCATGAACAGCTCTGCCACGATCGCCCCGACGAGAGCGCGGCCTACGGCCTGCCGCACGCCGGCCAGGATGAACGGCAGCGTGGCCGGGAACGCGATGGCGCGCAGCGTGAGCAGCCGGGAGGCGCAGAACACCCGTGCGACGTGCAGATAATTGCTGTCGATGTTGCGTGCCCCGGCGATCACGTTGATCAGGAGCGGGAATGCCGCGCTCCACACGACAATCACCAGCCGCGCCTCGGCACCGATGCCGAACCAGAAGATCACGATCGGCAGAAACACCACGAAAGGCACCGCGTACATGATGCTGACGACGGGTTCGGTGAGGTCGAAGAGAATCCGGCTGCGCCCGATGATCAGTCCCAGCGGGATTCCGACCACGATCGTGATGATCATTCCGTAGACCACGCTCGACACGGTGGAGAGCAGCGGGAGCCACAGGTCCCCGGTGCGGATCATCTCGACCAGCCCGCCGACGGCACCGACCGGTGAGCTGGTGAACCTGTCGTCCACCACACCGGTCCATGCGCAGAGCTGCCAGGCGCCCAGCACGACGACGAGGCCGATGAGCCCCAGCGTCCCCGACTTCAGCCGACGCTCGCGCCGAGGACGCGGGTGCTCCACCGGAGAGGTTGCGGATCTAGCCGGCGAGACGTGCGTCGTCATCGGACGTCATCCTCCGTGAGGGCTGGGACTGTTTCATGACGAGATCGGTGATCTCGTCGACGAGTGCCAGGAACTCGGGCGACCGCTTCACCGCAGGAAGCCGCGGTCGTGGCAGGCCCACACGGATGTCCGCGACGAGGTGGGCCGGTCCCTTCGAGAGCACGATGACCCGATCCGCGAGGAACACCGCCTCCGGAACGTCGTGCGTGATGAACATGGCCGTCTTGCCCGCCTGGATCCCGTCGGCCTGCCAGATACGCGTCAGCTCCTCCTGCATGACCTCCCTGGTCTGGGCGTCGAGGGCCGAGAAGGGTTCGTCGAGCAGGATCAGCTCGGGATCGGTGGCCAGCGCACGGGCCAGGTTGACGCGCTGGCTCATTCCGCCCGACAGCTCGCGTGGGTACTTCTCACCCTTCCCCGCGAGCCCGACGAGTTCGAGCAGCTCCAGGGTCCTCCCCCGGCCGTCCGCGTCGAGGCGGCCGTGGGCCTTGAGGCCGAACTGGATGTTCTCGACGACGGTGTGCCACGGGAACAGGGAGGCCTGCTGGAAGACCAGCGATCGCTCCCGGCCGGGGCCCACGATCTGCCGCCCGTCGAGGCTGAGCTCGCCCGACACGACGGGAGTCAGTCCGGCGACCGCGGTGAGGAAGGTCGTCTTGCCGCAGCCACTCGGGCCGACGACGGCGATGAACTCATTCGCCGCGACGTCGAAGGTCAGCCCGTCGACGGCGAGTGCGAAGGTGCCCTTGCGTCCGGAGCTGTGGCCGATCTGGATGTCCCGAACGCAAAGCTTCGTCACGGGTAACTCCATGTGCTCGTCCTCCTTGATCGAGCCGGTCTTCCGCGAGACGGAAAGTCGAAGTGTCGACACTTGAAGTGAATCACTCTGATTTCAACCCGTCTAGACCCGCAATGGCCGTCCAGACGCCACATGAGGCCCACAAGTGTCGACGGGGCGGTAGGGTGACCAGACATCCCGAGCGACTCGAGAGGAGCCGAGGTGCACCGCGCGACGAGGGGCTGGAACCGCTTCCTCACCGACCAGGACACGCAGTTACTCGCCCGGACATCGTGGGCCAAACGCGAACCGTTCGGCCTGGGCACGACTCCCGCGGTAATCGTCATCGACGCTTACCGCGCCGCGCTCGGCGATTCCCGCAGACCGCTCCTCGAAGCCGTCGACGCCTGGCCGTCCGCGTGCGGTCCCGCGGGCTGGGCCGCCGTCGACCGCACCGTGCCGGTCCTCGCCGCTGCTCGCGACCGGAACGTCCCCGTCTTCTACCTCACAGGCCTCGTCGCGAACCCCAACCCGTGGAACCGCAAGCGCCGTGACCGGCCCAGAGACCCCGCCCGAACGGCCCGGGACATGCGCATCGTCGACGAACTCACACCCGCCGACGGCGACGTCGTCCTGGAGAAATGCACGCCGAGCGGGTTCACGAGCAGCCCGCTCGACGCGCTGCTCACCGCGGCCCGGATCGACACGGTCCTGCTCTGCGGTGAGGCGACCAGCGGATGTGTCCGCGCCACCGCGATCGATGCCTGCGTGCTCGGCTACCGGGTCGGCGTCGTCGAGGACTGCTGCTTCGACCGGATCGAGGCCAGCCACTGGATGAGCCTCTTCGACCTGGACCAGAAGTACGGAGACGTGATCGACTCCGCCGCCGTTCTCCGGTACCTCGGGGGAGACGGCGCCGAAGCGATGAACGCCGGCGAGGTCGGGGCATGAGGATCATCGTGGGGATGACCGGGGCCAGCGGAGCCCCCTACGGCGTGCGGATGCTCGAAATCCTCCACGACAACCCGGCCGTCGAGACGCACCTGGTGATCTCACGGGCGGCGGCCTTGACGATCCGCCACGAGTGCGGCCTCGACGTGCGCGCGGTCGAGGAGCTGGCGGACGTCGTGCACAAACCCTCCGCCATCGGGGCGACGATCGCCTCCGGCTCCTTCCCCGTGCACGCGATGCTGGTTGTGCCGTGCTCGATCAAGACGCTGTCGGCGATCGCCCACTGCTACGCGAACGACCTGATCTCCCGCGCGGCGGACGTCTGCCTCAAGGAGGGTCGCCCGCTCCTGCTCATGGTGCGGGAGACACCGCTGCACGTCGGCCATCTCCGCACCATGACCGCCGCCGCCGAGGCGGGCGCGATCCTGATGCCCCCGGCCCCGGCTTTCTACGCCCGTCCGACCTCGGTGGAGGACATCGTGGAGCACACGGTGCGCCGGGCCCTGGCCCGCGTCGGGGTTCCCGGCGCCGCTCCCGCCGAATGGGACGGCAGGGTGGAGAACCGGCAGGACCGAGGCGACGCCGATGACGCCGCCAACGGACACGTGATCCCGTTGCGCGACGGACGGTGACGCCGGTGGGCTGCTAGTCCACCCGTGCCGGCACGCGGCCGAGGGCGTCGAGCGCCTCGACCACGAAGTAGATGCCGCGGAAGAAGCGCAGGACGTTGCCGCGTTCGAGCCGGATCCGCCGGTACATCACGAGCTGCCCGGCGTTGGCGCCGCCGACCAACTCCCGCCACACCTCGTGCGGAGCGGCCAGCACGTAGTCGGCACCTGCCGCTTCGGCCGCGTCCACGACAGCCCCCCGCACACAGCGCCCCTTCTGCCACTGCAGCAGCAGATGCGCCGGACCGCCGCCCAGCGCGGCGGGCAACTCGGCGTCCGACAGCACCCATGTGGCGTCGTATTCGGCGCGGACCTTCTCGATCCACTCCCAGTAGGTGGGCAGCTTGCTCGCCCGTAGCTCCTCGCTTGGGTCGGCGTCGACGGCCTCGCGGACGGCCTGCGCCCACTGCGGCCCGAAGATGTCGGGCGCCTGCGTCACGGTCGTGGTCACCGTCAGCCTCCTGCCAGCTCGGGCTCGATACGCTGGATCATCTGCTGGATGTCGGACGGGAGGTCGATGCCGACGTCCGAGAGCTTCATCGACAGCTGCCGGATCATCAGCCTGCGCACCTCCTCCGGCGTCCAGCCGAGTGCCTCCAGTGCGAGGCGCCTGCTCACGGCCCCGTTCATGGACAGGATCGTGCGGAGCGTCTCGTGGATCTCGCGCAGCTGGGAGGGATCGGACTGCACCGCGTCGCGCAGGAACCGCATCCCGCCCTGTACGTGGCGTGCCTCGTCGCGGCAGGTGGCGGTGAACCCCGCGTAGTAGGCGGGCAGGAACTTCCGGGTGCGGCAGTAGGTGAGGGTGATCTTCATGACCGAGAGGGCGAGGACGCCCTCGATCCACAGGAAGTACGTGGTGCCGTACCGGGTGCGCGCCGCAAGGTCCTCGGGATCGCGCCGCAGCTCGTCCGCCTGGTACGCGAGCAGTCCGAACGGCCCCACGAACGTCTCCGACACGTAGGGGTAGGAGGCGTCCAGCACCTCCTGAACCGTGCTGCCCGGCAGCGCGACGACCTCCCGGTAGAACCGGTCGAAGAACACCGTGTGCCGGGCCTCATCCTCGATCTGGCTCGACATGTAGATCTTGGCCTCTTCGGTGCCGCCGAGCATGAACACCGGCAGTTCCACCTCGACCTGACGCTCACCGTGGTGGAAGCCCGAGGAGATCGCCACGAAAGCGTCGCGCTCCTCCTGGCTCATGCGCGTGCGCCAGTCGACCACGTCCTGCGTGAAGTCGAGCTCGTAGACATCCCAGCGCTGACGCAGGTACCGCCGGTAGAGCTCCATGTGGTCCGGCAGCCGCTTCAGGTCGGCGTGCACGTAATCCAGCACGTCGTCGATGTCCACGTCACCGATCTGCGCCAGGCTGGATCGCTCGACCGCCTCCTGCCGCGTCTGCGCCGGCAGTGCCTGTCCGATGCTCATGCCTTACCCGCCCCCGTTCGAACCCGCCGATCCGGGCGACGCGTCGACTCCAGACGTTCCGCCCGATCCTCCGCACCGCCCCGATGTATCGGGGAACGGACGCCGATGGTCGAACCCAGCAGATCATCTCGATCCACGCTGCGCAATGACCCTTGGGGAGGGGCTACCTCGCAGGCACGATGAGCGCCTTCACCACGCGCTGCGCGGCGACGTCCTCGAGCGCGGCCTGCGCGTTGTCGAGGTCGTACTCCCTGCTGATCAACTCGGTCCAGGGGAACTGCCGCCCGTAGCGGGCCATCACCTGCACGGATCGGTACACGTGGCCCACGTCGCTCCCCCAGCACCCGCGGATCTCCAGGTGCTTCTGGTTGAGATCCAGATGGGGGTTGAACGTGGCGACTCCCGCGTCGGTGTACTGCCCGACGACGACGTAGCGGCCCGCGTCGCGGGTGAGCCGCATTCCTTCGGGAACCGCTCCCGGTGCTCCCGTCGCCTCGATGGTGACGTCTGCTCCCCGCCCCTGCGTCGCGTCGCGGACGGCCGCGAGCCGCTCCTCCGGGGTGGTCGAGCCGATGTCGATGACGGCGTCGGCGCCGAACCGCGTTGCCGCGTCGAGCCTGACCTCGGGACCTCCGACGACGATCACGGACCCGGCGCCCCGCAGCTGGGCGAGAACGGCAGCGCACAGGCCGACGGGCCCGGCGCCCTGGACGACAACGGTGTCACCGAAGGCGATCTCACCCAGCGTCACGGCGTGGAGCGCGGTCGGCATCCCGCATCCACCGGCCAGGAACGCTCGCCAGTCCAGCTCGGCGGGCAGCGGGACGACGTGCACACCGGGCCGCAGGTAGATGTACTCCGACCAGCCACCGAGGAGCCCGTCGTCGGCCGAGAGGGTGACGCCGTAGACCTTGCGGGCCGGGCAGCGGGTGGTGGCGTGCCCGACGGTGCAGTACCAGCAGCGCCCGCACGTCCCGTACACATCGAGGAACGTGACGATCTGCCCCACCTGCAGGGGCGCTCCCGACACGTCCCTCGCCACGTCCGCCGTCGGGCCTGCAGGGCCGAGCTCGGCGACCTGCCCGACGCTGACATGCCCCGGGATGATCGGGTACGGCACGCCCGCGAGCTGTCCCTTCCAGAGGTGCGCATCGGTTCCGCACACCTCGCTGCCGAGGGTTCTCACCAGGACCCCGCCCGGCTCGAGCTCGGGCCGCTCGAAGGCACGCACTTCGAGCGGGGCGTCCGGGGCGGTCATCACCACTGCCGAGATCACGAAATTTCTGTTCCTTCCGGCCACCTGCGAACGTCTGGGCACTGAGGGGCCGTCGAACAGCGCTGGTCTCGAACCCGGGGCGACAGTATCCGTGCTCGGAACCGGGTGTGGAGATCAGCTCGTCGTCACGACCGGCATGGGGGCAGAGCCGTCAGGCGGCCGAGAGTACCGATCGTCCGGTGTCGGTGAGGCGGGCTGCGACGCGCTGCCCGACGGATCCCGGTTCGGCCACAGCGATGAGCCCCGCGCGGAACAACTCGTGCGCCGCGAGGTGGTCGCAGTGTCGTCCGTCGATGAGCAGGTCGGGTGCGCAGCCGTAGAGCGCCTCGGCGCGACCGGCGTCTACGGCCTTCAGCATCGCGCGATGCCGGTTGGTCAGTGCGTGGTCGACGGGCTTCGACGACATGGGTCTGTTTTCTCCTGGCGATGGACGGCGCCGACGTGCCCGGCGCTGCGGGCCGAGGTCCTCGACGGGACTCACCGGCCGATACCGGGACTCTCCGCCTGTCGGGCGCGAATCGCACCCGTGCATGTCCCCGGCCGACTACGGGGGTACCACGAATCCACCGGTTCATTCAGGACAGACGCCGCAAAACCTCACCGAATGTGGCGACCGCCTCCTCGATCTCCGAGACCGGGCGCGCGGCATAGCCCATGACGAGCCCGGGGGGCCCCGGGCGCTGGCGATGCCACGACAGCGGTTGCACCTTGACGCCCAGCGCGAGCGCCCCGGCTGCGAGCTCCGTGTCGGGGACGTCGTCCTCGAAGGTGACGGTCAGATGCAGCCCCGCCGCGGCGCCGTGCACGGTGGCCCCGGGCAGCTGGGTCCTGATCGCGCGGATCATCGCATCGCGGCGGCGACGGTGGCGTCCACGCAGCAGGCGCAGGTGGCGCTCCAGCTCACCCGATTCCATCAGCCGGGCCAGCACCATCTGGGGTAGCACGGCGTTGCCGAGATCTGCGTTGCGCTTGGCCGCGACGAGGTCGTCCCGGTACTCGGAGGGCGCGAGCAGCCAGCCGACGCGCAGCGCCGGAGCGAGCAGTTTCGAGACACTTCCGGTGTAGAAGACCTGCCCCAGCATCGAGCGCAGCGCGGCGACCGGCGGGCGGTCGTACCGGTGCTCGGCGTCGTAGTCGTCCTCGACGACCACCCCGCCCTCACCCGCCCACCGCATCAGCTCGCCGCGTCTCCCGCCGTCGAGGACGACGCCGGTGGGGAACTGATGTGCCGGGGTGAGCAGAACCGCCGGCGCGCCGCCGGCGCGCAGGGCGTCGACGCGCAGGCCGCCGCCGTCGACCTCGATCGGCGGGGTGTCGACGCTCCAGCTATGCAGGTGCTGGCGGACCCCGAGGGACCCGGGATCCTCCACGGCGATCTCCGTGATCCCGCGCCGGCGCAGCACCTGCGCGATCAGGCCGAGCGCCTGGGTGACCCCGGCGACCACGACCACCTCGACTGGATCGACCCGGATCCCGCGGTTGCGCGCGAGCCAGCGGGCCACCGCGAGACGCAGTACCGCACTCCCCCGCGGATCGCCGTATCCGAAGTTCGACGCCGACAGCTCGGCGAGCACCGATCGTTCCGCGCGCACCCAGGCCGACCGCGGAAAGGCGGCGAGGTCGGGGACGCCGGGCGTCAGGTCGATCCGGGCAGGGACAGCGCGCAGCGCATCGAAGATGTCCACGCCGGGCGGAGCGGCGAACAGCGCGGCAGGCGGAACAGCGGGCTCCTCCGACAAAGCGTCGCTCGGGCACACCACGGGCGCCGCGACGACGACGGTGCCTGCGCGACCACGCCCGGCGACGTGCCCGTCCTCGGTGAGGCGCTGGTAGGCCTCGGTGACCACACCGCGCGAGACGTGAAGCTCGCTCGCGAGCACCCGGGTGGCCGGCAGCCTGCTTCCCAGCGGCACCCGCCCGTCGGCGATGGCTTCCCTCAGCTGGACGGCCAGCCAGTCGGCCAGACCCCCGGCCGGGGCGCCGTCGACGTCGAGCTGGAGGAAGTCTGATCCCCGGCTTATGGTCCGGTTGTCCGGCTCGTCTTTGGCCCTGCCCACAGGGCCATAGTGGCATCAGGGTGACGGACATGGACACAACCACGCCGACCACCGGATATGTGCACGGGTACTCGACGCACGAGGCCCACCGGCTGGGCGACCAGGCCGACACGCTTGCCGAGCTGCTGCACTCCGACACCTTCTTCCCGCCCGGCAGCCGCGTGCTGGAGGTCGGCTGCGGGGTCGGTGCACAGACGGTGCACCTGGTGAGGTCCAGCCCGGACGCCCGTCTCGTCGCCGTCGACATCTCCGAGGACTCGCTCGCACAGGCCCGCGCCCGGGTGGCGGCGCGCGCCCCGGGGGCGAGCGTGGACTGGCACCGGGCCGACCTCTTCGACCTACCGTTCCCCGACGCGGCGTTCGACCACCTCTTCCTCTGTTTCGTGCTCGAACACCTGTCCGATCCGCGGCGCGCACTGGCCGATCTCCGACGTGTCCTGCGACCAGGGGGAACCATCACCGTGATCGAGGGCGACCACGGGTCGGCGTTGTTCCACCCCGACAGCCTCTTCGCGCGGGCGGTGATCGACTGCCAGGTCCAGCTACAGGCCGAGGCGGGCGGGAACGCGCTACTCGGTCGGCAGCTACAACCCCTGCTGGAGGACGCCGGCTACGTCGAGGCCGTGACCCGCCCCCGCACGGTCTACGCCGACCACACCCGCCCGGCCCTCGTCGAAGGCTTCATCCGCAGCACCTTCACCGCGATGATGGAGTCGGTGCGCGATGCCGCCCTGCTCACCGGGCTCCTGGCCGCGCCCGCGTGGGACCGGGGCATCGCCGACCTGCGCCGGACCGCAGAGCCCGACGGAACCTTCCACTACACGTTCTTCAAGGCACGCGCGGTGAACCCACCGTCATGTCCAGAAACACCAGCCGCGCCGGCAGGGAGATCGGGCCGTGGTTGACGAAGCTCGGCAGGTAGGGCTGCTGCTCGTGGGAAAGCAGCAACTCGACGGACTCGATCCGCTCGAGCAGGGCCTGGAGGACGACGCGGCTCTCCAGGCGCGCCAGTGAGGCGCCGATGCACGCATGCGCACCCTTGCCGAAGGCGAGGTGCGCGGAGCCGTTCCGCCGGTCCAGCACGAGGTGCGGACATTGCTCCCACACCTGCGGGTCGCGATTCGCGGAACCGTAGAACACCAGGAGACGCGACCCGGCCGGTACCTCCACGCCGCCGACGAGACCGTCGACGGTGACCAGCCGGTAGAAGCACTGGATCGGCGCTTCCAGCCGCAGGGACTCCTCGATGAACCGCCCGATCAGGTCCGGCTCGCGGCGCAGCCTCTCGAAGAGGCCCGGCACGCGGCCGAGGAGGGCCATGCTGCTGGCGAGGTGGTGGGTGGTGGTGATGTTGCCGGCGATCAGGAGTTCGATCACGAACCTCACGCACTCGCGCCGCGAGAGCTCCCCCTGGCGCTCGGCCTCGCCGATGAGCGACAGGACGTCCTCACCAGGCATGCCGTCGCGCTCGTCCAGCAGAGTGCCGATGTAGCCGGTGAACTCGTTCTGGACTCGCTCGCGGCGGGCAGCGTCTCCGGAGTGACCGCCCAGGGAGCTCGTGATCTCCTCCGACCACGCGCGGAACCGGTCGACGTCGCGCTGCGGCACGCCGAGCACGAGGCTGATCACCCGGATCGGCAACAAGGCCGCCAGGTCCCGGACGAGATCGATGTCGGTGCGCCCCCGCAACCCGTCCACGAGCCGGGCACAGACCTCGCTGATCTGCGGCTCCCACGCCGCCACCCGCGCGGGGGTGAAGACGCGGTTGACGATCGACCGCCGCCTGGCGTGCAGGGGGTCGTCGGACAGCAGCAGGAGCGGCCGCAAGCCCGTGTCGTCGTCCTGCGGGCGCACGGGCGGGTTGCCGACCGTGTTCGCCGACGAGAACCGTTCGCCGTCGCGCAATACCGCGACGACGTCGGCGTGCCGGCTGACCACGTAGGCGTCCACCTCGGGGGCGTAGTGCACCCCGCGCTCCCGCATCCGCTCGTAGGCCTCAGCAGGGCAGCGCAGCCCGTCCTGGTCGAGGGCGACAAGATCCGCCAGTTGCACGGCCGCTCCTGTGAGGTCCACGCGAAGGCCGCTCCCCCGCACCCGACGACTGTGATCGCCCGGGACGGGGTCGGGGAAGCATTTTCGGCAGAGAAGAACAGTCGTCGGGATTGCTCCGCAGGATGCGACAGGGCATTTAGTGTCCGCTCGTCTACGGCGGGCAGCTCGGCGAAGGGACACCCATGATCATCGACGTGCACGGCCACGTCAGCGCACCCAGCGAGCTCTACGCCTACAAGGCCGGCCTGCTCTCCCACCGTGGCGCGCACGGGCGTGGCGGCGCCGGGATCTCCGACGACCAGCTGCGCGCTGCTGTCGAAGCGCCCCACCCGAGCTTCGGCAACCAATCCCACCTCGCCCACCTCGACGAGGCAGGCGTCGACCTGCAGCTGATCTCGCCGCGGCCGTTCCAGATGATGCACAGCGAGTCGCCAGCGAAGCTCGTCGAGTGGTTCACCGCGGAGACCAACGACGTCATCGCCCGTGTCTGCGCGCTCTTTCCGGGACGCTTCCGCGGGATCGCCGGGCTGCCACAGAGCATGGAGCGCTCGCCTGCCGACTGGGTCGGAGAGCTGCGCCGCTGCGTCCAGGAGCTCGGCTTCGTGGGTGCGACGTTCAACCCGGACCCCTACGAGGGCACCCAGCAGCCGCCGAACCTCGGCGACAAATTCTGGTACCCGGTGTGGGAGGCACTGTCTGAGCTCGACGTCCCGGCGCTGATCCACTCGGCCGGCTGCCGCGCGCCCGCTCGCGAGACGTACTCACTGCATTTCATCCAGGAGGAGACGCTCGCCGTCGTCGGCCTGCTGAACTCCAGCGTCCTCACCGACTTCCCCGACCTGAAGATCATCGTGTCCCACGGCGGCGGCGCGATCCCCTACCAGCGCGGCCGGTTCCAGCCCGGGGCGATCCGCGGGGGCGGCCGGTTCGAGGACCGGCTGCGCAGGCTGTACTACGACACCTGCCTCTACACGCAGGACTCCATCGAGCTGCTGCTGCGCGCCGTCGGCGTGGACCGTTGCCTGTTCGGCACGGAGAAGCCCGGCACCGGCTCGGTCCGCGATCCCGGGACCGGCCGCTGGATCGACGACATCCACCACCTGATCGCCGATATCGACTGGCTGACCGCGGGCGAGCGCAAGCAGCTGATGGAGACGAACGCACGCGAGCTGTTCCGGCTCTGAGAGGCGAGGGGAACATGGCCGAGATCGTTGTCGGCGTCGGGACCTCGCACGGTCCCCTGCTGAACACCCCGCCCGCGAGCTGGGGAGAGCGCGGCAAGGCCGACCGGGTCAACCCGGCGCTGGTCTACAAGGGGCAGGAACACACGTTCGCCGAGCTCGACCGGCTGCGCGGCGGCGGCACGTTCGCCGACGAGTGCCTGCCCGACGTCTGGCAGGACCGGCACGCCGCGTGCCGTCGGGCGATCCGCACCATCGGCGACGTGGTGCGCGGCGCGGATCTCGACGCGCTGGTGGTGGTGAGCAGCGACCACAAGGAGACCTTCGGCGACGAGCTGCTCCCCGCGTTCGCGATCTATCACGGCGACACCGTCGAACACGTGCCGTTCACGCAGGAGCACCTCGACGCGATGCCACCGGGGCTGGCGATCGCCGAGGTGGCGAACGTCCCGGACGTCCCCGTCACGCGCAAGTGCCATTCGGAGCTCGCTCTGCACCTCGTGAAGCACGTGGGACGGGCGGGATTCGACCCGGCCGCGTCGCGCGCGCTCCCGGCCGGACGGTACGGCGACCACGGGATCCCGCACGGCTGGGGCTTCGTCTACCAGCAGGTGCTCGACGGCAGCGGTGAGATCCCGTTCGTCCCGGTCTTCGTCAACACCTTCTGGGAGCCGAACCCGCCGACCGCAGCGCGGTGCTATGCGTTCGGGCGCGCGCTCGGCGCGGGCATCGCGGCCTTCGCCGGCGCTGATCGGGTGGGCGTCATCGCCTCTGGTGGGCTGAGCCACATGGTCGTGGACGAGGAGCTCGACCGGGCCTTCCTCGACGCCCTGATTCAGGACGACTCCGAGTACATGGCGCAGCTTCCGGACGAACTGCTGCGCTCAGGGACGTCCGAGATGCGGAACTGGATCGTCGTGGCCGGCGCGATGTCAGGCAGCGGCCTGCGTCCGGAGGTCGTGGAGTACCAGCCCTGCTACCGGACCGAGGCGGGGACGGGATGCGCGATGGGCTTCGTCACCTGGACCCCCGGGCCGGCGGCCGCGGCATGAGCGACGGGACGGAACTGAAGGTGGACCTCCTGGACCGGCTGCGGGCCCTGGACAGCTGCGCGGTGTCCGACGCACTGGACACGCTGGGGCTGGCCGGAGCCACCACAGGGCTGCGGCCACTGTGGCCGGTTCCGGGTGTGGTCGCAGGGTTCGTCCGGACCGTGCGCGCCGGACCCCGCCCGTCGGAGGGGCCCGCCGACCACATCGCCACCGCGGCGATCGAGGCGGCCCACCCCGACGACGTGCTGGTGATCGCGAACGCCGGGCGCACGGACGTCTCCTGCTGGGGCGGCATCCTGGCCGTCGCGGCGGAGGGACGTGGCCTGCGCGGAGTGGTGATCGACGGGGCGTGCCGCGACATCGCGGAGAGCGAGGAGCTCGCGTTTCCGGTCTTCGGCCGCGCTGTCGTGCCGGTGAGCGCGCGCGGCCGCATCGTCCAACTCGCGATGGACGAGCCCGTCGACGTGGCCGGCATCCGCGTCGGCCCCGGTGACCTCGTTCTGGCCGACCGCAACGGCGTGGTGTTCGTCCCCCGCGACCGCACCGAGGACGTGATCGGCCTCGCGGAGCGGATCGTCGAGCGTGAGGCGGCGATGGTGGCCGCGGTACGCGCGGGGCGCCCTGTCACCGACGTCATGCACGACTCGCGGTTCCCGTCGATCGAGTCCGAGGAGACCGAGCGATGAGCACTCCACCCACTCATCCCCTGGCCGGGTTCTCCACCGCCACGGTCTCCGACGCTCTCGACCGCCTCGGTCTGCCTGGTAGCGCCTACGGGCTGCGCCCGCTCTCCGACGCGTCGGCCCGGTTCTGGGGTCGTGCGTTCACCGTTCGATATGTGACGGCAGGGTCTTCGCCCGGCACGGTCGGCGACTACCTCGACGACGTGTCCCCTGGCGAGGTCGTCGTGCTGGACAACGCCGGACGCACGGACTGCACGGTCTGGGGCGACATCCTCACCACGATCGCGGCCGACCGGGGCGTCGCGGGCACCGTGATCGACGGGGTCTGCCGCGACGTGGCGCGGGCGCTTCAGCTCGGCTACCCCATCCACAGCCGCGGTCGATTCATGCGCACGGGCAAGGACCGCGTCGAGGTGTCCGACGTGGGCCGCCCGGTGTCGATCGGAGGCGTCCAGGTGAA
Organism: Pseudonocardia yunnanensis; assembly: GCF_039534065.1. Classification (NCBI taxonomy): domain Bacteria; kingdom Bacillati; phylum Actinomycetota; class Actinomycetes; order Pseudonocardiales; family Pseudonocardiaceae; genus Pseudonocardia; species Pseudonocardia yunnanensis. The sequence continues at coordinate 136,548 of NZ_BAAAUS010000063.1, read as the reverse complement.
GGCAGGCGACCTCGTGCTCGGAGATACGGACGGGATCGTCGTCGTTCCCTCCGATGTGGAGGACGAGGTGCTGGGGACGGCCACGCTGATCGCAGCAGGTGAGGAGGCGATCCTGGCCGACGTCCTCGCCGGGAAATCGACCTTGGCGCAGGCCAGGGTGCGCCACGGCTATCACCACATGCAACGGCCGGACGAGCGGATGTAACCACCCACCGCCCCGGAGGTCGAGGCCCGTCATGCCGAACCCGATCAATCGACTGTCCTCGGTGGACAACGCCCTCCACCTGCTCAAACTCGTCGCCGAGCGCGGGCCGGTCCGGCTGTCCGACGCCGCGGACTCGCTCGGCGTCGCCCGTTCGACGGCCCATCGGCTGCTGTCCTCGCTGATGCATCACGGGTTCGTCGTCCAGGATCGGCCGAACACCCCGTATCGTCCCGGCCCGGTGCTCGCCGAGCTCGGCTTCGCGGTGATCGGTCGCATCGACCTGCGCACCGTGGCACGCCCGGCGCTCGAAGCCCTCAGGGAGGCCACGCACGAGACGGCGAGCCTTCTCGTGCTCGAGCGGGGCTGCGTGCGGTTCATCGACTGCGTGGAAGGCCGCCGGACCGTCCGGGTCGGCAGCCGCACCGGCGTTCTGCTCCCCGCCACGTGCACTGCGGGTGGCAAGTCGATCCTCGCCGCGCTGCCGGCAGAGCAGCTCGCCCACCACCTGCCCGATCTGGTCCTGCCGACTCCCACCCCGCATTCGTTGCGCACGTTCGACGAGCTCGGGGCCGAGCTCGAGGAGATCAGGCGACGCGGGTACGCGATCAACCGCGAGCAGGCGGAGATCGGCATCAGCGCGGTCGGGGCATGCCTACGGGACCGGATAGGCACGCCGATCGCCGCCCTCAACATCGCCGTTCCGTCGACCCGCATGCCCGACGACGCGGCCGAGCGCCGTTTCGCCGACGAGCTACTTGCCGCGGTGGAAGACGTCCACAGGCTGATCGAGCAGTCGGGCCCGTGATTCCTCCGCGCCGATCTCACCGCCTGGCGCGACTTTTTTCTTCCATGCGGAAACCGTCCAAGGCGTCTTGCCGCTGAAAGGAAACCGTCCGTAGCTTGATCCGGGAGTCTCCCCGTGTGGTGCTGCTCAAGGAGGAGCGATGACCGCGACGGAACCGCCTCGGGCAACTACGGCTCACGATCCCTTCGATCACCCACCCCGCTCGCGACCGGCGTCTCGCGCTACGCACGAGCAGGAACGGCCCACTCGCCCCGGGCACGCGTTCCCACTGCCGGTACAGCTCGGCAGGAGCACGCCGCCCTCGGGCGCCGAGCTCGCAGCGCCCGAGTCCGCCGCGCTGCCGCCGTACGCGCTCGAGTCGGTGGACCGGGCCCTGCGCCTGCTCGCCCTGCTGCCCGAACAGCGGCAGCTCCGGGTCACCGACGTCAGCCGCGAGCTCGGCGTCGCCCCGTCCACCGCCCACCGCCTGCTGTCGACGCTCGCCCACCGCGGGTTCGTCACGGCGGACGTGAACACGCGGACCTATCGGACCGGTCCGGCTTTCTGGGCCCTCACCGCCGCGGCCCAGCCTGCCGATGATCTTTCCGTCCGGTTACGCCCGCACCTCAGACGGCTCTCGGAATCCGTGGAGGAAACGATCACCCTGATCGTGCTCGACGGACTGTTCTGCCGATTCATCAGTGGCGTCCGCGGTGCGCGTCCCCTCCGCACCATCGTTCGGGTGGGCACGGTCCTGCCGTGTCACACCGTCTCGGGCGGAAAGGCCCTACTGGCCGAGCTGCCTCCGCGGAAGCTCCGGGCCCTGTTCGCCGGCCACCGGCTGCTGCCGATGACCCGGCGGAGCATCGCCACGCTCAACGAGCTCAGCGACGAACTGGAGACGGTGCGCGAGCTGGGCTACGCCACCAACGTCGGCGAGTCCGAGGACGGAATCACGGCCGTCGCCATGCCGGTCCGGCGCCCCGACGGTACGGCCCTCGCGGCGGTCGCGGTGTCCGCGCCCACCGCGCGCATCGGTGCCGTGCCCAGCCGCGCGCTGCTCGACCCACTCCAGGAAGCCGTCTCCCGCATCGGCGAGGACCTGCTGGCCGACGCGGGTTCGCTGTGACGCCCGCCGCGCGTCGGCGCGCGTACGCCGACTGAGAGGCCCGAAACCCGGCTTATTCGCGCCAGCGGAAAACAGGGTCCGATCCACCCGAGACTGTTCCGCCTGCACATACGTTTCCTTCATCCCGCAACGCCGGATCCGCACGATCCTGCGCCGCGCCTCGATGTGGAGGAACCGCATGCCGGGCGGAACACCAGTGACCACCAGACCACCGAGCCGTACCCGTGTGCCCGCGTTGCCGACGTCGCTGCGCCGCCGCGGTGCGCGGCCGCTGGCCTTCCTCGGGGCGACCGCACTGGGTCTCGTGATCCTCGTGCTCTTCGTCTACCCGGCCGTCATGGTCGTGGTCGGCGCATTCCGGACCTCCTCCCCCGGCTTCCCCGGTGAGTGGTCGTTACAGGGCTTCGTCGACGCCTACACCGAACCCGCCACCTACGAGCTGCTCTGGAACTCGACGGCCTACTCGTTCTCGGTGATGGTGATCTCGCTGGTCCTCGCCGTCTTCTTCGCGTGGGTCGTCACCCAGACGAACACGCCGGGACGCCGATTCGTGACACCGATGATGGTCGCGCTGATCACGCTGCCGTTCCTGTTCTTCGGGATCAGCTGGGCCATGCTCGGCAACTCGAGCACCGGTCTGCTCAACCAGATCCTGAGGCTGGTCGTGCCCGTCGAGGAGGGCCCGCTCGATGTGCGGTCCTGGCCCGGAATCGTGTTCGTCGCCGTCCTCAAGATCACGGCGATCAACTACATGCTCATGCTCGGTGTCTTCCGCACGCTGGACCCAGCGCTTCGGGAGGCCTCCCTGATGGCGGGCGTGAGCAGGACCGCGACGTTCTTCCGGATCGAACTGCCGGTACTCGCGCCGGTGCTCCTCGCGCTCGCACTCATGGGGTTCGTTCGTGGGCTCGAGTCGTTCGACGTGCCGCTCCTGCTGGGCGCCCCGGCCGGTATCGAGGTCTTCTCGACCCAGATCTACGACTACCTGCGCAACCACTTCCCTCCCGCGTATGCCCAGGCGAGCGCCCTTTCCGTGCTGGTCATGGCGATCATGGTCGTCCTGGTCGTCCTGATGTGGCGGTTCCTCGGCAGGCGGGACTTCACCACGCTCGGTGGCAAGGGTCAGCGCGTCGAGCTTCTCGACCTCGGGCGTCGCAGGTACCTCTGCACCGCGGCCATCGTCGCCTTCGGGCTCCTGGCCCTGGCCTTCCCGCTGGTGCAGCTGGTGCTCGGCTCCGTGCAGTCCGTGTTCGGCGTGCTGTCCTCCGGGCTCACCCTCGATCACTACCGCACGGTCCTCGGCGAGCCCGGGGTCGTCTCGGCGCTGCAGAACACGGCGTTCGTCGTGGTCGTCGGTGGGTTCCTCGCGGTGGCGCTGGCCACGCTCATCGCCTACATCGTCCAGCGCGGCACGTCGAAGCTGCGGTGGGTGCTGGAGGGCGCGACGTGGCTGCCATGGGCCGTCCCGGGTGTCGTGCTCGGCCTCGGGATGCTCTGGGCGTACCTCTCGGTCCCCGGGCTGCGCACGCTCTTCGCCTCGATCTGGCTGGTCATGCTCGGCCTCATCGTCGTGGCCACGCCGGTGGCTGTGCGGTTGGCCAACGCGGCGATCGCACAGGTGCACAGGCAGCTCGAGGAGGCAGCGCGCGTGCACGGCGCAGGCCGGCTGCGCGCGGTGATCGGGGTGGTCCTGCGCCTGATCCTGCCGAGCCTGCTGGCGGGGTGGCTGATCTGTGGTGTGGTGATGGCCGGCGAGCTGGCGGTGCCGGTACTGCTCTCCGGACCGGGCAGCCAGACGGTCCCGGTCGTGCTGTTGGAGATGACCGAGTCCGGCCGCTCGTCCGAAGCGGCCGCCGTCTTCACGCTCATGCTCGCGGCGATGGCGGCGGTGCTGGTCCTCGCGCTCGCGGTGCGCGCGGTCGGCACCCGCGTGCTCCGCGCGCGGCAGGCACCGGCGACGCCCGTTGCCACGACAGCCGAACCGTCCCCGCTCGCCGGGTCCGTTCCGACCGCTGCGCCGGCCCGGGAGCCGTCGCCTGCGGTGCCCATCCGCACGGCGGCCGAAGGAGACTAGCTGTGGCGCAGATCGACATCGCCGGACTCACCAAGCGGTTCGACAGCGGCGCTGCCGCCGTCGACCACCTCGACCTCACCGTCCAGGACGGCGAGTTCCTCAGCCTCCTGGGGCCGAGTGGCTGCGGGAAGACCACGACCCTGCGCTGCGTGGCGGGCCTCGAGCGGCCGACGAGCGGGGAGATCCGCTTCGACGGCGAGCCCATGGTGTCTCGCAGTGTGTTCGTGCCGCCCGAGAAGCGGAACATGGGCATGGTCTTCCAGAGCTATGCCCTGTGGCCCCACATGACGACTTTCGGCAACGTCGCCTATCCGTTGCGGCGGGCGCGGCTGGACGGCACCGCGGTGGCGGCTCGGGTCGCCGAGATGCTCGACGTCGTCGGGCTCGCCGAGTACGGCGGCCGGCTGCCGAGCAAGCTCAGCGGCGGGCAGCAACAGCGCGTCGCGCTCGCACGTGCGCTGGTCAACCGTCCGCAGGTGGTGCTCTACGACGAGCCACTGTCCAACTTGGACAGCCTGTTGAGGTCCCAGATGCGCCGTGAGGTGCGAAGGCTGCACGACGCGCTGGGCTCGACGTCGATCTACGTCACGCACGACCGCACGGAGGCCATGGCGCTGTCGGACCGCATCGCGGTGATGCAGGCCGGTGTCGTCCAGCAGATCGGCACTCCGCGGGAGATCTACACCTGCCCGGCCAACCGGTTCGTGGCCGACTTCATCGGGTTCGACAACCTCCTGAAGGCCGAGGTGGTCGCCTCGGACCGGGACGGCGCGCTGGTTCGGCTCGGCAGCGATGGCCCCCTCGTCCGGTGCGCGACCACCAGCGTGCGCCCGCCCGGCAGCATCGTGGAGCTCGCGGCGCGGGCCGGTGCGTTCCGCCTCGCGCCGGCCGCACCTGAGCCCGGACAGTCCTTCCGCGCCCAGGTCAGGACGGTGACCTACCTCGGAGAGGACCTCGAGATCCAGGTGCAGGCGGGCGAGGTCGCGCTGCTTGCACGGATCCGCGACGCGGACGTCCGGGCCGCCACCCAGGGGACGGTCCCGGTCAGCGGTGACCTGGTGGACCTCAGCATCCGGCCGGATGAGCTCGTGGAGATCGGCGCCTGAGCGGAGCTCGTGGCGAACAGAAGGCGCGACGGAGGAGACGGCGATGAAGTCGGCAGCGACGAAGCTGGGACGACGGCGATCCCGCTGGTTCTTGGCAGCCGTGGCGGGGGCGGTCGGCCTCCTGCTCGCGGCGTGCGGTTCGGGAGGAGACACGGGAGGGGGCGGCCAGCAATCGGCGGTGGGAGCGCCGGTTCAGGAGTTGTACGCCGCGGCGCAGGCCGCGGGTGAGGACAAGGTCGTCGTCTACGGGATCAAGGGCAACGCCTGCTACGACCGGTTCTCCCAGCGCTTCCCGGGTATCACCGTGGAGTCGCAGTACATGGTCGGGGAGACCCAGGCCCGGCTCGAGCAGGAGCATGTGAGCGGTCAGAACGTCGGCGACGTTCTGCGCACCGGCTCCACGACGATGCTCGCCCTCACCAAGAGCGGGATCCTGACGCCGTTCACACCCGCGGACGTCGACGGCATCCCGGAGGAGGCGTGGGGTCCGGACCACGGGTTCGTCGTCGACTCCAAGCGAGTGGCCGGGATCGCCTACAACACGGCCCAGATCTCCCCGGACGAAGCCCCGAAGAGCTGGACCGACCTGGCCGACCCCCGGTTCAAGGGCAAGATCGTGATGCCGGATCCGACGGGCCCCGGGGCCGGACTCAGCATCCTGCAGGAGCTCCTGCAGACCGGCGGCGCCACCGACGACGCGTGGCTGGAGCGGTACGCCGCCAACGAACCGGCGCTGATCCAGGGCGTTCAACCTGCCATCGAGGCGCTCCGCAGTGGCGAGTACGCCGTGATGATGGGCGGCCTCGACCAGATGACGGGGCCGCCTCTCGCAGAGGGCTCCAGCCTGAAGTGGGTGTTCCCGGTAGCGGGCGCCTCGCCGGTCACCGGCCACTTCATCGGCATCATCACGAACGCCCCGCACCCCAACGCGGCCCGGTTGCTGGAGAGCTGGCTGCTCAGCGAGGAGGGGCAGACCTGCCTCTCCCAGGAGGGGAACGAATACCCGGTACGGGACGGCGTGCCCGGCCCGCCCGGCTTCCCCGCACTCGACGAGCTCGACGCCGTCACCCCGCCCCGGCCGGTCGACTACACCGAGCTGGATCGTCAGCAGAAGTACCTCGAACAGTTCCAGACCGTCTTCGGGCGGTCCCGATGACACCGGCCACCGGCACGGGAGGACGCGCACATGCTTCGGCCTGAGGACAACAAGCTGATCACGGAGGTCGGGCCGGGGACCCCGATGGGCGAACTGTTCCGCCGCTTCTGGCTCCCGGTCGTGGCGAGCGAGGACATGGAGGATCCCGACGGCGCTCCGGTCCGGCTCCGGATCCTCGGTGAAGATCTGGTCGCGTTCCGCGACACCGAGGGGAAGGTCGGCGTCCTGTCCGCCTACTGCCCTCACAGGCGGGCCAACCTGTTCTACGCCCGCAACGAGGAGGGCGGCCTGCGGTGCATCTACCACGGCTGGAAGTTCGACGTGACGGGCCGCTGCCTGCACATCCCGTCGGAACCCGCGCGGTCGAACTTCAAGGACAAGGTGCGCGCCCCGGGATACCCGACGCAGGAGCGCGGCGGGCTCGTGTGGGCCTACATGGGACCGCCGGACAAGCAGCCGGAGTTCCCGGAGTACGAGTGGGCGCAGGTGCCGGCGAACCAACGCGTGATCAGCGCGAGCCTCGTCGAATGCAACTGGCTGCAGACGCTCGAAGGCGATATCGACACGGCGCACGTGTCGTTCCTGCACCGCACGCTCAATCCGAGCACCACGCTCAAGTGGGCGCGATTCGTCGAGAACTTCACCGATTACGTCACGAAGGACCGGTCGCCGTCCCTGACCGTGAAGAGCACCGACTACGGCTTCGTCTACGGCGGCCGGCGAGTCGGCGGCGAGGACGACTACTACTGGCGCTTCTCGCACTGGCTCGTGCCGTCCACGTCGGAGACACCGGGGTCGGCCGAGCGCCCCGGGCGCATCGTCGTCCCGATCGACGACCGCAACTCGATGTCGTTCTCCTTCGTCTGGCACCCGCACCGTGCGCTGTCGGCAGAGGAAGCCATCGCGAACGGGCGGAACAACGGACAGCCGCTGCATCCGTGGGAGCTCGCCGACGGGTATGTGATCGACACGCGCCGGTCCCCGCTCAACCGTGACAACGACTTCAAGATCGACAGGCACGTGCAGCGGACCAAGCGGTTCAGCGGAATCCTCGGGACGCCGCCCGAGGAGGACCGGGCGATGACCGAGACGATGGAGCCGGTGCTCGACCGCAGCAAGGAACACCTCGGGACGAGCGACATCGCGATCATCGCCATGCGCCGCCGCCTGATCAAGATGGCCAGGGACCTCGCCGACGGAATCGAGCCGGCCCTCGCCAAGCAGGCATGGGCGTTCCGTACCCGGGGCTACGACGTGGTGTCGCGGCACGCGGAGTTCGAGGACGTGCTCGCGGAGCACATGTCCGAGCTGACGCCCGGGCGCGTGACGCCGGCAGCGAGCGGATGAGCGTTAGCTCGATGATCAACGGGGAGGCGAACGGGGTCGGCGGGGCCGACCCGTGGCACATCGTGGACGTGGAGACGCTGGACGTCGACACGGTCGTTCTGGTCATCCACCAGGTCGAGGTCTCACCGCGGGCCGATCAACTGGCCTATCGGGAGTCGGAGATCGACGCGCTCTGGACTCTCGCCGACATGGCGGCCCAGGCAGGCGACACGGACGCGTCCGAGTGGCTCGGACTCCTCTGGCAGGCGCACGACCATGTCGGCGACGGCGACCGAACACAGGCGCTCGCCGCGCTCACGCGCCTGCGGGACCGGCTCGTGGAGACCGAACGGAGGCGGAGCCGGCACAACTCCTCGATGTGACTCCAGCACCGGCGCCGATTCAGCGAATTCCGCTTCGCACTACATCGGTCGACGTCACTGATTCCGGCCCGGCCCGGAAATCATCGTGATCACGCCGGCCGGGCCGTGACCGGAAGCGCGTGGAACGCGTTCATCAACAGGCCCGGCTCGGCCGCGATCTCGTGCGGTGGCACGGCCAGACGCAGGCCGGGGAATCGGGCGAGCAGGCCGGTGAACGCCGTCTGCGCCTCCAACCGGGCCAGCGGCGCCCCGAGGCAGAGATGGATGCCGTGACCGAACGCGATGTGCTGGTTGGGCGAGCGGGTCAGGTCGAGATCCTCCGCGTCGGGCCGGGTGGTGGTGTCGCGGTTGGCGGCCAGCAGCCCCACCAGCACGGTGTCGCCTTCCTCGATCGTGACACCGGCGAACTCGAAGGTCTCCACCGCGATTCGCAGCGTGCTGGTCTGCACCGGCCCGTCGATGCGCAACAGCTCCTCCACCGCGCTGGGCACACGTTCCGGTTCGGCGCCCAGCACCGCCCATGCCCCTGGCCTGCACAGCAGCATGTACACGCCGTTGGCGATGAGGTTGACCGTGGTCTCGTGCCCGGCCACGAGCAACAGGTAGATCATCGAGGTGAGCTCGTCCTCGGTGAGCTGGTCGCTGCCGTCACGTGCCCCGACCAGGGCCGATGTCAGATCGTCTGCGGGCTCCCGGCGCTTCCGCGCGATCAGGTCGCGCAGGTACTCGACGAACGCCGTGGCCGCCGCGGCGTACGCCTGCACCCCGATCACGGACGCGTTGACGTCGGCGAACGACCATTCCCGGAATCTCTCCCGGCCGCTCTCCGGCACGCCGAGCAACTCGCAGATCACCGCGACCGGCAGCGGATAGGCGAACTCCGCGACGAGATCGAACGAGGAGTCGGCCGCCCGTGCCACGAGCGGATCCAGCAGCTCGTCGGTCAGCTGCTGGATCCGCGGAGCCAACCGTTCCACCCGCCGCCGGGTGAACGCGGCGGCCACCAGCCGCCGCAGCCGGCCGTGCTCGGGCAGATCGACGTTGAGCATGTTGCTGTTGATGGCAGCGCGGAGGCCCGGATCCAGCTCGGCGGCGAAGGGCGGCCCCGCCGTGGCCAGCCGCGGATCGGTGAGCGCGGCACGCGCCTCCTCGTAGCGGACCACGAGCCACGCCCATTCACCGTGGGGTAGCACGACCCGGTGCACCGGCCCGGACCTGCTGAGCTCCCCGTACAGCCGATGGCGCTCAGCGAGATCGGTGGTGAGAAAGAAGGGTGCGGGCGGAATGGAACCGGACAATCAAGCCTCCACCGATAATGCCTGACACCGGTCCACGCTGAGCAGGTGACGTTCTGTCAGGATCCCAAGACGCCGCGATAACGCAGCGGGGGGATGCCGCGAATTCGTCGATAATGGGTCGGTACTATTCCCGCCGAGAAACCGGGATGAACCGGCGATCGCGGACTCATCGTGCTCGCGTGACCGGGGCACGGCGAGACGCCGGCCCGGTGCACGGTGCCCGACGTGGTGCACCTCGTCATCGCGTAGCGCCGTGCCGGCGATCGACCCCGCGATGGAAGGCTGAGCGGGTGTCCGACGCGATGCCCGACCCGTACCTGGCCGCCGGTGCCCGCACGAGTCCCGAGATGCGCCGTGAGGCGATACGGCGGCGGGTGGCCGAATCGGGCTTCGTACGCGTGGACGTGCTCGCGGGCGAGTTCGGCGTGAGCATCATGACCGTCCACCGCGATCTCGACGAGCTCGAGGAGCGCGGTTTCCTGCGCAAGGTGCGCGGCGGTGCCACGAGCGCACCCACCGCCACGTTCCACGGCGACCTGCCGCACCGCATGCAGGCCGAGCAGGCCGAGAAGCAGGCGCTGGCCGCGGCGGCGCTCGCCGACGAGGTCTTCGCGGGGCAGGTCGTGGCGCTCGACGACAGCACCACCGCACTGGCGCTGGCCCGGCTCCTGCCGGAGAAGGCGCCGCTCACGGTGGTCACCCATTTCCTGCCCGTCGTCCGTGCGCTCGCGGGCCGGGCAGGTATCGAGATCATCGGGCTGGGCGGTCGCTACGACCCGGCCTACGACTCGTTCCTCGGCCAGGCCACGGCCGAGGCGGCCGCCGACCTGCGCACCGACCTCCTCGTCATGTCCACCACCGCGGTCACCGACGGCGTCTGCTACATCCAGTCGCAGGACACCGTGATCACCCGCCGGGCACTCATCGCGAGCGCGGCCCGCACCGTCGCGCTCGTCGACCACACGAAGTTCACAAAGCGTGCCCTGCACCGGCTCGTCGAGCTCTCCACGCTCGACCGCGTGCTCGTCGACAGCGCGACGTCCCCCGCCGTGGTGTCGGGCCTGCGCGCCCGCGGGGCACGGATCGACATCGTCGGACTTCCTTAGATGGGATCGGATGTGAAGTTCGGTCCCTGATCGAGGTCTCGAGATCCCTCTGAGCTGCACATTTATGTCGGCCCTCGATCATCGGATGTTAAATATTGCGAAGTTGAGGCCATCGCCTGTCTACTGATCGTTGCCCCGCACCCCGAGCGGGGGAACGGAGGAACCATCGATGACCTCGGACGCCGTGGCGGTCTGCGTGGACGCCGGCACCACCGTGATCAAGGCGGTCGTCTTCGATGCCGGCGGCCGCGAGCTCGCCGTCACCCGCCGCGGCACGGCCGTGGCTCATCCCACGCGCGAACGCTCCGAACAGGACATGGGCGAGGTATGGGACGCCGTGGTCGCCACGGTCCGCGAAGCCGTGCAGCGAGTGGCGCGCCCTGTCCGGCTGATCGCCCTCACCGCCCAGGGCGACGGTGCGTGGCTGGTGGACGCGGCGGGGAGCCCTGTCCGGCCCGCCGTACTCTGGAACGACGGCCGCGCGGCCGACATCGTCGCAGGCTGGCGCAACGAGGGCGTGCTCGACGAGGCCTTCCGCACCAACGCCTCCCTGACCAATGCGGGGCTCCCCAATGCCGTGCTCCGCGTGCTCGACGTCGAGGAGCCGGAGGTCCTGGACCGGGCCGCGGCCGTGCTGACCTGCGGCAGTTGGCTCCTCCTGCGGCTGACCGGCGTGCTCGGGATCGACATGTCCGAGGCGTCAGCGCCGTGGCTCGACATCGGGCGCGGCACCTACTCCGACGCGCTCGTCGCGCTCTACGGGTTGGAGCACCGGCGCGATCTGCTCCCTCCGCTGATCCCCGACTCCGACCGCGTCCACCCGCTCAGCGCCGACGCCGCCGCTCAGCTCGGGATCCCCGCAGGCACGCCCGTCGTGCTCGCACCCTTCGACGTCGTCGCCACCGCGGTGGGCAGCGGAGCCACCGATCCCGGCCAGGCCACGAGCGTGCTCGGCACGACGCTCTGCACCGAGACGGTGATCACACGTGCCGACACCGCAGGCGAGCCGAGCGGCCTCACGCTCGCACTCGGCCGTCCGGAGCGGCTGCTGCGGGTCTTTCCGACGCTCGCCGGCACGGGCGTGATCGACTGGGCCGTCGCGCTGCTCGGCCTGCCCGGCCCCGCAGCGCTGTCCGACCTCGCCGCGCAGGCACCCCCGGGCGCCGACGGGCTACGCATGCTGCCCTACCTCTCCCCCGCGGGCGAGCGCGCGCCGTTCCTCGACGCCGCCGCGAGCGGCCTGCTCACCGGTGCGACGTTCGCCCACGGCCGGGAGCACGTCGCGCGGGCGGTGCTGGAAGGCCTCGCCCACGTGATCCGGGACTGCCTCACCGCCGTCCGCAGCGGCAGCGCAGGTCCGACCGAATCCGCTGCGCCCGCCGACCTGCGACTCTGCGGCGGGGGCACCGCGAGTGCACTGTGGTGCCAGCTCATCGCCGACGTCACCGGCGTCGAAGCCGTCTGCACCGAGGACACCGAGATCGGCGCGAAGGGCGCGCTGCTCACGGCGCTCGCCGCACTCGGCGACCATGCGGACGTGTCCGCGGCCGCGGCGGCGCTGGTGCGCGAGCGGCGTCGGTTCGTTCCGGACAAGACCGTCCAGGATCTGCACGATGCCGAGCACGCCGAGTTCCTTGCTACCCGGGCCCTCGCCGCACAGCGATGGGCGCACTGGCGCGCGACCGGCCCGGGTGCGCTGCATGTCTGAGGATCTCGCCTGGATCGGCGTGGACCTCGGCACGCAGAGCGTCCGGGCGCTCGCCGTCGCCGACGACGGCACCCCGCTGGCCGCCGCGTCGCGGCCGCTCACCAGCCACCGTGACGGTCCACGCCACGAGCAGGATCCCGAACAGTGGTGGTCCGCCACGTCCGCCGCGCTGGCCGACGTGACGGCCGCGATCGCCGGCACACGCGCGATGGGCGGGGTCGCCGTCTGCGCCACGTCCGGGACCGTGCTGCTCACCGGACCCGACGGCACCCCCCGCACGCCCGGCCTCATGTACGACGACATCCGCGCCGGCGACCTGGCCGAGCAGGCTCAGAACGCCGGTTCGGACCTCTGGAGCCGCCTCGCCTACCGGATGCAGCCTGCCTGGGCGCTGCCGAAGCTGTTGTGGTGGCGTGACCAGGGCCTGCTACGTGACGGAGCCCGCCTGGCCCACCAACCCGACGTGATCACCACCCGCCTGGTCGGCCGTCCGGTGGCCGCCGACTCGAGCCACGCGCTCAAGACCGGGTACGACCTGCTCGACGAGTGCTGGCCCCTCGACGTGCTCGCCCGGCTGCACCTCGATCCGGCAGTGCTGCCGACCGTGCAGCGGGCGGGCTCGTTGCTCGGCACCGTCGGCGCCGCGGCCGCCGAGGAAACGGGACTCCCACCCGGCACGCCGGTGATCGCGGGAATGACGGACGGATGTGCCGCCCAGCTCGGCGCCGGTGCCCTGGAGCCCGGCGAGTGGAACGCGGTGCTCGGCACCACCCTCGCCCTCAAGGGGGTGAGCAGAACGCTTCTGCACGACCCGACCGGCGCTGTCTACTCCCACCGGGCCCCGCACGGGGATCTCTGGCTTCCCGGCGGTGCGTCCAGCACGGGCGCGGGCGTGATCAGCGAGCTGTTCCCGGACGCGGATCTCGACGCGCTGACGGCGGCCGCCGCCCGGGTTCACGACGTTCCACTGTGTTATCCACTGGCGGGCACGGGCGAGCGGTTCCCGTTCGTGGCACCGGACGCGCGGGGTTTCGGCCTCGACATCCCGGATCCGGCCACCCGGTTCGCTGCCATCTGCCACGGCGTCGCGCACGTCGAGCGGCTCTGCTTCGACCTTCTCCACCACGCCGGTGCCGACGTCTCCGGCCCCGTGAGCACCACCGGCGGCGGTGCCCGCAACCCCTGGTGGAACCAGCTGCGCTGCGACCTGCTCGGCGTGCCCGTCCGGGTACCGGCCGACGCGGAGGCGGCGCTGGGCATGGCCGTGCTCGCCGCCGGCGCCCACGACAGGGACATCGCAGGCGCCGCGAAACGGATCGTGCGCCTGCATCGCACGCTCGAACCCGATCTCACCCGTACCGCCGTCCTCGCTCCCGCGCACCGTGCGTTCGTCGACGCGCTGGAGCAGCGGGGCTGGCTCGACCCACAGCTCGCCGCACACGCGCGGGCGCGCACCGAGAGGAACGACGCATGACCACCCGGGCCCGCGCCCTCGTCGCAGGCGACCGCTTCGTGCTGAACCGGTTGCTGGCTACGGACCTGGCCGCCGAGGGAGCGTTCGACGTCCGAGAGCTGGAGCTCCCGTGGCCACACGTGCCCTTCGGCCCCGTCGCGGAGGTGGACGAGGCGTCCGGCTCCGAGGAAGAGCTGACGGCGGCCCTGCAGGGCGTCCGCGTGTGCCTGACGCAGATGGCGCCGCTCACCCGCCGGATCCTCGAGGCCTGCCCCGATCTGGAGCTGTTCGCCGTGTCTCGCGGGGGGCCGGTCAACGCGAACCTGGCTGCGGCCACCGAGCACGGCGTCACGGTGACGTTCGCGCCCGGACGCAACGCCACCTCCACCGCGGAGTACGCCGTCGGACTGGTGCTCGCCGCGATGCGCCGCATCCCGCAGAGCCACCTCGGCGTCGTCGAGGGCTTTTGGGAGAGCTCCCTCTACGCCTACGAGAAGACCGGGCTCGAGCTGGAAGGGGCCACGGTCGGGCTCGTCGGTGCCGGGGCGGTCGGCTCGCGGGTGGCGCGGATCCTGCTGGCGTTCGGTGCCGACGTCCTGGTGGCCGACCCCTACGCCGATCCGGCCACCCTGCCGTCCGGTGTGCGGCTCGTCGAGCTGGACGAGCTGGTCGCGACGTCGCAGGTCGTCTCGCTGCACGCGCGCGTCACGGACGAGACCCGCGGCCTGATGAACGCCGAGCGCATCGCGGCGATGCCTTCCGGATCCGTGCTGGTCAACTGCGCCCGCGGAGCGCTGGTGGACCACACCGCGCTGGCCGCGGCGCTGACCGACGGGCACCTGTTCGCCGCGGGCCTGGACGTGTTCGACGTCGAGCCGTTGCCCGCCGACCATCCGCTGCGCCGTGCCCCGCACGTCGTGATGACCCCGCACCTCGCCGGGGCCAGCCGCGCGGTCGCGGAGCGGGCGAGCCGGATGGTGGCGGCCGAAGCCGGCCGATGGCTGCGTGGCCAATTACCCCTGCACTGCGCGAACCCCGACGTTCTCGCGCGGGTCCGATGACCCTGCTGCTCGCCCGGCACGGACAGACCGTCTGGCACGCCGAGAACCGCTACGCCGGCGGACACAGCGACATCGACCTCACCCCCGCGGGTGTGCTGCAGGCCGAGCGGCTCGGTTCCTGGGCCCGCAAGCGCGGCGTCGACGCAGTGGTCGCCTCGCCGCTCCGACGGGCCGTCGAGACGGCCCGACCGAGCGCCCTGGCCTGCGAGACCGAACTGGAGATCATCGACGACCTGCGCGAGGTGGGCTTCGGCGTCGCCGAGGGGCGCACGCTCGACGAGCTCGATCCGGATGTCGCCGCCCGGTTCCGCGCCGATCCGGCCGCCCACCCCTTTCCGGGAGCCGAGCATCCGGCCGCGGCCGCCCAGCGGGCCGCCGACACGCTCCGTGTTCTCGCCGCGCGCAGATCCACCGTGCTGGTGGTCGCGCACAACACGCTGCTGCGGCTCGGGCTGTGCACGCTGATCGGCCTGCCGGTGGCCCGCTACCGGCACGTCTTCCCCCGGCTGGAGAACGGCGCCGTCACCGAGGTGGCCGTGCCCGCCGACCGCACGGCCCCCGCTGCGCTGCTCTCCCTCAACGTCCCCGTCCTGTGATGTCCCCGTCCTGAGATGTCCCCGTGCAGAGGAGTGGTCATGAGCAATGGTGCTCTCCGTAGTCGTCATCTGGGCAAGGCCCTCGCCGTCGCCCTAGCGGCCGTGGTGACCGCAGGTCTCACCGCGTGCGCGGACGTCAGCGATGGCGGCGGTACGCCCGCGGCGGGTGGCGGCGAGACGCAGAACGCGAAGGTCGCGTTCCTCATGCCCGACATCGCCTCCACGCGCTACGAACTGGCCGACCGGCCATTGTTCGAGGCCAAGGTCAAGCAGCTGTGTGCGGGCTGCGAGGTGGTCTACGCCAACGCCAACAGCGACGCCGCCCAGCAACAGCAGCAGGCGAACTCGGCGCTTGCGCAGGGTGTCAAGGCGATCGTGCTCGACCCCGTGGACTCGACGGCGGCAGCGAGCATCGTCACCACCGCGCGAGCCCAGGGCGTGCCGGTGATCGCCTACGACCGCCCGATTCCGGACGTGCCGGCCGACTACTACATCTCGTTCGACAACGAGGCGATCGGCGCCATGATCGCGAAGTCACTGGTGGACAAGCTCAAGGCCGACGGCGTCCAGGGCGGGCTGCTTCAGGTCAACGGCTCGCCCACCGACGCGGCGGCCGGTCTGATCAAGAAGGGCATCCACTCCTCGATCGACCCCAGTGGCCTGCCGCTGCTCGCCGAGTTCGACACCCCCGACTGGGAACCGTCGAAGGCGCAGGACTGGGTGAGCGGCCAGATCACGAAGTTCGGCCCGCAGATCGTGGGCGTCGTCGCGGCCAACGACGGCACCGGAGGCGGCGCCATCGCCGCGTTCAAGGCCGCCGGCTCCCCGGTGCCGCCGGTGACGGGCAACGACGCCGAGCTCGCCGCCGCGCAGCGGATCATCGCGGGCGACCAGTACAACACCATCTCGAAACCCATCAAGATCGTCGCCGAGGCCGCTGCCACCACCGCGCTCCAGTTCGTCAACGGGGAGCGCCCGGCCGGCAAGACCACCCTGTTCAACACCCCCAGCGAGCTGTTCACGCCGACCGTGGTGACCAAGGAGAACCTCAAGGAGGTGCTGATCGACTCCGGGGAGATCAAGGCGTCGGACCTGTGCACCCCCGAGTACGCCACCGCCTGCAGCCAGGCCGGGCTCGCATGACGGCCGGCGGACCGGTGCTGGCGCTGCGGGGCATCAGCAAGAGCTTCGGTGCGGTCGCCGCCCTGACCGACGTGGACCTCGACGTCGCACCTGGCCAGGTGGTGGCTGTCGTGGGCGACAACGGTGCCGGCAAGTCCACGCTGGTGAAGGTGCTCGCCGGCGTCCACCCGCCCGACTCCGGAACGATCACGTTCGGCCGCGAACCGGTGAGCATCACCGACCCGGCGGCGGCCCATGCCCTCGGGATCGCCACCGTGTTCCAGGACCTCGCCCTGTGCGAGAACCTCAACGTCGTCGAGAACCTGTTCCTCGGCCGCGAGCTTCGCCGTCGCCGCCTCGACGAGGTGACGATGGAAACGCGGTCGTGGGAGCTCTTGCGCCAGCTCTCGGCGAAGATCCCCACCGTCCGCGTGCCGGTGGCGTCGCTCTCGGGCGGCCAGCGCCAGACCGTGGCGATCGCCCGGTCGCTGCTCGGCGACCCGAAGATCATCATTCTCGACGAGCCGACAGCGGCGCTCGGCGTCGCGCAGACCGCTGAGGTGCTCAACCTCATCGAGCGGCTGCGCGAGCGAGGGCTCGGCGTGATCATGATCAGCCACAACATGGAGGACGTCCGGGCGGTGGCCGACTCCGTGGCCGTGCTGCGGCTGGGACGCAACAACGGGGTCTTCGACGTCGCGTCCGTGACATCCGAGGAGATCATCGCCGCGATCACCGGGGCCACGGACAACGCCGTCACCCGTCGGGCGGCCGCTCAGGCGGGAGGCCGGCCGTGACCGACATCCACAGTGGTCCGCAGGCGCCGCCGGCCTCGGGAGAGGCGCTCGACCAGCAGGACGAGCGGCTGCGCCGGTCCGTCGGGGTGCGCGGCGCGGTCGCCGGGTCGTTGGAGCGGATCCGGTCCGGCGACCTCGGCGTGGTGCCCGTCGTGGCGGGGCTCGTGGTGATCTGGACGGTGTTCCAGGTGCTCAACCCGATCTTCCTGTCGCCGGCCAACCTCGTGAACCTCGCGATGGAGAGCGTCGCGGTCGGCGTGATCGCGCTCGGCATCGTGGCGGTGCTGCTGGTCGGGCAGATCGACCTGTCGGTCGGGTCGGTCAGCGGCCTGGCCGCGGCGATCCTCGCCGTGACGTTCGTGAGCCACCACCTGCCCGTGTGGGTCGCGCTCCTCGCCGCGGTCGCGGCCGGATGCGCGATCGGGTTCTTGTACTCGCAGATGTTCACGCGCTTCGGGGTACCGAGTTTCGTCGCGACGCTGGCCGGGCTGCTCGGGTTCCTCGGTGCACAGCTCTGGCTGCTCGGCGCGGCCGGCGCGATCAACCTGCCCTTCACCTCCGGGCTGGTGTTCTTCGCGCAGCTCGCGTTCGTGCCCGAGGCGCTGTCGTACGTGCTCGTGCTGGTCGCGGCGGCAGGACTGTTCGCCAGCCGGTTCCTCCTGGCGCGGGAACGCCGCCGGGCCGGGCTGTCCGCACGCTCCACGCAGCTCATCGCGGCCGAGAGCGCCGCCGTACTCGTCGGGCTCGGGGCCGCGGTCTGGTACCTCAACCGGGGTCGCGGCGTCGGCTGGATGTTCGTGCTCTTCGTGGCGCTCGTCGTGGTGATGCACTACCTGCTCAAGCGCACCGGGTGGGGCCGGTCGGTGTACGCGGTGGGCGGCAACGTGGAGGCCGCGCGCCGCGCCGGCATCAACGTGAACCAGGTCTACATGTCGGTGTTCGTGCTCTGCTCGGGGCTCGCCGCGCTCGGCGGCGTGCTCGCGGCGGCACGGCTGGCAGCGGCGAACCAGAGCAGCGGTGGCGGCGATGTCAACCTCAACGCCATCGCGGCCGCGGTGATCGGGGGCACGAGCCTCTTCGGGGGGCGCGGCAACGCCTTCGCGGCACTCCTCGGGATCCTGGTGATCCAGTCGATCTCCAGCGGACTGACGTTGCTGAACCTCGACAGCTCGTTCCGGTTCATGGTGACGGGGCTGGTGCTCGCCCTGGCGGTGGCCCTCGACTCGGTGGCGAGACGCAGCCGCGCGTCGCACGGACGGGCGTGACCGGTCGGACGGACGGGGGCGGTGGCGCGGGGGTGGCCACCGCCCCCGCGACGTCTCCGACCGTTTCGGGCATTCCGACACTCGATGAAGACAGCGCAATAAAGAATGCGATCAGGACAATTATTCGACATTGACGCCGGCCGCGCCGGATGATGTACTGGAGAAGGTAAAGTACAATATTTCACATTTCCCGGTGCAGGATTTCCTACAATGACGTCGAAGGCGGACCGCGTGCCGGGCACGCCGCACCGCCGTCTCGTTCCCCCGAACCTCCTGGTCACCGGCTCCCGGGCCCGGTGGCCGGACGGCGCACGACCTGAACCGCCCACACCCGCATCCGCCGCAGGTCGCCCCCGCTGCACACGGACGTGCCAGGAGGATCAGCTCATGTTCAGAACCCGCAGGCGCTGGCTCGTCGCGGCGTTCGTTCTCGCGATCACCGCGATCGCGTACATCGACCGGGTCAACCTCTCGATCGCGGCCCCCGTGCTCACCAAGGAGTTCCACACCAACGCCGCGGTCATGGGTCTGCTGCTGTCCAGCTTCACCTGGACCTACACCCTGCTCAACCTGCCGGCGGGCATGCTCGTCGACCGCGTGCGCACGCGGATCCTCTACTCCGCCGCGCTCCTGATCTGGGCGGTGTCGAGCTTCCTCACCACACTGGCCGGATCCGTGGCGGCGATGTTCGGCCCCCGGCTGCTCCTGGGAGTCGGCGAGGCGCCGTTCGCCCCCGCCGCCATCAGGACGCTCGCCGACTGGCTGCCGAAGTCGGAGCGTGGCACGGGGAGCAGCATGTTCATCTCCGGCGTCGCGCTCGGCACCGCGGTCGGGCCGCCCGGGCTCGCGTTCCTGGTCAGCACGTACGGCTGGCAGAGCTGCTTCATCGCATCCGGCACGCTGTCGCTGCTGGCAGCGGTGATCTGGTACGCCTGGTACCGCCATCCCCTCGAGGACAGCAGGCTGACCGGGCGCGAGCGCGAGCTCATCGTCGCCGACCAGGAGCCCCCGCAGCAGGAGGGCCGGGCCCCGTGGAGCGCGATCATCAGGCACCGCGACATCTGGGCCATCACGAGCGGGTACTTCTGCCTGCTCTACATCCTCTACACGTTCATCACCTGGCTGCCCAGCTACCTGGTGCAGGACCGGGGCATGACGGTGCTGAGCTCGGGCTTCACCACCTCGATCCCGTGGATCTGCGCGTTCGTCGTCGGACTGCTCGGCGGCCGGATCTCCGACGTCGCCGTGCGCCGGGGCGTGTCCTCACTGGACGCACGCAAGATCGTGCTGGTCGGCGGGATGGTGGCGGCGCTGGCGATCCTGGGCACCGCCTACTCCGCGTCGGCGACCGTGGCGGTGCTCTGCCTGTCCGTCTCCACCTCCGGCATCATCTTCTCCAACGGCGCGGTCTGGGCCGCCACCACGGACGTCATGCGGAGCCTGAACCTGTCCGGTTCGGCCACGGGTTTCGTCAACGGGCTGGGCAACGTCGGGGGCATCCTCGGACCGATCGTCACCGGGGCGCTCGTCTACGCGACGGGCTCCTTCGTCGTCCCGCTCGTGGTGGCGGCCGGCCTCGCGCTCGTCGGCGCGCTCGCGTGGGCGTTCGGCATGCGCAGCTCGCCCGCGGCATCGCCGGCGGGTCGACCGATCGCGGGGATGGGAGACGCGCGGTCCAGCGCGGCCGGAGCCGGATCATGAGGAGGAACCGATGACCACCGAGAGCGCGCTATCCGGGATCCGGGTGGTCGACGCCGCCACCCTCGCCGCCGGACCGCTGGTCGCCACCTGGCTCGCAGAGTTCGGCGCCGAGGTGATCAAGATCGAGCAGCCCCGCGGCGGCGACCCGCTGCGGCAGTGGGGCGCACAGAAGGACGGCGTCGGGCTGATGTGGAAGAGCCTGGGACGCAACAAGAAGTCGGCCACACTCGACCTGCGTCAGGAAGCGGGGCGGGACCTGCTGCGTGAGCTGGTGAGCCACAGCGACGTGCTGATCGTGAACCTGCGGCCGTCCACGCTGAACCGGTGGGAGCTCGACTATCCACGCCTCGAGGCCGACAACCCGGGCCTGGTCATGCTGCACGTGTCCGGGTTCGGGGCGGGCGGTCCCAAGAGCGACCGCCCGGGGTTCGGCACGCTCGGGGAGGCGATGAGCGGGTTCGCCCACATCACCGGGCATCCCGACGGCCCGCCCACGCTGCCGTCGTTCATGCTCGGCGACGGCGTCGCCGCGCTGACGGCCACCTACGCGGTGATGATGGCGCTGTATCACCGTGACGTGCACGGCGGCGGCGGTCAGCACATCGACATCAACCTGATCGAGCCCCTGGCCCGGCTCATCGAGCAGCCCGTGCTGACCTACGACCAGCTCGGCACCGTGGCCGGGCGCACGGGAAACCGCTGGGACATCAGCGCCCCGCGCAACGCCTATCGCACCAAGGACGGGTACTGGCTGGCGATGTCGGGCAGCGCGCCCACCATCGCGATGCGGGCCCTGCGAGCGGTCGGCCGCGCCGACCTGACCGAGGACCCGCGCTTCGCCGAGGCCCAGCAGCGGCTGGCCAACGCCGCCGAGATCGACCGCGTGATGGGCGAGTGGATCGGCGAGCGCACCCTCGACACCGTGATGGACGTGTTCGATCAGGAGCAGGTCGCCGCCGCCCCGATCTACGACGCCGAGCAGCTCCTCGCCGACCCCCAGATGCAGGCCCGCGGTGTCTACGCCGCCCAGGCCGACCCCGACCTGGGCTCGATGCGTGTCCAGGGCCCGGTCCCCCGGTTCTCCGAAACGCCGGGCCGGGTCGAGCATCTGGGTCCCGCGCTGGGCGAGCACAACGACGAGATCTATCTGGACCTCCTCGGCCTCGACGCGGACCGCTACCGCCGGATGCAGGCCGACGGTGTCATCTAACGCCGCGCCGATATCCCCACAACGCCAGAGGAAGAAGTGCGAGAGATGACCGTCCGGGCCCGCCGCTCCGAGCTCGCCACACCCGCGAGCAACGAATGGATGTTCGCGAAGGCCGCCGCATCCGGCGCCGATCTGGTGTTCCTCGACCTGGAGGACGCCGTTGCCCCGGCCGAGCGGGAGGCCGCGCGAGGGAAGGCCGCCGCGGCTCTGCGGGATCTCGACTGGGGTCGCACCGTGCGCGCGATCAGGATGAACGGCGTCGACACCCGCTGGGCGCACGGTGACGTGATCGAGGTCGTCACCGGCGCGCGCGAGGCCCTCGACGTGATCATCGTGCCGAAGGTCCGCAGCGCGCGGGACGTGTGGTGGGTCGACGTGCTGCTCACCCAGCTGGAAGAGGTACTGGGACTGCAGAAGCGCATCGCGCTCGAGGTGCTCATCGAGGAGACCGAGGGCCTGCAGAACGTCGCCGAGATCACCAGGGCCAGCGATCGGCTGGAGGCCGTGATCTTCGGTGCCGGCGACTTCTCGGCGTCCCAGGGCGCCCGCGTGGACACCAACTTCGATCCGGTCGTCGACTATCCCGGCGACATGTGGCACTACGCCAGGGCGCGGATCGTCGTGGCTGCCCGGGCGGCGGGCATCGACGCGATCGACGCACCGTTTCCCGCCTACCGCGATCCCGAGGCCTACCGCAGTGCCTGCGACCGCGCCGCGGCGATGGGATACGTCGGCAAGTGGGCCATCCACCCCAGCCAGGTCGAGCCGGCGAACGCAGCCTTCGCACCCACCCGTGACGAGATCGCACACGCCCGGACGGTCGTGGCGGCCTACCGCGAGGCGGAGGCGACCGGCCGCGGCGCCACCGGGCTCGACGGGATGCTCGTCGACGCCGCCCACCTGCGTCTGGCCGACAACATCACCCGCCGGGCCGAACTGCTCGGACTCTGACCAGGAAGGGCACACATGTCGTCAGCACCTCGACAACGCCGGATGACCCTGGTCGGCTTCATGCAGGCCGGCAACGTGACCGTCTACTCCGGGTCCTGGCGGTACCCGTCCGCGGACCTGTCCTTCCTCGACCTCGGGTATTACCAGAAGATCGCGCGCACCCTCGAGGAGGGGAAGTTCGATCTCGTGTTCTTCGACGACCGGCTCGCCATGCCCGGCGTCTACGGCGACTCGGTCGCCGAGGCGGTGCGCTACGGCGCCCGGCCGATCAAGCTCGACCTGACGGCGATCCTCGGCGGGATCATCGGTGCCACCGACCGGATCGGGATCGGGGCCACCTACTCCACCACCTACTACGACCCGTTCCATGTGGCCCGCACGTTCGCCACCCTCGACCACCTGTCCCGCGGCCGGGCGGCCTGGAACGTCGTCACGTCGGTCAACGACTCCGAGGCACAGAACTTCGGACTGGAGCAGCACCTCGGCCACGACGAGCGCTACGACCGCGCCCAGGAGTTCATCGAGACCGTGGTCGCCCTCTGGGAGTCCTGGGATGACGACGCCCTGGTCATGGACCGGGAGACGGGGATCTTCGCCGATCCCGACAAGGTTCACGAGATCAACCACCGCGGGAAGTGGTTCAACGCCCGCGGGCCGCTCACCGTGCCGCGCACCCCACAGGGCAGGCCCGCGATCCTGCAGGCCGGCCAGTCCGGTCGCGGCCGGGAGTTCGCCGCCCAGTGGGCAGACCTGATCTTCACCGGCGACCCCGGCCTCGCGGTCGCCCAGCAGCACTACCGCGACCAGCGCGACCGCATCGCCGCGGCAGGCCGCTCGCCCGACGACGTGAAGTTCCTGCCCATGGCCTACACCGTGATCGGTGAGACCGAGGCGATCGCCGCGGAGAAGGAACGGCTGTTCCTCGAGAGCTACGTGCATCCGATGGCATCGCTGACGCTGCTCTCCGAGGTGCTGAACTACGACTTCTCCCAGCACGATCTGGACGACGTCGTCACCGAGGAGATGATCAACGCTGCCTCCGGCATCCGGGGCCTGGCCGACGGCGTCCGCCAGCACCTGGGCCGTGCCGACGTCACGGTGCGCGACCTGGCCGCGCATCGCGCCACCCTGCTCCAAGGTCCCCGTTTCGTCGGCACCGCCGAACAGGTCGCCGACCAGATGGAGGAGTGGTTCCTCGGCGGGGCGTGCGACGGGTTCGTCGTCGCGGCCACCCACCTGCCAGGGGCGTTCGAGGACGTCGTGCGGATGGTGGTGCCGATCCTGCAGCGCCGGGGCCTGTTCCGCACCGAGTACGAGGGCGTGACGCTGCGCGATCACCTCGGGCTCGCCCGGCCCTCATGACACCCACGGCGTTTCCCGTGTCCGTGAAAGGTGTCGTGGTCCGGGCGAACCGGGTGCTGCTCCTGAGGAACGAGCGTGACGAGTGGGAGCTGCCGGGCGGCCGGATCGAGATCGGCGAGACGCCTGAGGAGTGCGTAGCACGCGAGATCCGCGAGGAGACCGGCTGGACGGTCAACATCGGGCCGATCCTCGACAGCTGGATGTACCACATCGGGGTCGCCCCTCGGCACGTCTTCATCGTGACCTACGGCTGCCGGCCCGACACCGACGCCGAGCCCGTGCTGTCCGGCGAACACCGAGAGCTCGGGCTGTTCGGTCTCGACGAGACGGCGCAGTTGCGCATGCCCGCCGGATATCGCCGCTCGATCGCTTCCTGGTTCGTGCGACTGGGCACCTGAACGAACTCAGCCACGGTGCCGACGCAGGCGGCGTCGGCACCGTGGCTCAGTGGGACCGATGTCCTACCTGGAGCGCGGATCCGCGTCGGGCTGCGTCTCCCCCGCCGTGCCCTGCGCCGCCACCTCGTACGGCGACGCCCGGTGCCCGACGTGTGCCTCGTTGCGGAAGCGTTCCACCAGGTGCGGGTAGTGGAGCTCGAACGCCGGACGCTCCGAACGGATCCGCGGCAGCTCGGTGAAGTTGTGCCGCGGCGGCGGGCAGCTCGTGGCCCACTCCAGCGAGTTGCCGAAGCCCCATGGGTCATCGGAGGTGACCACGCGGCCGTAGCGGTAGCTGCGGAAGACGTTCCAGATGAACGGAAGCGTCGAGGCACCCAGCACGAACGCACCGATCGACGAGATCGAGTTCAGGATCGTGAAGCCGTCGGTCGGGAGGTAGTCGGCGTATCGGCGCGGCATGCCTTCGTTACCCAGCCAGTGCTGCACCAGGAACGTCAGGTGGAAACCGATGAACGTGAGCCAGAAATGGACCTTGCCCCAGGTCTCGTCCATCATCCGGCCGGTCATCTTCGGGAACCAGAAGTAGATGCCGGCGTAGGTGGCGAACACGATCGTGCCGAACAGCACGTAGTGGAAGTGCGCCACCACGAAGTAGGTGTCCGAGACGTGGAAGTCCAGCGGCGGGGAGGCCAGCAGGATGCCCGTGAGGCCGCCGAACAGGAACGTCGCCAGGAAGCCCAGCGCGAACAGCATGGGCGGCTCGAACGTGATGTGGCCCTTCCACAGCGTGCCGATCCAGTTCACGAACTTGACGCCCGTGGGCACCGCGATCAGGAACGTGGTGAACGAGAAGAAGGCCAGCATCACGGCCCCGGTGGCGTACATGTGGTGCGCCCAGACCGCCACCGACAGCGCGGCGATGCCGAGCGTGGCGTAGATCAGGCCCTTGTAACCGAAGACCGGCTTGCGGGCGAACACCGGGAAGACCTCGGACACGATGCCGAAGAACGGCAGCGCCACGATGTAGACCTCGGGGTGGCCGAAGAACCAGAACAGGTGCTGCCACAGGATGACGCCGCCGTTGTCGGGGTCGAACACGTGGCCGCCCAGGTGGCGGTCGACCAGCAGGCCGAACAGCGCGGCGGTGAGCAGCGGGAACGCGATGATGATCAGGATGGCCGTCACCAGGATGTTCCAGGTGAAGATCGGCATCCGGAACATCGTCATGCCCGGCGCGCGCATGCACACGATCGTCGTGACGAAGTTGACGCCACCGAGGATCGTGCCCAGACCGGACAGCGCAAGACCCACGATCCACAGGTCGGCACCCGCGCCGGGCGAGAACGTCACGTCGGACAGCGGCGTGTAGGCGAACCAGCCGAAGTCGGCGGCCCCACCCGGCGTCAGGAAGCCGCTGATGACGGTGAGCCCGCCGAACAGGAAGAGCCAGTACGAGAAGGCGTTGAGCCGCGGGAACGCGACGTCCGGCGCCCCGATCTGCAGCGGCACGATGTAGTTGGCGAAGCCGAACAGGATCGGCGTCGCGTACAGCAGCAACATGATCGTGCCGTGCATGGTGAACAGCTGGTTGTACTGCTCGTTCGACAGGAACTGCAGCCCCGGTACGGCCAGCTCACCCCGGATCAGCAGCGCCATCGCGCCGCCGGCCAGGAAGAACCCGAACGACGTCACCAGGTAGAGGATGGCGATGTCCTTGGGGTCCGTGGTCCGCAGCATCTTGAGCAGCACGGACCCCTTGGGGGTGCGTCTCGCCGGGTACGGGTGTGCTGCGATCGGCTTCGGTGCGACCGCGGTCAACGTGCGACCTCCTGCGCGAGGGCTGGTGTCTGCACTGGCATTGCCTCCTGCACTGGACCTCCGCTGCACTGCCCGGCGATCGGGACATATCGGGTGATCGCAGCTTAGCTCTACCAGACGTAGAGAACCCAGCCGGGTCGGGCACGGAACACCCATCCCTCGCCGAGGCCGCAATACAACCATCCCGCCCGGGGAGGACCGGAGGGTGGTCATCCCCGACCGTGGCCACGAGCCCCGGGCGGGCGGCGCCTGCTGGGGCGAGCGGACCTACCGGCGTGCCGGGTCGAGACCGGCGAGCATGGTGTCCAGCCCTCGGGTGAACAGCTCGTCGTCGCTCCACGCTTGGTCACCGAGGTGGCCGGAGGCGACCAGCGTCGGGTAGGTCGCCGGGCTGTCCTCGATGTGCCTGCGCGCCCCGTGACGGGCGTCGGGATCGTCGGTGCGCCGCCAGGTGGTCTCGGTGAGCGCGGATCCGATCACGTAGTTGGCGAGGCCGTGAGTGGCAGCCGCGAGCTCGACACCACTGAAACCGGCCCGCGCGAGCGCAGACTGGAGGAACTCGGTTCTGGCGAGCACGTTCGGTCCGAGCATCGGCCTGCCCAGCAGGCCCGGCGCCCATGGATGACGCAACATCGCGGCACGCCAACCGTGGATCAGCCCGCACGTATCGGTCCGCCAGTCCTCACTCACCTGCGGCAGCGCCACCTCGCCGAAGATGTGGTCCAGGGCGAGGTCGAGGACGTCCTCCTTGGTCGTGACGTGCCAGTAGACGGTTGTTGCACCCACGCCGAGGTGCTCGGCGAGCCTGCGCATCGTCAGCCGGTCGGTTCCCTCCCCGTCGAGCAGCTCGACCGCACCCTCGACGATGCGATCACGAGTCAGCGGGGGCGAGTTGCGGTAGCGACGGGGCTCGCGCAGCCACACCGCACCGGGGGTCCCGCTGGTGCGCCCACCCCGGCCGCCGGCCGCTGAACGGGAATCGGTCGCGTCCACGGCGCACACCCTAGTACCGTGCACCATCTCTAGACCAATGTTCGATAACCTGTCCAACGTTCGAGGAGCGGAGATGGCGCGGACTTCCGGGCGGTGGTGGGTGCTGGTCACGGCCGGCCTGGCCCAGCTGGTCGTGGTGCTCGACTCGGACGGTCGTGACCATCGCGCTTCCGTCCGCCCAGCAGGACCTGGCGATGACCGACGCATCCCGCAGCTGGGTCGTCACCGCGTACGCCCTGCCCTTCGGGGGCCTGCTCCTCCTCGGGGGAGGACTCGTCGCCCGCCTCGGGCAGCGACGCGCCTTCGTCGCGGGTCTCGCCGGTTTCGCCGTCGCGTCGATGGTCGCCGGCTCGGCGCCCACCGCGGCGCTGCTCTTCGCCGGGCGGGCAGGACAGGGGGCGTCCGCCGCCCTCTTGGCCCCGGCAGGCCTCGCGATCATCTCGACGGTGTTCGTCGAACCCCGTCAGCGCAGCCTCGCGTTCGGAGTGTTCGGCGCCCTGACGGGAGCGGGGGCCGCGGTCGGCCTGCTGCTCGGCGGACTGCTCACCGAAGTCCTGGGCTGGCGCTGGTGCCTCTGGATCAACGTCCCGATCGTCGCGGCCGCTGTCGCCGGTGCGTGGCTGGTGGTCCCTTGGTCGGCAGGACGCGCGGTCCGGCTCGACCTGCTCGGCACGGCGACCAGTGCCATCGGCATGAGTGCGACGGTGTTCGGGCTCACGGAGGTCGCCACGCGTGGTTGGGCCGATCCGCTGGTGCGGGCAGCCCTGGCGCTCGGGGTGATCGGTCTGGTCGCGTTCGGCATCGCCCAATTCAGGGTCGGCTCACCCCTGCTGCCACCCCGCGTCGTCCTCGACCGGACGCGTGGCGGCGCCTTCCTGGCGATCGGCCTGCCACAACTGGCGATGTTCGGGTTCTTCCTGGTGCTGACGTACTGGTTCCAGGAGATCCTGGGTTACCGCCCCCTCCAGGCCGGCCTGGCGTTCCTCCCTCTCGCCGTCGCCATCGCGATCGGCTCGACCGTGATCGCGGGCGGCCTCGGCCCCCGCCTTCCCGCTCGCGTTCTCATCACCTCGGGCCTCCTGGTCATGGCGACCGGAACGGGGCTGCTGATCGGACTCGACCCCACCGACCCGGCTCTCTACCTCACGCGGTTCCTACCAGCCGAAGCCCTCATCGGCCTCGGCCTCGGCTGCGCCCTCACCCCCGCGGTCAACGCGTGTACCCACGGCCTCCGACCCGCCGACACCGCGGCGGCCGCCGCCGCCGTCAACGCCGTGCAGCAACTCGGCGGGTCCGTCGGAACCGCCCTGCTCAACACGGTGGCCGCCGTGGTCACGATGCGCGGTCTACAGCGCTCCCCGGACTCCGCGTCCTCCGATCACCTCGTCTCGGCCACCGTCGCCGGGTTCGATGCCGCGCTCGTGACCGCGACGACGATCCTGGCCGCCACCGCCATCACCGTCGGGCTGGTCATTCCCTCGTGCCAGACCGCCGATCACCACTCGGCGATCGGGCCCGACGAGAAGTGACCGAGATATCGGCTACGACCATTTTCGCCCCGGAGCAGGACGTCGGCGCAACTCGTCGAATTGCGACCGATCGCGCATTCGATGAGCGCAGTGATTGACCTTGACGCCCTCGGCCACCTCCGGCATCGTCGGAACCGGCGTCGCCCACCGGAGAATAGCGCGCCACCAACGAGTACCCATGAGCCGGCAATGCACACGTGCAATGAGGCCCTAGATCCTGTTCTTCGCGGCTCCGGCAATCTCCTGGATCGAACCGAGTGGGTGCACGCGAAATCCGTCGTCCATGGCTACTGGAGGTAGTTGTACATGGCCAGCACACTCGCCGGCGGCACCGACACCCTGCGCGCGGCTCTGACCGGACAGCTCGTCACACCGGAGTCGTCCGACTACGACGACGTCAGGCGGGTGTGGAACGCCGACGCGGACGGCCACCCGGCAGTGATCGTCCGCTGTGAGTCGGACGCCGACGTGATGGCCGCGATCGGTTTCGCCCGTGAGGCCGGCCTCGAGATCGCGGTGCGCGGCGGCGCCCACAGCCTGGCAGGGATGTCCACCGTCGAAGACGGACTGGTCATCGACGTCAGCCTGATGAACAGCGTGCAGGTCGATCCGGCAGCCCGGCGCGTCAAGGTCGGTGGTGGCGCACTGCTCAGCGACATGGACGCTGCCGCCCAGAAGCACGGCCTCGCCGCACCCGCCGGCATGATCAGCCACACCGGGGTGGGCGGGCTGACCCTCGGCGGCGGCCTGGGGTGGCTCACCAGGAGGGCCGGGCTGAGCATCGACAACCTGGAGTCGGTGCGGGTGGTCACCGTGGCCGGACGGGTCGTGCGGGCCGCCGCCGACGAGAACCCCGAGCTGTTCTGGGCCGTCCGCGGCGGTGGCGGCAACTTCGGGGTGGTCACGCAGTTCGAGTTCCGCCTCCACGAGGTCGGCCCGAACATCCGGTTCGCCATGCTGTTCTACGGCCAGGAGCAGGGCGCCGAGATGTTCCGGCTCGGCCGCGAGGTCCTGGCCGACCTGCCCCGGCAGTTCACGCTGCTGATGGGCGCCATGAACGCCCCGGTGGCTCCGTTCGTCCCCGAGCAGTTCCACGACCAGCGTGGTTACGTCCTGCTGCTGGCCGACCTCAGCCCGGAGAAGCAGGGCGCCGAGGCGCACGACCAGGTGGTCGCCCGGATCCGGCAGCAGCTGCCGCCGCTGTTCGACACGGTCGGCCCGTTGCCCTTCGTCGAGCTGCAGAAGCTCTCCGACGAGAGGACGGCCTGGGGCCACTACTGCTACGAGAAGAGCGCGAACTTCGCCGAGCTCTCCGACGAGGTCATCGAGGTCCTCGTCGCGCAGGCACCGCTGCGGTCCTCGGCGCTGTCCATGTTCCTGATGGTCCGCCTGGACGGTGCCTACAGCGACGTCCCCGACGGCGACACCGCATTCGGCGGTATGCGCACACCCCAGTTCGCGCTGTTCATGACCGGCGTGTCGCTCGAGCACGCGCAGATGGCCACCGATCGCGACTGGGTGCGCTCCTGCTGGCAGGCTCTGCAGCCCTACGCCATCGGGATCGGCAGCTACGTCAACGCGATGACCGAGTTGGAGGACGACCGGGTACGGGCCGCCTATGGTGAGAAATACCCCCGGCTGGCCCGGATCAAGGCCGAGTACGACCCGCAGAACGTCTTCCACCGGAACCAGAACATTCTGCCCGGCTGAGCGGGCCGCATCCCGTTTCGGGATTCTTGCGAAGTTTCGGTGCGGCATAGGGTGGAGGGAAACCGCCGCACGAAATGGAGCACCCGATGCCGGAGAACGACGTCGCATCCGCACGGCCGCTGCAGGAACAGCTCGTCGGTGCGTGGGAACTGGTGTCCTACGAAGCACGCGGCGACAACGATGCGCCCACGGTCCATCCCCTGGGCGACGACGCCTCGGGGTACGTCATGTACACCCCGGACGGTCACGTGTCGGTACAGATCATGCGACCCGGGCGGCCTCCCTACCAGGTTGCAGGCCCCGGTGAGGGGACGCCCGCGGAGCGTGCCGAGGCCGCGGGCGGCTACCTGGCCTACTCGGGCTCGTATCGCGTCGTCGACAACTCGGTCGTCGTGCACGAGATCGACGTGAGCCTCCTGCCCAACTGGGTCGGGGAATCCCTTCGCCGCAAGGTGACGCTCGACGGCCGGAGGCTGGAGCTGACCACGATCACGCCCATCCTGATCGACGGCAGGCCCCACACCGCTGTGCTGATCTGGGATCGGGCGGAGGCCTCCGAGGCACGCAACGGTGGTGTCGTCCGAGCGTCCGGGAAGCGCTGACCTCGTACGTCGTCGAGGATCAGGGCTTCCCGGCGCTCCGGCCCAGCACCGGGCTCAGATCGAGATCCGCTGCGCCGAGCGGCGCGAAGTGCCTGTCGACCATCGCTCGTGTCACATCGCTCAGCCGCTGTGGCGACCAGACCGGGGATCGGCTCTTGTCGATCACCGCGGCGCGAATCCCCTCGACGAGGTCGGGACCGTCGAGGAAGCGGTAGCTGACCCGGAGATCCTGGACGAGGGTCGGTCCGAGCGCGTCGGCCTTGTGGGCTTCGTCGAGCCCGCACCAGGTGACGCACAGCGCGAGCGGTGACATCCGCGTGATCGCCTCGGCCGCGGCTCGCGCGGCCGGCTCGGGGTGGGCGGCGAGCCGCTCGACCACGGCGGGCACCTCATCGGCGTCGTAGCACGTGTCGATCCAGCCGCGGTGCGCCTCGAGCTCGCCCTCACCGAGCGCCGACGGTGCAACTGCGAGCGTTGCGATCGCATCCGCCGGATCCATCCGTTGCAGCAGGGGTAGGAGTTGCCCCAGTCGTTCCGACGGCACGACGGCGTCGGCGAACCCGGCGTGCACGGCATCCACCCCGCCCATCCGGGCTGCCGTCAGCGCGAGGTGAGCGCCGAGCTTCCCCGGGGCACGCGCTAGCAGGAGCAGCCCCCCGACGTCCGGGGCGAGGCCGAGCGCGACCTCGGGCAGCGCGAGCACGGACCGCTCGGTGACGATCCGGTGCCGGATGATGTGGCAGCCGATTCCGATCCCACCGCCCATGGTGATCCCGTCGAGGACGGTCACGACCGGTTTGCGGTAGTCGGCGATGAGGGCGTCGAGCAGGTACTCGGTACGCCACAGCCGTTCGGACACACCGCGGCGGTTCTGTGCGTCCTCGTAGATGACCCGAAGGTCCCCACCCGCGCAGAATCCGCGGCGGCCGGTGCCGTCGAGCACCACGACGTCGATCTGCGGGTCGGTTTCCCAGCGTCGCAACACCGTGTCGAGGGTGACCATCATGCGCAGGGACAGCGCGTTGATCGCCTCCGGGCGATCGAGGGTCAGTCGGCCGACCCGGCCGTGGCGGCGGACCCGGACGTGCCCGGGGTCGTCGCCCTCGTCAACGAATCCATCGGATCCGCCGGACGTGTCGGAGCGCGCCGACGGGCTCAACCGGCTCCCGTTCCCGGAGCGGCGGACCGATCGCCCCGCGCGACGTGCTCCTCGTAGAAGCGCCTGATGTGTTCCTCGACGAGCCGGGAGGCGCGGACGCGGTCGCGCGCCTCGATCGCCGCGATGATCCCCTCGTGTTCGTCCACGAGTTGGTCGGCCACGGCCCGCCAGTCGTCGAGCAGGGTGAACGCCGCGGCCATCTCCGACTTCACCGCGGCGCGCAGCGCCTGCATCAGGGTGGCGGCGAGGGCGTTGCCGGAGGTCTTGGCGATGCTCACGTGGAACTCGGCGTCCAGCTCGTTGAACTGGTCGGACGGGAGGCTGCGCGCCCGCATGCCCTCGTTGAGCTCGCGGAGCCGCGCGATGTCGTCGGCCGTGCTGTGCTGGGCGGCGCCTGCGGCAGCCGGCCCTTCCAGCTGCACGCGGATCTCGATGAGCTCGCCGAGGCTGATCTCGGCCAGCGCGACGTGCAGTCGCAGAAGGTTGCCGAGAGCCTCGGACGAACGGCCGGAGACGACCGACCCCGAGTCGCGTCCGGAACCCGCCTGCGCATCGATCACACCCATGGCCTCGAGCGCCCGCAACGCTTCACGGACGCTGGTGCGGCTCACACCGAGGATCTCGACGAGCTCGCGCTCGCTGGGAAGCTTCGCCCCGATGCGCAGCTCACCGTCCAGGATCTTGTCCTGGATCTGCGCGAGCACCTGCTCGTGGTTACGCAGCCGCCGCACCCGCTCCCACCCCGTCTCGGCGGTCACGACGATCGCTCCACCGCAGGCTCGGAGCGGCTACTGGGCTGGATGAGCACGGTGGGCTCGCCTTCTGGGGCACGGGACCCGTTGCGGAGCTGTGACGGGACAGGACTCCGCAGCCCGCGATCCGACGGCAGTGGCGCGATCCGGCATTCCTGGCACCGTCGACGACTTCGGCAGCGTACATCAGGACCTCAGTGTGGTCTAACCACGCCCGGACAACCAGGCATGACTCTCGCGCCGCGGCACGATCCGGGTGAGGTCCATGAGGCCGGATCCGTCGCCGCACCACCCCACCGGGAGCTGCTGCCGTTCGAGCAGCTCGCTCTCGAAGGCCACGACGAGCAACAGCTCGGCGAGAGCGTCGAGATAGGCGCCGGCACAGCTAACGTCCGGCACCGCGCCGCCGTGCACGAGCCGACGGACGCTGCGGGCGGCCCGGCGCACCGTCATCCGCGCGAGCCGGAGGAGCCCGACGGCGCTGGTGCTGCCCCCCAGCACGGCGAAATCGGCCGGCACGGGTTCGCTGCGGTGCTCGTCGACGGCAGCGAGCACCCGCTGCACGGCCGCAGCGTCGATGGCGCGATCGGAGCCGTCCGATCCGAGGGCGGACAGGTCGGCCGCGAGAGCCAGCAGGTCGCTCTGCACATCGCGCAACAGCAGGACGTACCGTTCGGGCACCGTGCCGCTGCACAACGCCGCGCCGACCGTGGCGTTCGCCTCCTCGACCTCCCCCACCGCACCCTCGCTCATCACCACGACCGAGTGCGTGTCCGGCGCAGACATGCTCCGCTCTCCCTTCATCGCACAACCATCCACGACAGGACGTGCGTCGACTGGAGATAGACCAGCAGGCACATCGCCACCACGAAGATCGCTGTGGGAACCAGCACCCGGCGCAAGAGCTCGCCCTCGCGCCCGGCGAGCCCGACCGCGGCCGCGCCGATCGCGAGGCTCTGCGGGCTGATCATCTTGCCGAGCACACCACCGGAGGTGTTGCCCGCGGCCAGGAGGATCGGCGAGATTCCGGTGCTGTGTCCGACGCTGACCTGCAGGGCACCGAAGAGCGAGTTCGACGAGGTGTCCGAGCCGGTGACGGCTGTGCCGAACCAGCCGAGCAGCGGTGCGAAGAGCGCGTAGAGGCTACCCGCTCCGGCCAGGAACAGGCCAAGCGTCGCCGTCTGGCCGGAGAGGTTCATGACGTAGGCCAGCCCGAGGACGGCCATCACGGTCACCCCGGCGCCGCGCAGCTGGTACAGCGTGTGGCCGTACGCCCGCACGAGACGCAGCGGTGAGATCCGCAGGGCCGCCCCTGTGAGAAGCCCGGCTATGAGCAACACCGTGCCGGAGGCGATCAGCCAGTCGAACTTGAACATCGTCAACGAGACCGGCGCCCCGGTGGGCGTGCGGACGTCCAGTCCCGGCCACCCGAACGTCACGGTCGGTGCGGAGAGCACCGCGGTCAGCACGGGGACCACTGAGAGCGCGAACAGCACGATGACGATCAGGTACGGCACGAAGGCGAGAAAAACCTGCCCGCCGCTGTCGCCGCCGGTGACCGCGGGTCCCGCGGGCCGCGACGCCGCGCCCGGTCCCTCCGGTACGAGCCTGGCGCCCGCCGGCATGCGTCCGCCGTCCGACCCGTCGTCCGGGATGCCTGCCGGCTGCCACACCTGCAGCAGGAGCAGCACGGAAGCCGCTGAGACCAGCGACGCCACGATGTCGACGAGCTGCACGGGCCCGTAGCTCGCCACCAGGAACTGCGCCACGGCGAACGTCACCCCCGCGACGAGCGCCGCAGGCCAGGCCTCCCGCAGGCCTCGCCTGCCGTCGAGCACCACGAGCATGACGAGCGGGACGAACACCGCGAGTATCGGCACCTGGCGGCCGGTCATCCCGGCGAGGTCGTCCACCGGCAGGCCCGAGACCTGCGCGAGCGTGGTGATCGGCAGCCCGACGGCCCCGAACGCGACCGGCGCGGTGTCGGCGATCAGCGCCACCGCACCGGCCTTGAGCGGCTTCATCCCGATCGCCACCAGCATCACGGCGCAGATCGCGACGGGCGCACCGAACCCGGCCAGCGCTTCGAGCAACGCGCCGAACGAGAACGCGATGATGACGCCCTGCACGCGCTTGTCCGCACTGATCCGTGCGAAGGCGCGGCGCAGCACGTCGAAGTGACCGGACTCCACCGTCAGGTGGTAGATCCAGATCGCGTTGATCACGATCCACAGGATCGGGTACAGCCCGTACGCCGCACCTTCCGCGGCAGCGTCCGCCGCGGCCGGAACGGGCATGCCGTCGACCAGCACCGCGATCACGAACGCGACCAGTAGCCCTATCAGCGACGCCAACCAGGCCCTGATCCGGAAGACCCCGAGGAGCAGGAAGAGCACGAGCAACGGGATCGCGGCGGCGAGGGCCGACCACCCGAGGCTCCCTCCGAGCGGGGCGATGACCTGCTGGTACACGACGACCTCCGACATCATCGGTGGAGTGCTGTGTCGGCCGTCGGCACGGCCGGGGTTGGGGAAAGGTCAGAACACCGGCGTCTCGGTGTAGGAGCCGAAGACACCGCGCAGCGCGCCCGTGATCTCACCCATCGACAGGTGCGCGCGTACGGCCTCGATCGTCGCGGGCATGAGGTTCGCGCTGTCGTCGCGCGCGAGGGTGAGGAGCCGCTCGAGCGCCGCCTCGGCCCGCTGCTGGTCGCGGTTCTCGCGCACCTGCTTCAGGCGGCCGATCTGGCGGGCCTCCGACTCCGGGTCGAGCTTGTGCACCTCGACCTTCTGGTCGTTCTCGGCGTCGACGTACTTGTTCACGCCGATCACCGGCCGGTCGCCGCTGGCCTTGCGGCGGGCGAAGTCGTAGGCGGTGTCGGAGATCTCGCGCTGGAAGAAGCCCTGCTCGATCGCCGCGACGACACCGCCCATCTCGTCGATCCGCGCCATGTAGTCGTCGATGCCCCGCTCGAGCTCGCTGGTGAGGTTCTCGACGTAGTACGAGCCACCCAGCGGGTCGATCACCGACGTCACGCCGGTCTCGTCGGCGAGGATCTGCTGCGTGCGCAGCGCCACCTTCATCGCCAGCTCGCTCGGGATCGTGTAGGCCTCGTCCAGCCCGTTCGTGTGCAGCGACTGGGCACCGCCGAGCACGGCCGATAGAGCCTGCAGTGCGGTACGGACGATGTTGTTGAGCGGCTGGGGCTTCGTCAGCGTCGCCGCGGCGGTCTGCGCGTGGAACCGCAGCCGCATCGACTGCGGGTTCTGCGCACCGAAGCGCTCGCGCATCATCTTCGCGTAGTAGCGGCGCACCGCCCGGAACTTCGCGACCTCCTCGAAGAGGTCGGCCTGGCTCACGAAGAAGAACGACAGGCGCGAGGCGAAGCTGTCGACGTCCACGCCTGCGGCGACGACGTCCTCCACGTAGGCCCGCGTGACGGCCATGGTGAAGGCGATCTCCTGCAGCGCGTTGGCCCCGGCCTCGCTGATGTGGTAGCCGCTGATGTTGACCGGGTTGTACCGGGCCATGTGCTCCGAGCAGTAGACGACCGTGTCGCGCACGATCCGCATGCTGGGGCGGATCGGGAAGACCCACTCCTTCTGCGCGATGTACTCCTTGAGGATGTCGTTCTGGATCGTCCCGGAGAGCTTGTTCAGATCGCAGCCACGGTCCTGCGCGACGGCCACGTACATCGCCAGCAGGATCCAGGCCGACGGGTTGATCGTCATGGAGACGCTGATCTTCTCCAGGTCGATCCCGTCGAACAGCGCCTCCATGTCCGGGAGCACGTCGATCGCCACGCCCTCGCGCCCGACCTCGCCGAGGCTCATCGGGTCGTCGCTGTCCAGGCCCATCAGCGTCGGCATGTCGAAGTCGACCGACAGCCCCGTCTGCCCCTGCTCGATCAGGTACCGGAACCGCGCGTTGGTCTCCTCCGCCTGCCCGAACCCGGCGATCTGGCGCATCGTCCAGTTCCGGCCGCGGTACATCGTCGGGTAGGGCCCGCGGGTGTAGGGGTAGCGCCCGGGCAGCCCGATCTCGTCCCAGCTCTCGGGCAGGTCGGCGGGGGTGTAGACGCGCTTGACCGGCAGCCCGCTCCCGCTGCGGTACTCCTCGCGGGACTCGGGGGCGCGCGCCACGAACGCGGCGAGCTCGTCGCCCTCCCAGTCCGCCACGTCGTCGGTGACGGCCTTGATCAGCTCGTCGCCCGCCAGCCTGCGGGTGGAGTCGGATCGGCTCTCGCTCATGGTGCTCCTCACTGATGTCGCGCCGTTGGGGATCAGGGCCTGCCGACCAGCCGCCGCGCTGCGCTCACGGGGTCACACCGCCGTTCGGTGACCGCGTCCACGGCTTTGTCGAAGTCGGGTAGGCCGGGCCGGAGCCGTTCGAGTACCAGCTCCTCGGCCATCCAGCGGATACGCGTGGCAGCGTTGCGCCGCTCCCGCGCCAGCCCTTCTCCGCTGCGGTCCATCCACGCCCGGTGCTCGTCGAACCGGTCGGCCAGCTCGGGCACCCCCGCCCCGGTCGCGGCGACCGTCTGCACGATCGGCACGTTCCACTGACCGGCCTCGCGGTGGGAGAGCCGCAGCATCTCGCGCAGTTCCGAGACGACCTTGTGCGCGCCCTCGCGGTCGGACTTGTTGACGACGTGCACGTCGGCGATCTCCAGCAGGCCGGCCTTGATCGCCTGCACGTCGTCGCCCATCCCGGGCACGCTGACCACGGCCACCGACTGGGCCGCACTGATCACGTCGACCTCGGCCTGGCCCACGCCGACCGTCTCGAGGATGATCACGTCCTTCCCCGCTGCCGCGAGCACGGTGATCCCGTCCAAGGCAGCGCGCGAGAGCCCGCCCAGGGCGCCACGGGTGGCGATCGAGCGGATGAACACGCCTCGGTCGCCGGACAGCTCCGACATCCGGATCCGGTCGCCGAGGATGGCGCCGCCGGTGAACACGCTCGACGGGTCGATCGCGATGATCCCCACGGTGCGGTCGCGCCTGCGGTACTCAGCGGTCAGAGCGCTGACGAGCGTCGACTTTCCGCTGCCCGGCGGTCCCGTGACGCCGAGCACGTGAGCGCCGCGGGGGACCGCGTGGAGTTCGGCCAGCATCTCGTTCACCCCGGCCGAGCGCCGCTCGACGAGGGTCAGGGCCCGGGCGACGGCGGCCTGATCACCGTCCAGGATCCGGGCGACGAGGCTGCGCCCGTTGGTCATCATGCGGTCCCGCCGTCACCTGTCCGCAGGATCTCGCCGAGCAGGTCGCGATCGTCGATCACGCGCTGGGCCTTGAAGTCGGTGCGCGGCAGGGTGTTGTGCTGCACGGGGACGACGTTCGCCCCGACGCCGAGCACGTGCCGGAGCCGGCCGGAGAGCCGGTCGGCCCACTCCCGACAGGCGTCCGCGGCGATCCCGGGACGGTGCTCCACCTGCACGGCCAGCACGTCCATCGCCGTCCCCCGGCTGATGACGATCCGGTGCTCCCCGCCGTAACCGGGGTCGGCCATGACCACGTCGTCGATCGCGCTGGGATAGATGTTCTCCCCGCGGATGATGAACATGTCGTCGATGCGCCCGTAGATGCCGCGGGGCAGGTACGGGTAGGTCCGGCCGCGGTCGGGCGACGGGGCTTCCCAGCGCGTCAGGTCACCCGACAGCAGCCGGATCATCGGCTGGCTGGTGCGTTCGAGGGTCGTGTAGACGGGCGTGCCCTCGCTGCCGTAGGACACCCGCCGCATCGACACCGGGTCGCACACCTCGGTGTAGACGAGGTCCTGCCAGCACAGCACGCCCGGCTCGGTCGAGCCGGAGCCGAGGTGCATCCACGGGCTGACCTCGGCCATGCTGCCCGAGTCGTGGACGTCGGCGTCGAATGCCACGGCGATGCGCGAGCGGATCGACGGCACGCTCGCTCCGGGTTCACCGGAGAAGAAGAGCTTCCGCAGGCCGAGCCCGGCAGGGTCGACGCCCTCGTGCCGTGCCGTCTCCGCCAGGTGCAGGGCGTAGGACGGCGTGCCGTAGAAGACTGTCGCGCCCATCTGGCGCATCCACTGGACGGTCCGTGCGGTCTGGCCCGTCTGGCCCGCCCCGAACGGGAACACGCGCGCGCCGAGTCGCTCCGCTCCGATGTAGGCACCCCACGAGCCCCAGTACAGGCTCAGTGGCGACCCGACGATCACGGTGTCCTCCGGCCGGATCCCCATCGCCCACATCACCCGGGCATGGGCGTTGGCCACGCTGCGCCAGTCGCGCTCGCTGATCCCGAACGCCGTGGGCCGTCCCGTCGTGCCCGACGTGCCGTTGATGTGCTTGACCTCGGCCGGGTCGACGCACAGGTAGCTGCCGAAGGGCTCGTTCGCCGCCTGGTCGGCGCGCAGCTCGGCCTTGCGCACCACCGGGACCTTCTCGAAGTCCTCCAGCGAGGCGATCGACGACGGGTGGATCCCCGCCTCGTCCCACTTGCGCCGGTAGAACGGTGAGTTGTCCCAGGCGTAGCCCATCACCTCGCGGATCCGGGCCAGGATCGCCTCGTCGCGCTCGTGCGACGGCATCGTCTCGCGGCGGGGGAACCAGTGCTCCTGACCCGCCGGCGGACGGTAGGTCTCGTCGTAGCGCGGCGGCCAGGACCACTGCTCCATCACGCGTCCCTCCCCGTGGCGCTGCCGACGGCCCGATCGCGGGCGAGGCGCCGGATCGTCGTCACAATGGTGTCGGGAGTGGTGTCCTGCCCCAGTACCTCGGCCACGCCCATCTCGCGCAGCGCCGCCTCGTCCTCGTCCGGCATCACGCCGCCTGCGACGATCGAGAAGGTCGGCCGGTCGGGCATCTCGGCCAGGAGCGCGAAGATCTTCGTGAAGATCGGCATGTGGGCGCCGGACAGGAGGCTCACGCCGAGGACGTCGACGTCCTCCTGCACGGCTGCCTCGAGCACCTGCTCCGGACTCCGGTGCAGGCCTGTGTAGATGACCTCCATTCCGGCGTCGCGCAGCGTGCGGGCCACCACTTTCACCCCGCGGTCGTGCCCGTCGAGGCCGATCTTGGCCAGCATGACGCGGATGGGCTCTTCTCCGTCGTCGGAGTACACGGTGCCTCCCTATTCGGCCTGACCGCGATGTGGTTAGACCATAAGCGCGCGTTCACCTCCCCGCAACGGTGCGACGACAGTTGTGGTCAGACCACAGCGTTGCTAGCGTTCAGGCCACTCGATGGCAGCGTCCGGCCATGCCGAGGGAGGGGACGCGATGCTGCGGAATGAGCACGCGGAGGTGCGGAGGATCGCGCCGCTGTCGCAGGTCGTGTCAGAAGTCGAGACACAGCTCCTGCAGGTCGGACCGCGGGTGGGCGCAACGGTGCCCACCGAGGACGAGCTCGTGGCAGACCTGCGGGTGAGTCGCCGCAAAGCCCGCGACGCCCTCGCGGTTCTCGAACTGTTCGGCGTCGTCGACGCCGGGGGCGCGCTCGCGAGCACGTCCGGACCTGAGGACGGGATCGGACGGCTGCTGAGGCTCTCGCTCCGATGCGCGCAGATCCCGGCCGACGAACTCCTCGCCGTCCGCACGCGGCTCGAACGCACAGCATCCGCGCGTGCTGCCGTCAGCGCCGCGGACGACGACAAGGCCGAGCTGCGCCGGCTCGTGACGGAGATGGCGCACCCCCACATCCCGCCGAACAGGTTCCAGGATCTCGACACGGCGTTCCATCTCGTGATCGCCCGCGCGTCGGGAAGCCACTTGTGCGCTCAGCTCATGCTCGGGCTGCGCGACGCCATGGCCGATCAGATGGCGTCCCGCTTCGCGGCCGTCGAAAACTGGCCTGCGACCGCGAAGCGGCTCAGCCGCGAGCACCAGGGGGTGACCGTGGCGATCACCCACGGCCTCGACGATCTCGCGGCGCGGCGCATCGAAGCCCACCTGCACGGCTTCTACCGGGGATGGGGCGCGTCCCGATCGGCGTGACGGGCTCTACCCCTCGTCAGGCCAACGCCACATGGGCACCTCGCGCAACGGGTGCAACTGCTCGTCGGTCTCGGCATGGGAGTTCTGCATGGCGACGCGGGAGCCGAACTCGACGTGCGAGCGCAGCGCCTCCCGGAAGGGGGCGTCATCGGGGAGCCCGGCGAGATCCGCCGCCCGTAGGTAGAGCTCGACGAACCGCTCACGCTGCGGCTCGGCGATCTTCAAGCCGCGGTGCACGTCGATCAGGTGCGCGAACCCGCCCATCGTCGCACTGAACTCCTTGGGACCGCCGAAGGACTCGGCGTCGAACGCGGTGAGGTGATCGACGTGCTCGGGACGCCCTTCGCCGAACAAGGGCTGGAGCACGGGATCGGCCAGCACGCTGCTGTAGAAGATGTCAACGAACCGGTGCAGTGCGGCATACCCGCCAGCATGGTCGTAAAGGGACGTCACGATTACATAGTTGCACCAGGCGGCGCTCAGCGGCAGGCACAATTCGATCTCCGCGGAGTCATCGGACAGATTCTGAAGGGCCTGACATGAGCATCGACGACGACGTCATCTCGGCCGAGCAGCATCGCCGCCGGGCCGATCAACCGTCCACGCCCGCACCGGGTACGTCCGATCGCATCCACAGCCTGCGCCTGCGCAGCGTGCGGCTACCGCTGCCGACGCCGATCAGCGACGCGAAGGTCCTCACCGGGCGCCAGCGGCCCATGACCGAGGTCGCGATGCTGTTCGCCGAGGTCACCACCACCGACGGCATCACGGGTCTCGGCTTCAGCTACTCCAAGCGCGCCGGCGGGCCGGCTCAGTTCGCGCATGCCCGCGAGGTCGCGCCGGTGCTGATCGGTGAGGACCCGAACGACATCGCCCGCCTCTGGACCAAGCTCGTCTGGGCGGGCGCCTCCGTCGGTCGCAGCGGCGCGTCCACACAGGCGATCGCCGCGATCGACAACGCACTGTACGACGTGAAGGCCAAGCGGGCTGGTCTCTCGCTGGCGAAGTTGCTGGGCGCGCACCGCGAGAGCGTCCGCTGCTACAACACCTCGGGCGGCTTCCTCCACACGCCGATCGAGGGTGTGCTCGAGAACGCGAGTGCCTCGCTCGCCCGCGGGATCGGCGGCATCAAGCTGAAGGTCGGCCAGCCCGATCCGGCGATCGACCTCGCCCGCGTCGCTGCCGTACGGGAGCACGTCGGCGCCGGGGTCCCGCTCATGGTGGACGCGAACCAGCAGTGGGACCGCGCCACCGCACTGCGTGTCGGGCGCACGCTCGAGGAGTTCGACCTGGTGTGGATCGAGGAGCCTCTCGACGCCTACGACGTCACCGGCCACGCCCGGCTCGCCGCGGCGCTCGACACCCCCGTCGCCTCCGGCGAGATGCTCACCAGCGTGCGCGAGCACGTCGAGTTGATCACCGCCGGGGCCGTCGACACCATCCAGCCCGACGCACCGCGCATCGGCGGAATCACGCAGTTCATGAAGCTCCTGGTTCTCGCGGACGAGGCTGGCCTGGCGCTCGCCCCGCATTTCGCGATGGAGCTCCACGTGCATCTGGCGGCCACCTATCCCAGCGAGCCGTGGGTCGAGCACTTCGAGTGGCTGGAGCCGCTGTTCGAGGAGCGCATCGAGATCGTCGAAGGCCGCATGGTCGTGCCGAACCGGCCGGGTATCGGCCTCACGCTCAGCGACAAGGTGCCGGGGTGGACCGTCGGCGACGTCACGATCGACGAGTAGGACGCACGAGCTACCAGGAGCCGAGCCTGCGTTCGAAGTCGGGCCGGAACCGGCGCATGTAGGCGGTGTCGTCGCGGGAGTGCAGACCGGACGCGAGGTACTGCTCGTGCAGCGTGCCCAGCGCGTTCTCGTCGAGCTCGACGCCCAGCCCGGGCCCGTCCGGCACCGCGACCGCGCCGTCGGCGAACGTCAGTGCACCGGGCCGCACCACGTCCTCCGTCTTCCACGGCCAGTGGGTGTCGCAGGCGTAGGTGAGGTTCGGGGTGGCGGCTGCGAGGTGCGTCATCGCCGCGAGCGAGATACCGAGGTGGGAGTTCGAGTGCATCGACAGCCCGATGCCGAACGTGTCGCAGGTGCCGGCGAGCAGCTGCGAGCGCCGCATCCCGCCCCAGAAGTGGTGGTCACTGAGCACGACCTGTACCGCATCCGCCGCGATCGCCGTCGGCAGCTGATCGAACGCGACGACCGCCATGTTCGTGGCGAGCGGCATCGGCGCCTCCGCCGCCACGCGGGCCATGCCCTCGATCCCCGGCGACGGGTCCTCCAGGTACTCCACGAAACCGTCGAGCGCCTTCGCGACCCTGATGCCGGTCTCGACCGTCCATGCGGCGTTGGGATCCAGGCGCAGAGGCACGCCCGGGAACTCCGCGGCCAGCCCGTGAATCGTCTCGATCTCCTCGTCCGGCGGCAGCACGCCGCCCTTGAGCTTGATCGCGGTGAAGCCCCACCGGTCGATCATGAGCCGGGCCTGCTCGACGAGCTGCTCGGGCGTGAGTGCCTCGCCCCACTCGTCGGCATCGGCGCCCGGGTGCTCGGCCCACTTGAAGAAGAGGTAGGCGCTGTAGGGCACCACGTCCCGCACGCGGCCGCCCAGCAGATCGACGACAGGGCGTCCCGTCGTCTTGCCCGCCAGGTCGAGGCAGGCGACCTCGAACGGCGAGAACACCCGGTCGACGGTGCTCGCGCCGTTGATCATGGCGGCCACACCGTCGCCGCCCGAGGAGCCCGCCCGGCCGAGCACGTCGCGCACGAGCCACAGCAGGCGACTGGTCTCGAACGCGTCGACGCCAGGCAGAGCGGCCGCCACGGCGTTCAGGCGTTGGAGGTGGCCGTCGTCGGCGTAGGTCTCGCCGAGACCGACCAGCCCGTCGTCGGTGTGCACACGCACGATCGCCCGCAACGCGAACGGCTCGTGCACCCCGACCGCGTTGAGCAGCGGCGGGTCGGCGAACGCGACGGGCGTGACGTCGACCCGGCTGATCCGTGCGGTCGCCCCGACCCCCTGCGACAGGCTCGCACCGTTCATCTGCCCTCCTCATCGACCCGCCGACCGCCGCCCGGCGGCATGTCCTCCACGCACCGATGAGGATCTTGGCGAGCGGGAGGAGCACCACAAGCAACACGATCACCGCGATGATGCCATTGAGATCGTCGCGTTGCCGATGCTGCGCACGCATCGTTCGATGCCGAGAAGCACTTAGACGGGTCTCGGCACCCGACCTACAGTGACGACGCCGGAGGTTGATTTCCGGCCGCTCGGCCCCCACGACGCCGTGACATCCCGGAGGTAGGCACACGTGCCCGCACCAGCCCCTTCCGCACTGGCCGCAGCACTCGGTGCCGGGCTCCTGTCGTTCCCCGTCACGCACTTCACCACCGATCTCGAGTTCGACGAGCCCGCGTATCGCAAGCACCTCGGCTGGCTCGCGGGGTACGACGTGGCCGGCCTCTTCGCGGCCGGAGGCACGGGCGAGTTCTTCTCCCTCTCCCCCACCGAGGTCGACCGGGTCGTGCGCGCGGCCGTCTCGGAGGTCGGCGGCGCCGTGCCGGTGCTCGCGCCCGCGGGCCACGGCACCGTGCTCGCCGTCGAGCAGGCGAGGGCGGCCGAGGCCGCAGGCGCCTCCGGCATCCTGCTCTTCCCGCCCTAC
The DNA here is from genome assembly GCF_039534065.1 of Pseudonocardia yunnanensis. Classification (NCBI taxonomy): domain Bacteria; kingdom Bacillati; phylum Actinomycetota; class Actinomycetes; order Pseudonocardiales; family Pseudonocardiaceae; genus Pseudonocardia; species Pseudonocardia yunnanensis. The sequence continues at coordinate 92,168 of NZ_BAAAUS010000063.1, read as the reverse complement.
CTGACAGAGGCACCCCAGGACGGCATCGTCGCCCACGTCAAGGCCGTCTGTGCCGCCACCGCGCTCGGAGTCGTCTTCTACAACCGCGCGAACGCCCGGATCGGCGTCGACGCCCTCGCCGAGCTCGCCGATGCCTGCCCGAACCTCGTCGGGTTCAAGGACGGCATCGGGGACATCGAGCTGATGACCCGGGTCTATGCGCGCTTCGGCGACAGGTTCACCTACATCGGCGGCCTCCCGACGGCCGAGACGTTCGCCTTGCCCTACCTCCAGCTCGGCGTCACCACCTACTCCTCGGCGATCTTCAACTTCGTGCCGCGGTTCGCGCTCGACTTCTTCGCCGACGTACGCGCGGGCGACCGCGCCGCGGTCTACCGGAGGCTCAACGACTTCGTGCTGCCCTACCTCGACATCCGCGACCGCCGGAAGGGCTACGCGGTGTCGATCATCAAGGCCGGGCTCACCGCCGTCGGTCGGTCCGGTGGGCCCGTGCGACCGCCGCTCACCGACCTCACCGCGGAGGAGAGGTCCGCGCTCACCGAGCTCGTCGGGCGCATTGCGGCGCAGGCATGACCGGCGCCAGGCCGACGCTCGACGCGGTCGAGGTCGTGCCGGTGGCAGGCCACGACAGCATGCTCCTGAACCTCAGCGGCGCCCACGGCCCGTTCTTCACCCGGAACGTCGTGATCCTCACCGACAGCACCGGCCGTACCGGCCTCGGTGAGACGCCGGGCGGCTCCGCCATCGAGCGCACCATCGAGCAGGCCGGGACCGACCTGCTCGGCGAGCCGATCGGCGAGTACCGCTCGCTGCTGCGCCGGGTGACCGAGCGGTACGGCCACCGCGACGCGGGCGGGCGCGGCGAGCAGACCTTCGACGTGCGCACCACCGTGCACGCCGTCACCGCCCTCGAATCGGCGCTGCTCGACCTGGCCGGCCAGCACTACGGGGTGCCCGTGGCCGAACTGCTCGGCGACGGGCGGATCCGCGACCGGGTTCCTGTGCTCGGGTACCTCTTCTACGTCGGCGACCGCACCACGACCGACCTGCCCTACGTCGGGGGCGAAGAGGACGGCGACACCTGGGCCCGTATCCGCCGGGATCCCGCGCTCGATCCGGACGCCGTGGTGCGCCTCGCCGAGGCAGCGCGCGACCGCTATGGCTTCCGTGACTTCAAGCTGAAGGGCGGGGTGTTCACCGGCGACGCCGAAGCGGACGCCGCGACGGCCCTGAAGGAGTGCTTCCCCGATGCGCGGGTCACCCTCGACCCCAACGGCGCCTGGCTGCTCGACGACGCGATCCGGCTCGGCAACCGGCTCAGGGACGTGCTCGCGTACGCGGAGGATCCGTGCGGTCGCGAGGGAGTGTTCTCGGGCCGGGAGACGATGGCCGAGTTCCGGCGCGCGACCGGGCTGCCGACCGCGACGAACATGATCGCCACGAGCTGGCGGGAGCTTCACCACGCCATTAAGGCTGACGCTGTCGACATCCCCCTCGCCGACCCGCACTTCTGGACGATGGCCGGATCCGTGCGCGTCGCACAGCTCTGCGCCGGCTGGGGTCTCACGTGGGGCTCGCACTCCAACAACCACTTCGACATCTCGCTCGCGATGCTGGCCCACGTCGGCGCCGCCGCGCCCGGCACGATCACCGCCCTCGACACGCACTGGATCTGGCAGGACGGCGAGCACCTGCTCACCGACCCGCCGAAGATCATCGACTCGCACCTGGAAGTGCCCGCCGGACCCGGCCTCGGCGTCACACTCGACCGCGCGGCCCTGGCCCGGGCGCACGAACTGCACCTGGAGCACGGACTCGGTGCCCGAAACGACTCCGTGGCGATGCGGCAGCTCGTGGACGGGTGGACCTTCGACCCCAAGCGCCCGTCGTTCGTGCGCTGATCTCTCCCGGCGTCACGCCCGCCGGTCGTTCGGCGTCCGCGGGTCGAGGTTCTGCACCGCCCAGACCGCGATCTGGCTGCGCCGCGAGTACCCGAGCTTGGACAGAATGTGCTGCACATGGTTCTGCGCCGTGCGCTCGGACACGAAGAGCGCGGCCGCGATCTGCGGGTTGCTCATCCCCGTGCTCAGGCACGCGGCGACCTCGCGTTCCCGGGCGGTCAACAGGGACGGCGACGGCGGCACCGGTCCGAGCGACGTACCGATTGCAGCCAACCGGGCGGCGAACGCCGGCATGCCGAGACCCCGCGCGGCCGCCGTGCCCGCGGTGACGAGCGCCCGGGCCTCGTCGAGATCATCGGGCCTGCCCCGCCGCGCCAGCACACCGACCAGTTCGACCTGCGCCTCGACGGCGTACCCGGCGGCACCGTTCTCCCGGCAGCTCGCCAGCGCGAGCCGGAGATCGTCGACAGCCGCGTCGAGATCACCGAGGTGGGCAGCGGCGATGCCCAGGTGCAGCGCGACGGGGCCGCCGTAATGGGCGGCACCCGCACCGGACCCGACGTGCCGGTGCCGGTAGGGCGACAACAGCTCACGGAGAACCGCGACATCCGCATCAGCGTTCTGGCCGACGGCCACCGCGATCCCCGCCGCGTAGGACGCCAGCAGGAAGAAGGGCGGCGGCCGCCAGCGCCGGGGCGGCCCGAGAGACCGGTAGAGCGCACCCGCCTCGTCATGCTTTCGGGCATCGGTCAGGATGACCGCTGGGCCCAGCGTGTAGGTGATGCGGTAACCGGAACCCGCCGCCACGGCTCCACCGGCCGCATCGAGCGCCACCATCGCGGTCGTACCCCCGTGATCGGTGCCCGCGTGGTGGTCCAGCGCCGTCAGCAGTGCCATTCGGGCGCCGACGGCACCCGCGTGCCCGCTCGCCGGAGCGACCGCGAAGGCCTGGTCCGCGAGCACGCGGGCGTCGTCGAAGCGCCCATGTGCCTGCGCCAGCGCTGCTCGCGCCTTCAGCACGTGCCAGCGGCCCGTCGGGCCCCCCACCCGGCCCGCATACCACTCGAGCCGGTCGATGACGGCCGCAGCGTCGTAGAGGTCGCCGCGTTCGACGTGGGTGTCGATCTGCCAGAGGTGGGCCCACATGCGATCCGACGGATTGTCGGCGTCGGAACCGACGGCGAACAGGCGCGCGGTGAGGGTGGCGCGTTCCTCGATGCCGTCGGGCCCGCTGCGCGCCATCTGGCGGGCGCGTAGTGCGGCCACCAGAGCGGCCGGCTCCGCGCAGGATTCCGCCACGGCCAGCGCCTCACGGCTCGCAAGATCCGCCGGGCCGACGTCCTCGAGGTACATGTGGGTCTCGGCGAGCAGCGACAGCAGCCGGGCGCGACGCGAGGACGGCTGCGGGTCCAGCTCGGCCAGCGCTTCCTCGCAGAGCGCGCGCAGCCGCCGGTCCGCTCCCTGCTCGTTGACGCACCCCAGCACGAGCACCGCGTCCCCCAGCAGGTCCGGACGACCCAGCTGACGTGCCACATCCGCTGCAGCGAGGCAGGCCTCCGCGCTGCCGGCGCCGTCCGCTGACCGGTGCCGGGCATCGGCCAGCGCAACCAGCAGCCGGTGCCGCGCCGGCCCGTCGAGCTCGGGATCGCCGGTGTCGAGCGCGAGCCGGTACAACCGGGCGCCTTCCTCGAAGGCGAGCCTGCGCATCGCCTCGTCACCCGCCCGCTCGATCCAGCCGGCAGCGCGCGCCCGCTCCCCCGCCATCGCGGCCGCCGCCCAGTGCCGGGCCAGGTCGGAAAGGTGCGGGTCCAGCCGCTCTGAGTAGAGCCGCTCGATCGCCTCCACCGCCGCCCGATGCAGCCGTACCCGCTCGCCGGTCGGGAGACCTGCCTCGACCGCGTCGCGCACGAGTGCGTGGACGAAGCGGTACTCGTCGCCGGCCGTCGCAGTGGGCTCGACCAGGCCGGCGGCCACTGCCTCGTCCAGCGGATCGAGGCAGTCCAGCACCGGACGCCCGATCGTGGCGGCGACCACGGCGACGGAGAACTGTCTGCCGACGATCGATGCGGCCCGTAGCTGGCTGCGACAGCATGGCGACAGCCGCTCCATCCGCCGCTCGATCGCCTCCCGCACCGTCGGAGGGATCCCCGCCGCTCGGCCGGCGCTCAGGTGCCGGGCGAGCTCACCGACGAAGAAGGGATTGCCTCCGGTCAGCTCGTGCACCCGTCCGACCAGCTCGGCCGTCACGGGTTCGCCGATCTCCGCCGCGAGGCGGGCGGCCACGGCATTGCGCGACAGGCCCGTCAGCGGAAGGCGTTCGGTCACCGGCTCCCGGACCAGCTCGGCGAGGAGAGGCGCGTCCCCCGGCGGAAGGTCGTGGTGGGTGGCCAGCACCAGCAACCTGCTTCCGCGGAGTTCGCGGGTGAGATGCCGCAGCAGGAGCAGCGAAGGCCGGTCAGCCCAGTGCACGTCGTCGAGGACGACCACCAGCCCCCTCGCGTCGGCGATGTCACGCAGCACCCCGACCACCGCGTCGAAGAGGCGGAAGCGGGCTTCGTCCCCCAGTACGTCCGATCGGCCGCCGTCGAGTTCCGGCACCAACGGTGCGAGCTCCTCGGCAACGCCCAGCTCGCCCGCGGGCCGGGCGACCCCGGTTGCCTCGCGCAGCACCTGGCGCCACAACCAGTACGGCGGGGCGCCCTCAGCTTCCGCGGCGCGCCCCCACAGCGTGGGCACCTCACGCGCGGCCGCCCTGGCCACCAGCTCCTCGGCCAGCCGTGTCTTGCCGGCGCCGGGCTCCCCGTGGCACAGCACCAGTCGCGGCCGGCCGCCGAGCGCGCTCACCAGCCACCCGTCCAGCGCGCCGATCTCCCGGTCGCGACCCACCAGTTCGGACCGCACCCGCCAACCCCCCGTTCGCGCCGGGGGCGCGATCGGGAGAAGTGTCCACAAGCGGCGGTCCGGACCGCAAGCAGATCACGCCGAAGCGCGCGCCTCCTTGATCCGGGCAGTGGCACCCGTCCCCGTCAACACCGCGACGCCGAGCAGCAGCCAGGTGAGCTCCCAGCCCGCGATCGCCCACAGTGCGGCAGGCGCCGGTGGTCCTCCGGAGATGATGATCGCCGGGGTCAGGACGACGATCGACCAGAGACCGACGAGCAGCGGCGCGGTGCGTCGCCATCCGGTCCAGTGCCCGGCGCGCAGCACCGCGACACCGGCGAGCACCATTCCGACGGCCGACAGGAGCGGTGCGACGGCGAACAGCTGGTCACCGACGTCGGGGCTACCGGGGTAGATCAGCTCGGCCGCGACCAACAGTACCTGGCCGAGCCCGGCGCCCCCGAGGCCGATCCGGCCCAGCAGGCCGGCCCCGGCCGCTCCCGACAGCGCCAGCCCGATCAGACCCGCGAGCTCGGCGCAGTGGATCAGTGCCTGCACCACGAAGCCGTATGACGGGACCCACGCGGTCACGGCAGCGGTTGCCGCGTACAGAGCGGCCAGCGCCGTGCCCACGACGCAGACCAGCGCGACAGCGCGGATCGAGCGGACGGTTTCCATGGAGTTCTCCCAGCGGATCGGCGCGGCATGACCCGCCGAAGCTATGAAAGTGATCGGCGGGGCGCGTCCGCCGAACTACTCCCCCACTTACTCAGATCCGATCTCGCAGCGACGGATGATCTGCCTGCCCCGGACGGTTTCGCCGTTGGCGGAAAGGAGATCCGAGGCTCGTCGAGCTCTCTACGGTGGCCTGCATGGAAACGATCACCGGAACCGCAGCGGGCGTACCGTTCACGGCGCTCCCACCGACCGGCACCACCGACGGCCCCGCGCCGTTGATCGTGACCTGGCACATGCTGGACGCGCCCCGCACCGACGCGGCCTTCGCGGCCGCGTTGCCCATGACCGGAGTGCCTGCCTGGCGAGTGCATCTGGGCCTGCCGATGTGTGGCGCACGGATGGTCGACGGTCGCGTAGACGCCATCCTCGAACTCGCTCGCAAGGACGCCTTGATGGCTTTCCTGGCCCCGTTCGTCCACCAGGCCGCCGAGGAGTTCCCGGCCGCGCTGAACGCGCTGCGCGATCAGCTTCCGGTCGACGACGAGCCGATCGGCATCTTGGGCGGTTCGCTCGGCGGTGCCGTGGCCCTGGAGGTGCTGACCACGCGGCGGGCTCCGATCAAGGCGGTCGCGCTGGTCAATCCGGCAGTGCGGATTCGGTCCGTCATCGGGCTCGTCCGTCGCACCATGGCCGGCTCCGAGCAGGCATATCCGTGGACCGCCGAATCCCGCACGACCGCCGACGAACTGGACTTCGTCGCCCGCGCCGGAGACATCACGGCACAACCGCCGCTGCTGCTCGTCAGCGGCGAGCTGGACCACCCGGCGCTGCGGACGGACGCGGCTGCCCTGGTCGACGCGCTACGCGAGCGGTACGCAGATCCGGATGAGGTCGAGCTGCAGACCGTGCCGGGCCTGCCGCACCCGCTGGCCGACGAGCCCGGCCTGGAACCGGCTCCGCAACTGCCCACCGCCAAGGCGGTCGACGAAATCGTGACGCAGTGGTTCGTCCGGCAGCTCACGGCGAACTGAGCGACGTCGCGCGAACTCGGATCTGACGTACGGCAGTCACGGGCGGCACAGCAGCCGGAATTGTCGGCGCCCAAGGTTAGACTCGAACACATGTTCGAGAGCGATGTGGAGACTGCGCCCTACCCGCAGACCGCACCGCTGTCCTGGTCCGGGTACGCCCCTGACTGGATCATGACGATGCTCCTGGCCGAGGCCGGGCCGACCTCGGATCGGTTCGAGCTGTTGGAGCGGATCGGGGGTTGGGAGAAGATCATCGCCTGGGCTCAGGCGCGCCAGTACGAGGACATCGCCCAGTTCGTGGCATCCGCCGAGGCCAGTCCTGCGGCGGGGTTGAACTCGGCGCAGGCGGTGGAGTCCGCGCAGGCCGAGGTCGCGTTGATGCTGCGACTCTCCCCGGGTGGCGCGACGTGGCGGGTCGGTGAGGCAAGGCAGTTGGTGGAGGAGTTCCGGCCACGTTCGCCGCCCTGCATGCCGGGGCGATCACGCTGACCAAGGCGCGGATCATCACCGAGGGCTGCGCGGATCTGGACGCGGCTGGTGCGGCGGTGGTGGAGCAGAAGGTATTGCCGCGGGCGCCGGGGCAGACCAACGGCCAACTGCGTGCCGCGGTCCGGCGGGCGGAGCTACGGGTGGACGGGGAGGCTGCGCTGCGGCGGCGGGAGCGCAGACGCCGCGAACGCGGGGTGGTGCTCTACCCGGAACGCGACGGCATGGCGACTTTGTCGGCGACGTTGCCCGCGGCCGAGGCGGTCGGCACGTTCGCGGTGTTGGATCAACACGCCCGCGGCTGCGGCAGCACCGATGAGCGGCCGATGGCCGCCCGACGGGCCGACGCGCTAGTGGATCTGGTGTTGCGCGAGACCGGGTTCTGCAGCAACGCCAGCCAACAGGCGGCAGAGAACAGAGCCGTCACCCCGCGCCGGTCGGGCCCGCCGAGCGGGGTAGAGCGCAGCCCAACATCGGCGATCACCGCCGCCGCCAGCGCTGTCCCGCAGCCCGCCGCCGCGACGAGTACCGCGTCGGCCGCTCCCGCATCTGCCCTTGAGTCCACCGAACCCAAGCAGAATGGCGTCGGGTCTGCTGGCACCCAGAATGCTGCCGCCCGCACCACGACCGGCACACCGACCGACACCACCCCGACCGCAAATCCGGCCGGCTTCCTGAACGACGGCTTCCCGATCTCCCGGCCGGGATCGCCGACACCGGGGTCGGACCGGCTTCCCGGGGTCGCACCCGCGGGAGGCGTGCCCGCGGTGACCAACAAGGTGTCGGTCCAGATCCGGGTCACCGTCTCGCTCGACACCCTGCGCGGAACAAGCAACGAACCCGGCGAACTCACCGGCTACGGCCCCATCCCCGCCGAACAAGCACGAGAACTGGCCGCCGACCCCGACAGCATCTGGCGGCGGCTGGTCACCGACCCCTTCAGCGGCGCCCTGCTCGACTACGGCACCACCCGCTACCGCCCACCCACACCTGGCCGAACACCTCATCGCACGGCACCAGTACTGCCAACACCCCGGCTGCCGCGTCCCCGCACACCTGTGCGATCTGGACCACAACCAGCCCTACGACCCCGCCAACGGCGAAGGCCCCACCTCGGCGGCCAACCTCGGGCCGAAGTGCCGACCGCACCATCGGTTGAAGGGTTACCCGGGGATGGAGCGTCACGCAGTACGTGGACGGGTCGATCGTCTGGACCACACCCAGCGGACACACCTACCGGGTCGACCCATCACCACTCACCGAACCCCGCACCAACACGGCAACCGACGATGAACCACCACCGTTCTGAGCACGCGGTGAACCGTGATGGGTCAGCGTCAGGCGTCGATGTCGATCGTGAACGGTCTCTCGAGGTGGTGGCCGCCCGTCCACCTGTCCTCGAGCGCGTGCAACGCCTGTTCCTCGGTCATCTCGCCGAGCACGGGGCTGCTGCCCCGGGCCGGGAGCCGGGGCGCCTGCCCGTGCACGACCTCCCGGATCAAGGACCGGTACTCATCGGTCGAACCTGCGCCCGAGCCCCAGCCCGGGCGCGGTACGCCCCGCGCACCGGTCATCCGGTCGTTGTCCGCGGCGCTGTCGTACCTGCCGCGCATCGCGTAGTTCGTCAGGGCCGACTGCACCATGACATCGACGAGCAGCCGGCTGTTCTTCCCCGCCCGAGCCCCGAAGTCGTACGCACGGAACAACCGCCCGTTCTGCTCGAGGAGGGCACGCGAGGGGGCGCCCACGTCGGGCTTGACCCAGATCCCCAGCTCGTTCTCGGAGATCAGGAGTGCGTTGAAGGTCCCCTCCAACCACAGCATCCGTTGCTTGATCACCTCGCGACGAAGCGGCCGCACGATCCAGAACCCCATCACCGGCGAGGTGAGCCCTTCCACGATGCGCGCGTACTCGCCCGGCGTCTCGGAGATCAGAGGCAGGACATGAGTGGCGGAGACGCATGTCGTCGTGTCGAGCTGGCCTCCCGTGAACTCGACGTTCACGATCTGCGTGTTGCTCGCCGGGCGGTGGATCCGCTCGAGCACGCCCCAATAGACATGGCGCCGGTCCATTCCCCGGGCTCGGGGCTCGACCAGGCACTTCAGCAGCAGCTCGGCCAGCGGCTGGCCGGACTCCGCGGTGATCGGATGCAGAATGCCCCGGCGCTGGAGGACGTCGATCACCGGGCGGGACGCGGGTTCCAGACGCCGCAGTTCGCCGCAGAACTCGCGGCACATCAGTCCGCGCCCCGGGCGAGTGCCGCCGTTTCTCCCCGTCCCACGCTCATGAGGAGCCGGATGGGCGAGATCGGACCGGAGACGAGGCTGATGAGGTCACGGGCACTGCGCTCCTGGTCCACGGCGGTGCACTCGACCGCTGACCACGGTCCGTTACAGGTTTTCCACGCTCCGAACAAGCCACGAGCACGAAGCTATCGCGAATCGGACAAATCGGGTGTCACTTCACGTCTTCTTTTTCACACCCGTCACGCCCGTATCCAGCAGATAGCCGCCGTCCGTCGGCGACCACGAGCGGGTCGTCGTCCTCGGCCGCAGCCCGGAGGAGAAGGATGGGCGCTCATCACAACTGATGAGGGGTCGGGACGATCGGTCCCGGCGCTGATCATGCCCACAGCTCGATTCCGAAGGACCCGATGTCGTGACCCCCTTGCCCGACTTCCAACTCGAGACCTACTTCTCGCACTGGGAGTTCACGGCGCGGTACCACCTCACCGCGTCCGACGCGCAGACGATGACGATGACCGAACTGCTCGCGCTGGCGGATGACCACGACCGCGCGGCGTGGGAGACGCTGTCGCTCGGGTACACCGAGACGTTCGGCGACCCCGCACTCCGAGAGGCCATCGCCGAGATGTACCCGGAGGCCGAAGCCCACGACGTCCTCTGCTTCGCCGGCGCCGAGGAGGGCCTCTACCTTGCGATGCAGGTGCTGCTCGGTCCCGATGACCACGCCGTCGTCGTCACGCCCAACTACCAGGCAGCGGAGACGGTGCCGCTCGCCTTGTGTTCCGTCACGGGTGTCGCCCTCAGACCGGAGAACGACTGGAGCCTCGACGTCGACGAGGTCAAGGCGGCGCTACGGCCCAACACCCGGGTGGTCTCGGTCAACTTCCCGCACAATCCCACCGGCAAGGTCATGAACGCCGCGGAGTTCGCCCGGCTCGCGCAGCTGTGCGACGAGCGCGAAATCCATCTGTTCAGCGACGAGGTGTATCGCGGCCTCGAACTCGACCAGCGCCGCACCCTCCCCAACGCGGCGGACCTCTCGGATCGGGCCCTCTCGCTGAACGTCATGTCGAAGTCGCTCGGGCTGCCCGGGCTGCGCATCGGGTGGATCGTCTGCCGCGACCGGGAGCTGCTCTCCCGCCTGGAGCGCGCCAAGCACTACACGACCATCTGCAACTCGGCGCCGTCCGAGATCCTCGCCCGTATCGCCGTGAAGGCCCGGGAGACGATCCTGGAGCGCAACCGCGCGATCATCGCCGCCAACCTGCCGGTCTTCGAGAGCTTCTTCACCGAGTTCGACTCGCTGTTCGACTGGCACGCACCGGACGGCGGGTGCGTCACGTACCTGCGTTACAAGGGCGCGGACGGGGTCGAGCAGTTCTGCACCGACCTCGTGAACGAAGCCGGTGTTCTCCTGCTCCCGGCGAGCATCTACCGCTCACAGCTCACCGCGACCCCGCCCGACCATTTCCGGGTCGGCGTCGGACGGAGTGATCCCGAGCCGGGGCTGGACGCCTTCCGCGCCTGGCTGCGGGCACGGGCCTGATCGCGACAATCCACTGGTGGGGCTGGAATCCCGCGGTGCGGGGGTGGTGCCCCGCCGAGCGCATTCTCCGAATTCGATGATCCCCTCCGGCGGTTGCGCCGGGTCCCGCAACTCGTCAGGCTTCTCCGTGGACGCGGGAGACTTTCGCAGGATATTCCGCAGGAACGGAGCGACGGAAAGCCGATGGCACCCACAACGGATCGCAGCGCGAACGAAGCGGAGCGGGCTCGGCAACTGGTCGAGGCCGAGGAGAAGGCGGAGGCGCTGTTCGCCGAGGTCGCGCGGCGCGGGATCATCGCGCCCGGCCGCAGCGAGGCCCAGGTGAGCGACGACGTGCGGGATCTGGCCGCCGACCTGTTCGGCGTCAGCCGCCACTGGCACAAGCGAATCGTCCGTTCCGGCCCGAACACGCTGCAGCCCTACCGGGAGAACCCACCGGACCGCGCCATCGACGGCGACGACATCGTCTTCCTCGACTTCGGGCCCATCTTCGCGGAATGGGAGGCCGACTTCGGCCGGACGTTCGTCCTCGGGGACGACCCGCGGAAGCTGCAGCTACAGGCTGACCTGCCACGGATTTTCGACGCCGGCCGCGCCTTCTTCGAGACGAACGAGGAGATCAGCGGAGCTGAGCTGTACCAGTACGTCGTCGGGGCGTCCGAGGAAGCCGGGTGGCGTTTCGGCGGCGTGCACAGCGGCCACCTCGTCGGCGAGTTCCCCCACGAGACGATCGACGGGGAACGGATCGACAGCTACATCGCACCGGGTAGCGACGGGCCGATGCGCAGGACCGACCGCGTCGGCCGGGAGTGCCACTGGATCCTCGAGGTGCACCTGGTGGATCCGGACCGTGGGTACGGCGGGTTCTACGAGCAGCTGCTCACCCTCCGGCGCCCGGCCGCGGCGGCAGGCTGACGGCCGTCAGAGCAGGTCCTCCAGGCGGATGGGCAGGCGCCTCATCCTGCGCCCTGTCGCGTGGAACACCGCGTTCGCCACGGCGGGTGCCACCCCCACCATCGAAACCTCGCCGAGGCCCTTCACGCCGAGCCCGTTGAGCAGCGGATCCGGCTCGTCGATGAACTCCACGTGGATGTCGGTCAGCAGGTCGGCGTTCACGGGGACCGGGTACTCCTCGAGCGAGGTGTTGAGGAAGCCGCCGTAGCGTGGGTCGACCTCGGTGGCCTCGCGCAACGTGGCGCCGATACCCCAGACCACACCCCCACGCACCTGGCTCTCCGCGGTACGCGGGCTGGCGACGCGACCGCAGTCGGCGACGCTGACCACGCGCGACACGCGCACCCGGCGCGTGGTGAGCTCGATCCGGACCTCCACGAAGTGAGCGATCCAGCTGTAGGAGCTGAACTGCGGGTACTCGGGTCCGGCGAGCGCCACCAGGCCACGACGCAGCTGGTCGAGGCTCTCGGGTGGCTGTCCCGGCGCGGTGCGGGTGATCTCCACCTCGACCGGGGCACCGCCGAGCGTGGCCACCGCGGCGGCGAGGTCGACGGGTCCCTCCGCCGGCACACCCAGCTTGCGCCGCAGCTCGGTGAGAGCGTCGACGATCGCGGGCAGTGCGCTGGCGGTGCCCCACGATCCGGCAGTGAGGTGCTGCGGCACCGAGCGGGTGTCACCGACGACGACGGTGATGACGTCGGTCGGGATTCCGAGCTCGGCCGCGACGGTCCGCACGATCGCCGTCCGGATGCCCTGGCCCATCTCGTGGCCGCCGGTCTCGACGCGCACCGTGCCGTCCGCCTCGACGCGGGCCCTCGCCACGGCGGCGACGATGTGGGCGGGATAGGCGCCAGCGGCGACTCCCCACCCGATCTCGGTGCCGTCGTCCGCGCGCATCGATCCGGGCTCCGCGCTGCGGCGGGACCAGCCGAAGCGGTCAGCGCCGCGCTGCAGGCACTCCGCGAGGTAGCGCGAGGAGAACGGGCTACCGGTGACCGGATCGATGTCGGTGTCGTTGGCCAGCCGCAGCGCGACGGGATCGACACCTGCGGCGTAGGCGATCTCGTCCACAGCAGACTCGAACGCGAACGCGGCCGGGTGCTCGTGCGGGGCGCGCATGTACCCCGGCGTCTGTACGTCGGTGCGCACGAGCCGCTGCCGGCCCCGGAAGTTGGGGATTCCGTAGAGCCGGGACGCGATGTCCGTGTAGACGGCCGGGAACAGGTCGTGACGCGAGGTCTGCTGGTCGATCTCGTACACGGCCGCTCGCAGCACGCCCGTCGCGTCGGCGCCGAGTCGCACCCGATGCCTGCTCAACGGGCGGAAGCTCGCTGCGTGGAAGCACTGCTCCCTGGTCAGCACCAGCTTCACCGGGAGGCCGAGCCTGCGGGCGGCGACCGCGGCGAGACAGGTGTGCGGCTGAAGCGAGTTCTTCTGCCCGAACCCTCCCCCGGCCGACGGCGAGATCACCTCGATCTGCTCGGGGTCGATGCCCAACTGCATGGCGAGCCCGTTGCGGATGGCGCCGCTGTTCTGGGTGCCCTCGTGGACCACCAGTGTGTCGCCGCGCCACTCCACGACGGTGTGCAGCAGCTCCATCGGGTTCTGGTGCTGCGTGGGCAGGTCGAACTCGGAGTCCACCTGCACAGCGCACTCCCCGAGCACCGTGTCGGCGTCGCCGACCACCACGTCGGCGAGGAAGGGCAGCGGGATCGCCTCGGCCTGCACCAGCGTCTCGGCGCCCGGGGCGTCGAGGTCGAGGCTGCTGTCCTCGGTCTCGTACACCGCCTCGACCAGCGCCGCAGCCTCGTTCGCCGCGACGAGCGTGTCGGCCACCACGAGGGCGACCGGCTGACCCCAGTAGGCGATCCGGTCGTCGGTCATCGGCTGCCAGCTCTGGAACCCGTACCCACCGCCCATGATGAAGCCACCGGACTTCACGCCGGGGTCGCTCTCGTGCGTGAGCACGAGACGCACTCCGGGCACGGCCTCGGCGTGCGTTACGTCGAGATGCGTGATCCGGCCCTTCGGCACCCGTGCGATCGCGAACGCGGCATACAGCACCCCGGGCGGGTTGCGGTCCGCGCCGTACCGCAGTGCACCCGTCACCTTGGCGTGGGCGTCCACCCGCTCGGTGGGAACAGCCGCGCCGGTTGTCGTGGTGGTCATCGGGTCGCCCGCTCTCCGGCGATCCGCAGCGCGTCGGCGACGGTTCGGATCCCGAGTTCGATCTTGAAGCTGTTCTCCCGGCCCGGCCTGGCCGCTGCGAATGCCGCTTCGCCCGCGTGCCGGGCGGTCTCGGCGGTGAGTGGCTGTCCGATGAGGACCTGCTCGGCTTCGGCTGCACGCCACGGCCTCGTGGCCACACCACCCAGCCCGAGCCGCACGTCCGCCACCGTTCCGTCGGCGTGCAGCGCCACTGCCGCCGCAGCGGATGCCAGCGCGAACGCGTAGGACTCCCGGTCGCGGATCTTGTGATAGGTCGAGCCACGCCCGGTCGGGGTGGCGGGCACCCGGATGCGCAGCAGCAGCTCCTGCGGTTGGAGGGTGGTCTCCAGGTCCGGACGTTGACCTGGCGCCCGGTACAGGTCGGCCAACGCGACCGTCCGGGCACCGTCGGGCCCGAGCACGTCGACCTGTGCGTCGAACGCCAGCAGCGCCACCGGCCAGTCGCCGGGGAAGGTCGCGATGCACGCGTCGCTCGTGCCCAGCACCGCATGGGCGCGGTCGAGCCCGCCGATCGCCGCGCAGCCGCTGCCCGGCTCGCGCTTGTTACACGCGAACGGCTCGCCGTGGCGGAAGTAGGTGCACCGCGTGCGCTGCAGCAGGTTGCCGCCGACCGTGGCCATCTCGCGCAGCTGCTGCGACGCCGCCTTGGCCAGCGACTCCGCCAGCGCCGGATAGTCCCGCGTGACGACCGGATCCTCGGCGACGTCGGCCATCCGAGCCCCGGCGCCGAAGACGAGCTCGTCCTTGCCGGTGCTGTCGATCTGCGACAGTTCCGGGAGGCGATGCACGTCGACCACGGCCGGCGGCGCCTCCACTCCCAGCTTCATCAGGTCGTAGAGGGTGGTGCCGCCGGCGAGGAACTTGGCACCCGGCCCGGCGGCGGCGAGGGCATCGAGCGCGTCGGCGACGGTGTCCGGCGCTTCGTAGGTGAACGGCCGCACGTCAGGCCTCTGTTTCGTCGGCGACGGAGCGGATCGCGGCGACGATCGAGGTGTACGCGCTGCAGCGGCAGAGGTTGCCGCTCATGTACTCGCGTACCGACGAGTCGTCCCTTGCATGCCCTTCGGCGATGCACGCCAGCCCGGACATCACCTGTCCCGGGGTGCAGTAGCCACACTGCAGCGCGTCGTGGTCGACGAAGGCCTGCTGCAACGGGTGCAGTTCGCCGTCCGGCCCGGCCACGCCCTCGATCGTCGTGACGGAGCATCCGTTCACCTGCACGGCGGGAGTCAGGCAGGACACGACCCGACGGCCGTCGAGATGCACGGTGCACGCGCCGCACTGGCCGTGATCGCATCCCTTCTTGGTGCCGGTCAGCTCCAGCCGTTCGCGCAGCACATCCAGCAGAGACTCCCGGGTGTCGATCTCGACCTCGACATCGTGCTCGTTCACGCGGAACGAGGCGCGCACCGTAGTGGCCGGCGGGCCGGTCCGGGTCGGAGTAGCCATGCTGGAGAAGGTAAACGAACTCTCCCCGCCGCGCATTTGCCGTATTGCTGCTGACCGTCGCCGAATTGCGATCAGAAGTGAGGTGGCACACACCCGCTGACCCGCATCGAGTACCTGGTCGAGAGCGGTGTGCTGATGCAGACGGGCCTGCGGCGTCCGCCATTCGCCACAGTTGTGGAAGATTTACCGATCCATCACACACGGCCGCGAAGGGACCGACGGAGCGAATCGGACGAATTCGTGTCCAGTGCCGCGGTAACGGAGGTCGGGAACGAATCGCGATCGCACGGCCTGATTTACCCGGGTGGAGCACTCCTGCGGCGAGCGACGAACACGAACTCGCGCCCGGGCCGGTCGGGTGCGTCGCGCACCTCGTCCACGACGTAGCCGTGCCGGATCAGGTCGGATTCGATCTCGGCACGGTCGCGGAAGCGCAAGGTGGAGTCCGAGGTCAGTACGGCGCCGTCGGAGCCGAAGACCCACGTGGTGCGGAAGCTGACCAGCGGCAGGGTCACGTCCGTCAGTTCCACCCAGCACTCGACCCGGCCGACGCCGGCGATCTCGGCGACCCGGTAGGTGCCAGCGCGGTTCCACGTGAGCCACTGGCGTCGCGCCGGATCCCGGCTCTCGACGACGAGACGTCCACCCGGCCGAAGCGCGTGGTGCACGCCGCGGAGAGTGGCGTCCCAGCCGAGCGGATCGGTGATCGCCTGCGCGACGTTCCCGGTCATCGTGGCGAGATCGACCGCCATCCCGGGAAGGGCTGTGGCGTCCCCGTGGATCCAGGTGACCCGGTCCGCACCGGCCCTCCTGCGGGCGTACGCGAGCGAGCCCGCGGCGGGGTCGACACCCGTCACCTCCACGCCACGGCCTGCGAGGAGCAGCGCGAACGTGCTGGTGCCACAGCCCACGTCGAGCACGCTGCGAGCGCCGAACTCCTGCACGATCGCGGCGTACACGTCGAGGTCGCGGCGGTCGGGTTCGAGCGCGTCGTAGACCGCCACCAGGCGCGGGTGCTCGAAGATCGCGTCGACCATCGACCTCTCCCTCGCGCCGGCAGGTACTTCCCGGCCATGATCGTCACCCGCCCTTGCGGTGACGGTCAAAGCGATTAGCGCCGGAAGAACTCCGGGTTCATCGAGACGTAGTCCGCGACGCCCGACGCGGGGCGCCCGAGGATCTTCTCGACGTCGTGCGTGGCGCGGTCGTAGCGGTTGGCCCGGTGCAGCCGGGCCATCGTGCGGATGTGGTCGAGAACGTGGTCGGGCAGTTTGGCGGCTGCGAGTTCCTCGGCGAAGTCATCGAACGGCACGTCCTCGTACACGACGGGCCGGCCGAGCGCCGCGGAGAACTCCTCGGCCATGACGCCCAGGTCCCGCGACACGGGCCCGGTGAGCTCGTAGGTCCGGCCGACGTGGCCTGCCGGCTCCGCGAGGATCGTCGCGACGACATCGGCCACGTCCTGGGCGCTCACCGGTGACGTGCGGCCCGCGCCGAACGGCAGCCTGATCTTTCCCGTCCTCACGATCGAGGGGTAGGCGAAAATCGTCAGGAGCGGGTTCTCCATGAAGATCGTGGGCCGCACGTGCGTGACCGGAAGGCCGGACCAGTCGA
Source organism: Pseudonocardia yunnanensis (assembly GCF_039534065.1). Classification (NCBI taxonomy): domain Bacteria; kingdom Bacillati; phylum Actinomycetota; class Actinomycetes; order Pseudonocardiales; family Pseudonocardiaceae; genus Pseudonocardia; species Pseudonocardia yunnanensis. The sequence continues at coordinate 75,154 of NZ_BAAAUS010000063.1, read as the reverse complement.
GCACCTGCTCGGCGAGCCAATGCAACCGCTGGTGGCGCGACTCCTCGGTGCTGGTCAGATCCATCTGCGAGACGGTCATCTGGGACATGCTCACGACGACCTCGAGATTCCCGGCCGCCCGGCCGGCGCTTGCCAGGGTGGCCGTCGCCTCCAGGTACTCCGGCGACACCGACATCCCGAAGTACACGCGGCGGCACCCGTCGAGTGCCCGCACGACGTCAGGGGCGCGCGTGAGGTCCGCGACGACGACCTCGACCCCCCGTGCGCGAAGCGCGTCAGCGCGGTCGTCGTCGCGGCGAACGAGGGCGCGCACCGGAAGACCGCGCTCCTGGAGCCGTTCGACCACCCTGCCGCCGATGCCGCCGACACTTCCGCCGGCCCCGGTCACGAGAATCGGCATTCTGCCTCCCTGCCAATAGTGAGGCCCACCAGCTGAGTCTCATAAGCAGACTAACCAATTGTCAGACGAGGACGGTCCCGCCGTCGACGGTCAGAACCGTGCCGGTGGTGAAAGCCTGCGTCATGCAGTACAGGTACGCCTGCGCGGCGTCGCCGACCTCACCGATGCGGCCGACCGGAATCGCCTCCGCGATGTCCCCGTACATCTGCTCGCGCTCAGCCTCGCCCATCCCCGCCCACAAGGGCGAGCGAAGTACGCCCGGGCTCACGGCGTTCACCCGGACAGGCGCGAGCTCCACCGCCAGTGCCTTGGTCAGCGCCTCCACCGCGCCGCAGATGCTCGCCGGCACGGCCCAGCCGGCGTCCGGACGGTCCTTGGCGATGCCCGTGGTCAACGTGATCGACCCGCCCGGTCGCACCAGCGGCGCCGCAGCGGAGACCGCCGCCAGAGCACCGAAGAAGCGCAGACCGAAGAACCGGCGCGCCTGCTCCACGTCGAGTTCGATCACCGACATCAGGGCCAGCGGCTCGCCTGCGGTGTAGACGAGATGATCGAGCTCACCCAGCTCCTCGAGCACGGCACGGACGGTGGCCGGGTCGCTCAGATCCGCGACCCGGCCCACAGCCCCGTCGGGAAGCGCCGAGAGCGCCTTGTCGACACTGGAACGACGGCTGGAGACGACGACGACCTCGGCCCCGGCAGACCCCGCACCGGCCGCGACCGCGAGCCCGACGCCCGACGTCCCGCCCAGAACCACGACGCGCTGCCCGTACAGATCCATGGGGAACCTCCTGGTGAAGTGCTGGTCAGACCCCTTCACGATGTGCCCATGGACGCCGCGACGTCCAAGACTCCTTTCCGCGCCTGCAATACCCTGGGGGCATCCGGCCTCGTCGCGGACGGGAGGCGCGAGCATGGATGTGGACCTGCGCAAGCTGCGCTACTTCGTCGCGGTCGCCGAGCACCTGCACTTCGGCCGCGCCGCGGCGGCGCTGCACATCGCCCAGCCCGTGCTCTCCCGCCAGATCCGCGCGCTGGAACACGAGTTGAAGAGCCAGCTGTTCGACCGCACCAAACGCGCCACCGCACTCACCCGCGCCGGCGAACAGCTCCTTGTCGACGCCCGGCCACTGCTCGCCGGCGCCGACGCCCTGCAACGACGGGTCCAACGTGCCGCGCGCGGCTCCGCCCACTTCACCGTCGGGTTCATGCCCGGACTGATCGTCACCCCCGCCACGCGCGTGCTGGCCGCCCGCCACCCGGACCTCACCGTCGACGTGCTGCGCACCAGCTGGGACGACCAGACCGAGGTCGTGCTCGACGGCCGTGTCGACGTCAGCTACGTCCGCCTGCCCGTCGACCAGCAGGGCCTACAGTTCCGACCGCTGCTCACCGAACCGCGCGTCGCCGCGCTCCCCCTCGACCACCCGCTCGCGGCGAAGGACGGCATCAGCATCGGCGACCTCGCCCACGAGCACCTCCTGCAGAACCCCGACGCCGTGCCCGAATGGCGCGACATCGCCGCGGAGCTGCGTAGCGGCCGAGGAGAACCGCCTCGACCCATCCGGACGGTGGAGGAGAAACTCGAACACGTCGCGGCGGGGCACGGGCTGGTGGTCCTCCCGCTCTCCACCGCCACCTTCTACACCCGCCCCGACATCACCTGGGTCCCCATCGACGACATCGGGCCCAACCGCGTGTGCCTGGCCTGGGACGACGCCCGCACCGACCCCCTCATCCACGAGTTCATCGAGATCGCCGAGGCCCAAGCGGAACAGCCCTCGTCCCCCGCCTGAGCGGTAGAGGCTCCGGCCATGGGGCCCCGGCAGGCGCGCCGACGTCGTGCACCGCGGCGCGCAGGGCGTCCGCGAGGCGGACGGCCGGCTCGGCAGGCGGCTGCGGGAGTCGCGCCAGGAGGATGCGCCGCTGCTCGTGGGGGCCGCCGCGCACCGCGAGGACCCGCACTCCAGGCGGCACGGCGGGTACGAGTGATGCGGGAAGAGTGGTCAGCCCGCATCCGGCCGCGACCAGGCTCAGCTTGGCCAGCCAGTCGGTAGCGGTGTGCGCGATCTCCGGCCGTTCGTCGAGTCCGGGCCAGACACCCAGCCGCTCCTGCTCTCGGGTGGACGGGCTCGCGATCCAGCGCTGACCACGCAGGTCGGCGACGTCCACGGAGTCCGCCCCGGCGAGCGGGTGGATGGCAGGCACTGCGAGGCGCAGGCTGCGTTCGGCGAGCACCTCGAACTCCAGGCGTGGCGACTCGGCGTCGGGCGGCCGGAACGGCGGCAGGGATGCCACCACCGCGAGATCGATGCGGCCGGCGCGCAGGGCACGGATCAGTGCAGGCGTGCTGCCCTCCTGCGTGGTGACGGTGATGGCGGGGTGGGTGCGGCGCAGCGCGGCGAGGGCGCGCGGCACCAGGAGAGCGCCGGCGCTGCTGTACCAGCCGAGCCGGACCGTTCCCGCCTCGGCCGGCATGCCTGCGAGCTCCCGCGACGCGGCGTCGATCTCGTCGAGCACCGTGGCGGCCCGGCGCAGCACGACGTGCCCGGCGGCGGTCAGCCGTACGCCGTCGTGGCGCCGCTCCAGCAAGCGGGTGCGCGCCGCGCGCTCGAGCGAGGCGATCTGCCGGGAGACCCCGGACTGGGTGAAGCCGAGCGCCTCCGCGGCCGCGGTGAGCGTGCGGCGCTCGGCCACCTCGCGAAAGACTCGCAGCGCGACCAGCGAGACATCGCCGAGGTCCATGAGCTTTACGCATACCAGGTCTGCGTAACTCTCGCTGGCCGCATGCCCCTCACCTTCCTAGCCTGGGCGCGTGGTAGATACGCACATCGCCCTGGTCACCGGCGCGAACCAAGGCATCGGCTTCGCGCTCGTCGAGGGGCTGGCCGCCCGGATGGAACCCGACGACCTGGTCCTGCTCACCGGACGCAACGCGCAACGGGTCGCGGACGCCACGGCGATCGTCACAGCCGCGCCCGGCACGAGGAGCCGGGTGGAAGGCCGCCTGCTCGACGTCACCGACGCGGACGCCGTGGCGCGGCTGGCCACCGAACTCCAGGAGCGCCACGGTGGGGTGGACATCGTCCTGTCCAACGCGGTCGCCCGGATCACGCCGGACCGGCCCCAGTCCGAGCAGGCCGACGAGTTCATCGACGTCGCGAACGGAGGCACGCACGCGATGCTGCGCTCGTTCGGCCCGGTACTGCGCCCCGGCGGACGGCTGATCGTCGTGGCCAGCTCGCTGGGAACGCTCGGTCGCCTCGACCCGCGGCTCCATCCCCTGTTCGACGGCGCCTCGCTCGACGAGGTCGAGCGCGCCGTCGAGTCCTGGCGTGCCGCCGTCCACGCCGGAACGGCCGAGGAGATGGGCTGGCCGCGGTGGATCAACGTTCCGTCCAAGGTGGCTCAGGTCGCCGCGGTTCGAGCGGTCGCAGCGCAGCGCCGGGAGACCGATCTGCCCGCAGACACCCTGGTCGCGGCAGTCTGCCCCGGGCTCGTGGACACACCGACCTCCCGGCCGTGGTTCGACGACTTCAGCCGGGCACTCACCCCGGCACAGGCCGCACAGGCCGTGCTCGACCTGGTGCTCGCGGACCACGTCGACCCGGCCGCCTACGGAGAGCTCGTCCGCTTCGGCCGGGTGCTGCCCTGGCACAGCGGAACGCCCACCCGGGACCAGGACGTGCTGCTGACCAGGTAGGAAGTTGATCAAGCGGGCGTTGATCGACCACGGGGAGCGACCGGCAGGACACGCGGGTGATAGACGTGCGAGCATTCACCGCCGTGACCAGACCCGTGATCTTCGTCGGCGGCCCCCTCAACGGACAGGTCGCCGAGCGCATCGGCGAACAATGGGACCAGTACCGCGACGACTCCGGCGACCCCCTGTCCCGCGAGATCGGCGAGAAGATGAGGTACAAGCAGCCGGCCAACGAGCGGCAGCACTACTACCTGGCGTTCATCGCCGGGCAGACCGACGTCCTCGGCGACTGGGTGTACGTGCACCTGCCGCTCGTGGGCTACTACAACGCCGCCGGGACGTGGAAGGCCAGCCTCCACGCAGCGGTGGAAGCGATGCAGTCGGAACAGGTGAAGGCCGAGTAGGCGGTTGCGGGCGTAACACGCTGGGCGCCGCCGGGCCGATCAGGTGCCCGGTGGGGCCAGGCGGGCTCGACGCGCTCGGCGTGCTGGGCGACCGGCCGGCGCAGCGTTCGCCGAACCCGCCTCCCCGACCGGTCAATCGAGCGCGTCTGCAGGTCCTCCTGGTGCGCCGAGATGACGAGACCGGACGAACATCGCCGAACCTGAAGATCATCTCTCGCGAACGGACCAGTTCATTAGACCGAACAGAGCAGTGGCAAACCACTCATCGCGGCCAAAAGAGCACACACCGCCGACCGAACTCAGCTTGGCAACCCAGGCGTCCCCTACCTCCCTAGATTGCCGCCGTGGCCGCAACTCCCTCCGTCCAGGATCCGCCTCTCACCCTGGCCAATGCCGGGCGCGTCGCCGCCTTCCTCGTGGTGCTCGCTCTCACCGTGGCGGGTGGTTGGCAGGCAGGCCGCATCCTCGACCCGCCGCCCCCGCCCGCCCCCGAGTCCACGCACGGCCACCCGTGACCGCGGTTCTGTCCGCGCCGACCGCGGACACCGAACTGCTCGTCGATGGCATGACGTGCGGAGCGTGCGCGGCGCGCGTCGAGCGAACGCTGCGCAAGCTCGGCGACGTGCAGGCGAGCGTCAACTACGCGACGGGCCGGGCGGCGGTCACGCACGGCGACACCGTGAGCGTCGACGATCTCGTGGCCGCGATCGAACGCGCCGGCTACACGGCCCGGCAGCCGGAACCGGCCACACGCGACGACGAGGCCGAGCTGGCCCAGGACCTCGAGCTGGACGGACGGCGGCTGCAGCTCGTCGCGTGCGCAGGGCTCGCCGTGCCGGTGATCCTGCTGTCGATGGTTCCCGCCATCCAGTTCCCGTACTGGCAGTGGACCGCGCTCGGCCTCACCGCACCTGTCGTGCTGTGGGGCGCGCTGCCGTTCCATCGCGCGGCGCTCACGAACCTGCGACACGGGGCCGCGACCATGGACACCCTGGTCTCGGTCGGGACGCTCGCCGCGTTCCTCTGGTCGGTCTACGCCATGGTCTTCGGCACGGCGGGCAGGCCGGGCCTCACGCACGCCTTCGACCTCACGCTCTCCCCGAGCCGCGCGCCAGGACAGATCTACCTGGAGGTCGCCGCAGGGGTCACGACGTTCGTGCTCGCCGGTCGCTACCTGGAAGCACGGGCCCGCCGGCGCTCGGGAGCGGCACTCCGCGGCCTGCTCGCGCTCGCTGCGACGGACGCCCGGCTGCTGGTCGACGGGCGGGAACACCTCGTGCCGGCCGAGCGGCTGGCCGTCGGCGACACCTTCGTGGTGCGTCCTGGCGAGAAGGTCGCCACCGACGGCGTGGTGGTCGAGGGCTCCTGCGCGGTCGACACCGCGGCGATCACCGGGGAACCGGCGCCCGTCGACGTCGCACCGGGCGATGACGTGATCGGCGGGTGCGTCGTGCTCGGCGGACGCCTCGTCGTGCGGGCCACCCGCGTCGGGGCCGACACCCAGCTCGCGCGCACGGCCGCCCTCGTCGAGCGCGCGCAGACCGGGAAGGCCGCCGTGCAGCGGCTCGCCGACCGCGTCTGCGGCGAGTTCGTGCCGGTCGTGTTCATGCTCGCCGCCGCAACCTGGGGGTTCTGGGCCGGCTCCACCGCGGGGGCGGGCACGGCTTTCGCCGCCGCCACGGCGGTCCTGATCGTCGCCTGCCCGTGCGCCCTCGGGCTCGCCACACCCACCGCGCTCCTGGTCGGCACCGGCCGCGCCGCACAGCTCGGCGTGCTCGTCACCGGGCCGGCGGTGCTCGAGTCCACCCGGCGGGTCGACACCATCGTGCTCGACAAGACCGGCACGGTCACGACCGGCGAGATGAACGTGACGGACGTGGTGCCCGTCGACGGCGAGGATCGCGACGAGGTGCTCGCCCTGGCCGGGGCGTTGGCCGCAACGTCGACGCACCCGGTGGCCCAGGCGGTCGCCCGCTACGCCGCCGAGCAGGCGGTGGACACCACCGCTGAGGTGCGCGAGGTCGTCTCGCTGGACGGGCTCGGCATGCAGGGCGACATCAGCGGCGGCGAGGCGCTGCTCGGGCGGCCCCGCCTGCTGCGGGAGCGCGGAATCGCGCTTCCCGGCGCCCTGGAAGGGCCGCTCGCGGACGCCGCGGCGTCTGGACGCACCACCGTGGCCCTGGCCTGGGCCGGTCGCGCCCGTGCGGTGCTCGTCCTGTCCGACACGATCAGACCGACCAGCGCCGAGGCGATCGCCGAGCTGCGCCGGCTCGGGCTCGAACCGGTGCTCCTCACCGGTGACGGCGAGGGCGCCGCACGCGCGGTCGCCGAAACGGTCGGAATCACCACCGTCGTCGCCGACGCGCTCCCGACCGACAAGGTCGAACTCGTCGCGCGGTTGCAGTCGCAGGGCCGGGTCGTCGCGATGGTGGGCGACGGCATCAACGACGCCGCCGCGCTGGCCCAGGCCGACCTCGGCATCGCCATGGGCACCGGCACCGACATCGCGATGTCCGCCGCCGACATCACGCTCGTCCGGGCCGATCTCACGGCGGCCGTCGATGCCATCCGGATCTCCCGCCGCACCCTCACCGTGATCAAGGCGAACCTCGCCTGGGCCTTCGGCTACAACGTCCTCGCCCTGCCCATCGCGGCCGCGGGGATGTTGCATCCCATGCTCGCGGGGGCCGCCATGGCGGCCAGCTCCGTCCTCGTCGTCACCAACAGCCTCCGGCTCGCCGGGTGGCGGCGCAGGGCCTGACGACGGATCTCCCGACAGCACGATGGGCGGCTCCCCGAGTGGGGAACCGCCCATCGGCAGCCCTACCGTGCCTGGCGCGCGGTGTTCACCGTGTGGCCGAGGCTGCCCTGCGCTTCGTCCAGATGTCGTAGGCGACCGCGGCGAGCAGCACGAGGCCCTTCACCAGCATGACCCGCTCGCTCGGAGCGCCGATGAGCGACATGCCGTTGTTGATCACGGCCATGATCAGGCCACCCGTGATCGCCCCGACCACCTTGCCGACACCGCCCTGCACCGCCGCACCGCCGATGAACGCGGCGGCGATGGCGTCGAGCTCGAAGTTGGTGCCGGCCGTCGGGCCGGCCTGGTTGAGGCGGCCGGCGAAGATGACGCCGGCCAGCGCCGCCAGCACTCCCATGTTCACGAAGATCCAGAAGGTCACCGACTTGACCTTCACCCCGGACAGGGTGGCCGCCGAGAGGTTGCCGCCGATGGCGTAGATGTGCCTGCCGAAGACGGAACGGGTGGTCAGCAGCGTGTACCCGAGCACGAGCACCGCGAGCAGCACCAGCACCCACGGCAGGTTCCGGAACCGCGCCAGCTGCACCACCACGGCCATCACGATGACGGCCGCCGCGACGATCTTGAGCACGAAGATGGGCACCGGGTCGACGATCTGCCCGTACCCGAGCCTCCCCGCGCGCTGCCGCCATTGGGTGATGGCGTAACCGGCCACCACCGCGAGACCCACCAGCAGGCTCAGCAGGTCGGCGCCGCCGAGCGGACCGAGCCCGATGTTGCCCAGGTAGCCCTCGGTGAAGCCGTTGGACAGCGTGCGGATCGGGTCCGGGAACGGCCCGATGCCCTGGTTGCCGAGCACGGTGAGGGTGAGCGCCCGGAAGAGCAGCATCCCGGCGAGCGTCACGATGAACGCCGGGATCCCGAAGTACGCGACCCAGAATCCCTGCCAGGCCCCGACGAGGGCGCCCGCCACGAGCGTGATGAGCACCGCCAGGGGCCACGGCACCTCGAGGTTGACCATCAGCACCGCGGACAGTGCTCCCGTGACCGCCACGACCGATCCGGCCGAGAGGTCGATGTGGCCCGCGATGATGATCAAGATCATCCCGATCGCGAGGACCAGGATGTAGGAGTTCTGGACGATGATGTTGGAGATGTTCTGCGGTGTCAGCAGCGCGCCGTCGGTGAGCACCGAGAACAGCACGACGATCAGCACGAACGCGACGTAGATGCCGCTCTGCCGGGGGTTGATCGAGAACCGGCGCAATGCGGGTGACGACGGCGGGGCCGGAGGCAGGGCCGCCCCGCCCGGAGCGGCGGCCCCGATGTCTGCGGAGGTGGTGCTGGACATGGGGTTCGCCTACTCCTGTTCCGTGGTCATGTACTGCATCAGCCGTTCCTGGGTGGCGTCCTCCCGGCTCACCTCACCGGTGATCCGCCCGCTCGAGAGCGTGTAGATCCGGTCGCACAGGCCGAGCAGCTCGGGCAGCTCCGAGGAGATGACCAGCACCGCTTTGCCCTCGGCAGCCAGACCGTTGATGATCGTGTAGATCTCGTACTTGGCCCCGACGTCGATGCCACGGGTCGGCTCGTCGAGGATCAGCACGTCCGGGTCGGTGAAGATCCACTTCGCCAGCACGACCTTCTGCTGGTTACCGCCGCTGAGCTTCCCGGTCACGCTCTGGACGTTGCGGGCCTTGATGTTCAGGCTGCGCCGGAACCCCTCGGCCACGCGGTACTCCTCGTTGTCGTCCACCCAGCCGCGGCGGGCGAGCTTGCCCAGCCGGGCTGCGGAGACGTTGCGCTTGATGTCCTCGATGAGGTTGAGGCCGTAGCGCTTGCGGTCCTCGGTGACGTAGGCGATGCGATGACGGATCGCGTCCTGCACCGTGCGCACCTGGATCTCCTGGCCGTCCTTGATGAGGCGCCCGGAGATGTTGGTTCCGTAGGACCGGCCGAACACGCTCATCGCCAGCTCGGTACGGCCTGCGCCCATCAAGCCCGCGAGCCCCACGATCTCGCCGCGGCGCAGGGTCAGGTTCGCGCCCGAGACCACGACCCGGTCGGGCTGGCTCGAGCTGTGCACCGTCCAGTCCTCGATCCGCAGCACCTCCTCCCCCACGTTCGACTCGTGGGGTGGGAAGCGATTCTCGAGGGCCCGGCCGACCATCAGCGAGATGATCCGGTCCTCGGTCACCTCGTCGGCCTTCATGTCCAGCGTCTCGATCGACCGCCCGTCCCGGATGATCGTGATCGAGTCGGCGACGGCGGCGATCTCGTTGAGCTTGTGGGAGATGATCACCGAGGTGATGCCCTCGTCCCGCAGCCCGCGGAGCAGGTCGAGCAGGTGCTCCGAGTCGTCGTCGTTGAGGGCCGCGGTCGGCTCGTCGAGGATGAGCAGCCGCACCTCCTTCGACAACGCCTTGGCGATCTCCACGAGCTGCTGCTTGCCCACACCGAGGTCGAGCACCGGGGTCACCGGGTTCTCCGGGAGACCCACCCGGGCCAGCAGGGCCGCCGCCTGGTGGTTGGTGCGGTTCCAGTCGATCAGGCCGCGGGTCGCCTGCTCGTTGCCCAGGAAGACGTTCTCGGCGATGGAGAGCTGCGGACACAACGCCAGCTCCTGATGGATGATCACGATCCCGCGCTGCTCGCTGTCGCGGATGCTCGAGAACGTGCACAGCTCGCCGTCGAAGTGGATCTCGCCCTCGTAGTCGCCGTGCGGGTACACGCCGGAGAGCACCTTCATGAGCGTCGACTTCCCGGCGCCGTTCTCCCCGCAGATGGCGTGGATCTCCCCGCGGCGCACCGACAGGTTGACGTCCTCCAGCGCGGTCACGCCGGGGAACCTCTTGGTGATCCCCCGCATCCGCAGGATCTCGTCGGCCATAACCCCTACCTCAGCTGGTCGGCGGTGTAGTAACCGGAGTCGACCAGCACCTTCTGGTAGTTGTCCTTGTCGACCACCACCGGCTGCAGCAGCTCCGAGGGCACGACCTTGTTGCCGTTGTCGTAGTCGGTGGTGTTGTTGACCTCGGGCTTACCGCCCTTGATCACGGTGTCGGCCATCTTCACGGTCACGTCGGCGAGCTGCCGGGTGTCCTTGTACACGGTGGAGTACTGCTCACCGGCGATGATCGACTTCACCGACGCGACCTCGGCGTCCTGGCCGGTCACCACGGGGTACGGGTGGTCCTGGGTGCCGTAGCCGTTGCTCTTAAGGGCCGAGAGGATGCCGATGGACAGGCCGTCGTAGGGCGAGAGCACGCCCTGGACGGTGGCGCCGCCGCTGTAGGTCGAGGTGAGCAGGTCCTCCATGCGCCGCTGCGCCGTGGCAGGGTCCCACCGCAGGATCGCCACCGTGTTGAAGTCGGTCTGCCCGCTCTTCACGACCAGCGTGCCCTTGTCGATGTAGGGCTTCAGCACCCCCATCGCGCCGTTGAAGAAGAACGTGGCGTTGTTGTCGTCGGGCGAGCCGCCGAACAGCTCGATGTTGAACGGGCCGGTGGCCGTGCCGTCGGTGCCGTCGGCGTTCTTGAGCCCCAGGCCGGTGAGCAGCGACGTCGCCTGCTGCACCCCGACCGTCGCGTTGTCGAACGTGGCGTAGTAGTCGACGTTCGGGCTGTTGCGGATCAAGCGGTCGTAGGAGATCACCGGGATCTTGGCGTCGGCCGCCTCCTGCAGCTGGGTCGTGAGGGCCGTGCCGTCGATCGAGGCGATCACCAGCAGCTTGGCGCCCTTGCTGATCTGGTTCTCGATCTGGTTGACCTGCGTCGGGATGTCGTTCTCCGCGTACTGCAGGTCGACGCTGTACCCGAGCTTCTCCAGTGAGCTCTTGATGTTGTCGCCGTCGTGGATCCAGCGCTCGGACGCCTTCGTCGGCATCGTGACGCCCACCAGGCCTCCGGCGGTGGAGGTGGCCCCGCCGCTCTGCTGATCGATCGTCTTCTCGCTCGATCCACAGGCCGCAAGCGCCGTGGCAAGCACGATGCCTGCGGCCGCCGTGGCCAGCCGTGCCAGCTTCATTTTCTCTCCCGTGACTAGATGGATCATCCGTGAACCGGAACCGGGCGCACGCCGGGGAACTCTTGGGATCGGGTGTGCGGTGCCGGCCCGGATCACGTCGGCGGACGGCCGCCGGACGCAGGGCGGCGCGAGCCGCGGTGCGACCGGGATAGCCGCCGCCGGAGGGGAACTGCCGTGCCCAGCGGAACGGGAGCGCGCAGCAGATGGTCGTCCACTTGCGGTCGATCAGGCCGTGGGCGTGGCCGGAAACGCTGTACTCCGCCATGCCGGCCGTGTCCGGGCGTCCGAGGCCCACACCCGCGGTGAGCGCGATGTGCGGGGTGGATCGATGCCAATGGGACACCCTCGTCCGGGGAGCAGGCGGAGCCGTGAAGGATCACGCGGGGGGAGATGTTAGCGCTCACAACTTCGCGCGGGCAACCCTCCCGCCACGGCGGGCATGCCCTGGTCGCGGAGCGCCATCGGACGCGCTCAGCCCGTGAACACCGCGCTCACGAGGATCACGTTGACGACAGTTCCCCCGACGATGCTGATGATCACGTTCCGGAGCAGGAGGTGCAGAGCCACGGTGGCGATCAGGGCGAGGCAGACCGGCACGCCGAACGGGTACGCCGACAACGGTACGTGGCGGAGCGTGTGGCCGACGAGGATCACCATCACACCCACCGGCATGGTGGCGCCGAGGTACGGGACGATCTTGCTCCCGCGCAGCGGCGCGAGAAGGGCGAAGGGCACCGCGCGCAGCGTCCATGTGATCGCCGCGCACACGAGGACTGCTGCGATCAGATAGTCGGTCTCAGGCACGGCGTCCGACCTTTCCCGCGATCACGTACCTGGCGACCAGGAATGCGGTGAACATGCCCATCGCGGCGAGGACCATCTGCTCGCCGAGCACCAGATGCCCGGTCAGGGCACACGCGACGGCAACGATCACAGCCGGGACGTCGCGGCGGGCGCGGAACGAATCGATGCCCAGCACCACGAACAGGGCGGTCACCGCGAAGTCCAGCCCCACCAGACCGCCCGGGATCAGGGTGCCGCCGAGCGCCCCGACGGTCACGCTGCCCACCCAGAAGATCTGGACGAACGCCTGCCCCCACACGATGCGCGCCCGGCTCCAGTTCCGGGCATCCGGCCTCGCCGTCAGGGCGAACGCCTCGTCCGTCAGCGCGAAAGTGCTGTAGGCCTTCCCCGCCACGCCGTGCACCCGGTGCAACGGGAACGACAGCGCGTAGAACACGTGCCGGACGTTCACCACGAAGGCGGTCGCGGCGATCTGCCCGAGCGGGGCGAGCGTCATGACCAGGCCGAGCAGCAGGAACTCGAGCGACCCGGCGAAGATCACCGCGGAGAAGATCGTCGACCACCACCAGGGCAGGCCGGACTGAGAAACCAGCACGCCGAACGCCAAGCCCATCGCGGCGGCCGCAACAGCCACCCCGAATGAGTCCCTCAGCGCGAGCAGTACGGCGGGTCGAGGGACCGTTCCCGGGTCCTCGTCAGGGGCATGAACAGCGTCGTCGCTCTCCACCTCGGGCACTCGGTAACTTTATGTCGCATCGCGCGACATTGGATTTCCAGTTGTGCCGATATCATTGCCGGATGCGCAACAACCGCCGTCTCGATGCGATTGACCGAGACATATTGTTTCACCTACAGAAGGACGGGCGGCTGAGCAACGTCGAGCTGGCCAGGCGCGTGGGCCTGACCCCACCGCCGTGTCTGCGACGGGTCAAGCGACTCGAGGAAGACGGGATCATCACCGGCTACCGCGCGGTGGTCGATCCGGCGGCCGTCGGGCGAGGCTTCGAGGTGACGGTCTCGGTCGAGATCAGGGTGACCGATCTCGAGACGCTGCGCGCCTTCGAGGACACCGTCGCCACGTTCGACGAGGTGGTCGAACTGCGCCGCGTCTTCGGCACGCCCGACTACTTCCTGCGGGTGATGGTGGCGGACCAGACCGAGTACGAGACGCACCACATGAGGCTGCTCGGCCTGCCGGCTGTGTCCCGGGTCGTGTCGCACCAGACCATGAAACGCATCAAATCGCAGGACTGAGCCTCGCCGGGCCGCGGAGCTCAGGCGCGGCACCATCTCCCCGAACGCCGCCGGGACACGGCCGGCGCGATCACAGCAGCCCCACTTCCGCGAGCTTCGCCTCGTAGATGTCGAGCACCTCCTCCTCGTCGCCGCCCGCCGCCTCGGCCTGTTCCCAGATGCGGTCGAACACCGGCTCCGACTTCTCGTACTGCTGCCTCCACCGCTCCGCGTCGCGCCGCCAGTAACCGATCACGCCGTAGCTGCCGACGGGCATCCCGCGTTCGTGCCGCAGGTACTTACGCACCGCCCTGGTCGCGGCTGCCTCCCCCGCGACGTAGACGTAACCGGGGCCGGCCGGCAGCCCGATCCCGCGCGCCATCTCCTCGAGGATGCTGTTCGACGCGAGATCGGTGTTGTGCACCCAGGTGGTCATGGCTCCGGGCAGTGGGATCTCGTCCCCGGGATCGGGGATCTCGATCGCCGCGACCGTGCGCACACCGAGGGGTGCCGTCTCGGCGATGCGGGAGAGCGCCGGCAACGCCGCCACGTCACCGAGCAGCACCTGCCACACCGCGTCAGCGGGACGGCGGAACCAGCTGTTGCGGACGGACATGCTCACCCTGTCACCGGGCTCGGCACGTCGGGCCCAGCTCGCTCCGATCCCGCCCTCGTGCGTGACCACGTCGAAGGTCAGCCGCGCCGACGCCGGATCGAAGGCGCGAATCGTGTACCACCGGCCGTGGTCGTCGATCCCTCCGCCGGGCAGCGGCAGATGCAGGAGGCACGCCTCGTCGGGCACTCCCGACACCGCGAAGTCCGCGAGCCCCGGCCCCTCGAACACCACCCTGATCAGACTCGACGACATGCGCCGTACGTCGACGGCTTCCATCTCGATGGTCTCGAGCTGCTGGCTTGCCATCCCACCCCCGCTATCCACTCATTGAGTTAGCGCAGCCTAAGCTAAGGTCCGGTGTGGAGGCCAGAGTCCGGTTCGATCTCGTAGCCCACACTCGGCGCCGAGATCGCACACAGCCGCTCGAACCCGCAATTCCCATGAATGCGGCATACATTCCGGGCTCGGCCGAGATCCGGGGCTGCCGGGGCCACCTTCGCGCCCCCCGAACCCGTGCGGCCTACGCTCGGCGAGAGGCCTACCAGCAGCACACCGCCGCGCTCGCCCCGGCCGGGCCGTCGACGCCTGACCACATCCGACAAGAAGGACCACTATGGAGTTCGGGATCAATGCATTCGTCACCGACGAGGGCCTCAGGCCAGGCCCCCTCGGGAAAGCGGTCGAGGAGCGCGGGTTCGACGCCCTGTTCGTCGCGGAGCACAGCCACATCCCCGTCTCGCGCCGCACGCCCTACCCCGGAGGAGGCGACCTTCCGAACCAGTACTACCGGGCCCTCGACGTGTTCGTCTCGCTGACCGCCGCCGCCATGGCCACCACCCGGCTCCGGCTCGGCACCGGCGTGGCCCTCGTGGCCCAACGCGACCCCATCAGCACCGCGAAGGAGGTCGCCTCCCTCGACCTGGTCTCCGACGGCCGCGTCATCTTCGGCGTCGGCGTCGGCTGGAACCGCGAGGAGATGGAGAACCACGGCACCGACCCGACCACCCGCGGACGCCTCGCCAACGAGCGACTCGAGGCCATGCGCCAGATCTGGACCAACGACCAGGCCGAATATCACGGCGAGTTCGTCGACTTCGACCCCATCTACTCCTGGCCCAAACCCGTGCAGCAACCCCATCCGCCGATCTACGTGGGCGGCGGAACGGCGGCCTTCCCCCGCATCGCACAGCTCGACGCCGGCTGGTTCCCCAACGCCTCGTCGCCCGAGCAGCTTGCGCCGCAGATCGCCCAGCTGCGCGAGACGGTCGGCGCCCACGTCCCGATCACGGTGGGACACATCGCACCGGTGCGGCCCGAGCTCATCGAGGGCTACCGCGAGCTCGGCGTCGAACGCGTGGTGTTCCACGTGCCCGCCTCACCCGGGCAAGCGACACTCGAACGCCTCGACAAGCTGACCCAGACAATCGCGCAGGCGACTCCGGCGTAAGAACCATGAACAGGTGAGTTCCTGGCGCCGGAGCATGCATCGATCACACGGCGGCCGACGCGGAGCAGAACTCACTGCTGCACCCCGGCCGCCGTGTCGAACGGAAACCGATCACATCGCGGAGATCAACCGATCTCTGCGATGTGGTCGAGGAGCGCTGTCAGCGTCCGCTCGTCGGTGGCCGGCGCGATCACGGTGATCCGGAGGTAGCGGTTCCCGCCGAGGTCCGTGGAGGACAGGTGGAAGCTCCCCTCGTCCATCATGCGCTCACGGATCACGGCCTGGTCCGCGGTGCCGTACCGGAAGCAGACGATGTTGCTCTCCGGCTCGTACGGACACTCGAAGCCGGGGCGCTTTCTCGCCAGCTCCCAGAAGCGGTGCGCGGTGGCGTACTGCCGGGCCACGTAGTCACCCAGCCCGCGCTCGCCGCGCCAGGCGAGATTGAGGAAGAGCTTCAGCCCCTGCTCCGCCTTGGTGCCCTCGACGGTCCGTCCGATGAGGTCGAAACGCTGGTCGCCGTAGAACAGGTACGAGCCCTCCTGTTGGAAGGCGGCGTCGAGATCGGCATGACGTCGCGTGAGGACAGCTGCCGCGAGACTCGACGTCCGCAACATCTTGTGCGCATCCCAGATGACCGAGTCGGCGAGCTCGATCCCGTCGAGCAGCCGCCGGTGCTCGTCCGACAGGAGCGCCGACGCGCCGTGAGCACCGTCGACATGGAACCAGATCCCGTGATCGCGACAGAACTCGCCGACGCCGCGCAGGTCGTCGTAGAGACCAGTGCCGGTGGCGCACGCATTGGCGACGAGCGCGATCGGGCGTCGATCGTGCTCGAGGGACTCGGGGAGCCGGGCCACGTCGATCCGGCCCAGATCGTCCACCGCGAGCGGGACGACGCAGTTCGTCCCGAGGCCGAGGATGCCGGTGGCGCGGGTCAGGGAGTAGTGAGCCGAGGGCGGTGCGAACAGCGCGAGGTCGGCCGGGTTGCCGTCGGCCCACGCGTCGGGCGCCACGGCGGCCCGCGCGGCCAAGAGCGCCGTGAGATTGGCGAGCGAGCCCCCGTGGGTGAGCACGCCGCCGCCGTCGGCACCGAAACCGACCCTTTCCAGCATCCACTCGAGCACCGCGAACTCGACGGTGGTGCCCGCTGCCCCCATCTCGTAGATCGCCGTCGGATTGTTGGTGGCTCCATGGATGAAATCGGCGAGAGCGGCGGGGAAATCGGGCGACGCGTCTTGATGCGCCAGATAGGCCGGATGATGCAACCGGGTGCCTTCGGCGAGATAGGTGCGGAGGAAGTCCCGGTAGCTGTCCGCGGTCATGCCGCCTTCGCGGATGTACCGCCGAAGATCCATCCTCACCTCGAGCTCCTTCGGCGGCCGGCGCCGGAGAACGGGGACGAGGCCCCGCTGGCTGTCGTCGACGTAGGCGGCCAGTTGCTCGGTTGTGACCTCGGCGACCTTGGTGAACTCCTCGATGTCCCAGCGTCCGACGGGGCCGTGACGCTCCTCCCCGTGGCTCCGGAAGTTGTGCGGCATGCGTCAAGCCTTGCACCAGCGAGCGCAAAAGACGCTGGTCTTGACGATATGACTACCCCTCACCGGGCTCGCGAGAAGCGGAGAAAAGTCCGTTCTCACGCCCGTCCGATCCGCAGATCGAACGAGACCGGTCGTCCGGACAACCGGTACCACCGACACCCGGCCTCGGACCACTGCCGCTACTAGGCTCCGGCGGGAAGAGCCACGCCCATCGACGTCGTGGATCCGTGCCGCATCGCACAGCGAGGAAGACATCGTGCCCGTGCTCTGCCCTCTGCACGCCGCCCAGACCTCCGGTCCCGCCCTGTCCGCCGGCCCGGCGGTCACGGCATGACCGCCCCCGACGGGTTCGACGCGATCGTCGTCGGCGCCGGGATCAACGGGATGACCGCGGCCGCGTTGCTCGCGCGAGAGGGCTGGTCGGTGGCGCTGCTCGACAGTGCCGACGAGATCGGTGGGTTCATCGGGTCCGCCGAGCTGATCCGGCCCGGCTACGTCCACGACATCTGGTCGTCCTGGCATCCCCTCTTCGTCACGGGCCCGGCCTACGCGAAGCTCGGCCCGGACCTGCACCGCCACGGCCTCGCCTACGCCAACACCGACGACGCGCTCACCGCCTCGGTCGCCGACGACGGCTCGGTCACCATGGCCTGGCGCGACGCCGCCGCCACTGCCGCCCAGTTCGCCGATCAGGCCGACGGCGCTGCGTACCTCGCCGCGCTGAACCGCTTCGGTGCCCACGTCGGGGCGATCGGCGGTTTGCTGGGCAGTGAGCTGCGCGGCTCGGCGCTGGTGCGCCACACCCTGGGTCTCGCCCGTCCCGGCGGCACCACGGAACTCGAGGCCTACGCCCGGGACGTCGCCACCAGCGGGCGAGCCTGGTGCCGGCGCGAGTTCCGCGGCCACGAGGTCGACCACCTGTGGGCGCCCTGGCTGCTGCACGCCGGCCTCGCGCCCGACAACGCCAGCGGCGGGCTGATGATCCCGGTGTTCGCGGCCAGCATGCACGCAGCGGGAACGCCGGTGGTCGTCGGCGGTGCCGCACGGTTCGTCGCCGCCTTCCGTGCGCTGCTCGACGAGCTCGGCGTCATCGTGCGGACCGGCACCCGCGTCCACGCGATCGACGTCACCGGCGGGCGCGCCACGGGGGTGCGCGCCGGCACCGCCGATGGCGAGGTGCGCCTGCGCGCCACCCGCGCGGTGCTGGCCTCCGTCACCCCGTCCGCGCTCTACCTCGACCTGTTGCCTGCCGGCACCGTGCCGGCCGCGGCCCGCCGCGACGCCGTCGGCTACCGCGCCGGGCGTGCCGCGGCGCAGCTTCACCTGGCGCTGGCGGGCCCTGTGCCCTGGAACGACGAGCGTCTCGCCACGGTCCCGCTGCTCCACCTGTCCGACGGGTCGGCCAGCACCGCGATCTCCTGCGCCGAGGCCGAGGCGGGCCTGCTGCCACGCCGCCCCACCGTGGTCGTCGGCCAGCAGCACGTGCTGGACCCGAGCCGGGCCCCGGAGGGCGCAGCGACGCTGTGGATTCAGCTGCAGGAGCTGCCACGCCGGCTGGCCGGCGACGCCGCCGGCGAGATCGACACCAGCGATGGCTGGAGTCCTGCCGTCGTCGAGGCCTTCGCGGACCGCGTCATCGCCCGTATCGAGCGTCATGCTCCCGGATTCGGGTCACGCATCCTCGGCCGTCATCTCATCGGCCCGGCGGACCTGGAGGCCCGCAATGCCAACGCGATCGACGGCGACCCGTACGGCGGTGCCAACGAGCTGGACCAGAACCTGATGTGGCGACCAGGCCCCGCCACCGCCCGCCACCGCACTGCCGTGCCGGGCCTCTGGCACATCGGGGCCTCGACCCACCCCGGCCCCGGGCTCGGCGGCGGCTCCGGTCACCTCGTCGCCGAGCAGCTCACCCGCCCCAGCCGCAGCGCGACGGTGGTCGACGGCGCGCGCCGGGCCCTGAGGATGAACCGCTGACGTCGCTCCCCGGACCGATCCGGACAAGCACGATGCAGGATGCATTTCTCACCCGTTCGGCGCTCCCTGCTACCAGACCTCCTGCCTAGTCTGTGACGCAGATCATCTTCCCCGACTCAACGACGAGGCGGCCATGGCTCTCGACGAAGCGACCGCGGCGTTCCTGTCCCAGATGGCTGAGAGCGGGATGAAACCGCTCCACGAGATGACACCCATGGAGGCCCGCGGGCTCGGCGCCGCGCTCCTCGAGATGTACGGACCGGGCCCGGAGGTCGCCCGCGTCGTCGACCACACGGTGCCCGTCGCGGGTGGGCAGATCGGGGTGCGGATCCTCGCCCCGGACAACCCGCGAGCGACGATCGTCTACTACCACGGCGGCGGCTGGGTGATCGGCGCCCTCGACGAGTTCGACACTCTCGCCCGGCGGATGGTGCAGCGCACGGGCGCCGCCGTGGTGCTCGTCGACTACCGGCTCGCTCCCGAGCACCGCTACCCCGTTGCCGCCGAGGACGCCTGGGCGGCCCTTCAGTGGACCAGCGCCCATCTCGACGAACACGGCATGACGCTCCCTCTGATCGTCGCCGGCGACAGCGCGGGCGGAAATCTCGCGACGATCGTCGCCCGGCGCGCGGCCGAGGAGGGCGGCCCGGAGATCTCGCTCCAGGTCCTCGTCTACCCGGTCACCGATGCCGACCTCGACAACGCCAGCTACGCCGACCCCGAGAACCAGCTCATGCTCAGCCGGGACTCGATGATCTGGTTCTGGGACCACTACGCCCCGGACCCCGACTCCCGGAAGAACCCGGACGCCTCCCCGCTGCAGGCCGCCGACCTCTCCGGCCTCCCACCTGCCGTCGTGCTCACCGCGGAGCACGACGTGCTCCGCGACGAGGGCGAGGCGTACGCGGAGAGGTTGCGCGCGGCCGGGGTTCCCGTCGTGCACCGCCGCTTCCCCGGTCAGATGCACGGCTTCTTCACCCTGCTCGTCCTGCCGGGGGCCGCCGCAGCGCTGGAGTACGTCGGCGAGCAGGTCGACCGCCACCTCGCCGACGGCCAGGTTCGCTAGCGGCCGGCTTCTCGACGCTGTACGCGGCCCGGGCGCAAAAGCCGTCCCGGCGTGATAACCCGCGTCCCCGAACATGTCGACCGCTCCCCGGAGACCTCGCAACGGCGCAACGAACTGCGGCCAACGGAGGCCGCGATCGGGAGGAAGTAGATGACCGAGTCTCGGAAGGTCGACGCCGTGGTCGTCGGCGCGGGCATTGCCGGGCTCTACCAGCTCTACAAGCTGCGAGAGCGTGGCATGACCACCCGCGTGTTCGAAACCGGCGACGGCGTCGGCGGCACCTGGTACTGGAACCGCTACCCCGGCGCCCGGTGCGACGTGGAGAGCCTGTCCTACTCCTACTCGTTCTCCCCGGAGCTGGAGCAGGAGTGGAACTGGACCGAGCGCTACCCGACGCAGCCGGAGATCCTTCGCTACGTCAACCACGTCGCCGACCGCTTCGACCTGCGCAAGGACATCACCTTCAGCACGCGCGTGGTGTCGGCGGTCTACGACGACTCGACGCAGCGGTGGCGGGTGGACACCGACACGGGTGAGATCGTCGACGCCCAGTTCCTGATCATGGCGACCGGGTGCCTGTCGCGCTCGAAGCTGCCCGAGGTGCCCGGGCTCGACAGGTTCCAGGGCCCGACCTACCACACCGGGCACTGGCCGCACGAGGGCGTCGACTTCACCGGCATGCGCGTCGGGATCATCGGCACCGGCTCGTCCGCCGTCCAGTCCATCCCGGTCATCGCGGAGCAGACTGCCGACCTCACCGTGTTCCAGCGCACCCCCGCCTACTCCATCGCCGCCCTCAACCGGCCGCTCGAACAGTCCGAGATCGACTCGATGAAGACGGACTACCGGGCATGGCGCGAGGCCCAGCGCACATCCGGGTTCGGCGTGCCGGTCGAGTTGCCCACCCAGTCGGCGCTGGAGGTGTCGGAGGAGGAGCGCTTCGCCAAGTACGAGTCCGGCTGGCAGAAGGGCACCCTCGTGTCGATCCTCGCCGGTTACACCGACACCCTGACCAACCGGGAGGCGAACGACACCGCGGCCGAGTTCATCCGCCGGAAGATCCGGGAGCGGGTGAACGACCCTGAGGTCGCCGAGACGCTGTCGCCGCGCAGCTACCCGTTCGGCACCAAGCGTCCGTGCCTCGACACGAACTACTACGAGACGTTCAACAAGCCCAACGTCCATCTGGTCGACCTACGCAAGACACCGCTCGTCGAGCTCACCGAGAACGGTCTGCGCACCTCCGAGCAGGAGTACGAGTTCGACGCGATCGTCTTCGCCACCGGGTTCGACGCGATGACCGGCGCCCTCACCGCGATCGACATCCGCGGCAAGGACGGAATCGCCCTCCGGGAGAAGTGGGCCGAGGGCCCCCGGTCCTACCTCGGGGTCGCCGTCGCGGGATTCCCGAACCTGTTCACGATCACCGGACCGTCGAGCCCGTCGGTGCTGTCCAACATGATCGTGTCGATCGAGCAGCACGTCGACTGGATCACCGACTGCGCCGCCTACATGCGCGAGCGGGGCATCGGAGCGATCGAGGCCACCTCGGAAGCCGAGGACGGCTGGGTGGCGCACGTCGAGGAGGCGGGCAACGCCACCCTCTACCCCACCGCCGACTCCTGGTACATGGGCTCGAACGTGCCCGGCAAGCCACGGGTCTTCATGGCCTACATCGGCGGTGTGGGCGTCTACCGGCAGCTGTGCGACGAGGTCGCGGCGAAGGGATACGAGGGCTTCGCGCTCGAGGGGGCGATGACCCGGGCCTGATCCACTCCCCCACGTTCATCCCAGCGACCGGCGTGTGGCCCGACGACGTGCCGCGCGTCGGTCGCTGCGGACCCCTAGCATCGTGACCTCGGCCGTTGGGAGGACCGCGCGATGTCGTTCGCCGTCCCGTTGACCCGCCGCGAGGCGATCGTCCACCAACTGCGGCACGAGATCGTCACCGGCGCCCTCCCGCCCGGCACGGTGATCAAGGACGCCGAGGTCGCCGCACGGCTCGGGGTGAGCATCACCCCCGTCCGCGAGGCCATCGCCCAGCTCGCGGCCGAGGGACTCATCGACATCGCGCCCAACCGCACCCGGCGCGTCACCCACGTCACGCAGAAGAACGCGCTCGAGCTCATCGACGTCATGGGCGTACTCGCCTCAGCCGGCGTCGAGTGGGGAGTGGACAACCTCACCGAGAGCCATCTGACGCGGATGCGGGAGCGGCTCGACGAGTTCGTGGCCGGTCTGGAACGGGGCGACGTGACGGCTGCCGCCGCCGCGGGAGCGGACTTCAGCACCATCATGATCATGGCGGCGGGAAACCGAGAGTTGCAGACGCACGTCGACCTGGTGGTCGCCCGCACGCGCCGTCTGCTGGCGCTCAACGCCGACAGCGATCTGTGGCAGGTCTGGATCAACGGGTATCGCGACATCCTCGATCTGCTCGCGCGCGGCGAACGGCCCGCGGCCGTCGAGCGGTACCGCGCGATCTACCAGGAGTACCGCGTGCGCGTGCAGGCCCTGTTGGCCGACCCACCCGCCGACCCGGTCGTCGGCCGCTGAGCGAGGCGACAAGGTCCGCGACATGGTCACGTCTCGCTGTTTTGAGCGCGTTCGAACAGCGTCATGTGTCCATGTCGCGACGGGGCCACGTTGCTCGCTCACACGGCCGGTCGGTTGCGGTGGGCCAGCGCCGGCCATGCGATGGCGACGATCACGAGCCACGCAACCGAAAGGCCTGTGTTCCCCGACGCGAGCAGGCCGCTCACGATCACTATCAGGTAAAACGGGTCCAACGGGTCAGCTCCTCAGGTCTCCTCCCCCGCGATTGTGCGCGACTTTCGCGAGACGCGCGGGCCGGCGCTGCGCCGATCGGGGCGCCTTTCCCGGAGGCGATCTATCGGTTCCGGAATCAGTGGCGGCACGGCATCGTGGCCGCCCAGATCACTCCCCGCGGGACGGTTCCAACCCGTGGCGATCTACGCAAGGACCACGAATACCTGCTCCACCTCGGTGTCCCGCCCCGTTCCCACGATGGCCTCGACGACCTGCTCGATCGTCGCCTCCTTCGCGGAAAGGCGCCTCACGCGCCGTACCCGACCATCGGCTCCACAAGGTCTCGACCGGCGTCGAACGAGCCCGAACGTCGTAGATCAGCCTAGGATCGGTGCGCTGGCGGCTTAGGGGACGAGCGTTGCGGGTGGTGGTGTGGGCACATCCGACGTCGAGCCCGAACGCACCCCGGTGGCAGAGGGACCACGGCGCAGCGGGCTCGGCCCGGCGCCGTTCGCCGGTCTGATCGAATCCGGCCTGCGCTACTTCCTCGCGGTGGCCCAGGCGGGCTCGATCACCGAGGCGTCCGAGCAGCTCCACGTGGCAGGCTCGGCCATCAGCCGGCAGACCGCTCGGCTCGAGCACGAGATCGGGGCACCTGGTGCAGCGCGTACAGGCCCCGTGACCCGTCATCTGGCGGTTTGCCGTGCAGGCAACGGCGCCTTGCCCAGACGGAGATGGTCATCGGGCCACCCGCTGCCTATTCTTCTCCGAAACGCACTATTCGTTCACGTATACGGCCTTATTGTCGGGGGAACCAGCGAATGAACCGTGGCGACGTTGTCGAAAACTCGGCTACCTATGTGGATTCGGGCGCTTTCCTCGCGGATCTGAGAAGACGGGTCGCGTTACCCACCGAAAGCCAGGACCACAACTCCCTTCCGGTACTGCAGAGCTATCTCTCGGGCGAGATGTCATCCGCTCTCGAACGGCTCGGAGCCGTCTGCTCGATCCTCGAGAACCCGGTGCCCGGTGGTGGTCCGTTCCTGATCGCTCACCGGCACGAGGACGACTCGCTGCCGACCGTGCTGGTCTACGGCCACGGTGACGTCGTGCTCGGCCAGCCGGAGCGGTGGCGCTGCGGGCTCTCGCCGTGGGAGATCGTCGTCGAGGGCGACCGCTGGTACGGACGGGGAACGGCGGACAACAAGGGTCAGCACACCATCAACATCGCGGCGCTCGACCACGTCATGGCGGCCAGGGGCGGCCGGCTGGGGTTCAACCTCAAGGTGCTGATCGAGACGGGCGAGGAGTCGGGGTCGCCCGGCCTTCGTGAGATGTGCGAGCAACGGGCCGACGACCTCGCCGCCGATCTGCTGCTGGCCTCCGACGGTCCTCGGCTGGCGGCCGAGCGGCCCACGGTGTTCCTCGGTTCCCGGGGCCAGGTCGCGTTCACGCTCAGCCTGGACCTGCGCGAGGACACCTACCACTCCGGCAACTGGGGCGGCCTGCTGCGCAACCCCGCCACGGTGCTGGCCAACGCACTGGCGAGCATGGTCGACGGCCGTGGCGTCATCACCGTCCCCGAACTGCGCGCACCGGAGATCCCCGATGCCGTGCGTGCGGCGCTGGCGGACGTGTCCCCCGGGGGCGGCCCGACCGATCCGGACATCGACGACGGCTGGGGCGAGCCGGGGCTGACGCCGGCCGAACGCGTGATGGCCGCCAACTCCCTCGAGGTGCTGGCGTTCGTCTCCGGAACGCCGGACGCGCCCGTCAACGCGATCCCGGCGACGGCACGGGCCCACTGCCAGCTGCGGTTCGTGGTGGGCACCCCGTGGCAGGAGCTCGAGCGGATCGTTCGCGAGCACCTCGACACGCAGGGCTACCCGATGGTCCAGGTCCGGGTCGACAGCACCATGGCGGCCACCCGCTTGAGCCCCGACGACCCGTGGGTGCGGTGGGCCGTCGCCTCGATCGAGCAGAGCACGCAGAAGGTGCCCGTCATCCTGCCCAACCTGGGCGGGTCGCTGCCCAACGACGTCTTCGCCGACGTCATCGGCATGCCCACGGTCTGGGTGCCCCACTCCTACCCCGCGTGCGCCCAGCACGGGCCCGACGAGCACCTGCTCGCATCCGTGGCCCGCGAGGGCATGCAGATGATGTGCGGACTCTTCTGGGATCTGGGCGAGCTGGGCAGCACCCGGCCCGGCGCACCCGTGGAGATCGGGCTGAGGTGAGGGGCGGTGATCAGAGCAGCGGCACGATGATCAGGCCTGCCCCGATCATCACGTCCAACGCGCCGCACCACTCCGCGAAGGACCGGGAGACGACCCGGTCCTTCGCCAGGTGCACCCAGTCCCACACGCCGTGGGCGAGCCATCCCGCGGCCACCACGTACCGCGCGAGGTCGGGATCGACCGCCAGCCCGGCGAGGGCGAGTGCTCCGAACACGGCCATCCCGGCGAGCTGCAGCCGGAAGTCCCGCTCGCGGTGGCGCCCGTGGCCGCTGCCCCAGATCACCACGGCAAGAGCGACGGCGACGAGGACGACGAACGGCTCCACCCAGTTCTGCAGGCGCAGCGCAACCACCAACGCGGTGAGCACCGCGAGCACCGGCCAGGTGGCGCGGCGACGGCCCAGGGCCGCCACGATCACGTAGCCCAGCGGCAGGATCAGCAACGTCTCGGCGTAGGACTGCGCCGTGTCCTGCGTGAACGCGCTGATGAAGATGTCGACGCCGAGGGCGACTCCGAGGATCGTGGGCCAGCGCTTCGCGACTGCCGCCAGGGCACCACGGCCAGTCGTCCAGGTCCGGGCGGGGCGGGGAGTAGTGGTCATGAACTCAGGTTCTCGGCGACACTGCGCACGCCACAGATGCGCGGTGTCATCGTTCGTCCATGCGCTTCGCATGGTCGGGGCATGCACGCGGCGCGTCAGAGCCAGCCGTGCTCGCGCGCCCTCGCGATCGCCTCGGCGCGGCTGCCGGCGCCGAGCTTCGCGACGGCCGCCGCCAGGTAGTTGCGGGCCGTCCCGGGCGACAGGTGTGCCTGCCGGGCGATGGTGGCGACCGGGACGTCCCCGGCAGCCAGGCGCAGCACGTCGAGCTCGCGGGGGGTGAGCGGACACTCCGGCGCCATCAACGCCTCGGCCGCCAGGGCGGGATCGACGTACCGCCCGCCGTCGTGGACGCGGCGGATCACCTCCGCCAGGATCGCGGCGGGCGACCCCTTCGGCACGAACCCGCGCGCCCCGCTCAGCAGAGCCCGCCGCAGCAGGGGTGGGCGGCCGTGGCCGGTCAGGATCACCACGGCGCACGAGTCGAGCGCCGCGGCCACCTCGGCGGCGACCTCCAGGCCCGACAGCCCAGGCATCTGGAGGTCGACGACAGCGACGTCGGGCCGGTGGGCCAGCACCTTCTCGACGGCATCCCGCCCGTCGCCCGCCTGGGCCACCACCTCGATGTCGGGCTCGAGCTCCAGCAGCGCCGCCACCGCACCCCGGATGAGGTCCTCGTCGTCGGCGAGGAGGACCCGGATCATGCCGGCACCGGAACGGTCGCGGTGAGCGTGAACGTGCCGGGCCGGGCTTCCGTGCTCACCGTGCCGCCGACCTCGGCCAATCGGTCGGAGAGCCCGCGCAGGCCGTGGCTGTAGCGGTCGGGCGCGCGCTCGCCGACCCCGTCGTTGGTCACGACCATCCGGACCTCTCCGGGCGTCGCATCCACATCGATCGTGCAGTGCTGGGCGCGGCTGTGCCGCAGCATGTTCGTGGTCGCCTCGCGGAGGACCGGCACGAGGTGCGACGCCTCGCCGGGCAGATCGGAGCCGGGAAGGCGCACCACGCAGCGGACGCCTGCGGAGCGGAGCACGTGCTCGACCGCCGAGAGCTGGTCACGCAGATCGACCGCCCGGTACCCGTGCACCGCCTGCCTGACCTGCACCAGAGCCGAGGCGGCCAGCCGTTGGATCTCCGCAGCCTGCTCGCCGGTCCGTTCCGGGTCGACCGGCGCCAGCCGCTTGGCCAGCTCGGCCTTGAGCGCGATCACCGACAGGTCGTGGCCGAGCAGGTCGTGCACATCGCGAGCGAACCGTAGCCGTTCCTCGGCGGCCGCCAGCCGCGCCAGGGCGTCCCGGCCGTCGCGGGCCTGGACGACCAGCCGCCACAGCCCGATCTGCAGACCGTTGATCACCGCGAGACTCGTGCCGACGCCTGCCGTGATCACGACGTACTCGACCACGCCGCCGCCGTTGGCCCAGGCGACGCCCGCCGACACCGCGACGGACAGCACGACCGCGACGACCGCCGCCGGCATCCTGTGCGCCAGGAGGGGAACCGCGCCGACGACGGCGGCACCCAGCCAGGCCCAGCTCGCCCACGCACCCGACTCCGCTCCCAGCGGTCCGACCAGCGGAACGGACGCCACGGACGCGGTGACGAACGCGATGGACGCCCGGCGACGGGTGCGGTGCGAGCGTCCTGGCTGGAACTCGCTCCAGAGAGCCCACCCCAGGCCTGCGGTGAACACGGCGATTCCGGCCGCACCGAGGATCCGCCAGGCGAGCCGCTCTTCGATCCCGAGCCCGATCGCCGGCATCGCGGCGCTCGACACGAACATGATGCCCAGGGCCGTGAGCGTCACGAGCCGGGCACGTCGGTATCCGGCGTCGGCCCCGGCCTCCGACCACGCGACCGGCGGAACACGACGGCGGATGTCCGGACGGGTGGCCTCGCCTGCAGCGGACCGCACCCGACCACCTCCCGCCGGCATCGTCGTCGCCCGAATCGTTGCATACCGGGGCAGGGTATGAACAGCGACCCCGCGCCGGGGCGCCCGGGTCAGCGCACCTGGGTGAGCCGGAAACCGTCGTAGCCCGCCGCGGCCACCTCCTCACAGTGGCGGGCGTAGGCGGCGAGCCCACCGGCGTAGGGCATGAACACCCGCGGCTTCCCGGGAACGTTGGCGCCTAGGTACCAGGAGCTCTCCGCCATCGGCAGGAGCGTGCGGTGTGCGGCCGCGTTGACCTGCGCGCCCCAGGCGTCCGCCGCGTCGTCGGTGGTCTCGATCCGCTCCGATCCGGTGGAGCGCAGGTGGCGCAGGCACGCGGCGATCCAGTCGACGTGCTGCTCGATGGCGGTGGGCATGTTCGTGAGCACCGAGGGGCTGCCGGGGCCGGTGATCGTGAACAGGTTCGGGAAGCCGGGGACCTGCAACCCGAGGTAGGTGCGTGGCCCTTCCGCCCAGACGTCCCGGAGCGCCCGTCCGCCGTCACCGCGGATGTCGATGTTCAGCAGAGGACCGGTGAGCGCGTCGAAGCCGGTGGCGAACACGAGACAGTCGAGCGGGTACTCCCCCGACGTCGTACGCAGGCCGGTCGGCGTGGCCTCGACGATCGGCGACTCCCGGACGTCGACGAGCGTGACGTTGTCGCGGTTGTAGGTCTCGAAGTAGCGGGTGTCGATCGGCGGGCGCTTGGTGGCGAAGGGATGGTCCCGAGGCGTCAGCTTCTCGGCGACGGCCGGGTCGTGCACCGTCTCCCGGATCTTGGTACGGATGAACTCCGCCGCCGTGTCGTTGGCGTCCTTGTCGGTGAGCAGGTCGGCGAACGCGGCCCGGAACCGCAGCCCACCCCGGCCCCACAACTCTTCGTAGATCGCGGTCCGCTCCTGCTCCGACACCGAGAACGCGGGCCGGTCGCTCACGTGGAACGGGTGCCCGTTGATCGTCGCGCGCTGGGTGTTGCGGATCTCGGCGTAGTTCTCCTTGACCTCCCGCTGGAACGCCGCCTCCATCGGCCCGTTGCGCGCCGGGATGCTGTAGTTGGCGGTGCGCTGGAAGACCGTGAGGTGCGCCGCCTGCTCCGCGATCACGGGGATGGCCTGGATGCCCGTCGAGCCCGTGCCGACGACCCCGACGCGCAGGCCCGTGAAGTCGACACCCTCGTGCGGCCACCGGCCGGTGTGGAACCACCGGCCCCCGAACGTCTCCAGTGCCGGTATCCGGGGGATGTTCGCCGAGGACAGGCAGCCCACCGCTGTGACGAGGAACCGCGCGGCGTAACGCTCGCCGGCGTCGGTGCGCAGCACCCAGCCGCCGGTGCCGTCGTCTAACACCGCCTCCGCGACGCGCCGGCCGAACCTGATCGAACGCCGCAGGTCGAGCCGATCGGCGACGTGGTCCAGGTATCTCAGGATCTCCGACTGCTCGGCGTACCGCTCGGTCCACTCCCACTCCTGCTGGAGCGCCTCGTCGAACGAATAGGAGTAGTAGTAGCTCTCCGAGTCGCAACGTGCGCCCGGGTAGCGATTCCAGTACCAGGTGCCGCCGACCCCGTCGCCCGCCTCCAGGACGGTCGCCGAGAATCCGAGGTCACGCAGGCGGTGGAGCATGTAGAGGCCGGCGAAGCCTGCCCCGACCACGAGCACGTCGGTCGTCTCCGTGCTCTCCTGAGCAATAGTCATGATCCCTCCTCCTGCCTACTCTGATCGTCGAAGCCCGGTAACGCACGCGATGGGGGACGTCTTGGCGCTCGATCCACAGTTCCGCGACGTGATCGACCGTCTGACCAGCGCCCGGGCGTTGCCGCTGGTCCGCAGGACAGCCGAGGAGACCCGGGACCACTACCGCTCACTCGCGATGGCCCGCCGGGGCGAGGGCTACGCACCGGAGCCGGTGGCCGACGTCACGGACCGCACCGTCGACGGCCCGGCCGGCCTCGTTCCGGTGCGGATCTACACCCCGCTCGACGATCGCGGGCGAGTCGTCACCTACCTGCACGGCGGGGGGTGGGTGATGGGCGACCTCGACACGCACGACCCGGTCTGCCGGCGGGTGGCCAACGCACTCGGGGCCGTCGTCGTCTCGGTCGACTACCGGTTGGCGCCGGAGCACCCGCATCCGGCCCCGCTCGACGACACGATGGCAGCGCTGGAGTGGGCGGCGGGCACCTTTCCCGGCCGCCCGCACGTCGTCGCAGGCGACAGTGCGGGGGCCGGCATCGCCGCCGGCGCCGCGCTGCGGGCACGCGACGGGGCCGGCCCGTCGCTGGCGGCGCAGTTGCTCGTCTACCCCGCCACCGACCCGGCCATGGACCTGCCCTCCACCCACGACAACGGCGACGGGTACTTCCTCACCCGCGCCGACATGGAGTGGTTCTACGACCAGTACGTCCCCGAGCCCGGCACGCGCGCGGCGCCCGAGATCGACCTCGCGCACGCCGACCTGACCGGCCTCCCGCCTGCCGTCGTCGCCACGGCCGAGTTCGACCCGCTGCGCGACGAGGGCGATGCTTACGCCGAGCGCCTGCGCGCCGCGGGCGTCGCCGTGCGGCACCTGCCCGGTCCGGGGCTGATCCACGGCTACTTCGCCTTCCTCGGTGTGGTGGACGCCGCGGATGCGCGCAGCCGCGAGGTGCTCGGCGCGCTCGACGACCTGCTGCCCTGACGGCGCGCCGCCAGAATGAGCAGGTGACGACGACGGCGGGCAGGGCTGGTGGGGTCGCGGCACGCTCGCGCGCGGAGCATGCCCGCCGTGTCGCCGACGTGCTGCGCCAGCAGATCACCGGCGGACGGTTCGGCCACGGCCTCCTCCCCGACGAACGCGCACTGGGCACGGAGCTCGCGGCGTCCCGCAACGTCATCCGCGAGGCGCTGGGGCTGCTGCGATCCGAGGGGCTGATCACGCGTCGCCAGGGCGTCGGAACGATCGTGGTGATGCCGAAGTACGGGCACGGCCTCGACCGTCTCGCCGGTCTCGCGGAGGCGCTCACCGGCTACGGACCGGTGACCAACGAGGTGCGCGCCGCCCGCACCATCGCGAACCCGCCCGCTGCCGTGGCCGAACGGCTCGAGCTGGAGCCCGGCACCGACGTGGTCTACATCGAACGGCTGCGCAGGCTCGGCGGGCTCCCGCTCTCGCTCGACACCACCTATCTGGCGCCCGACATCGGCGCGGACCTGCTCGGTCACGACCTCGCAGGCCGTGACCTGTTCGCGCTGATCGAGGAGACCACCGGACGTCGGCTCGGGCAGGCCGAGGTGTCGGTGCACGCGGTGAATGCCGGCCCCGACACGGCGGCGCTCCTGGAGATCGAACCCGGTGCCGCGGTGTTCGCGATCGAGCGGCTCACCCGCCTCGCCGACGGCAGGCCCGTCGATGCCGAGTCCGTGCACATCCGCGCCGACCGGCTCATGCTCCAGGCAACGCTGCACCGCCCGGCCCCGGACTGAAGCCGGGGGTGGCGGATCTCCCGCTAGGCGGGCGATCGCCGCAGCTCACGGGTTTCCGCAGGTAGAACGGATGGCGTAACTTCGCCGAAACATTCGAGCGCATAGAGTCGGCACTCAGAGTCGGCGAATCGACACTAGGCCCCCGGGCCATCCGAACCGGCCGGTCGGCCGGGCCCGCCCCGGCACGGGCGCGGGCACACCGAGGAGGTTCATCCGTGGGTATCGCCATGCCCGATACCGGCCTCGCCACTCGTCGGACCTGGCCCCTCAGCGCGGCGATGTGCATGTGCGTGGCATTGGTGGTCGGCATGGTGTCGGCGATCAACCTCGCCATCCCGTCGCTGGCCGCGAGCGAGCTGCGCCCGGGCGCCACCGAACTGCTGTGGGTCGTCGACGGCTATGTCGTCGTCTTCGCCTGTCTCCTCGTCCCGGCCGGTGCCGTCGCCGACCGCTTCGGACGGAAGGGCACCCTGCTGTGCGGGATGGCGATCTTCGCGGGAGGCACCGCCGTCTGCGCGGTCGCTCCCACCGTCGCCGTGCTCATCTGCGGCCGCGTGATCGCCGGGGTCGGCGCGGCGGCCACCCTTCCGACCACGCTGGCGCTGCTGGTCGGGTCCGTGGACGCCGGGCAGCGGCCCCGGCAGATCGCCGTCTGGGCCTCGATGACCGGGGTCGCCGCCGTGCTGGGCAACGTGGGCGGCGGCGCGGCCGTGCAGTTCGGGTCCTGGCGCGCGCTGTTCGCCGCCGTCGTCCCGCTCGCCCTCGTCGCGCTCGCCACGGCCGCCCGTGTCGCCCCACGGCAGCCGCATCATCGCCGGAGGATCTCCGTCCGCAGCAGCCTGCTGTTCACGGGCGGCTGCGTCGCGCTGCTGTACGGGCTCGCATCCGTGGCGGCCTCCGGTGTGGCCTCCGCGGAGGTGCTCGCCGGGCTCGGCGCCGCCGTGCTGCTGCTCGGCATCTGGACCGTTCGCGAACGACGCGCCGAGCACCCTCTCCTGGACCCCCGCCTGTTCGCGATCCCCGCCGTGCGTGCCGGCACGCTCGGGATGGCGGTCGTGTTCGTCGGCATGTTCGGGCTGATGTACGTCAACGGCCAGTACCTGCAGTACGCCAAGGGCTACTCGGTGCTCGACGCCGGGATTCGCCTGCTGCCCATGGCCGCCGCGCTCTGGATCGCCCCGCGCGCCACCCTGCCCGTGTTCCATCGGCTCGGATCCCCGGCAACGGTGGGCCTCGGATTGGCCACGCTCGCCTGCGGCCTCATCGGCGCGTCGTTCGTCGGCCCGGCCACGCCCTACCCGTGGTACGCCCTGTGCATCGTGCTGATCGCTGCCGGCTGCGGCACCGCGACCCCACCGCTGTCGGGCGGGATCATGGCCGCGCTCCCGTCGGATCGCGCCGGCACCGGATCGGGCCTGCAGAGCGTGGCCCGCGAGCTCGGAAGTGCCCTCGGCGTCGCCGTCGTCGGTAGCGTGCTCAACGCCCGCTTCACCGCGCTGCTGCCGCCCGCACTCCGCACACCGGACGCCCCGTCGACTGTCGCCGCGGCCCATCAGCGCACCGCCGACGCCGCCGTGCTGCACGACGTCGCCGCCGCGTTCACCACGGCCATGAGCACGGGGCTGCGCACCGCCGCCGCCATCGTCGTGGTTCTCGGGATCGCCGTGGTCGTCTGGCTCCCGCGGACCACGCCCGGGCCGGGCTGACCCCGGTCAGGGGCGCGGGATGGAGCGCAGGTTGCTGCGGGCGAGCTCGACCATCTTGCCGACACCGCCGTCGAGGACGGTGCGGGTGGCGGCCAGCGCGAACCCACGGACCTGACCTGCGGTGATGTGAGGCGGGATGGAGAGGGCGTTGGGGTCGGTACGCACGTCGAGCAGGTACGGCCCGGGCGTGTGCAGAGCGTTCCGCAATGCCTTGGGCAGCTCGGCCGGATCGTCGACGGTGCTGGCCGGCACACCACAGGCGCGTGCCACCCCTGCCAGGTCGGCGACCCCGTGATCGGTCTCGAAGAACGGATAGCCGGCCACCATCATCTCCAGGCGGATCATGCCCAGCGATCCGTTGTTGAAGGCCACGATCGTGATCGGGAGGTCGTGCTCGGCCACGGTGAGCAGCTCGCCCAGCAGCATGGTCAGCCCGCCGTCGCCCGACATCGACACCACCTGGCGCCCGGGCTCGGCGTACGCGGCGCCGATGGCGTGCGGGAGCGCGTTGGCCATCGTGCCGTGGCGGAACGAACCGATGATCCGGCGCCGCCCCGTCGGGGTGATGTAGCGGGCGGCCCAGACGTTGCACATGCCGGTGTCGACGGTGACGATCGCGTCGTCGTCCATCGCCTCGTCCAGCAGGGCCGCGACGTACTCCGGATGGATCGGGCGCATCCGCTCGACCTTGGTGGTGTAGGCCGCGACGACCTTCTCCAGCTGCTCGGCGTGCCGGCGGAGCATCCGGTCCAGGAACCGCCGGTCGGTCTTCTGCGCGACCAACGGCAGCACCGCGCGCAGCGTGGCGCCCACGTCGCCGTGCACTCCGAGATCGAGGCGCGTGCGGCGGCCCAGGTGGGCGGCCTCCCGATCGACCTGCACGGTGTGTGCCTGGGGCAGGAAGGTGTCGTAGGGGAAGTCCGTGCCGAGCAGGATCAGCAGGTCGGACTCCTGGGTGGCCTCGTAGCAGGCGCCGTAGCCGAGCAGCCCGCTCATCCCCACGTCGTAGGGGTTGTCGTACTGGATCCACTCCTTGCCGCCCAGCGAGTGCCCGATCGGCGAGTGCACCCGCGCGGCCAGCTCGAGCACCTCCGCACGGGCGTCCCGGACCCCGGCGCCGACGAAGAGCGTGACGGCGTCGGCGGCGTTGATCTTCTCGGCCAACGCCCGCACCTGCTCCGGATCCGGCTGTGCCACGGCCAGCGGTGTGACGAGGTCGCTGTGCCCGGTCGGGTACGGCGCCTGCATGCCGCCGAGGTCACCGGGCAGCACCAGGACACCGACGCCCCGGCGGGCCAGCGCCGTCTGCATCGCGATGCGTTGCAGGCGCGGGAGCTGCTCGGGGCGCGAGATCAGCTCGCAGTACACGCTGCACTCGACGAACAACTGTTGTGGATGGGTCTCCTGGAAGTAGTTCGTGCCGATCTCCGTGGACGGGATGTGCGAGGCGATCGCCAGCACCGGGGCGCCGCTGCGGGACGCGTCGTACAAGCCCTGCACCAGGTGGGTGTTGCCCGGACCGCAGCTGCCCGCGCAGACCGCCAGCTTCCCCGTGAGTTGGGCCTCGGAGGCTGCGGCGAGCGCCGCGGCCTCCTCGTTGTGCACATGCACCCACTCCATGTCCGGATGTCGCCTGACCGCGTCCGCCACCGGGTTCAGGCTGTCCCCCACCAGCCCGTAGATGCGGTGTACTCCCGCCTGGACGAGGACCTCGATCATCTGATCGGCAACCGTGGCAGCCATGGCTTCTCCTTGTGACAGTGGCTCTGCAGCTACTCATCCGAGCCAGGGCCGGTCGCTCGCCATTCCCGTGACGATGTTCCTCACGCGGTGTCGCGCACCCGAAGCCGGTGCGGGAGCACCTCCTCGACCGGCGGCCCGGAGTTGCCATCGATCCGCCGGAGCAGCAGCTGCACGCCACGTCGCCCGATCTGCTCCCGCGGCACGGTCACCGTGGTCAGCTGCAGTGGCCCCACGCTGGCGAAGCTCATGTCGTCGATCCCGGTGACGGCGACGTCGTCGGGGACCGCGCGACCGGCGTCGCGGCAGGCGTCGAGCACGCCGAGCGCGATCAGATCGTTGCCGCACGCCACGGCGTCGATCCGGGTGTCGCCTGCGAACAGCTCGTGCGCCCGCTCGTAGCCCGAGCGACGGCTGATGCCGGCCCAGAGTCCCTGATCGGGGTTGGCGGGTTGCAGGCCTGCGGCGCGCAGGGTGTCGACGAAGCCGGTGGCGCGAGCCGTCGACGCATAGGACGAGCGCTGCCCACCGAGTACCACGATGTGGCGGCGCCCGGTGGCGATCAGGTGGTTCATGACGTCCGCGGCAGCGGCGTGGTCGTCGATGCCCACCCAGTCCGACGGCTCACCGGGCACCCTGCGGTAGAGCTGCACCACCGGAACGTGCGTGCGGCGCAGCTCCTCCAGCAGCGGCCGGTCGCTCGCCAGCAGCGAGGTGAGCATCAAGCCGCTGGTGTACCGGTCGATGTGCGCACGCGCCACCGCGGCCAGCCGTGCAGCTTCGCGCTCGCCGTCATCGTCCCCGTCGGTGTCCTGCCCGAGCCCGACGTGCGAGATCAGCACCTCGTAGCCCTCATCGCCCGCCGCGGCCACCGCGCTGGCCGCGATCTCCGTGTAGAAGGGATTGCTGATGTCCGCGAGCAGCAGGCCGATACTGCGGGCTCGGCCTGTCTTCAGACCCTGGGCCACCAGGCTCGGCCGGTAACCCAGCTCGTTCGCGATCGCCCGGATCCGCTCGCGCAGCTCGTCGCTCACCCCTGGCGCCCCGGTCAGGGCGTAGGACACCGAGGCGGACGACACGCCGGCGACGCGCGCGACGTCGTTCATCGTGGTGCGGCGAGCCCGCTCCCGGCGTTCGACCATGTCACAAGCCTAGAAGACCCCGATCCCCCCGGTTCGGACCCGACGCGTACTCCTGCCCTGCGGCCGCGTCGGGACCCCTATGACCCGCTGCACACGTCCTTGCCCACTGCAGTCCCGAGTGCAATCCTGGATTCACTTACACGTATAAGAGCCTTCGAGCGAGATGCGGAGGGCCCGACGATCCGAGGAGTGGAGATGTCAGGGAAACCGCAGGACGCAGACGTGATCGGATACCTCCAGACGCTGTCGAACTGGGGCAGGTGGGGCGACGACGACCGCCTCGGGACACTGAACCTGATCACCGACGACGTTCGGCGTGCCGCCGCAGGCACGGTGCGCGACGGCACAGCCGTGTCACTGTCGTTCGACATGGATCCACAGAACCCGGACCCACTCGGACACGGCACGCAGATCCAGCGCTACATGGAACTGAACGAGGTCGAAGCACTGTTCGGCCAGGCAGGGCGGTTCGACGCGGTGCGCGAGTACGTGGGCCTGATCGCCCACGGTTCACCCACTCACCTCGACGGCCTCGCCCACTTCTCGTGGGACGGAAAGAACTACAACGGCTTCGACGCGTCGGACGTGCGTACCGTCGGCGGCGCCACCAAGCTGTCGGTCCACCACGCGGCCCAGGGCATCATCACCCGGGGCGTCCTGCTCGACATCCCCGCCGTCCACGGCACGCCGTGGCTCCAGCCCGGGCACGCCATCACGCCGGACGAGCTCACCGCCGCCGAGAAGCGCCAGGGCGTCACGGTCCGCGCAGGAGATGCCTTGTTCGTACGCACGGGCAACTTCGCACGGACCGCAGCCGAGGGGCAACACCCCGACGACCACGCGGCCGGGCTGAGCGCCGCCACCCTGCCCTTCCTGCGGGAACGAGACGTAGCACTGCTCAGCACCGACGGCCAGCAGGAGGTCGCGCCGGCCGAGTCGGCCGACTTCGACCTCCGGATGCCCATTCACGTCGTGGGGCTGGTGGCGTTGGGACTCTGGCTCGTCGACAACGCGGCGCTCGACGAACTCGCCCGGACGTGCCAGGAGAAGAACCGCTGGGAGTTCCTGCTGTCGCTGGTGCCGTGGCGAATGATCGGCGTGACGTCGAGCGCCGTCAATCCCGTCGCCGTCTTCTGACCCGCACCGGTCGTTTCACGCGGGACCTGGGGTGCCGCCTCGAATTCATTGCCCGGAAACGTTACTGCGATCGCACACAGCGCACGGGCAGAACTCGATGTCCACGGTGGAGCGCGAGATCACAGTATTGGAGATCACAATATTGGCCGGCGCGGCCCTGATCAGGCACCTCCTGTTCACCAGGGTTGAATCTCGTACCACCGCGTGGTGTGCTGGAGAACGGTTGCACTGGCGCACCGTGATCGCCTCTTGATTCATCTCCACCGGATGGAGAAGCACATGAACGTGCGTCGTCTGCTCGAATCCTGGCCGGTATACCGGCAGCTCTCAGGGGCCGACCCGCTGGGTCGGGGCGCAGCTGCCGAGTCGGCGAGATCAGAGGCGATGCAACCGCGCACCGCAACCGCAGATCGCGTCGCCAAGTCCGTTTGCCCGTATTGTGCCGTTGGTTGCGCCCAAGATGTTTTCGTCGCCGACGAGAAAGTGATCCAGATCGAGGGCAACCCCGACAGCCCGATCTCGCGCGGCCGGTTGTGCCCCAAGGGATCGGCGAGCAAGCAACTCGTCACCGGCCCGCAGCGGGAGCAGAAGGTGCTCTACCGGGCCCCCTACTCCACCGAATGGACCGAGCTCGAGCTGAATACGGCCATGGACATGGTCGTGGACCGGGTGCTGGACGCCCGGGCCAAGGGCTGGGAGGAGCACGACGAGCACGGCAACCGGCTTCGTCGCACGATGGGCATCGCCCACCTGGGCGGAGCAACGCTGGACAACGAAGAGAACTACATCATCAAGAAGCTCTACACGGCCCTGGGCGCGATCCAGATCGAGAACCAGGCCCGTATTTGACACTCCGCCACGGTTCCCGGTCTGGGAGCCTCGCTCGGCCGCGGTGGCGCCACCAGCTACCCGCAAGATCTCATCAACTCCGACTGCGTCGTCATCATGGGCTCGAACATGGCCGAAGCACACCCGGTGGGGTTCCAGTGGGTGATGGAGGCCAAGGAGCGCGGGGCGCGGGTCTTCCACATCGATCCCCGGTTCACCCGCACCAGCGCCGTGGCCGACACACACGTGCCGCTGCGCGCCGGGAGTGACAACGCCTTCCTCGGCGGGGTGATCAACTACATCCTGAGCAACGAGCTGGACTTCCGCGAGTACGTGGCCGCGTACACCAACGCCCCCCACCTGATCCGCGAGGACTTCCGGGACACGGAGGACCTCGACGGGCTGTTCAGCGGGTACGACCCGAACACGGGCACCTATGACCCCTCCACGTGGCACTACGAAGGCGTGGAGGACGATCCGGCCGGCACCGAGCGCCATCACGCACGCGGCGACACGCACGGGGCGGGTGGGCCGAAGCTGCACGGCATGGCGGGCGATGTCGCATCCGACCCGACGCTGCAGCACCCGCGGTGCGTGTACCAGGTGCTCAAGCGCCACTACTCCCGCTACACACCCGAGCTGGTCGAGGAGCTCTGCGGCACTCCGAAGGACCAGTTCCTCGAGGTGTGCAAGGCCTGGACGGCCAACTCCGGGCGGGATCGCACGACGGCGCTGATCTACAGCCTCGGGTGGACCCAGCACACCGTGGGGGCGCAGTTCATCCGGGCCGGTTCGATCATCCAGCTGCTGCTGGGCAACATCGGCCGTCCGGGCGGCGGCATCCTGGCGCTGCGCGGGCACGCGAGCATCCAGGGCTCCACCGACATCCCCACCCTCTTCAACCTGCTGCCCGGCTATCTGGCGATGCCGTCGGCCGGCGTTCACCACGATCTGACGAGCTATCTGGAGAGCATCTGCGGCGGGGAGAACCAGAAGGGCTTCTGGTGCAACGCCAACGCCTACATGGTGTCGCTGCTCAAGGAGTACTGGGGCGAGAAGGCCACGCCCGAGAACGACTTCTGCTACGACTACCTGCCACGGATCAGCGGCGACCACGGCACGTACCGCACGGTCCTCGACATGATCGACGGCACGGTGTACGGCTACTTCCTGATCGGCCAGAATCCGGCCGTCGGGTCGGCGCACGGCCGGCTGCAGCGCCTCGGGATGGCCAATCTGGACTGGGTGGTGGTCCGCGACCTCGCCATGATCGAGAGCGCCACGTTCTGGAAGGACTCTCCCGAGATCGAGACCGGCGAGATCGTCCCGGAGAAGTGTCGCACCGAGGTGTTCTTCTTCCCCGCCGCGTCCCACGTGGAGAAGCCGGGCTCGTTCACCCAGACCCAGCGGATGCTGCAGTGGCGGGACAAGGCGTTGGAGCCCACCGGCGACCAACGCTCTGACCTGTGGTTCTTCTACCACCTGGGCCGCCTGCTGCGAGAGCGGCTGGCCGGGTCGACCGACGATCGCGATCGGCCCCTGCTGGACCTCCACTGGGACTACGAGATGGAGGGTGGCGACGAGCCGTCCGCGTCGGACGTCCTGAAGCACATCAACGGCTACGACCTCACCACCGGACAACTGGTGGACGGCTATCTCGACCTCAAGGCGGACGGCACCACGTCGAGCGGCTGCTGGATCTACAGCGGCGTCTACGCCGGCGGGGTCAACCACGCGGCCGACCGCAAACCTCGGTTCGAGCAGGACCACACCGCCCTGGAGTGGGGGTGGGCGTGGCCCTACAACCGGCGGATCCTCTACAACCGCGCCTCTGCCGATCCACAGGGCCGTCCGTGGAGCGACCGCAAGGCGCTCGTCTGGTGGGACGAGGAGCGCGGCGAATGGACCGGCCATGACGTGCCGGACTTCGAGCGGAAGAAGCCGCCGAGCTATCGGCCTCCGGCCGGTGCCTACGGAGTGGAGGCACTGCGCGGCGACGACCCGTTCATCATGCAGGCCGACGGGAAGGGCTGGCTGTTCGCACCCCGAGGGATGGTCGACGGCCCCTTCCCCACGCATTACGAGCCGGACGAGTCGCCGGTGCGCAACCCGCTCTACACCCAGCAGGCCAACCCGGCACGTGTGGTCTACGCACGCAAGGACAATCCGTCCAACCCGTCGCCGCCGGAAGCGCACTCCGACGTCTTCCCCTACGTGCTCACCGCGTCCCGGCTCACCGAGCACCACACCGCGGGCGGAATGAGCCGGACGCTGCCCTACCTCGCGGAGCTGCAGCCCGCGTTGACCGTCGAGGTCTCGCCCGAGCTCGCCGCCGAACGCGGGCTCACCCACCTCGGCTGGGCGCATGTGATCACCAGCCGCACCGCGGTGGAGGCCAGGGTGATGGTGACCGACCGGCTGGCGCCGCTGCGCGTCCAGGGCCGGACGCTGCACCAGATCTGGCTGCCGTTCCACTGGGGCGCGAGCGGGCTCGTCACCGGGGACGGCTTCAACGACCTGCTCGGGGTGGTCCTCGACCCGAACGTCTTCATCCAGGAGAGCAAGGTCGCCACCTGCGACATCCAGCCCGGTCGCCGACCCCGCGGGCCCGATCTGCTCGGCTACGTCGCCGCCTATCGCGACCGCGCAGGCATCACGGCCGACACCGGCGCACAACTCGTCACGGCGCGGGCCGAGGAGGAGCCATCGTGAAGCGCGAGAACAGCCTCCGCGGCCCCCTGCACGACGTCGCAGGCGACGCGGGTCATGTCGACCATCCGCCGCGGGTCGGTTTCTTCACCGACACGTCGGTCTGCATCGGCTGCAAGGCCTGCGAGGTGGCCTGCAAGGAATGGAACGACGTCCCCGACGACGGGTTCGACCTGCTCGGCATGTCGATGGACAACACCGGCTCTCTCGGCGCCAGCACTTGGCGGCACGTGTCCTTCGTCGAGCAGCCGGTACAGCTGGGCACCCAGAGCGCCGGGCTGGCCGGGCTGCCGACCGGGAGATCCGCAGGCGACGGGCCGGCCGAGATCGTCGCGAGCAGACTGCGCGCGGCCGAGCGGGGTGGCGCCGAGCTCGGCACGTCACCGCTGGACGTCGCCACCGCGCCCGCGGACCTCGGCATGCCGACGTTCCAGCGCCCGGGCGACGGCACGGGCGAGGAGAGCCGCACCGACTTCCGCTGGCTGATGTCGTCGGACGTGTGCAAGCACTGCACGCACGCCGGCTGCCTCGACGTCTGCCCCACCGGCGCCCTCTTCCGCACCGAGTTCGGCACCGTCGTCGTCCAGCAGGACATCTGCAACGGCTGCGGCTACTGCGTCTCCGGCTGTCCCTACGGCGTGATCGACCGGAGCATCACCCTCGGCACCGCCAACAAGTGCACGCTCTGCTACGACCGTCTCCACGACGGCCTCGAGCCGGCCTGCGCCAAGGCCTGCCCGACCGACTCGATCCAGTTCGGCGAGCTCGACGAGCTGCGCGAGCGTGCGGCCCGCCGGGTCGAGCAGCTGCACGAGCGCGGCGTGCCCGAGGCCCACCTCTACGGCGCCGATCCGGAGGACGGTGTCGGCGGCACGGGCGCGATCTTCCTGCTGCTCGACGAGGCCGAGGTCTACGGGCTTCCCCCGGACCCGCATGTGCCCACACGCGATGCCGTCGCGATGTGGCGAAGCGCCGGCGCCGCCGCTGCCGCCTTCCTCGCCGCCGGCATCGCGGCGTTCGTCAGGAGCCGTCGATGACCGAGCACAGCTCCGCCCAGCGCGCGGCGACCACACGCGGCCCAGGTCACGGCGGCACGCGTGAGCAGCCGATGGTCCCGAGGGCGGAGTTCCGCTCCTACTACGGCCGCCCGGTGCTCAAGGCACCGGTGTGGGAGTGGAAGGTTCCCGCTTACCTCTTCACCGGCGGGCTCGCGGCGGGGTCCGCGGTGCTCGCGGCAGGTGCGGACGTGACGGGCAGGCCCGGCCTCCGGCGTGCGGGACGGCTCGGCTCCACCGCCGCCCTGGCCGCGAGCGCCGTCTTCCTCGTCGGCGACCTCGGCCGTCCCGAACGCTTCCACCACATGCTCCGCGTAGCGAAGCCCACCTCCCCGATGAGCATCGGCACGTGGATCATCACCGCCTTCAGCCCCGGCTCGGGTCTGGCCGCGATCGACGAACTGATGCCGGGTCGCCTGCGCCGGAGCCTGCTCGGGCGGCTGGTGCACCGCCTCGCCCGCCCGGCCGGCATGTCCGCGGCGCTCGTCGCGCCCGGACTCGCGTCCTACACCGCGGTGCTGCTCTCGCACACGGCCGTGCCGGCGTGGAACGAGGCGCGCCTGATCCTCCCGTTCGTGTTCACCGGATCCGCGGCGGCCAGCTCCGGCGGCCTCGCCATGGTGTTGACCCCGGTGGACGAGGCAGAGCCCGCTCGCTGGTTCGCGGTCTGCGGAGCGGCAGCGGAGCTCGCGACGTCACGGCTGGTGGACACCCGGCTCGGCATGGTCAGCGAGGCCTACACCACGGGCCGGGCCCACCAGTGGCGCCGTCGCTCCGAACTGTTCACCGCAGCGGGCCTCATCGGCACCCTCCTCGGCGGACGCCGCAGCCGGACGGTGGCCATGGCCTCCGGGCTCGCCCTGGCCGCGGGCAGCGTGTGCCAACGCTTCGGGGTGTTCGAGGCGGGCGTCGAGTCGGCCAAGGACCCGAAGTACACGGTCGTGCCCCAGCGGGAGCGCCTGAACCGCGGCTGACCAGCCGATACGTCCGCTGCCATCGATCATCTGGAGGTGGCTGACGCCTTGAGCACATCCGTCCGTGCGTCACCCGTGTTGCCGAGGCTGGGTATGAGGAGTTGCTGCTGGTACTCGGCTTCGTACGTCTGGATAATCGATTCGACAGAGTTGACGAACAACTGGTACGCCGA
This sequence comes from Pseudonocardia yunnanensis, assembly GCF_039534065.1. Lineage (NCBI taxonomy): Bacteria > Bacillati > Actinomycetota > Actinomycetes > Pseudonocardiales > Pseudonocardiaceae > Pseudonocardia > Pseudonocardia yunnanensis. The sequence continues at coordinate 32,720 of NZ_BAAAUS010000063.1, read as the reverse complement.
ATCGTGGTGATCGAACTCCCCGTACCGTCCGGACAGGGTCGCGAACTGCAGGCCCTCGCGATACAGGGCCGGAAAGAATGTGCGGTTGATGCGCCATCGCTCACCCGTCCGGAGCAACTCGGAGGCGGCTACCGAAAGGGCCGACAGAATACTGAGGCCGAGTGTGCTCCACTGGACGATCTCGCTGCCGACTCCCGACAGGTTCAGACCGACGAGGGCGGGGATGAAGATACCGATCGAGATAGTGGTCGCCCGGAGAAGGTGGTGCCACTCCTTGCTCTCCTCCAGCCTTCTCCGCATGTCCACGACCTCGACGAACCATCGGGTCTCCCAGTAGAGGTCAGCCGGGGGTGCGAGGCTCACCGCCCCGCCGATCTCCCTGCAGACTTCCTCGAACCGACGCTGCTCGGCCCGAAGACGCCTGAACCGTCGGACTCTCGCCATTGGGCACCCGCGCTCCTCGAAGCACAGCTTCTACCAGCTGTTCGACGTCGTTCGACGGACGGCATGTGATGCAGCAGAGCCAGGCCGGAGTGCGGCCATCCGCGCGATCTTAGCCGAGGGAAGCGATACATGATCCTTCGGAGGTTCGCGGACTCTCCTGCCGACGCCAGTTGCTCCGACGGATCGACCATCGCAGCGTGGGTGCGTTCAGCGGAACGGACGGTTGACCGGCCCGATTAACGGGCATTCGGCGGAAACGGCGGGACTCACGAGCGGAGTTGGCGATGAGGCTGCTGGACCGATTGCTCAAGCCGACCGTTGATCGACTGCTGGACGAACGCATCGAGGCAGAGGGGCTCGAGGCCCTCTACCGTTATCGCGTCCACAGCGATCCGGCCCGGCTGCACCTCGACCCCACCGCGGTCGTCAACAACGCGATCTTCAACACCGGCGGCGGCCACATCACCGTCGGCCGGTACGTGTTCTTCGGTCACAACGTGTGCGTGCTCGCCGGTGTGCACGACATCGACAAGTTCGGCCTCGAGAGGCAACAGGCCATTCCCCGCAGCGGCTACGACATCAACATCTGCGAGGGCGTGTGGCTCGCGACCAACGTGCTCGTCGCCGGACCGGTGACGATCGGCGCGCACGCCGTCGTCGGCGGAGGGTCGATCGTGCGCAAGGACGTCGAGCCCTACACGGTGGTGGCGGGCAACCCGGCGAAGTTCATCAAGTACGTGAGCCGCCCCGATGGCCAAGACCAGCAGGGCGGCTGACGCAGCTCAGTCGACCAGCGCGACCGCCCGGGTCGGGCCGCCGTGGGCACCCTGGAGCTTGAGCGGGAACCCGACGAACGTGAACCGTGTGTTCACCACCCGGTCCAGGTTCGCCAGGTTCTCGTAGTGGGTGATGTGCTCCCGGCGGCACATCATGTGGCACGGATAGCTCGTGCTCACCGGGTTGTCCGGGGTGGGGCTGTCCACTCCGAACGTCTTCACCCCGCGCCGCACGATCCACTCACTGGCTGACTCGCCGAGCCCGGCGAACTCGGTGAGGTAGCGCTTGTCGCCCGCGTACCGGTTCCAGGTGGCGGTGTGGAAGAGCACGATGTCGCCTCGGCGGACCTCCACCGGTGACTCGGCCTCCACCCTGTCGAGATCTTCGGCGGTGATGTCGGTCTGGGGCTTGAACTCGCTGACGTCCAGGCACACGGCGGTTCCGTAGAACAGCTCGAGCGGCATCTTCTCGATCGTCTCCGCCGACGGATCGGGGTCCAGGTGCGAGAACGAGTCGACGTGCGTGGGTCCGTTGTCGTTGAGCATGAACCCGGTGGTCTGGAACGAGAAGCCGCTGTCGAACCGCGGGGCCGTCTCCTCGTGCGTGGCGTGCTCGAACTGCACGGTCTTGAGGTGGCCCGGGTAGACCTTCATTCCCTCGTAGATGTCCTGCGACAGGTCGATGATGTTCATTCCACTCCCCAACCTCGGTGGGCGGACCAGTACATGACCTAGTACATGACGACGCCGGCGCTGACGTTCACGTCCTCGCCGGTGATGGCCGCGGAGGCGTCGGAGGCGAGGAAGGCGCACGTCCGCGCCACCTCATCGGCCTCCACGAGCCGGCACAGCGGGGACGACCCGGTGAACACGGCCAGCGCCTCGTCCTCGCTGATCCCGCGCGCGGCGGCCTGCTTGCGAATGACGTCCTCGATGCGTGGTCCGGCGACCGCTCCGGGGCAGACCGAGTTGGCCCGGATGCCGTACGGACCGAGCTCCAGGGCCAGCGTGCGGACCAGCCCGATCACGCCCATCTTCGACGCCGCATAGGGCGTGCGGCCCGTCAGCGGACGCTTCCCCGTCATCGACGAGATCGCGATCAGGCTGCCCGCCCGGGCGCTGATCATCGACGGGACGAACGCCCGGAAGGTGAGGAACACCCCGTCCAGGTCGGTGGCCACGCAGTCGCGCCACTCGTCGAGGGTGATCTCGTGCAGCGGCGCCGTGGGGCCCGCGACTCCCGCGTTGGCGACGACGGTGTGCACGGGGCCGATCGCGGCGGCTGCCTCCGCCATCGCCGCCACCGACGTCTCGTCCCGCACATCGCAGGCCAGCGCCACCGCCGTGCCACCAGCCTTCTCGACCTCGGCGACGGTGTCGGCGAGCGTCGCCGGGTCGCGGGCCGTGACGGCCACATCGAACCCGTCGGCGGCCAGTGCCACCGCGATCGCCCGTCCGATCCCTCGGTTCGCCCCCGTGACGACCGCGACGCGACTGCTCACGCTCCCCCGCTTCCTCCGGCCTTCGGCCGATCGTCATCAACCATGCATCATCGAGCGGCCCGAAGGGCAGAGAGAATGCGCTCCGGGGTCATCGGCAACTCCGTGAGGCGGACGCCGAGCGGCGCCAGCGCGTCGTTCACCGCGGCGTTCAGCGCGGCGGGCGCCATCATCCGGCCGCCTTCGCCGCCGCCCTTGATGCCGTGCGGCGTGTACGGCGACGGCGTCTCGACGTGGCCGATCGTCAGCTCGGGCACCTCCATCGCGGTCGGGATCAGGTAGTCGAGGTAGCTCGAGGAGAGCAGCTGCCCGTCGTCGTCGTAGACGAACTCCTCGTAGAACGCCGTGCCGATGCCCTGTGCCGTGCCGCCGACGATGTGACCCGCGAGCGACCGCGGGTTGACCAGCGTGCCGCAGTCGTGCACGGCGACGTAGGAGAGGATGCGGACGCCTCCGGTCTCCACGTCGACCTCCACCACCGGCACGTGGCAGGCATGCCCGACGAACGGGTAGAAGACGCCCAGGTCCTTCCGGTCGGCCGACGGCATCGTGGTGTACGGGTGGTCGTAGACCTTGCTGTCCTCCAGGCCCGACTCCATGTCGTCGGGGAAGCTGTGTTTGAACAGGTGCAGCATCACCGCGATCTCGGCCAGGCTCTTGCGCTGCTCGGGCACGCCCTTGACCTGGAACCCGCCGTCGACCCACTCCATGTCGTCGGGGTTGGCCTCCAGCAGGTGCGCAGCCGCCCGCAACGCCTTGGCCTTGATCTTCGCCGTGGCGCCCTCCACGGCCCCGGCCAGCATCACGGTGGTGCGGGAGCCGCCGGGGCCGGTGGCCGGCAGACCGTTCTTGCTGCCCTGGTAGACGACCGCGACGTCGTGCGGGTCGCAGTCGAACTCCTCGGCGACGAGCTGCGCGACCATGGTCTCCGGGCTGTTGCCCCAGAACGCGCACGAGTAGAGCGTGGCGGTGATGCCACCGGTGGCGTCGACCTTGAGCGTGACGCTCTCGGGCATGCTCGTGACGGGCGCACCGGGCTCGTCGAACCAGAACCAGAACTCGGTGGCCGAGAAGACGCTGCGCTCCTGGGCGGTGATCAGCCCGATCCCGATGTGGCGACCTTGCTCGCGGGCCTTGGCCTGCTCGGCGCGCCAGTGGTCGTACCCGGACAGCTCCAGCGCCTTGGCGAGCACCGCGTCGTAGTCGCCTGAGTCGTAAACGTTGCCTGTGGGGATGAAGTGCGGGAACTCGCGGATGAAGTTGCGCCTGCGGATCTCCACGGGGTCGATGTCGAGCTCGCGCGCGGCCTTGTCCACCATCTGTTCGAGCATCCAGTTGTTGACCTCGGAGCCGAAGCCCCGGTACGCGCCCTGCTGGTTCTTGTTGGTCAGGGCCGCGCGCACCCGGTACCGCACGCTGCCGATCGTGTACGGGCCGACGACCTGCGCGAGCGCATTGCCGTGGTGTCCCACACCGAACTGGATGTAGGCGCCGTAGTCGTCGATCGTGTCGATCGTGATGCCGCGCATCGTCCCGTCGCGCATCATCGCCAGCTCGACCTCGTACACACGGTCGGAGCCGTGGTGGTCGCAGTTGGACATGTTGTCCACGCGGTCCTCGAGGAAGACCACGGGCTGCCCGACCGCGCGCGAGCACATCCCCGCGATGACCAGCGGCTTCGTGACGAACAGCTTGGAACCGAAGCTGCCGCCCGCGGGTACCTGCCGGACGTCGAGCTTGTTGGCGGGGATCTTCAGGGTGGCCGCGGCCATGAACAGGTAGCTGGTGAAGCTCAACGAGTTGGTGTGGACGGTGAGCTCTCCGGTGGAATGGTCGAAGTCGGCGATCGCGCCGACGGTCTCCAAGGGCTGGCCGCCGGAGCGGTGCCAGCGCAGCCGGTCCCTGACGATCACGTCGGCCTCGGCGAAGTCGCGCTCGACGTCCCCGAAGTCGAACGTGCGCTCGTAGGCGCAGTTCGTACCCAGCGTCTCGTGCACCAGCGGAGAACCGTCGAGCAGTGCGGCCTCCGGGTCGACCACTGCGGGCAGCGGCTCGTACTCGACGTCGATCAACGCGAGCGCGTCCTCGGCCAGGTACCGGCTGTCCGCGACCGCGACGACCACGCCCTCGCCGACGTAACGCACCTTGTCCACGGCGAGGCAACGCCAGACGTGATTGGCGGGGTCGGGCCCGAAGTCCGGCAGCGGGTCGGTGAGCTCGGCGGCCTGCGCGCCGGTGATCACGGCGTGCACACCGTCGAGCGCGGCCGCGGCCGACGTGTCGATCGAGACGATGCGGGCGTGCGGGTGGGGGCTGCGCAGCACGGCGGCGTGCAGCATCCCGGGCGTGACGAGGTCGGCGATGTAGCCGCCGCGCCCGCGCAGGAACTTCGGGTCCTCGACGCGGCGGATCGACTTGCCGACCCACTTACGGGTCTCCGCATGGGTGCGCACGGGTGGGGCGGAGGACGAGCGGTCGACGGTGGTCACGGCGTCTCCTCGCTCACGCTCGTGGCGGCGGTCGGCCGGGTCGGATCCCAGGACTGCTCGCCGCGCATCCGCCCGGCCGCGGCCATGACGGCCTCGGTGATGAACTGGTATCCGGTGCAGCGGCACAGGTTGCTCGCGATCCCCTCACGCACCTGCTCGGCCGTCGGATCGGGATTCTGCTCGAGGATCTCGCACGCCCGCATGAGCATTCCCGGCGTGCAGTAGCCGCACTGCAGACCCTGCTTGTTCCAGAACTCGTCCTGCAGCGGATGCATGTCCGGCCCGGTGGCCAACCCTTCGACCGTGCGCACCTGCGCTCCGTCGGCCTGCACGGCGAACGTGATGCAGGACCGGACGCTTCGGTCGTCCAGCAGCACGGTGCATGTCCCGCAGACGCCGTGTTCGCATCCGATGTGGGTGCCCTTGAGCCCCAGCCCGTCGCGCAGGAAGTCGACGAGCAGCGTGCGCGGCTCGACGTCGGCCGTGTGCGCGCGACCGTTGACGGTCACGGTGATGGCGTGCTTCTCGGTCATCCCCGGCTCACCTCCTGTCCTGGGCGCGGGCGAGCGCCTGTTCGACTGCTCTGCGGACGTGGACCCGGGCCAGCTCGATCCGGCTGCTGGATCCCGCGTGCACGTCGCCTGCCGGGGTGAGGCCCTCGACCGCGGCGTCGGCTGCTGCCGCGGCGTCCGGGACCGCGCCCTCGAGAACGCGCTCGGCTGCCGTTGCCCGGATCGGGACGGGCGCGACGCCGGTGAGCGCGATCGAGGCGCGGGAGACGTGACCGTCGTCCATCTCGACGAGCGCGGCCACTGCGACGACGGCGAAGCTGCCGTGTGTGCGGGCGAACTCGACGAACGCGTGGCCACCTCGCCGGTGGGGCAGCCGCACCGCGACGAGGATCTCGTCGGGCGCGAGCGCCGTGCTGAACGGGCCGCGGAAGAACGCGGAGGCGGGGATGACACGGAGGCCGCCCGGTCCGGCGGCGACGAGCTCGGCGTCCAGTGCGAGCGCAACGGCGGGCAGCTCGGCAGCCGGGTCGGCGTGGGCGAGGCTGCCGCCGACCGTGCCGCTGTTGCGGATCGGCCGGTGGGCCACGAACCCCACGGCCTCTGCCAGCAGCGGTGCGGCCAACGCGACCTCGGGCGAGTCCTCGACCGCCGACTGCCTGGTCATCGCCCCGATCTCGAGGGTGTCACCGTCGAGCCGGATCCCGTCCAACTCGGGGACCCGCCGCAGGTCGATCAGGTGTCCTGGCTGAGCCAGCCGGAAGTTCATCAGCGGGACGAGGCTCTGCCCGCCGGCGAGCACCCGCGGCTCGGCGTCGGCGTGCTCGACGAGCAGCGCCACGGCCTCCTCCACGGTGGTCGGCGCGGCGTAGCGGAACGGTGGGGGCTTCACGACGTCCTCCGGAACACAGCGGCCTCCTCGACGCAGTGCGGACAGGTGGCGCACGGCCTGCTGTGAGCGCGGTCACGGCCTGCGCCGATCCTGCGCCCGACCACCCACGAGCGGCCATGTGTGTCACCCCAGTAACCCCGGAAGAACGCTGGGTGCCCACACAAGGCACTGAGCGGCGTTGGCGGCGTGCGCGACCTCGCTGACGGCGAACATCCACGGCAGCAGCGAGGCCGGCATCCGTCGCGGCCACATGTGCACTTTCGCCATCCGAGGTGTGGTGGGCAAGACCCGCTGGGGTGCTCCCTGCGCGCGCCCGCCGGTCGTACTGTGCTGGACATGACCACCGGCACGTCCCCGGTCCACGGCGGAACCGACCGGACGGCGGCGGCGCGTGACGTCGCCGACCGGATGGCTACCGCCGCCGCCACCTGGCTCGAGGCGCTGGACGCCGAGCAGAAGGCCAGTGCCCACTGGGCCGCCCCCGGCTCCGACGCGGAGACCGAGGCGGAGCGGCTGCGCTGGTACTACACCCCCACGGACCACGGCGGGCTACCGATCGGCGCGATGCGCCCGCACCAGCAGAGGCTCGCGATGCAACTGGTCGCGAGCGGTCTCTCGACCCCGGGCTACGTCACCGTGGCCACGGTTCTCGGCCTGGAGAACGTGCTGGACCACGAGGAGGGCTGGGGCGTCGACTGGGGGCGCGAACGCGGCCGCGACCCGGGGATGTACTACCTGCGGTTGTTCGGGGATCCGGGTGGGCAGGCGCCGTGGGGATGGCGGTTCGGCGGGCACCACGTGTCGCTGAACAACCTCGTCGTCGACGGGACCGTGCGCTCGACCACGCCGTGCTTCCTGGGCACCGACCCGGCGACGTCGCCGTTGCTGGGCGGCACCTCACTGCGGCCGCTCGGGGCTGTCGAGGATCTTGCGCGGGAGCTGGTCCGGTCGCTCTCGCCCGGGCAGTCGGCCCGTGCGGTGCTCCTCCCCCGGGCTCCGTCGGACATCATCGGGGGCAACCGCGCCCGGATCACCCACGGCGACGAGATGCTGCCCCTGACCGAGATCTGGCGTAGTCGCCTGCAGAACCAGCTGGCCGACCGTGTGGCGGAGATGAACTCCCGCGCCGAGAACACCTCGGGGCTCGACGCCTCCGACCACACCGCGCTCGCCCTGACCACCACGCCCAAGGGACTGCCCGCCGCCGAGTTCGACGGCGGCCAGCGTGAGCTGCTGCGCCATCTGCTCGCCACGTACGTCGACCGTGTGCCCGAGGGTCTCGCTCCTCCCCCGCTCGACGACGCGGCGCTCGACGCCGTGCACCTGGCCTGGGCAGGCGCGACGGAAGCCGGCCAGCCGCACTACTACCGGCTGCAGGGCCCCGGCCTCCTCGCCGAGTACGACAACACCCAGCGACAGGCCAACCACGCACACTCGGTCTGGCGCGACCCGGAGGCCGACTTCGGAGTCGACACGCTGGCGGCGCACCGGGCAGCCCACCACGGCGGTTGAGAGACGGCACAGTTCGTCGGCCCACCTGGCGGTAGACACGGTCGCCACCTTCGGCCGCCCGTGACCCGAACACCCTGACGTCGATCGCACACACCTCCTGGCCACCGCACACATGGCAGAACATGTGTGCCGTGGCCACCAGATATGTGCCGTGAGGTTCAGGCGCGGTCTAGCCGCTCCACCTCCCCGGTCTCGGCGGAGCGGCTGATCGCCTCGAACGCCCGGACGTTCGCCCGGATCTCGGCGGTGGTGACGGGGTAGTCACCGACCCCTTCCACCGCGTCGGCGAAGCGCTCGAGGTTGTCGCGCACCGCAGCGCCGGGCGGGACGAAGCGCTCCTCCCGCCCGTCGCGGCGGTGCATCGTCGTGACGTCCCACCCGGCCGGGCTCTCCGGATGGCTCCGGTCCCGGATCTCCATCCACCCGTCGGACCCGAGCACGCAGACACGGCCGACGAACGGCGTGGTGAGGATCGCCGTGATCGTGGCGGTGGCGCCGCCCGGGAAGCCGAGGGTGATCGACAACGTGTCGCCGTTCGCGAACGAGGTGGCACGCGTGGACAGCCGTGCCCACACCTCGTTCGGCTCGCCGAGGATGCTGATCGCCAGGTCCACGAGGTGGATCCCGGTGGCGGACAGCGGGCCGACGGGAGCCTCGGTCGCCGACAGCCGCCAGTTGTCCGGTGGCAGCGCGAGGAACTTGTCCTGGCTGAAGTTGCCCTCGAACACCAGCGGAACGCCGAGCTCACCCGTGCGGCACCGGGTCTGCAGCTCGATCACAGGAGGCTCGAAGCGCCGTTCGTGCCCGATGCCGAGCCGCACCCCCGCAGCCTCGACGGCTGCAATGGCCGCATCCGCCTCGGCCGAGGTGGTGCAGAACGGCTTCTCGCAGAAGACGTGCTTACCGGCCTGCGCCGCCGCGATGATCTGCGCCGAGTGGAAGCGGTGCGGTGAGCACAGGACGACCGCATCGACCCGCGGATCGTCGAGGGCGTCCTGGAGCTGCGCCGTGGCGTCGAGGCCGAGCGCCCGCGCCTGCTCCCTGCCCACCGGCTCGGGATCCACCCCGAGCACCGGCCGGATGCGCTCGCTGGAGGCGAGCTCACGGACGATGTTCTGTCCCCACCACCCGAGGCCGACGATCGCGGCGCCGACCACGGTCAGTCCTTGATCTTGAGCAGGCGCGACGCCGTGGCGCTGCGGATGAGCTCCTTGTCCTCGTCGCTCAGTCCGCGGACGCCGTCGATCTGGCCCAGCGGGTCGTAGTGGCCCATGTCGAAGGGGTAGTCCGTGCCGACGACGACGTGGTCGGCACCCATCTGCTGGACGAGGAACTCCAGGTGCACGGAGTCGAAGACCAGGCAGTCGACGTAGACCTGCTTGAGGTAGGTGCTCGGTGGCCGCGTGATGTGGTGGCGGCCCTCGGGGCGCAGCTCGTAGGAGTGGTCCATCCGGGAGGAGTAGAAGGGCAGGAAGCCGCCTCCGTGCACGAGGCAGAGCTTCAACGCCGGGTACTCCTCGAGCACTCCGCCGTGGATCATGCGAGTGATCGCGACGGTGGTGTCCAGCGGGTTGCCGACCACGTTCGTCATGTAGTACTTCTGCAGCCGCTCGCCGTGGGTGAACCCGTTGGGGTGCAACATCACGACGACGTCGAGCTCCTCCGCCTTCGCGAAGAACCGCCGGTAGCGCGGGTCGTCGAGATCGAGCCCGAAGACATTGGTGTTGATCTCGACGCCGCGGAAGTCGAGCTCCCGGATGCAGTACTCCAGCTCCGCGACCGCCGACGACACGTCCTGCAGCGGAACGGTGGCCAACCCGACGAAGCGGTCGGGGTTGTCGTGGACGATCGACGCGAGGTTCTCGTTCTGCATCCGCGCCAGCCGACGGCCCAGCTCCACGTCGGTCCAGTAGTAGTACTGCGGCGGCGCCACCGAGATCGCCTGTACGTCGATGCCCATGGCGTCCATGTCGGCGATGCGGACGGCCGGGTCGGTCAGCTTGGGCACGATCTCCGCCAAGTGCCGGCCCTGGTACTCGTTGGTCTCCGCACCCGCCCAGTAGGAGAACGGCTCGTACTCGGGCGACATCAGACCCGCGACCAGCTCCTGGCATGCAGGAGTGACGACGTGGGCATGGATGTCCACCGTGCGGCCCTGGGAGCCGGTCATACGCGTGTCCTCTCGGTCGGCGGATCGAAGTCGGTCCGGTTCAGTGTCGTGCCGATCCGCGCGCACGTAGTGGGCTTCAGCGAACGCCTGTGACCCTGCCGCGGCGGGTGCGAGCTTCCTGATGTTCGTTCGGGCCCGGCAACGCATCGTGTGATGCATACGCATTCATGTCAAGAGGTTGACTGCTACCTGCACGTCTCTGCTTACCGATGCTTGACTTGTGCATAGGACGGCAGGCACAGTCATCCCGCCAGTGCGATCCAGGTCACATCCGACCTTCGGGGCATCCCAGCGAGACAGCCCCGCCCACCCGCCGGGTCCGGCGGCAACCACACCCATCACCCACGCAGGACGCAACGTCGCATCCCAGGAGAGGGCGAGGACATGGGCGAACGAGCAGGAAAACCACGGGCGGCCCGAGCGGTGCGAATCGCGGCAGCCGCACTGGTCGGCGCGGTCGTCGTCGCGTGTGGCGGGGGGCCCGGCGCCGCCGGCACCACGGCGGAGGACGCGAACGGCACCGTGCAGCTGGTGATGGCGCCGGACCCGGTGTGGAAGTGGCTCGAGGACCAGGGCATCAAGCAGGAGATGGAGCAGAAGGCGGGCATCCAGGTCCTCGCCTCCTCCTCGTGGGACGAGTTCGGGGTCTACGCGGGTGGCCACGCCGACGTGATCTCGGCGGCCACCTATGAGGTGCCCGACCTGGAGGAGGCGACCGGCGAACCGGCCACCGTCTTCGGCATGTACAACGGCGACCGCAGCATCCTCGCCGTCGCGGCCGGCAGCCCGGCGCAGAACGTGTGCGACCTCAAAGGCAAGAAGATCGCGACGTACACGTCGGTCTCGATCACCCTGATCTGGGGCATGTACGCGAAGAAGTTCTGCGACCTCGATCTGCGCGCCGGGGGCGGCGACTACGAAGTGGTCGTCACCGACGTCCAGAACATGTCGAGCCTGGTCGCGCGGGGCGACGCCGACGCCTGCCTGTGCCTGCCCGACTTCGCCATCCCCGATCTCGCGGGCGGCGCCCTCCGGCCGCTGTACGACGGCAAGGCCGCCGCGCAGCTGTATGCCGAGCACTTCGGCAGCAACAAACAGGCGGACTCGCACCCGCAGACAAATGTGTTCGTCGCCCGCAAGGCCTGGGTGGAGCGCAACCCCGAAGAGGCCAACTTCCTCATCGCGCTGTGGGACCGCGGCATCAAGGAATGGGAGGCGAACCGCGACGCCATCATCGACGCCTACCCGGAGGACTTCGCCGTGCGCAGCCCGGAGGAGTCGGCGTTCCTCAAGGACTGGCTCGCGAACCGCTACGACTGGTTCGCCCCGACGGCCTTCCTCGACCAGCAGTGGGTCACCGAGGAGACCGAGCTGTTCGACCTCATGAAGGAGACCGGCTTCATGGACGAGGACGTCGCGGCGCCGAACTTCACGGTCCTGACCCCGAGCACCTGAGCCGGCGATCCGCGGACGGAGTTGGCACATGTCGAACCCGGTGCTCGACGTACCCCCGGGCCCACCCCCGGCCTCGTGGCAGGAGGGCGAGGTACGCGCGCGGCGATCGGCCTCGCGGCGGAGGTGGCGCAGACTCGCCCTGCTGGCGGCCGGCTGGGTGGCCATGCTGGCGGTCTGGCAGCTCGCCTCCGACCTCCTCTCCCCCACCGTCCTGCCCTCGCCCGCGACGGTCGGCGACGAGATGTGGGAGATCGTCGAGAGCGGCGACTTCTTCGAGGACTTCCTCGCCAGCGTGGGGAAGACGTTCGCAGGCTTCGGGGTGGCCGCGGTGGTCGGTGCGCCCGTCGGCTACCTGATGGGTCGCTACACCTACTGGCGCGGCTTCTTCCATGACGGCGTGACCGTGGCGGGCACGATTCCCGCGCTCGTCTACGCGGTCATGTCGCTCATCATCTTCGGTCTCTCGGACATGGGCCCGATCCTCGCGGTCGCGCTGGTCTCGGCGCCTTACGTCGCGATCAACGTGGCGGAGGGCATCCGGGGGGTCGACCGGTCGCTCGTGACGATGAGCAAGGCCTTCGGCCGCTCGCAGCGGCAGATCCGCCGCGAGGTGTTCGTCCCGACGATCGTCCCGTTCGTCTTCGCGGCCGTGCGGATGTCCTTCGCCGTCGCGTGGAAGGTGGAGGCGCTCACCGAGGTGTTCGGCGGCAGCAGTGGGGTCGGCTTCCAGATCCGCACCCAATACCAGCTCTTCTCCATCAGGGGCGTGCTCGCCTGGATGCTGCTGTTCATCGCCTTCATGCTCATCATCGAGCGCCTCGTCCTGCGCCGGCTGGAGAACCGGATGCTCGCCTGGCGTCCCACCGAGAGGGTCGGACGATGACCGTGGTCGAGCGCAGGCCGGCGGAGGAGACGGCCGGCCCGGCAACACGCCGGCGGCGCATCCTCACCTCGGGCGTCGCCGCCCGGGTCACGTTCTACGTGGCGGCGATGCTGTTCTGGCTCCTCCTGGCGGCCCTCTTCGATCGCGTTCCGACGCCCGTGGAGGTCGTCGCCTCCCTCGCGGAGGAGTTCAGCCGCGGCGAGGTGTTCGGCAACTTCGCCGACACGATGTACCGCTTCGTCGCGGGGGTGGCGCTGGCCACCGCCGTCGGCATCGTGGTCGGGGTCCTCATGGGACTGTCGCAGCTCTCGCGGGCATTCCTCGAGAGCCCGGTCATGGTCGGGCTGTCGATCCCCGCGATGATCTGGGCCTTCCTCACCGTGATGTGGTTCGGGTTCGGGCACCTCTCCCCGATCGCGACGACCTTCCTCACCGCCGTGCCGTTCGTGATCATCAACGTGGCCCAGGGTGTGCAGGGCGTGTCCCGGGACCTGCGCGACATGTCCTCGTCCTACGGGGTGCCGCTCCGGCGCCGGGTGCGCGACCTCGTGCTGCCCGCGGTGGCGGGCTACGTCATGGCCGGTGTGCAGTTCGCCGTGATCATGGGCTGGAACGGCGTGCTCCTCGCCGAATGGTTCGGCGGATCCGGCGGCGTCGGATACCGCGCCCGGTACTGGTACGACGCCAACCAGTTCGCCGGCTTCGCCGCGTGGGTGGTGCTGTTCGTCGGCGTGATCATCGTCCTCGACCGCGTCGTCTTCGACCGGGCGGCGCGGCGCGCCTTCCGGTGGCGCGACGCGACGTCCTGAATCCCACGAAGGGCAACGACATGGCCGTCCTGACCGTGAAGGACCTCTGCAAGACCTTCGGCGCGGGCACCGCACGCAGCAATCGCGTGCTGGACCACATCTCCTTCGACGTCAGCGGACAGGTGTTCGTCGCGATCGTCGGACCCTCCGGATGTGGGAAGAGCACCCTGCTCAACATCATCTCGGGGGTCGAGGACCACACGTCCGGCGACGTCTCGGTGACGAGGGACGGCGGTGGCCCGGCCCGGCTGGGCTACGTCTTCCAGGACCCTCGGCTGCTCCCGTGGCGCAGCGTCCACCGGAACATGATGTACGTCCAGGACTCCGCGGACGAGGCCACCAGAGCGCGGGTCGAGCGCTACCTCGACATGGTCGGTCTCGCGGCGTACGGCGACTACTTCCCTGGTCAGCTCTCGGGCGGGATGCAGCAGCGCGTGGGTATCGCCAGGGCGTTCGCGGTGGAGCCCGACCTGCTCATCATGGACGAGCCGTTCAGCCACCTCGACGCGATCACGGCGCGTGGGCTGCGGGCTCAGCTGCAGGCGATCTGGGCGCAGTCCCGCAAGACGGTCGTGTTCGTGACGCACGACGTGGTCGAGGCCGTGGAGCTGTCCGACCGCATCATCGTCCTGCAACCGGGCGGGCGGATCTTCGAGGACATCCCGATCGACCTGCCCCGGCCGCGGCGGCAGTCCGATCCGGCGGTGGCGATGCTGCAGGCCGAGGTGCTCGCCCGACTCGAAAGGATGACTGCCGCCGTGACGGCGCCCGCCCGCTCGATGTGACCAGGCGGCTGGTGGTTGACTCAGGCGACGGGCGTCCTGTCGTGATGCTCACGACGACCTCGACGCCCCGTCCTGAGGAGGCGACAGCACGACGTGACGGCCGCTGACTCCGCGGCGCTCCATGCTGCCGACGGATCCACCGGCCCGGATGCGACAGCCCGGGCCGCGTCACCGCACACGCCTCACGCCGACGAGGTGATCACGAGCTGGACGGTCGCCCGTGAGGCGGGGGTCTCGCAGTCCACCGTCTCCCGCGCGCTGCGCGCCGACCCGCGGGTACGGGAGCAGACCAGGCAACGGGTCGAGGACGCCGCACGGCGCCTGGGCTACGTCCCGAACTCGCTGGCGAGCAGCCTCGCCTCCCGGTCCGGGCGCACGGTCGGCGTCGTGGTCTCGGACCTGACGAACCCCTTCTTCCCGTCGCTGCTGTCCCCGATCCACGACGAGCTGCAGCTCATGGGCTACCGCGTCGTGCTGTTCGCCGAGCGCACCGACATCCCCAGCGGTCAGGACGCGCTCAACCGCCTGCTCGACCGGTCGATCGACGGGGTCCTGGTCACCACGGCCACCCTCCGCTCGCCGCTGGCCGACACGCTGCGCATGCGGGGCCTCCCGTTGGTCCTGCTGAACCGCTACATCGACGGGCTCGACGTCGACCGGGTGATCAGCGACAACCGCGGAGGAGCTGTCGCCGGGGCACGACACCTGCTCGAACTCGGGCACCGGCGCATCGGCGTGGTGCGCGGCCCGTCCAACACCTCGACCAGCCGCGACCGCATGGCAGGGCTGCAGGATGCCCTCCACGCCGAGGACATCGCGCTCGATGCGGCGCTCGTGCGGGAGGGGAGCTACTCCCACCAAAGCGGATACCAGCACACCCGCGACCTGCTCCGCCTCGCCGATCCACCGACCGCGATCCTCTGCGGCAACGACATCGTCGCGTTCGGCGCGATCGACGCTGCCCGCTCGCTCGACGTCCGGGTGCCGCAGGACGTGTCGATCCTGGGCTTCGACGACGTCCCCATGGCCTCCTGGGAGGTCTTCCGGCTCACCACCGTGAGCCAGCCGTTCGAGGAGATGGCGACCGCCGCGGCCCGCATGCTCGCCGAGCGCATCGATCAGCACGTGGAGATCGGCCCCGGACGCGAGCAGATCTTTCCGGCCACATTGGTGAAGCGCTCGACGGTCGGTCCTCCACGTTCCTGACCACCCGGCCCCGGTCAGCCGGTGGCCTCCGTCGGGCGCTGCTCGGTGCGGGCCTGGACGCCGTCGAGCAGGTGCCCCGCTCTACGTTCGGTGGGGCGCAGAGCGAAGAGGTGCGCGACGCTCTCCTGCCTCTGGGCCCTCTCGGTGCGCGCGACGAGGACCTCGGACCGGCGCCGGTACTCGACGAGATCGGCGATCGTGATCATCGGCAGGCCGTGCTCCGCCGCGAAGCGCACCAGGTGGGGCCGGCGGGCCAGCGCGCCGTCGTCGTCGACGATCTCGCACAGCACGCCTGCGGCGCCGAGACCTGCCATGCGCGCCAGGTCCAGCGCCGCCTCAGAGCGTGCTGCGTGCTCGAGCACCCCTCGTGCCCGAGCACGCAGCGGGAAGACGTGACCGGGGCGGGCGAACGCGGCACCGGTCATCGTCCAGTCTGCGAGGGCGCTGATCGTCGCAGCCCGGCCGGCCGCAGAGACGCCCGTGGTGGCTCCGCGGGCGAGGTCGACGGTGTGTGTGAAGGCCCTCCGCTGCTGTCCGCCGTGGTCGTCCGGGATCATCAGCGGCAGATCGAGCGCGTCGCAGCGCTCAGGCGTGAGCGCGACGCACACCACGCCGGAGGTGTGGCGCACGAAGAAGGCGACGTCGGCAGCCGTGACGTGGCCGGCCGCCATCACGAGATCGCCCTCGTTCTCGCGGTCCCCGTCGGCGAGGACCACCACCATGCCCCCGTCGGCGATCTCCTGGAGGGCTTGGTCGATCGAGCTGAACTCCGTGCTGGTACCCGGGAAGCGGCCGCTGCCGTCCACGTCGGTCCCGCCCTCCGATCAGGTCGCGTAGTCGGTCAACTCGTCGAGCGCGGGCTTCACGTGCCGCATGAACAGCTCCAACTGCCGGATCACGCTGTCGGCGGGCTGCTGCGCGAAGTGGTAGATCAGCACCACGTACTCGGCAGGCAACTGCTGCCAGAGCCGCACGTAGTCCTCGCGCACCTGCTCGGGTGTGCCGACGACCCACAGACCCGAGTTCAGCACCGAGCCCACGGGATCGGCGGGGTCGAACCTCATCGGGGTGGTGCCGGCGTAGAGATCCCGGAAAATGTCCACGTCGTAGTCGGCGACCATCCGGCGCGCCTCATCGGCCGTGTCGGCGATCTGTCCCCAGCGCACCAGCGCCTGGTTCTGCCCCAGGGCGTAGGTGCGACCGCCGGCGGCCGCGGCGTCGACATACGCGCCGCCGAACTCCGCGGCACGTTCGATCTTCGAGAAGTACGTGGGGATGAACCCGCGCGGACCGCAGTACTCCACGGTCTCCTTGCTGGCGTTGCTGGAGACGAAGACCGGCGGATGCGGCTGCGTGAGCGGCTTGGGCACGACGCTGACCCGGCGGATCCGCCCTCCGGCGTCCATCTCACCCACCGCCCCCATCTCGCGGGTCGCGCTCATCGTCCAGTCGACGCCGTCCTCATAGGGGTAGGGCACCTGCCATCGGCCCTTCGCGTCCACACTGTCCTGCGTCCACGCCTGCTGGACGAGCTCGACGTTCTCCTCGAAGATCTCGCGGTTGATCTGGTCGTCGGAGATGCGCGCCGCCTGCGTCGCCGCGTCGAGCTGAGCCATCTGATCCGGCGTGCCCTGCGGCGACAGCGTCGCCCGCGCGCCGAGGTGCTGGCCGAGGATGTTGGTCCAGCGGGCCTGGTACCCGCGCGCGAACCCGCAGAACGAGCGGCCCCCGGCGAGGTGGTCGAGGACCGCGACATCCTCGGCGACCCGGAAGGGGTTCTGCGCACTCATCGCGTAGCCCAGCTGCCCGACCCGGATGCGCTTGGTGATCGCGGCCCAGTGCGCGTTGAGCAACCCCGGGTTGGGGCCCACCTCGTAGCCCTCGCTGTGGAAGTGGTGCTCGATCGACGAGATCCCCCACAGGCCCAGGTCGTCGGCAGCGGTGACGATCTTCGGCAGCTCGCGGACGAGCGCCTGGTAGCGCTCCGCGTCGCGGCCCAGCGGACGCTTCTCGATGCGCTCCTCGCGGGTGCCGGGGATCTGGGGGTAGAGCTGAAGGATCACATTCACCATCGTCGCCGGGCTCCGCTCTCTATCGTCGTGCCTGGGGCCTGTCACGGTTTCCTCGCTGGACGCTACGGACAGTGGCCGTCCCTGACACGTGAGTGCGACACAGTGTCCGAGCGCCCCTGTTGTGGGCCGGAACAACGCGGCGACCAGCGTGAACGTCCGAGACTTGACCCTCAGGGCACGAGGGACGCGGCCGCTGCGGGCCGCTGCCGAGCGAGCTGGCAGTCGGGTGAACGGCGCCGAGTTCGAGCGCGATCGTCCAGGTAGGAGCTACTGTGCCGAACGACCGAACCCACACACCGTCGTGGGAGGGGGGTCGTGTAATGGTGCACGCCCAGTCGCCGAGTCCGACCGTCCTTTTCGCGGACGAGCCCCTGTCGGCCGAGTTGTGCTCGTGGCTCGACGCGATCGCGGAGATCACGCGCGCGGCCAACCGGATCGTTCCGCTGGAGGAACTGTTCGAGCTCATCGCCGGCGCCACGGCCCGGCTCACCGGCTACGAGTTCTGCGCCGTCTTCGTGGAGGACCAGGAGCGCGGATCGCTGGTGATCAAGGGGTCCTACGGTCTCTCACCGGAGTACGTCGCCGCGATCAACGCCCGGACCCCCATCCCGGTCGGCCCCGGCGACACGGGTGAGGGTCCGTCGAGCCGTGCGTTCCGCTCGCAGCGGCCCACCACGGTCTACGATATCTCCGCGGACGCCGCGTCCCGCGCCTGGGAGACGGTGGCCGCACAACAGGGCTACTACTCCCTGCTGTCGGTGCCGCTCGTGGTCGGCCAGGTCCCCTTCGGCGTGCTGAACTGCTACACCGCGGACAGGCACGAGTTCAGCGCACGCGAGATCATCCTCATGGAGAGCATGGCCAACCAGGCCGGCCTCGCCATCGAGACCATCCGCAAGCTCGCCGAGGCACAGGAGCATGCTCGCGTGCTCCTGCACGGCTCGGCGACGCTGCGGGCGGAGCTCGAGGCGACCGAGCACGCCGAGGCCAACCACGGCGAGCTGCTGCGCGTGGTGCTCAAGGGCGGCGGCGTCAACGCCATCGCCGAGTCGCTCGCCACCAGACTCCGCTGCACGGTGCTCGTCGACGATGCCGCGGGACGACTGATCGCGGCGGCCTCCGTCGACGGACGACCCGCCACCCGCGACGGTCGCTGCGCGGCGCTGCACGAGCAGGCGAGGGCGCACCTCGCCGACGATCCCGATCTCGGCATCGCGGCCCTGCCGGCCGAGCTCGGCCCGGTGAACGGCTCGCCGGGTCTGGTCGTGCCCGTCGTCCTCGACGAGGACGTCGCCGGTCACCTGTGGGCGCTGTGCCCGCGCCAGCCGCTGGGACCGCCACACCGGCAAGCCCTGGTCCGCGCCGCCGCTGTGGTCGCCTTCGCGCTGCTGAAGGAGCGCACGGCGCAGGAGGTGGAGTGGCGGCTCTCCCGCGACTTCTTCGACGACCTGCTCGACGCGGAGGGGCAGTCGAGCGAGGCGCTGCACGCCCGCGCCCACCAGCTCGGCGCCGACCTCACCGAGCCCCACACGGTGCTGGTCATCCGCCGTGACGCGCCGCAGGACGAGCCGACCGCCGTGCACGAGGACCGGGAGGCCTACGCGCAGCGCTCGCTGCTCTCGCTCGTCCAGCGCACCGGCGCCACCTGGAAAGGCGCGACGCTCACCGCCACCCGCAGCGACCACGTGGTGGTGCTGTGGCGCGAGAACGGGCAGTCGCGCTCGGCGGCCGAGTTCGCCCGCCACCTCCGGCGGGAGATCCTCGCCTACGCCGGTGGCTGGACGGCCACCATCGGCGTCGGCCCCACGTGCCTCGACGTGCAGGAGTACGGCGACGCCTACCGGCTCACCTCCAGCGTGCTCGACCTGGTGCAGCAGTCGGACCGTCGCGACCGCGTCGTGACACTCGACGAGATCGGCGCCTACCGCCTGCTGCTGCAGGTGAAACGCCCGCGTGAGCTGCGGTCCTTCGCCAAGTCCGTGCTCGGCAGGGTGCACGCCTACGACGAGCAACACCAGTCGAAGCTGGGCCTGACCCTGCGCACCTACACCACCCACCGCTGCAATGCCGCCCTCACGGCCAGCTCGCTGCACGTGCACCCCAACACCGTCAGCTACCGGCTGCGGCGGATCGAGCGGCTGCTCGGCATCGAGCTCGACGACCCACAGACCCTGCTGCACGTACAACTGGCCCTGATGATCGAGAACATCCTCGGCAACTGAGGCACCCTGGGGCGCCGCCGGTGCGAACGCGCCGCTCGTTCAACCCGGGGGCTGGCGATCATGGGTTAGCGGGGCCGGCGGGCCGCTGGACGAGCGGCCCGCTCATCCAGACCTATCGGACGAGCGCGCCGCTCGTTCACCCGATGTCGGTCGGCCCCCCAATCCTGCGTGCAACTCCCCACCGGGGCCGACCGGGCGCAGCACCACTACGACCGGCACATCGATCCGGACCTATCGCGCGAACGCGCCGGTCGTCCAACCCGGGTGCCCTGGCCTTGGGACTGGGCCCGCAGCCGAGCGGCGGCGGCTCAAGATCAGCGAATCGGTACCCGTAGCCGCGTCATCAACGGTTGCAGGGCCCGAGCCGGTGATCATGAGATCGCGGCCCGGCGGGCCGGTGGACGAGCGGCCCATACATCCAGACCTATCGGACGAGCGCGCCGCTCGTTCACCCGATGCCGGCCCCTGATCCTGCGCGCACATCCCACCGGGGTGCAGCACCACTACGACCGGCACATCGATCCGGACCTATCGCGCGAACGCGCCGGTCGTCCAACCCGGGTGACCCGGCCCTGAGCCAGGGGCCGTCGACCCAGCCGTCCGGCAGCAGGCGCAAGATCAGCGAATCGGTACCGGTAGCCGTGTCATGAGCGGTTGCGGGGCCTGAGCCGGTGATCATGGCTCCCGGGCCGGGGCGGGCAGATGGACGAGCGGCCCGCTCATCCAGACCTATCGGACGAGCGCGCCGCTCGTTCACCCGATGCCGGGTTCCTGATCCACCTCTCGTCGTCGACAGGTCCGGCGACCAGGTCCGTGGCGCAGACAAACCCAGGTCGCAGACCTTGTCGGCCCGCACAAGTTGCACCCGGGGCTGATCGTGTTGTCATCGGCGCGCACCACGGCACGTCCACCGCAGTACAGCCGAGGAGAACTGGGGCGCGGATGCAGATCGGGCTGTTCCGCCCCGTCCACCTCGCCTCGCTGGAGCTGTTCGCTCGCGAGGTCCTGCCCGTGGTCCGGGAGATGTGATCCCAGTACGTCATCCGATCGCCGCAGCCAGGAGGAACACATGGCCGGTTCGCCCACCGAGGAAGTCGCCTTCCGGGGCGACGACATCATCCGCGACTACATCGAGAAGTACTCCAACTGGGGTCGCTGGGGCGAGGACGACGAGCTCGGGGCGTTGAACCACGTCGGCCCCGAGCAGATCCGGGCGGCGGCGGCGCTCGTGCGCATCGGCAAGGCCGTCTCGATGGGCCTGCCGCTCGACCTGAAGGGGCCGCAGTCCGGCGGGTTTCGCGCCAACCCGCTCAACATGATGACCGCGACGGGCACCGACTACCTCGCCGGCAAACAGGCAGTCCTGCCCGGCGGGTTCGGTCCGTCGAAGGGCTTCGGGTTCTCCGACGACGTGCTCGTCACGCCGAACCAGGCCGGCACCCAGTGGGACAGCCTCGCGCACATCTTCTGGAAGGGGCGGATGTACAACGGCTTCGACGCAGGCCACGTCACGGCAGGCGGCTCCACCCGGTGCGGCGTCGAGGTCCTGCGCGAGAGCTTCGTGATGCGTGGTGTGTTGCTCGACGTGGCACGTCACCACGGTGTCGACTGCCTGGAGCCGGGCTACCCCATCTCCGCCGACCACCTCGATGCCACGGCGTCCGCGCAGGGCGTCGAGATCCACACCGGCGACGCGATCATCGTCCGCACGGGGATGACCGAGACCCGTCGCGGCAACTGGGGCGAATACAACGGCGGCCCCGCCCCCGGTCTGTCGCTGCACACCGCTCCCTGGCTGCACGCCCACGACATCGCGGCCATCGCCACGGACACCTGGGGATGCGAGGTGCGGCCGAACGAGATCGACCTGTTCCAGCCGCTGCACGTCGTGGCCCTGGTGAACATGGGCATCCCGTTCGGGGAGATCTGGGACCTGCAGGCGATCGGCGAGGACTGCGCGCAGGACGGCACCTACGAGTTCCTGCTGTCCGCGGCGCCACTGCCCATCACCGGAGCGGCGGGCTCACCGCTGAACCCGCTGGCGATCAAATGAGGTCGGGCTGCCGGGGATCAGGTGACGCGCATGTCGGCGGAATCCCCCGGTTCGCGCAGCCCGAAGGCGAGGGCGGGGTCGCCGGGCACCCAGTCGCCGCGGAACTGCGCGCCCTCGCCCAGGTCGCGGTTGCGGTGCAGCAGCGCACGACCCAGCTCCAGCCTGCCCGGCTCCCACGCCCGCAGCGCCGCCTCGATGTCACCGTCACATCCGACCAGCGCCTCGGCCAGGGCCCACACGTCGTCGGCGCCCTTCGCCGTGGCCGCCGCGGCGTGCGGACGCACCGTGAACGCCGCGTCTCCCACCAGGCAGGCCCGCCCGAACGCCATCCGTGGCACCTCGACGTCGATCATCACCTGCAGGAACGGCGCCGGGATCCGGTCCACCACCTCCGTGAACGCCGGAGGCAGTCCGCCTGCGGCAGCGCGCATCTCGTCCACGTACTCCTCACGCACCGCGCCGGGCGGGAGCGACACCTCGCGACGGCGGCCGGTCCGGTCGGTGAGCAGATCGGTCAACGGCTTCCCGTCCGGCACGTTGCGATACCAGACCAGGTTCATCAGCCGCTTCCCCCGCTCGACCGCCCCGTCGTAGTGCGGGATCGGGTAGGTGAGCGCGTGTGTCCCCCCGGGCGCGAAGTAGCTCAGGGCGTCGTCCAGCGCAGCCACCGTCTCCGCCGACAACGCCTGCTCGTCCACCACCCCGCGCCACCCGACGTAGCCGCCGTAGCGCTGCTCGACATCCGGCAGCAGGATGCGGCGGGCGAACGAGGAGACCCCGTCGGCCGCCACGAGCAGGTCCGCGGTGGCGGAGCGACCGCCGGCGACAGCGAGCTCGACCCGGCCGTCGCGTTGCGCGATACCCACGACCTCGTGACCGAGGTGGTAGCGCTCGCGGCCGAACGCACCCAGCAGAGCCCCGTACAACGTGTTGTAGCCGGTGAACCGGTGCCGCCGCTCCACCTCAGCCAGCACGGCGCCGTCCGCGTCCAGGTAGCGGTGGAACCGGGCGGACGTGCTCACCGTGGCCAGGTCGAGCAGCGCGTGCTCCAGCAGGTAGCGCGCGGTCATCGGGTGCAGCACGAGGCCCACGCCCCGCCCCTGAAGAGGCGCTTCCGAGCGCTCGTACACGTCGACGTCACAACCGATGTCGCGGAGCACGAGCGCGGCGGTCAGCCCGACCAGCGAGCCACCCATCACGGCGACTTTCGGTCGCGCCTTCACGAGCGGCTCCCTGTGCCGGACGCAATCATGGTCACGACCTCCACCTGTGTGGCGCGCGAGGCCGGCATGGCGAGGAGGTGGCCACATCTTCGGTGACGTCGACCCCTTCAGCGGGGATCAGGACAGCGAGCCGTTGCCCGACTGGGTGCAGGAGATGGCCGCCTGCGTCGACCTGCAGGAGCTCGCGGAGCGGGTGGTCGTCCGGGACATCTCCGTGGCCTTTCCGCGCCTGGCAGGGGACGCGGACTTCGCCGAGCACCTGCGTTCCAGCGTGCGGGAGAACCTGCACGTCCTGCAGCAGGTGCTGTGCGGACGGCTGGCGCTGGCCCAGGTGCGTCTCGAGCAGCCGCTGGAGTTCGCGCGCGTCCAGGCCCGCCTGCGCATCCCGCAGACGGCGCTGCAGCGCTCCTACCGCGTGGGTTTCGTGACCATGTGGCAGGCGTGGGCGCAGCAACTGCAGGCCGTCGCCGAGGCGAAGGACGTGCCACGCGAGGAGGCCATGGCGGCGCTCGCCCGGCTCACGACCATGATCTTCGCCTACCAGGACCACGTGGCGTCGCAGGTGGCCGAGCAGTACGCGCGGTCCGACGACGCCCTCAACCGGTCGCGCGCCCACGTCCGGCACGGGCTGGTGCGCGAGATCCTGCGTACCGAGGTCACCTCGCTGCCCCCGTCGGACCTGCTCACGCTCGACTACGACCTCACCGCCGACCACGTCGCCGTCGTACTGCCCGCCGTCGCCGAGGGCACGGCGACCCAGCTCCTGGTCGGCCTGCGGGCCGCCACCGGGATCCGGCACAGCCTGCTCCACCCCCTCGACCTGCGCTGCACGGCCGTGTGGCTCGCGCGCCCGCCAACCTGGCCCCGGCGCACCCTCGGGCAGCTGCGTGAGGTACTCGAGACCGCGGGCGTGGAGGCCTCGCTCAGCGACCCGCTGCGCGGCCTGGCCGGGTTCCGCCGTGCGCTGGAGCAGGCGCAGGACGTCGAGAAGGTGCGCGCGGCGTGGGGCCGCACCCAGGCGCCGCCGGTGCTGGGGCACGGCGACGTGGCGCTCGAGATCCTGCTGTTGCGCGAGCCCGATCGCGCTCGCGGCTTCGTCCGGGCGGAGCTGGGCGCCCTCGCCGACGACACGGCGGAGGCGGCCCGGCTGCGCGAGACCCTCGACGTCTCGTTCCGCCTCGGCACCCACGTCGCCACCGCGGAGCGTCTGCAGCTGCACGAGCACACGGTCCGCAACCGGCTGCACCGGGCCGAGGAGCACCTCGGCCACCCGCTGCACGAGCGCCGCACCGAGCTGCAGGTCGCCCTGCGCCTGCTGCGGCTGCTCGGCGACGAGCGATAGCACCGGCCTCGTCCTCCTCATCCTCCGGCCAACCGCTGCAGCACACCGAAGACGCACGCCGTGTCCTCGTGCAGCCGGTGCTGCGCGACCGCAGCCTGGTAGAGCATCGCCGCCGCGGAGAACAGCGGGGTCGGGCTGGCCACGCTCGCGGCGAGCTCCGCGATCAGCGCGTTGTCCTTCTGCATCGTCGCGACGGTCGCGGTGGCCTCGGCGTACTGCCCGGCCATCATCAACGGACCGCGCACCGCGAGCATCCGCGATCCGCCGGCCCCGTCGCCGACCGCGGTGAGCACCAGATTCAGGTCCAGGCCAGCGCGCTCGGCGAGCAGCAGCGCCTCCGCGGCGGCCGCGTTGTGAACGGCGACGAGCAGGTTCGCGACGAGCTTCATGGTGGTGCCCTGCCCGAACGGACCGAGGTCGTACTGCGCCCTGGTGAAGGCCTGAAGGATCGGCATGGCCTGCTTCTTCGCCGCCTCGTCGCCGCTGAGATAGGCGACCAAGTCACCGTCGCGTGCCTGCTGACCCGTGCCGCTCATCGGGCAGTCGAGCACCGCCGCGCC
Source organism: Pseudonocardia yunnanensis (assembly GCF_039534065.1). Lineage (NCBI taxonomy): Bacteria > Bacillati > Actinomycetota > Actinomycetes > Pseudonocardiales > Pseudonocardiaceae > Pseudonocardia > Pseudonocardia yunnanensis. The sequence continues at coordinate 7,819 of NZ_BAAAUS010000063.1, read as the reverse complement.
CCACGCCTGCGCGCGGTCGTGCCCGTCCTGCTTCGCCCGGGCGGACAGTGTGCTCGTCTCCACGACGACGAGACCCGCCCGGCCGCTGTCCTGCATGCCCCGCTCGCCGTCCAGGACGTCCATGAGCGCGGCAGCGCTCGGCAACGAAGTGACGACGACGTCGGCGCCGCGGGCCACGTCGGCCGCGCTGTCGCACACCGTGCCGCCACGCGCCTCGTGCTCGGCGCGCCGCCGAGGGTCGATGTCGAAGCCGAGGACGGGGAAGCCTGCCGCCAGCAGATGCGTACTCATCGCCGACCCCATGACCCCCATACCGACGACGCCGACCGGCTCCTGCGGCACCGTCAGGCTCCCGCCCCGCTCGGGACGGCGCTGCCGTTCGACCTGATGGCCGCGTTCACCTGCGGCATCACCTTCGTCGCCATCAGCTCCATCGACTGCCTCGCCAGATCAGGGTCCACCCAGTCGAGGCCGGCGTAGACGAGCTCGCCGAAGTCGCCGGTCTGCTCCCGGAAGGCGAGCACCTGCTCCGCCACGGAGTCGGGGGTCCCCGCGATCACGAGGTCGTCCAGCACGCGGTCGAGGGTGACCGCGTCGTCGGGCTCGTCCTTGTCGTGCTTGAACAGCGCGAGCCGACCCAGCGCACGCATCTTGGCGAGCATCTTCCCGTAGTAGAAGCGGTACGGACTGTTCGCGTCGGCGCGCCCGTAGCGCTCGGCCACCGCAGCGTCCTCGGCCACGAAGACCGTGCGGGCGATGCGCCAGTCGGCGCTCGCCACGGGCGCGCCGACCGACTCCTTGCCCTGCACGTAGTTCGGCCAGTGGGTGGCCACCCATTGCGGCTGCAGGAAGTTGGCCGACAGCGGGTGGAAGTCGCGCGCTCCCATCGCCACGACGCCCTTCGAGAACGGTGCCACGACCGTGCCCACGATCTCGGGCCGCGGCTGCTGCAGCGGCCGCCCGACGATCCCGACGCCGAGCTCGTCGTCGTACGTGGTGGCCGTCGTGACGGTGAACCGGTTGCCGGGAAGGTCGATGTCGTAGGGCGGATCGAGCTCCCACATCCGCAGGATGATGTCGACGGCCTCGCCGAAGAGCTGGTTGCGGTCCTCGCCGAGGATGCCGAGCACCTCGGCGTCCGAGGGCAGGGCGCCGGGGCTGACGCCGAGGATCAAGCGTCCGCCCGACAGGTGGTCGAACATCGCGGAGTGCACGGCCACGAGGGCCGGGTGCTGGTGCGAGAGGTTCGTCGTGCCGGTGGCGAGCTTGATCTGGTCGGTCTCCGGCACGAGCGTGGCGAGGAAGATCAGGCTGTTGGTGATGTTCTCGTGACGGTCGGTGAGATGCTCACCGATGAACGCGTCGTGGAAGCCCAGCCGGTCGGCCAGCACGACCGCCTCCCGATCCTCCCGCAGCGTCTCCGCCCACTCCCGTCCTTTCGGATGCATCGGCATGGCGAAGTAGCCCAGTCTCACGGCGTTCTCCTTCGGCAGCGGGTCCGCGGTCACGTCGAGCCAAGGCCGGGGAGCGTCCGAAAGCAGTGGCGGCCACCGTGAAGTTGGCCTGCGGCCGATGACGTGCCCCGTGAGCCGCGGCGACGCGGTCACGGCACCTGCCACCTGGCACGTGCTCATCTGACGCCTTCCGGCATCCCCATCCTCCCGGGCTGTCGGTGTACTGGCACGCGGCCGATGCGCCTTCCGGAAAGGACGGTTCCGGTGATGGCTTCGAGGACCACAGGTCCCGCAGCGTTCGATGCGGACACGTTCCGCCACGTCGTGGGGCATCTGCCGAGCGGCGTGACGGTGGTGACGACCAGGACGCCCGAGAGCGCGTTCGGCATGACCGCCAGCTCGGTGACGTCCCTGTCGCTCGACCCGCCGATGATGCTCGCCTGCCTCAACAGGAGCTCCCCGACGTCGTGCGCCGTCTCGCAGGCCGGTGCTTTCGCGGTGAACGTGCTGGGCGAGGGCCACGAGCACCTGGCCCAGCAGTTCGCCGTCCGCAGTGACGACAAGTTCATCGGCGTGGCTGTCGTCGAGGGCACCCTCGGCGTTCCGGTGCTCGCCGACGCGCTCGCACACATCGAGTGCGAGGTCGTCGAGGAGGTCACCGGCGGCACGCACACCGTCTTCCTCGGCCGGGTGGTGGAGGCGAAGGCGGAGGAGGGCAGCCCGCTCACGTACTTCCGCGGTGGCTTCGGGCGATTCGAGTTCGCCCGTGACGACGAGGTCTACCAGCGTGCACGCCAGCAGTTGCTCGAACGGATGTACGCCGCCGACGCCGTCCTCCAACTCGACGACCTCGCCCACCGCCTGCGGGTGGAGAAGTCGGCCGCGTTCTACGCGCTCACCCGCCTTACCGCCGACGGGCTCATCCGGCGCGACCCGGACCGCGGCTACGTCATCGTCCCGTTCGACACCCGGACCTCCGACGAGACCTTCGACGCGCGCTGCGCGATCGAGCTCGGCGTCATCGACATGGTCGTCGGCCGCGTCCCCCAGGACGAGCTGGCCGACCTGCGCATCCGCTTCGAGGCCATGGCTGCGCTGCTCGTCGGCGATCGTTTCGTCGACTTCGACCGCTATCTCGACGCGAACTACGCCTTCCACGAGGGCGTCGTGTCGCTGGCCCACAACGGCGCACTCACCGCGGCGTTCGGGCGGTTGAGCATCAAGACCGTCATGACCCGCAGCTTCGGCGTCACCCCCGTGACCTCGCAGAAGTTCATCGACGCCCAGCGTCGGATCACCGAGGGGATCGAGCAGGGCGATCCGGATGCGGCGAGCGCGGCCGTCTACCGCTACACCCGCCTCGCGAAGCAACGCGTGCGCCAGATCCTGGCGCAGACGGGTGGCCTGCTCTGACGTGCCGGGCAGCGCGCGGGCCCCACTCGGCCGATTGACCCTGCCGTGCCGCCACACGCACTGTCGGCAGCGGAGCTGAAGGGAGCAACGATGCAACTCAGCGAAGATCGCATCCTGACGACCCACACGGGGAGCCTTCCCCGGAGCGCGGAGCTCGAGGACGTACTGATCCGGAAAGAGCGCGGCGAGACCGTGCCCGAGGACGAGTTCGGTCGCGTCGCGCAAGAGGGCGTCGAACACGTCGTCGGCGAGCAGATCGACGCGGGAGTCGACGTCATCAACGACGGCGAGCAGCCCCGTGTCGGCTTCCAGACCTACGTCGCACTGCGCATGTCGGGGTTCGGAGGCGCCAGTTCCCGCCCCGCGTTCGCCGACTTCGTGCGCTACCCCGACTACGGCGAGCTGTGGCAGAAGCGCGGCTGGGTCACGTCGAAGGTGTTCGACGCCCCGCAGGCCGTGGCGGAGGTGCAGTACGCCGATCTCGGCGAGGCCGAGCAGGAGTGCGATCTCTTCCACCAGGCCAGCGATGCGCGCCAGGGGCAGTACCGCGACCGCTTCATGACGGCGGCCTCCCCCGGCATCGTCACCACCACCATGCTCAACGGCTACTACGACTCACACGAGAACTACGTGCGGGCGGTGGCCCGTGAGCTGCGCAAGGAGTACGAGTTCATCCACAGCCAGGGCTTCCTGCTCCAGCTCGACTGCCCCGACCTCGCCATGGAACGCGTCGGGTTGTTCCAGGACGATCCGCTGTCGCGTTTCCTCGAGGTCGTCGAGCTCCACATCGACGCGATCAACCAGGCCGTCCAGAACATCCCACCGGAGCACCTGCGGCTTCACGTCTGCTGGGGCAACTGGGACGGCCCGCACGACAACGACGTCGCGCTCGCCGACATCCTGCCGCTGCTGTACGAGGCGCGCGTCGGAGCGTTGTCGCTCGAGCTCGCCAACCCGCGCCACTACCACGAGTACGAGGCGTTCAAGCGGCACCCGCTTCCGGACTCGATGGTGCTCATCCCCGGCGTCGTCGACGTGAAGACCAACTTCGTGGAACATCCGCAGGTCGTCGCGGAACGGATCCTGCGTGCGGTGGACGCGGTCGGCGATCGGACCAGGGTGATCGCGAGCACGGACTGCGGGTTCGGGACCTTCGCCGGATGGACGCTGGTGGCGCCCACGGTGGCCTGGGCCAAGCTCCAGGCACTGCGGGCGGGCGCGGACATCGCCAGCCGCGAACTGTGGGGTACCTGACGGGTCGACGAGGCTGCGCCGCGGTTCCGGTTGCTGAGCACTTGACTTCATGTGCACATGAACCGGCACCGTCGGCGCATGAGCGAACAAGCCCCGAGCAGCGTGGATCTCACCGTCACGCGGGTCGCCAACGCGTGCGTCCTGCTCGAACTGGACGGGCACACCGTCCTCACCGACCCGCGGTTCACCGAACGCTGGTACCTGCGCCGCGGCGAGCCACTCGGCCTGCCTGTCGCCGAACTCCCGCCGTTGACGGCCATCGTCGCCACCAGCTTCGCCGCGAACCACTGGGACCTGCGCGCGCTGAAGGAGTACCAACACAAGGACTCCACGCCAGTGTACGTGAGCGCAGGGATGATGGTGCGTCAGGCTCGCGCCCTGGGGTATCGCAACGTGGAGCAGTTGCGCTGGCACGAGAAGCGTGAGCTCGCGCCGACGCTGTCGATCGAGGCCGTTCCCGCCGGACGAACCCTGGTGTGGCGCAACAACGCCTACGTGCTCAGCAGCGGGCCCACACGTGTCTTCTTCGGCGGAGAGATCGCGGACGTCGGGCTGCTGGAGCGCTACCGCACCCGGGCTCCGGCGGTGTCCGTGGCGCTGCTGCCGGTCAACGGACTGCGGCCCGTCCTCGGTCCACCGCTCGTGATGGGGCCGCGGGAGGCGGTGGCGGGCGCGAACACGTTGGGCGCGCGTGTCCTCGTTCCCGTCCACGACGCCCACGCCGACGACCCGCTCTCCCTGATCTTCCGCCGCCACGGCTCGGGCGAGGACGCCAAGGCCCTCGCGGCCACGGCATCGTCCGGGCTCGAGGTCGTCTGCCTGCCGCCGGGGGAACGCTGGGAGTACGAGGCGCCGGCGCGCGGTGCCTAGCCCGCGATTTCGCCCCGTCCACGGACGCTGCCCCGGCCCGGCACCGGGACATTCGACGTACCCGCCGCGGGACACGCGGCCGGGCAACTGGCGTCAAAGGCGCGGTTCGCACATCTCGGGAGTTTTCTAGGGTGACGGCGTGACGCCCCGTACCTCTCCGCCCTTCCGAGCCGACCACGTCGGAAGCCTGCTGCGGCCCCCGGAGCTCCTGCGCGCACGGACCGACCGCGCAGAGGGCCGGATCACCGCGGCCGAGCTACGCGTGGTCGAGGACGCCGCCATCCTCGGCGCCGTGCGGATGCAGGAGGAGCTCGGGCTCCACGCCGCCACCGACGGCGAGTTCCGCAGGACGTTGTGGCACATGGACTTCATCCACCAGCTCGGCGGCATGACGACCACCGACGGCATCCGTCCGGTTCGCTTCGAGAACGCCAAGGGCGTGCTGGAGTGGACCCCGGCCGCGCTGCGGGTAGCCGAACGGTTGCACCTGCGGCACACGATCTTCGGGGACGACTTCACCGCACTGCGCGCGATGACCACCACCGCCGTGCCCAAACAGACCATCCCGTCCCCGAGCATGGTCCACTACCGCGGCGGGCGCGCCGCCATCGACGAATCCATCTACCCCGACATCGACCAGTTCTGGGACGACCTGTCGGCGGCCTACGCCCAGCAGGTGCGCGGCCTGTTCGAGCTCGGCTGCCGTTACCTGCAGCTCGATGACACCAGCCTCGCGTACCTGAACGACCCCAAGCAGCGGGCCCTCCTCGCCGACGAGGGCGGAGACCCACAGACCCAGCACCTGGTCAACATCCGCCAGATCAACGCCGCCCTGCGCGACCGCCCCGACGAGCTGACCGTCACCGTTCACCTCTGCCGGGGCAACTACCGCTCGTCCTGGGCAGCAGAAGGCGGCTACGACTACGTCGCCGAGGCGCTGTTCACCGAACTCGAGGTCGACGGCTTCTTCCTCGAGTTCGACGACGCCCGCTCGGGCGGGTTCGAGCCGCTGCGGTTCCTGCCACCCGGAAAGGTCGTGGTGCTGGGCCTGGTCACCACCAAGCACGGACGACTCGAGAGCAAGGACGACCTCAAACGCCGGATCGATCAGGCCGCGAAGTACGTACCGATCGAGCAACTGTGCATCTCCCCGCAGTGCGGATTCTCCTCGACCGTCGACGGAAACGACCTGACCCGCGACGACCAACGCGCAAAGCTCGCGCTGCTCGTCGAGACCGCCGACGAAGTCTGGGGATGACGACGCCGTACCGGGCCGCACCGAGTGCCAGGCCGACCGCACGACAGCCCTGACATCACTGTCTGCGCCCGGGCGACGACTCCGGCCGGCGGCGCCGGCAAGGCGTGATCGTGTCGACGGAAGGGCGCTTCGCTCGAGCGGACGAGCGATGCGCCCTTCCGTCGCGCCGGCCCCGCCGTAGAGACGAACTCGGCCTGGGATACGGAGCAGCGTGGGTCGGCCACGGGCTCGTGCGAGTGGAGCAGGTCCAGGCGCGAGCCGTCGTGGGGCCCGCCGTGACCCTGGCAGGCTGCGGAAGCGGACCGCCAGAGGCGACCCAGGGACTTCGCTGAACCCGGTGTGCGGCGGCTGCGGCGCCGCACACCACCCGGCAGCCCGCGTATGCGGCGCTCGATCCACGGAGATTTCTGCATTTCATCGCGGAAAGCGAGATTCCGCGGGCCGCCTGCTCGATCTCTGATCGCCGGTACGGCCGTGTTCGTGGTCATGATCCAGGATACGTCGCGGTGGTACCGACGGCGGAGCGGCCGGCGAGCCTTCTGCGCGCGCCGACAGCACCGAACGGGCCCACAGATCTCCGGGCAATTGCGCAGTCCCGACGTTTCGTCGCGACCGACCGGAATCATCCGGCGGCGAACTGACGATCTTTCGCACCCTCGTCCAAGGCGTGAGAAATTGCCTGCCGCATACGCGAGGTTTGCTGCCACTTGAGGATTGGACGAGTACCCTCCTCACGGTCACGCGGCTCATGACGTAACTACTCAAGCAACAGTCATCGTTACTGACCGTGCGGCCGCCGATATCCCGCGAAGCCGATCGTCGGGTAGGCCGTCGGTGAGATCGCTAATTAGTTGACGAAGAGGAGAGACGTGGGTTTCGACCGATCACGACCCGACCCCTTCAGAACCTTGCGAATCAGGGCCCGTGCCCGACAGGCGAATGGTGCGGCACCGCACAGAGCTCGCGGCGAGATCGTGCACCGGGGGGTCGATCTCGTACTCGCCGGAGCGACACGTGGACACAACATCGCAGGTAGATCGGCATATCGCCGGCTGTAGTCCGGCTGGGTCGCGCTGACCCGTCTCCCGTGACATGGTGTGGGGGCAGTTCTACGAGACGGACGCGAGGGCGATCGACCAACCTTTCTCCACGGCTGATCGAAATCCTCTGCAGAGTCGTCCACATCGGTCCGGACGAGCGCACGCTCCACACGCGCTGCGGTCGGATCAGGAGCCGCCGGATGACCACCGGGCGGTCAAATTTGCCAACCGGGAATGGATGCGGAAGAGATCGCGTTGGACAGCTTCGAGTTGAACGTTGTACTACGGCAGCACCGGCAGGGATTCGCACCGGCGCAGTTCATCGATCCGTCTGCTGCCGATGCGAGGGGATCTGCCGAGAAGCACACGGTCGGGCAGAGGTATGACCATCACGAACTTCAGTCGGACTTCTGTGGGGGTTCGGGCTCGAGACCACTTCATGATCAGGGGTGGACTCTGAGCCCGAAAATCTTGTTCAGCGCCTCGGGGAGGGCGGAGTGATGCAGCAGTTTGTGGATGCGAAGTGGAGT
>NZ_BAAAUS010000062.1:0-843 GCF_039534065.1 Pseudonocardia yunnanensis | reverse complement strand
TGATCGCTCTGGTCGAGGGTGCGTCGCGGCAGAAGACGCCGAATGAGATCGCGTTGACGATCCTGTTGGCGGTGTTGACGATCATCTTCCTGCTGGCCGTGGTGGCGGTGGCGCCGATGTCCACCTATGCCGGGGTGAACCAGTCGCTGATCGTGTTGACCGCGTTGTTGGTGTGTCTGATCCCGACGACGATCGGTGCGTTGCTCTCGGCGATCGGTATCGCGGGTATGGACCGGTTGGTGCAGCGCAACGTGCTGGCCACGTCGGGTCGTGCGGTCGAGGCCGCGGGGGATATCGACACGCTGCTGCTGGACAAGACGGGCACGATCACCTTCGGCAACCGGCAGGCCACCGAGCTGGTCCCGATCTCCGGGGTCGACTCGGCGGAGCTCGCCGCGGTAGCGCGCCTCTCGAGCCTGGCCGACCAGACGCCGGAAGGGCGCAGCATCGTCGCATTGTGCGCTCGTGAGTACGGGTTACCGGGTGAGGCGACCGCGGATGAGGCCGTGATGGAGTTCGTGGCCTTCACCGCTCAGACCCGGATGTCGGGTGTGGACCTGAACGGCCGCTCGGTCCGCAAGGGTGCGGCATCGGCGGTGGCCCACTGGTCGGGCAGCGACCTTCCCGAGGTGGACGCACTGGTGGCTGAGATCTCGGACGCCGGAGGAACGCCACTGGTGGTGGCCGAGGCGAGCTCGCCGGAGGGTGGTGCCGGGTCTCGGGTGTTGGGTGTGATCCGGTTGTCGGACGTGGTGAAGCCCGGTATGCGCGCCCGGTTCGACGAGTTGCGGGCGATGGGTATCCGCACGGTGATGATCACGGGTGACAACCCGCGGACGGCGC
>NZ_BAAAUS010000061.1:0-840 GCF_039534065.1 Pseudonocardia yunnanensis | reverse complement strand
TGATCGCTCTGGTCGAGGGTGCGTCGCGGCAGAAGACGCCGAATGAGATCGCGTTGACGATCTTGTTGGCGGTGTTGACGATCATCTTCCTGCTGGCCGTGGTGGCGGTGGCGCCGATGTCCACCTATGCGGGGGTGAACCAGTCGCTGATCGTGTTGACCGCGTTGTTGGTGTGTCTGATCCCGACGACGATCGGTGCGTTGCTCTCGGCGATCGGTATCGCGGGTATGGACCGGTTGGTGCAGCGCAACGTGCTGGCCACGTCGGGTCGTGCGGTCGAGGCCGCGGGGGATATCGACACGCTGCTGCTGGACAAGACGGGCACGATCACCTTCGGCAACCGGCAGGCCACCGAGCTGGTCCCGATCTCCGGGGTGAGCGCCGAGGACCTGGCCAAGGCCGCCCGGCTCTCCAGCCTGGCTGACCAGACCCCGGAGGGGCGCAGCATCGTCGAGCTGTGTGCCCGGGACTACGGGTTGCCGGGCGAGGCCACGGCGGATGAGGCCGTGATGGAGTTCGTGCCGTTCACCGCCCAGACCCGGATGTCGGGTGTGGACCTGAACGGGCGCTCGGTCCGCAAGGGCGCCGGGTCGGCCGTGGCGGGGTGGACCCACGTGGAGTCCGGGGAGATCGACGCGATCGTCGCGGAGATCTCCGACGGCGGAGGCACCCCGCTCGTGGTGGCCGAGGCGAACTCGCCGGACGGTGCCGGAGCCCGGGTGCTGGGTGTGATCCGGTTGTCGGACGTGGTGAAGCCCGGTATGCGCGCCCGGTTCAGCGAGTTGCGGGCGATGGGTATCCGCACGGTGATGATCACGGGTGACAACCCGCGGACGGCGC
>NZ_BAAAUS010000060.1:0-53365 GCF_039534065.1 Pseudonocardia yunnanensis | reverse complement strand
GGCGCCCGGTACCAGTCGATCTCCGTAGCGGCGGCGGCCCAGAACGACTCCGGCCAATCAAGACTTGCGCGGAACATATTGCGGTAGCTGATCACTTCTCTGCTCCGATCGTCGTCAACACATGACTCCGTCGCCGAGGGCACTGACCGCCACGTCGGCGAAGCAGCCCTGGGTGGCGCAAGTTCGTCAAGGTCAGGCAGGGCGACGCTGCAGGTAATGGACGTACCAGCCGACCACCGATCAAAAACCGGCTAGGCACCGTGACCGAGCTCGCCGAGCGTGTGCGGCTCACTGTCTCGCCGTGCCACTGCCGCCTGCGCGCCCTGGAGCATTCGGGCCATCGCGAGCTACCGAGCTTCATCTTGACGCCCACGCCCTCGGGTCCGGCTTCGACGCTCTCGTGTTCGCCACCATGCGCGACGCCGACCGCGACACCGTCGACGCCTTCGAAAACGCCGTCTCCGCCACCCCCCATCTCGCGCAGGCCCAACGGCTCTTCGGAATGACGGCTGCGCGCACCCGTCACCGATCTGCACCCCGCACGGCCGTCGCAGCAGTCGGGCGTGCGACATCTTTGCCAGGTGGCGCGGTCGAAGGTGGCGCCGATGGCCTCGGCGAGCCCGGTGTGTGCGCCGGAGTTGACCAGCGCGACTCCGGACAGCCCGCATGCGACCAGCGAGCGCAGGAAGGCCAACCAGCCCGCCCCCCTCGGCCGAGACGACGTCCAGGCCAACGACCTCGCGGCGTCCGTTGGCGGTGATGCCGACAGCGACCAGGGCGTGCACGATCACGGTCCGGCCGCCCTCGCGGACCTTCTGCGTCAGCGCGTCCAACCACAAGAACGTGGGCCCCCGCCGGTGGTCGTCGCCCGCTCCAGCGACGACCGCCAGTGGCTGCTGAACTACGTCGCGAGCCGCCACGTCGACGGCGCATGCTGATCGCGCCGCAACGCGGCGACCCACTCGGTCGGATGCTCCAGGAGACGGGTGTGCCGGTGGTGTTCATGGGCAGGCCGTTCGACGTGACCGGCTGCCGGTACGCCGACGCCGACAACGTGGGCGGCACGGCTGCGGCGGTCGAGTACCTACACGCGAAGGGCAGGCGCGGGATCGCCATGATCACGGGCGCCCGTAGCATGCGATCGGGCACGGACCGTCTCGCCGGCTACCGGCGGGGGCTTGAGCAGGTCGGCCTCGCGGCGGACGAGCGGCGCATCATCGACAAGCGACTACACCGAGGACGGCGGCGAGCGGGCCATGAGCGAGCTGCTCGGCCGGTCCGTGCCGATCGACGCGGTGATCGCCGCCTCGGACGTGAGCGCGGTGGGGGCGCTGCGGACGGCGCGGGTGCGCGTACCTCGCGACATCGCGGTGATCGGCTTCGGCGACGACCCGAACAGCGCACGTCACCGTCCGCCCCTCAGCACGGTGGCGCAACCGGTGGTCGAGATGGGGCGGCAGCTGGCCACGCTCATGGTGGACCCCATCGAGGGCAGAGCCGGAAAGCGACGGGTGGTCGTGCCGACGCGGCTCGTGGTGCAGGGCACCTCATGAGCCCGGGCGACTCGCGGCGTTTGGGGGTGGGGTCAGCTGCCGAAATCGACCGTCACCGGGCGGGACTGGCAGGCAAGGACGAAACCGGTCGCCACCTCGTCCTCAGTGACCCGGGCCCGGCAGGTGCCGCAGGCCCCGCCATTGCATGCGAACGGCAGGTCGCCGCGCACGCTCTGCGCCGCGTCCAGGATGGACTCGAGTCGGGAAGGATCAGGGTGCGGAGCGGCCGTCGGGCACGCCGGTGATGCCGCTGGTGGCTCCTGTCTACATCTGCTCGTCGTCCCTCACCGGCTCCGGCGGCGGCTCGTCGCTGCTCGACCGCACCCCGAGATCGTTGCGCAGCGGGCTGGAACAGCAGTAGCGTCCGATCCCAGGACGCGGAAAACGCATTCCACGTACCGGAACGCGTGTGTCCCGCGACCGGAGAGGCGCACAAGGTGCGGATCGCGGAAATGCTGCCCGTCGAGGGCGCAGGCGGGGACCTCTGGACACTCATGCAGCAGGCAGGCGTCACCGACGCCGTCGGCAGCCTGCCCGCCCCACCGCCCCGGATCGACGTGAACAGCGCCGACCTGCCGTGGGACTACCTGCCCATGGCCCGCACGAAGGACCTCTACGAACGCAACGGCTTCCAACTCGGCGTCATCGAATGGCGACCCCCACTCAACCTCGCCAAACGCGGGCTGCCCGGCCGTGACGAACAGATCGATGCCGTCTGCACCCTCCTGCGGAACATGGGCAGGCTCGACATCCCGGTCTGGTGCTACGAGTGGATGACCGACCGCAACTGGGTACGCACGAGCACCGCGATCCCATCCCGCGGCGGCTCGACCGTCACCGGCTTCAACCGCAGCGTCTTCGAAGCAGGCCCGCCACCCCCACTCGGCCCGATCTCCGAAGCACAGCTCTGGGCGAACCTCGAGTACTTCCTCGCCAAGGTGCTCCCCGTCGCCGAGGAAGCAGGCGTCCGCATCGCCATGCACCCCGACGACCCGCCCCTCTCCCCCCTCGGCGGCATCGGCCGAATCATGTCCAGCGTCGCGGGCTTCGAGCGACTGCTGGAGATCTCCCACAGCCCGGTCAACGGCATCACGTTCTGCCAGGGCAATTTCCGGCTCATGACCGACGACCTGCCGGCGACCATCCGAGAGCTGGGCACGACCGGGAAGATCTTCTTCGTGCACTTCCGCGACGTCGAGGGCACCGCCGAGAACTTCGTCGAAACCTGGCACGACGCGGGCCCAACGGACATGCTGGCCTGCATCGAAGCCTACCGAGACATCGGCTTCGACGGTCTCATGCGCTCAGACCACGTGCCCACGCTGCACGGCGAGGTCGGCCTGCCCGCCGGATACGGCGCCCTCGGGCGCCTGTTCGCCGTGGGATACATGCGCGGACTGCTCGAGGGAGCCGCCCGCACCGCAGGGCCGGGATACCGCTGACCTCGAACGTCAACCGGTCACCCACCGCATCCGGCATGCGGTCGAGCGCGACCGTGCGGAACCCGATCCGCCGCTGCCACGCGCATCGCTCTCGGGGTGGTCCGACCCCAAGGTGATCGCGTCGAAGGTAACCCACCAGGCCCCGCTAGGCGCTCCTCGGACGACGGGCGCGGGGGACCCACCTCGGCTCCCGCCTGGTCGGTCACAGCGGTACCGCCGTGACCGAACGGGTCTACCGCCACCAACTGCAGGCCGTGCTCGACGAGGGCACCCCCGCGATGGACGACCTCTTCCCACGCAACGAGCGAGACAGTCACTCAGATAGTCACTCAGCAAGAAACCATGATCGAGAACCTGCGTCCCACGGCTTCAGGCTCAGGCGAGGTACAAGCCCTCAAGCCCAGCCTTTCCGCAGGTAGAAATGCTGATGGGCGGCTCCCCCGACGTAGGGAACCGCCCATCGTGCCGTCGGGACGACAGGATTTGAACCTGCGACCCCTTGACCCCCAGTCAAGTGCGCTACCAAGCTGCGCCACGTCCCGGCCGCCCCCGAGGGAGCTCGATCAGCTTACCCCATCGCCAATCCGCCCCCACCGGCCGGTCGCGGCTCCCCCCACTGCCCTGGTAGCCCCACTCGCCCGCCCGCTCACGCCCGGATGTCCGGGGATCACGGCCCGGCCAGTCTCTGCCGCACCGGCCGATGACACCACCGCCCTCGGTCGCCCTTCGGAGGCGACCTTCGTGGGTACCGCCCGGTAACTCTCAGATGCCGGAGGGCTGTGCCAGCAGGTCCGCCACCGCTGCGTCGATGAAGGCGGTGTCGACCGGGTTGGCGCCGCCTCCTGCGAAGTGGCCCCAGACTCCAGGGATGACGCGCAGCTCGGCGTTCTGCATGTGCGAGACCGCCCACTTCTCGTCCTCGGGAGGGAAGTAGAGGTCCTTCTCCGCGGGCATCACGATCGCGCGGGCTCGGATGGAGGCCAGGGCCTCCTCCGTGGACGCGAAGCCCGGCGTGGTGCCGACGTCCCCGCTCCACCAGGTGTCGAGCATCGTCAGGAGGTTGTTGGGGTCGCGGTCGTCGAGGAAGAAGCCCTCCCAGAAGCCGACGGCGAAGTCCTCGAGCGAGGTGTACCCGAGCTCGCGCCAGACTTCGTCCCAGTAGAACGCCTGGGAGAAGCCCCAGCCCGCGTAGATCCGGGCGAAGGCCCGGAGGCCGCGTACCGGCAAGGCGTCCGGCAGGTACCAGCCCTCGGCGAAGGCGGCGTCGGCGCGCATGGCCCAGCGAAGGGAGTCGAGGAAGACCTGGTTGTGCGGGGCCGTCCGTGATGACCCGCAGAACGGCAGCATCCGCTGCACCATCTCCGGGTGGCTGACGGCCCACTGGTAGGTCTGCCCCGCGCCCATCGACCAGCCGAGCACGAGCGGGAGCGTCTCGATCCCGAACACCTCGGTGACGAGGCGGTGCTGCGACGCCACGTTGTCGCGGACCGAGATCCGCGGGAACCGGGCTCGATCCCACGGCGGCGGCGTGTTCGACGCCGACGAGCTCAGCCCGTTGCCGAGCATGTTCGGCACGATGATGAACCAGCGATCGGGGTCGAGTGCCATGCCCTCGCCGATCAGCCACTCGTTGTCCCAGTGCCGGCCCGAGTACCAGGTCGGGTAGACGATCGCGTTGTCCTTCGCCGCGTTGAGCGTCCCGTAGGTCTGGTAGGCCACCTTCGCCGGGCGCAGCGTCGCGCCGCACTCGAGTGTGAAGTCCGGGATCTCGTGGACGTCGTAGGGCGCGTCCGGGCCGGTCATGACGACACCGCGCAGCTCCCCCGGTCCGCGGACACGGGGCCCGAGGCCGACGGCTTGATGTCGAAGTCGAAGATCGCTGTGGGCAGGTAGAGCGAGCAGCAGGCGTTCGGGATGTCGACCACACCGCTCACCCGCCCCTCGATCGGCGCCGAGCCGAGCAGCAGGTAGGCCTGCGCACCGGTGTAGCCGAACTTCTTCAGGTACTCGACGGCGTTCAGGCACGCGTTCCGGTAGGCGGCGGTGGCGTCGTTGTAGAGCTGGGTGTCGCTCGTGTGGTCCACGCCGATGCCGATGAACGTGACGAACTCCGAGTAGCGCGGCTCGACGTTGCCGGGTATGAGGATCGGGTTGGTGGTGACGCCGTAGGTCTCCATGCCGCCCTTGATCAGGTCGACGTGGAAGTCGATGAACCCGCCCATCTCGATGGCGCCGCAGAACGTGATCTCGCCGTCGCCCTGGCTGAAGTGCAGGTCGCCGCCCGAGAACAGCGCCCCGGGCACGTGCACCGGGTAGAAGACGCGCGAGCCGCGGGTGAAGTTCTTGATGTCGTGGTTGCCGCCGTTCTCCCGGGCGGGAACGGTGCGGGCGCCGTCGCGGCCGATGGCCGACAGCGCGTCGCCGGAGGCGGTGCCGCCGAGCACGGACTCCTCCAGCGGCGGAAGAGCGAGCGGCGGGACGCGGTCCGGGTCCGTGGCGATCAGCGCGCGCTCGCGGGCGTTCCAGCGGGCCAGGAGCTCGGCGGACGGCGCGGTGCCGAACAGGCCGGGGTGGGTGATACCGGTGTACTCGACACCGGGGATGTGCCGGGAGGTGGCCTTCTGCCCCGCGAAGTCCCAGATGGCCTTGTAGGCGTCCGGGAAGGTGTCGGTGAGGAAGCCGCCGCCGTTGTGCTTCGCGAAGATCCCGGTGTAGCCCCAGCCCTGGCCGGGAGCATCGCCGACCTCCTGGGGCACCGGGCCGAGGTCGAGGATGTCGACGACCAGCAGGTCGCCCGGCTCGGCGCCCTCCACGTAGATGGGCCCGGACAGCATGTGCGCGTGGGTCAGGTCGACGTCGCGGACGTCGTTGGCGGAGTCGTTGTTGCCGATCTGCCCGTCGGTCCACTCACGACACTCGACCCTGATCGACTGACCAGGGCGCACGGTCACCGCGGGCGGAATGTCCGGGTGCCAGCGGTTGTGGCCGGGCACCGCCTGGTCGCGCATGGACTTGGCCTGGTCGACGGAGAACACGACATCGGGCATGAGGACCTCCGGAAGGCGCGTGCGGTTGCGATCGGGTCAGGGGCGGGGCAGCCGGGCGTGACGGGGGTCCCTGGTGACGGGCGTGGCCCGGCGGGACCGTCCGGGGACGGACGTCACGACCGGCGGGGAGTCGGCGCTCCGCTCGCCGGCGTCGAGCGCTCGGCGCAGTGAGGGGTCGAGCCTGCGGAACGCCGGGCCGCCGAAGACGCGGCGGGCGACCTCCCCGCAGTCGGGGCAGCTTGCCGGGTCGGCGGCCTCCGCCATCGGCCGGACGAGTTCGAAGTCATCACCCGAGGGGCACCGGTATGCGTAGGTCGGCACGGCAGGTCACCTCCTGGAGCTGAAACTGTCAGATGAAACTATTTTGATCAAAACATTCAGTCAAGCCTGGAGCTGGGCGACGACGTCCAGGTCCAGCCCGTCGGCGCGGGCCAGGTAGACGCTCTGCATCAGGTGGTTGCCCGCCATCCGAACCGTCCCACGTGGACTGTCGTAGGCGAGGGTCTCGGCGGCTGCGGAGAGCTCCTCGGACCCGAGACTCCCGGCCTTCTCGGCCAGCCTCGCCAGCAACGTCACGCCCTCGTAACAGGACTCGCCGAGCGACCCGGGCACCGGGGCCTGGACTCCGAATCGGGCCGCGTAACGGCGAGAGAAGTCGAGCCCGGACGCAGTGGCGAGCGCTTCGAAGTAGCCGGACGCGGCGTAGAGCTCCCGGGTGGCCGCGGCGCCTGTGGCGAAGACCATGTTCTCGTCCATGAGCGGGCTGAGCCGCACACACGCCTTGTCCAGCCCGGCGGCGGCGAACGCGCGGTTGAACCGGACGGCGTCCGAGCCGACCAGCAGCATCAGCACGCCCTCGGCACCGCTGCGCTCGACGCGTTCGACGGCCGCCGCGAAATCCTGGGTGCCCAGCGGCACGAACACCTCGTCGAGGATCCGGATGTCCGCCGAGTGCTGCGCGAAGCGGCGCGCCACGGCCGCGGAGGCGAGCGGCCACACGTAGTCGTCCCCGACCACGCACCACGTCCGGACGCCCAGTTCGCCCGCCATCCAGCGGAGCGCCGGGAGCAGCTGCCGGTCCGGGGTCTCCCCCGCCATGAAGACCCCCGGGGTTCGCTCGCCGCCCTCGTACAAGGGGCTGTACACGTAGGGCGCGCGGCCGGACACGAGCGGCGCGAGCTGCTGGCGGACAGCGGAGATGTGCCAGCCCGTGACCGCCTCGACCGCTCCCGTGCTGAGCAGCATGTCGATGTCGCCGGCCACCGCCTGCGGGGCGCGTCCGCCGTCGACGACCAGCAGCCGTAGCTCCCGCCCCAGCACCCCGCCGCCTGCGTTGACCTCGTCGGCCGCGAGCAGACCGCACGCCTCGCATGACGGGCCCACAATCGCCGCGGGCCCGCTGCGCGGTACCACGAAGGCGACTTCCAGCGTGTCACGGCTCATGGCGCATCCCCGGTCCCGCTCTCGCCCGGTGTCGAGGTGACTTCCTGCGATATGGCTTCCTGCCGCTGACGATGCCCGACGACGAGGCCCGATGAGGAGACCCTGCCGGTGACAGTGTTTACGATGAACGCGGCTACGTCACGCGGCCGAAGGAGGATGACGTGACCCTCTCTCGGGTGCCCTCGGCCGACCCGTCCGCGCTCACGACCGCGGTTCCTGAGCTGCTCCGCCAGGTGGCCTACCAGGTGTCCCGCCGCGTCGAGGCCGCGCTTGGCCCGGACGGCCCGACGCTCGAGCAGTGGCGGGTGCTCGACCTGCTCGCCGACGGGACCGGGCACCCCATGACGGAGATCGCGGGTCACGCGATGGTGCCCCCGCCCACCCTCACCAAGATCGTCGACCGGCTCGTGGACCGTGCGCTGGTGTACCGGCGGGCCGACGAGATCGATCGGCGGCGCGTGCTCGTGTTCCTGTCCGAGCACGGCCGCAGGACCCACGCCCGTCTCGCACCGGGCGTGGCAGGCGTCGCGGAGGCGCTGGCCGGCGAGCTCGGCGCTCAGGACGCCGCGCGGCTCGCGGAGCTGCTGGAGCGACTGCGCGCGCTGCCCGCCTGACCGCGGGCTACGCGGGCTGTTCCTCGCGGGCCGGGGCGGCGGGAGGCGGCACGGCGCGCAACGGGAAGCTCGCCCGCACGACGAAACCGGCGTCCACCCCGGGTCCCCATGACAGCCGGCCGCCCACCGACTCGACGCGCTCGGCGAGGCCCGTCAGGCCGGCTCCGCCACCGCCCAGCGGCTCGCGCCGCGACCGCACCGGACAGGTCGGGGCCGAGTTGCCGACCTGCACCTCCAGTTCGTGGGGAAGCCAGCGCAGGTCGACGCGGACGGCGGTGCCGGGCGCGTGGCGGGCGGCGTTCGTCAGCGACTCCTGCACCACGCGGTAGACGGCACGCTCGACGGCGGGGGCGGCATCCCCGGGCGTGCCGGTGTGCTCCAACTCGACGTCGACGCCTGCGGCCCGCGACCCGGCCACGAGAGCCGCCAGGCCCGTCAGCCCTGGGGTGTGCTCGCGCCCGTCGAGCATTCCGAGAGCGACCCGCATCTCCGCCAACGCCCGCTTGGCGAGCGCCCGGAGCTGCTCGGCCCCACGGCGCGTCTCGTCCTCCGCGGTGGTGGTGGCGATCGCCGCGGCCCCCACCGCGATCAGTGTGGCGTGGTGCCCGACCGAGTCGTGGATCTCCCGGCCGATCCGGGCCCGCTCCTGAGCCCGCGCCGCCTCCTGCGAGGCCGCGAGTGCTTCCTCACGCGCACGCTCGAGGTCTCTGAGGCTCTCCGTCAAGCGTTCCCGGGTGGTCATGAGCAGCCCCAGTGAGGTGGGCGCGATGGCGTACAGCGCGACGAACGCCACGGTGAGCACGATCCGCTGCCAGGGCAGCGCCTGGGTCAGGAGCACCGGGGTGACGGCCGCGACGACCGGGGGCAGCAGCCACGGAACGGTGGTCGACGCGCGTGCACCGCGCCTGCCGAGGGCGTAGAGCGCGACCAGTGCGGGGGGCCATGCCAGGCCGCCGGCGAGGCCCCACAGTGCGGTGAGGACGGCGAGTGGGGGCCAGATGTGGCGCAGCGGCAGCAGCGCGCAGGCCACGAGGGCTGCGGGCACCGACCACGAGAACGCCGGCACCGCCCAGAGCACCGCGATCGCCGGCACCGAGATGACGGCGATCTCCGTGACGAATCGACGTAGTAGCTTCGAGCTCATCGCCGGATTCCCCCCGCTCGGGGCGCCCGTCTCGCACCCTTCACGTAATGCCCCAGTTCTGTGCCATCAGCGCCGCCTGCACCCGGTTCTCCGCCCCGAGCTTCGTGAGCAGTGCCGAGACGTACTTCTTGACGGTGGCCTCGGCGAGCCCCAGCCGGGACGCGATCGCGGCGTTCGACTCGCCGGCCGCGAGCCCGCGCAGCACCTGCTGCTCGCGCAGGGTCAGGCCGGCGGGAGGCGGCGCGGGCCACCCGGCCGCGAGGCGGGGCAGCAACCGCGCCGTGATGCGCGGGTCGAGCACGGCGCCGCCTGCGGCCAGGTCGCGTACGGCCCGGATGAGCGCGTCGGGATCGGTGTCCTTGAGCAGGAAGCCCTGCACCCCGATCCGCAGCGCCTCGGCGACGTAGTCGTCGTGGTCGAAGGTGGTGAGGATCGCGGCGGGCGGGGCATCGGGCCGGGCGCGCAGGACGCGCAGGGCCGAGAGTCCGTCGGTGCCCGGCATCTGGACGTCGGCGAGCACCACGTCGGGCCGGTGGGCGTCGACGGCGGCGAGCAGTTCGGCCCCGTCTCCGGCCTGGCCGACCACCCGCACCGCACCCCCTGCTTCGAGGACCGTGCGCAGCCCGGCGAGCATCAGTGGCTCGTCATCGGCGAGCACGACACGGACGGGCGCCCTCCCCTGCGCCGCGTCGACCGCCATGTGGCCGAGAGTAACCGGAGCGCACCGGTCATCCCCAATCCAGCTCAGCGCTTGCGGGGCCGCTTCTCGCGCACCCGCACCGAGATCCGCACCGGTGACCCGGTGAACCCGAACTCCTCGCGGAGCCGCCGCTCCAGGAACCGCCGGTAGCCGGCCTCCAGGAACCCGCTCGTGAACAGCACGAACGTCGGCGGCCGCGTCTGGGCCTGGGTCGCGAACAGAATCTTCGGCTGCTTTCCCCCGCGCACCGGCGGCGGGGTCGCTGCGACCACCTCGGCCAGCCAGCCGTTGAGCCTGCCGGTGGGGATCCGCCGGTCCCAGGACTGCAGCGCGGTGCGCAACGCCGGGGCGATCTTCGCGACCGCACGGCCGGTCAGGGCGGAGACGTTGACCCGTTCGGCCCACTGGACGCGAACGAGGTCGCGCTCCAGCTCGCGCTTCATCGCGAGCCGCCGCTCCTCGTCGACGAGATCCCACTTGTTGAACACGAGTACGAGGGCCCGGCCGGCCTCCTCCGCCATACCGATCACCCGCTGGTCCTGCTCGGCGATGGGCTCGCTCGCGTCGATCAGGACGACCGCCACCTCGGCGGCCTCGATCGCCGCCCGCGTGCGCAGGCTCGCGTAGTACTCCATGCCGCTCGCCATGTGGACGCGCTTGCGGAGGCCCGCCGTGTCGACGAAACGCCACACCTCGCCGTCCAGCTCGACGAGCGAGTCGACGGGGTCGACAGTGGTGCCCGCGACGTCGTGGACGACCGAGCGGACCTCCCCCGACACGCGGTTGAGCAGGCTGGACTTGCCGACGTTCGGCTTGCCGACCAGCGCCACACGGCGCGGTCCCCCGGAGCCCCCGCCGGGAAGGTCCCGCGGGCTCTCCGGCAGTGCCTCGAGCACGGCGTCGAGCAGATCGCCCGAACCGCGCCCGTGCAGGCCGCTGACGGGGTGGGGTTCGCCGAGCCCGAGCCGCCACAGGGCGGCGGTGTCGGAGGTCAGCCGGTCGTCGTCGACCTTCGTGGCAGCGAGCAGCACGGGACGGTCCGAGCGGCGCAGCACCCTCGCCACGGCCTCGTCGGTGGTGGTGGCGCCGACGCTCGCGTCGACCACCAGCAGCACCGCATCGGCGGTCTGGATGGCCAGCTCGGCCTGCGCGGCGACCGCCGCCTGCAGCCCGGTGGCGTCGGGCTCCCAGCCACCGGTGTCGACGAGCGTGAACCGGCGGCCGTTCCAGAGCGCGTCGTAGGCGATGCGGTCGCGGGTGACGCCCGGAATGTCCTGCACCACCGCTTCGCGGCGCCCGATCAGCCGGTTGACCAGCGTGGACTTGCCGACGTTCGGACGCCCGACGACGGCGAGCACCGGCGCGGGCGGCAACACCTCCGACTCGGGGAAGCCCTCGTCGCCGGACCCGGGGCCGTCCTCGTCGTCGGCGCTCACGAACTCGCCGGGGTGGAGCCCCAGCGCTGCCATCGCGGCGACGTCACCGTCGTCGATCGGCCGGGTGTCGTTGCTCGGCCCCACCCGCGGGCCCTCGGTACCACTCACGTCCTGCTCCGAACATCATCGAGTTCACGGACCATCCCGGCCAGCTCGGCCCGGACGGTCTCGGTGGCGGTGGCCAGACCCGCCCGGCCACCACCAGGGGCCACGGTCAGCGGTTCTCCCACGAGAACGTCCACCTTGGGGCGCCACCGTCTGCCCGAACCATCGGGCCGACGGGTACCCCGGCAGACCACCGGGAGCACCTCCGCTCCCGAGGTGCGGGCCAGCCAGGCCGCGCCGTGCTGCGCAGCAGCGACCTCGCCCGCGCCCCGCGTGCCCTCGGGGAAGACCCCGATCAGGCCACCGGAACGCAGGACGTCGAGCGCGGTCGTCAGCGCTCGCCGGTCGGGCTCTCCGCGTCGAACCGCGAGCTGCCCGATCCGCGGCAGCCACCAGCCGATCACGCCTGAGAACATCTCCTGCTTCGTGAGGAACACCGCGCGGCGGCCCAGTAGTCCGAACAGCAGCGGACCGTCGACGAACGCGCTGTGGTTCGCGACGAGCACGACCGGTCCGGTGGCCGGGATGCGGTCGCGGTGGTGCACCCGTACCTGGTAGACGGGCAGGAAGAGCCACGTGCCGACCCAGCGGGCGAGGTCGTGCAGCCATGGCAGTGAGCCAGGCGGTAGATCGGCGTTCACGTCAGGAGACCTCTCTCCCGTACCAGCCGCAGCAGCTCCTCCAGCACGGCGTCGACGCTGAGGTCGTCGGTGTCGAGCACGACGGCGTCGGCAGCCGCGTGCAGCGGCGAGGTCTTGCGCGTGGAGTCGAGGCGGTCACGACGCCGGACGTCGGCCAGCACGGTGCCGATGTCCGCGTTGCGTCCCGCCTTGCGGTCCTGGGCGCCGCGGCGGGCAGCCCGGACCTGCTCCGATGCCGTGAGGTACACCTTCAGCGGGGCGTCCGGCACCACGACGCTGCCGATGTCGCGGCCCTCCACCACGATGCCGCCCTCGGTGGCGAGCGCGTCGGCCACGATCGCGCGTTGCCGCTCCACCAGCGCGGTGCGCACGGCGGGCACGGCCGAGACCGCGCTCACCGCTGCCGTCACCTCGGGGCCGCGGATCTCGGACTCGACGTCCTCGTCGGCCAGCAGGATGCGGGGAGCGTCCGGATCGACGACCGACCGCAGGTCGGGCACGGCGTCGAGCGCGACGCTCTCGGTGGCAGGCTCCGAGCCCTCGAGACCCTCGCGCAGCACGGCCAGGGTGAGCGCCCGGTACATGGCACCGGTGTCGAGGTACGCGGCCGCGCCTGCGTGGGCCAGCCGCCGCGAGACCGTGGACTTCCCGGTGCCCGAGGGGCCGTCCATCGCAACGACCCCGCGCAACCGCCCTGTCACCGTTCGCCCCTGTCCGGGCCAGCGGCCCTACCACCTTGCCGCACGCCGTTCGCGGATCGCGACCCATCATGCCGTGCGGACCGACGATGATCTCAGCTCGGGGCCGAAACCGCAGGTCGGGAAGCCGACGGAGGCTACTGGGGCAGATCGGTGCGCAGCGCCGCGGCTCCCCGCAGGTACACGTGACGCAGCTGGGCGCGCGACCGCTCGGTCTCCACATGCGCGAGCAGCCGCAGCGTGCGCGGCAGAGCCCCCGGAACCGCGATCTCCGACGCGCAGAGCAGCGGCACGTCGGTCAGGCCGAGCAGGCGCGCCGCGTAGGCGGGGAACTCGGCTGTGAGGTCCGGCGTGGCAGTGAAGACGATCGAGATGATGTCGTCGGCCGTCAGCTCGTTGCGTTCGAGCACGGTGCTGACGAGTTCCGCCGAACCGTCGAGGATCTCCTGCCGGCTGTCGCCGTCCACCTGGATCGCACCGCGTACCGCGCGAACCGCCACCGTCACATCCCGACCGAACGGTAGAGCGACCCGACCTCTTGCTGGGTGAGCGGACGGAAGCGCCCCGGCCGCTGGTCGCCGAGGCGCACGTCGCCGATGGCCGTGCGCACCAGGCGCTGCACCGGGAACCCGACCTCGTCGAGCAGCCTGCGGACCACGTGCTTGCGCCCCTCGTGGATCACCAGCTCCACCAGCGACCGTCCGGCGGTGGAGTCCACCAGCTTGAACGAGTGGACCGCGACCAGACCGTCCTCGAGCTCGATGCCCTCGCGCAGCCTGCGCCCGAGGTCACGCGGCACCTGGCCGACGACCTCGGCGAGGTAGGTCTTCTCCACCTCGTACGACGGGTGCATGAGACGGTGGCCGAGCTCGCCGTCGTTGGTGAGCAGCAACAGCCCCTCGGTGTCGGCATCGAGCCGACCGACGTGGAACAGGCGCGCGCGAGGGGCGCCGTCGAAGTGCTCGTCGACGATGCCACGCTCGACGACGAGGTCGCCGACACACGGCCTGCCGCGGTCGTCGGACATCGTGGAGAGGATCCCCCGGGGTTTGTTCAGCGCCAGGTGCACGAGGTCGTCGCGCAGCACGATCCGTGCCCCGTCGACGTGCACCACCGCGGTGTCAGGGTCGATCCTGCGGCCCATCTCCCGCACGATCTTGCCGTCGACGCTCACCCGGCCCGCCGCGATCAGCTCCTCCGCCGCACGGCGGGACGCGACGCCGGCCTGGGCCAGCACCTTCTGCAGCCGCACCCCATCGGGCCGGGCTTCCGTACTCATCTGACTCATCTCGATGCTCATGTCTCGGTACTCAGTCGTCACAACTCGTCGATCGCGTCCACATCGGGCAGCAGCGGCGCCAGCGCCGGCAGCTCCTCCAGCGACGACAGTCCGAGCCGTTCGAGGAACAGCTCGGTGGTGCAGAACAGGGTGCCCTGCGTGGAAGGGTCCGCCCCCGCCTCCTGCACGAGCCCGCGGGTGAGCAGCGTGCGGAGCACACCGTCGCAGTTGACCCCGCGAACCGCCGACACCCGGGCCCGCGTGACGGGCTGCCGGTACGCCACCACCGCAAGCGTCTCCAGCGCCGCCCGCGTGAGACGGGCACGCTGGCCGTCGAGCAGCAGGCGCTCGACGTAGGGGGCGTAGGCGTCACGCGTGTAGAACCGCCATCCCCCTCCGGTCTTCCGCAGGTCGATGCCGCGCCCCGTCTCGGCGTAGTCCGCCGACAGGCGCAACAGCGCCGCACGCACCCGCGCGACGGGCTCCTGCACGGCCAGCGCGAGGGCCTCGTCCTCGGTGGGGGCGTCGACCACCAGCAGCAGCGCTTCGAGGGCGGCGTCGAGCTCGGCGTCGCTCAGCGTGATCTCGTCCGGGCCGATCTCACCGGGGGTGTCCTGGTCCGGGCCGAGCTGTTCCGGGGAGACGGGCCCGGCGTCGTCGGGACCGTCGGGATCGGGAGAGGTGCTCACATCCATGAGGCTCACTGGCCTGTCGTCACTCATCACTCTCGTCGGGGCCGGCCGCCTGTGCGGTACCGGGCTCGGGGAGGGATCCAGGCTGGTCAGGCGGACTCCAGCGTACCGTCAGCTCGCCGAACGGCTCGGGCTGCTCCAGGTGGACGGTGGCCTCGCGGTAGAGCTCCAGCAGAGCGAGGAACCGCGCCACCACCTCGAGCGGCCCGTCGCAGTCCGCGGTGAGCAGCGCGAAGGTGGCCACACCCAGCTCGGCGAGCCGCTCCCGCAGGATCGCGACGTGCTCGGCCACCGACACCTTGGCGGCGTGCAGGTGGTCGAGCCCCACCGTCGGCGGCGGCTTGGGCCGGAACACCGAGGCTGCCAGGTCGGCGAACGTGGCAGGGTCGACCCCCAGCAGCACCTCGGGGAGCAGCACGGCGAACCGCTCCTCCAGCGCCACCGACCGCGGGAAGCGGCGCATCGCGCCGGCTTCGAGCTCCACGAACAGCGCCGCCACCTGCTTGTACGCGCGGTACTGCAGGAGCCGGGCGAAGAGCAGGTCGCGCGCCTCCAGCAGCGCTAGGTCCTCCTCGTCCTCGACGTCGGCGTCGGGCAGCAGCCGGGCCGCCTTGAGGTCGAGCAGGGTGGCCGCGATCACCAGGAACTCGGTGGTCTCGTCGAGGTCAGCGTCATCACCGAGAGCGGCGAGGTGCGCGATGAAGTCGTCGGTGACGGTGTGCAGCGCCATCTCGGTGATGTCGAGCTCGTGCTTCCCGATCAGCTGCAGCAGCAGGTCGAACGGGCCCTCGAAGTTGTGCAGGCGCACCTGGAACCGCGGCCGTCCGCCGTCGAGCAGCGGGGGACCGTCATCGACCGGCGCTCCGGTCTCGACCAACGTCACCGTGCGATGACCTCGCGCGCCAGCAGGCGGTACGCCTCGGCGCCGTTCGATGTGGGGGCCCACGTGGTGATGGGCTCGCCTGCCACGGTGGTCTCGGGGAACCGCACGGTGCGGTTGATCACGGACTCGAACACGAGGTCGCCGAACGCCTCGATCACCCGCTGGCGGACCTCGCGGGTGTGCAGCGTGCGGGGGTCGAACATCGTGGCCAGGATGCCGAGGATCCGCAGGTCGGGGTTGAGCCGCTGCTGCACCTTGTCGATCGTGTCCATCAGCAGTGCCACGCCCCGCAGGCTGAAGAACTCGCAGGCCAGCGGGATCAGGATCTGGTCGGCGCAGGCGAGTGCGTTGATAGTGAGCAGGCCGAGCGAGGGCTGGCAGTCGATGAGGACGACGTCGTACCGGTCGAGGACGGGCTTGATCGCACGGCCGAGCGACTGTTCGCGTCCGACCTCCGTGACGAGCTGCACCTCGGCGGCGGACAGATCGATGTTGCTCGGCAGCAGGTCCATGCCCTCGACGCCGGTCTCGCGGATCACCTCGTCGACGTCGATGTTCTGCTCCATGAGCAGGTTGTAGATCGTGGTGTCGAGCTCGTGGGCCTGCACGCCCAGGCCGACCGACAGCGCGCCTTGCGGGTCGAAGTCGACGAGGAGCACCTTGCGGCCGTACTCGGCGAGAGCTGCGCCGAGGTTGATGGTGGAGGTCGTCTTGCCGACGCCGCCCTTCTGGTTCGCCACCGCGATGACCCGCGCCGGGCCGTGCTCTGTGAGGGGGGCCGGCTCCGGTACCTGGGCATGCGGCCTCCCGACTCCGTCGTGTTCGGCGGCGTCGTGGTCCTCGTCGAGCGGCTCCGGGCTGGGGGCGAAGGGCCGCGGTGTGTCCAATGCGGGCTCCGGTCTTCGGCGGGCGACCCATGGTGAGTCGATCCCGGCAGACTAGGAGGCCGGGTTGACGACGGGCAACGCGCCCCGCCGTACGCCGGCCGACTGATCGGCGCAGGTCGGCCGACCGCTGCCCAACGCTACCCGCGGCGGCGTTCGTCCGTTGCGGGGGCGGGCCTCGCCGGGCTGCGGTCAGGTCACCAGCTGCACGCCCGCGGCCACGAGTTCGCGCACGGCGGGGGCAGCAGGATCGGCGTCGGTGACGATCCCTGTCACCTCGGCGAGCGGGAGCACCGCGAAACGGGAGGCCGCACCGATCTTCTCGGCGCTGGCCAGCACATAGGTGTCGGCGGCCCGCCGGGAGAGCGCGCGTTTCATGGCGGCCTCGTCGGCGTCGCCGGTGGTGAGCCCCGCCTCGTGGTGCACGCCGGTGACGCCCAGCAGGAAGACGTCGGCGGTCACGGCCTGCGCAGCCTCCACCGCGGCCGCACCGCACGTGACCAGGGAGTGTTTGAAGAGGCGGCCGCCGAGCAGGAACACCTCGACGTCGCGGTGGTCCACGAGGGCCGCGGCCACGGACGGGCTGTGCGTCACCACGGTGGCCGTGAGGTCGAGCGGAAGCGTCCGCACGACGGCGAGCGCCGTCGTGCCCCCGTCGAGGATCGCGGTGCTGCCCGGCGTGACGAGGCGGGCGGCGATGTGCGCGACGCGCGCCTTGCTCCCCGGTTCGACGTGCTCGCGCCCGGCGACGTCGGCGATCGCGGGCGAGACCGGCAGTGCTCCGCCGTAGACCCGCTGGCAGAGACCGGCAGCGGCGAGATCACGCAGGTCGCGCCGGACGCTGTCCTCCGAGACGCCGAGCTCGTCGGCCATGTCCTTGGCCACGATCCGCCCCTCGCTGCGGAGGCGGGCGAGGAGCAGGTCACGACGCTGCGCCGCAAGCATGCACGTTCTCCCTTGTTTCTGCCGACTTTTGCACGTTACCGTGCCGAATGTGACGAAACCACTGCTGATCCTGATCGCCGGCCCCTACCGCTCCGGCACAGGCGACGACCCCGCCCTGATGGCGGCCAACCTGGAGCGGCTGGAGGAGGCGGCCTGGCCGATCTTCCGGGCCGGGCACGTGCCGATGATCGGGGAGTGGGTGGCGCTGCCCGTGCTGCGCGGAGCGGGCGCCACGGGTGTGACCGACCCGCTGGCGCAGCAGGTCATGTACCCCACGGCGCACCGGCTCTTGCAGCACTGCGACGCGGTCCTGCGCCTGCCCGGCGCGTCGACCGGGGCGGACCAGGACGTCGCCATCGCGCGCGAGCGCGGCATCCCCGTCTACAGCGACCTCGCCGAGATCCCCGGGGTGGAATCGCTAACCGAGCGCGCGGGGGTGTGAGGTCGCGTAGACCTCGCGCAGCGTGTCGACCGTGACGCTCGTGTAGATCTGGGTGGTGGTCACCGACGCGTGGCCGAGCAGTTCCTGCACCACCCGCACGTCCGCGCCACCGGCGAGCAGGTGTGTGGCGAAGCAGTGCCGCAGCGTGTGCGGCGAGACGTCGGTGGCGAGCCCGGCCGCCTCCGCCGCGCCGCGCAGGGCATGCCAGGCACTCTGCCGCGACAGCCGAGCCCCACGGGCGTTGAGCAGGAGCGCCGAGGTGCCGCGGCCGCGAGCGGCGAGAACGGGACGGGCCCGCACCAGGTAGGCGTCGACGGCGGCGAGCGCCGGGCGTCCCACGGGGACGATCCGCTGCTTACCGCCCTTGCCGCGCAGCAGCACGGTGCGACCCGTGGTGTCGAGGTCGTCCCGGTCGATGCCGACGGCCTCGGAGATCCGCGCGCCCGTGGAGTACAGGAGTTCGAGCATCGCACGGTCGCGCAGCGCGCCTGGTCCGTCGCCGACACAGCCGGCGAGTAGCTGCTCCACCTGGTCGAGCGTGAGCGCGCGAGGCAACCGGGCCGGCAGCGCCGGTGGGCGTACCTCGCGCGCGGCGTCGTCGGCCAGCAGCCCATCGCGCACCGCGAACCGGTGCAGCCCGCGCACCGCCGCGAGTGCGCGGGCGGCCGACGACGCCGCCAGCGGCGACGGCCCACTGCGCAGGGCCGTCACGAAGCCGGCGACGTCGCCCTCCTGCACGGCGCCGAGGTCGTCGATCCCGAGGGTCTCGAGGTACTGGAGGTAGCGCCGCAGGTCGGTGCCGTAGGAGCGCATGGTGTTGACCGCGCTCCCCCGCTCCACCGTGAGGTGGTGCAGGAACGCCTCCACCACCTCGTCGGGTCGGGCACCCACGGCGGCATCCTCCCGCACGGCGGCCTCGGAGCCGTGCAGGCGCGTGTCACGAGAGCGCGGGGATCACCTCGCGCTCGAACAGCTCGATGCCCGAACGGTCGTAGGCGGCCTCCGGGAAGTTGAAGATCCCGTAGCCCATTCCCAGGTCACGCAGCTTGCCGAGCTTCTCGACGACCTGCTCGGGCGTGCCGAACGCGGCCGAGCTGCGGTACGACTCGGCGTTGCTCTCCGCCCGCTCCGCACCCACGTACGGCTCCAGCCGGGCCTTCAGGGTCGCCAGCCGCTGCTCGGCCTCCGCCTCCGAGCTGCCGATCGCCACGTTGAAGTTCGACGAGCGCACGATCGCGTCGAAATCCGTGCCCACCGTGTCGCAGTGCTTCCGGAGCACCTCGGACTTGTGGGCGAAGACCTCGGCGTCACCGCCCCCGATGTTGGCGTACTGCCCGTACTTCGCGACGATCTTCAGGGTCACCTTCTCCCCGCCCCCGGCGATCCACAGCGGGATGCCGCCCTCCTGCAGCGGGAGGGGCCGGACGATCGCGTCGCTCACCTGGTACTGCTTGCCGTCCAGGGTGGCGATGCCCTCGGTCCAGGCCTGACGCATGATCTGGACACCCTCGTCGAGCATCCGCAGCCGCTCCGGCGCCGACGGGAAGCCGTAGCCGTAGGCCCGCCACTCGTGCTCGTACCAGCCGGCGCCGATACCCATCTCGATGCGGCCACCGGAGACGATGTCGCAGGTGGCTGCGACCTTCGCGAGGTAGACCGGGTTGCGGTAGCTCATGCACGTGCACATCTGCCCGAGCCGCACCCGCTCGGTGACCGCACCGAACGCCGACATCAGCGTCCACGCCTCGTGGGTCGCCTGGTCGGTGGGAACGGGAACGGTGTGGAAGTGGTCGTAGACCCAGATCGACTCCCACGGGCCCGCGTCGGCGTGCTGCGCGAGCCCCTTCATCGCCTGCCACTGGTCGGCGGGGTCGATACCGACCAGATCGTGTCGCCATCCTTGGGGAACGAACATTCCGAAGCGCATACCGGTCACGGACCTGAATAGTAGGACGGATCATCCGTTCGCACCCGCCCGTGCAGTGTGCACAGCCAGAGGGTTGCCACCGGGCAATCTGCCTCGTGACCATGTCGTGGCCCCTACCTACCGTCGATCCGACGTCGGAGGAGGGTGCGCCATGGCTGCTGCACATGTGGGTGTCGACGACTACGCGCTGGTCCGCGTACCCCAGGACGAGCGGTATTCCTGGTGGTCGGTCGCTGTGCAGCGGTTCGGGCAGGTCTCGGCGCTGAGCCAGTTCCTGCTCGGCTCGACCGTCGGCTTCGGCATGGCCTTCTGGGACGCGTTCTGGGCGTTCACGCTCGGCGCGGTCATCCTGGAGCTGGTCTGCATCGGCGTCGGGATCATCGGGTGCCGGGAAGGTCTGCAGACTTCCGTACTGACCCGCTGGACAGGGTTCGGCCACGGCGGCAGCGCCGTGGTCGGCGTCGCGATCGGCATCTCGCTGATCGGCTGGTTCGGCATCCAGTCCGGCGTCTCGGCGGAGGGCCTGCTCAGCCTGATCGGGGTGCTGCCGAGCTGGGCGTGGTCGCTGATCTTCGGTCTCGTGGTGACGCTCATCGTGCTGTGGGGCTTCGCGTCGATGAAGTGGGTCGCCTACGTGACCGTGCCCGCCTTCATCGTGCTGGTGGCGTGGTCGGTGGGCACCGGGCTGTTCGGCCACGACGTGGGCGCGCTCGTCGCGTCACCACCACCGGGCCCGAGCATGTCGCTGCTGGAGGGCACCACCCTCGTAGCGGGAGGCTTCATCGTCGGGGCCGTGATCACCCCGGACATGACCCGGTTCAACCGCACGTCCGCGGACGTCGTCAAGCAGACCGTCGTCGGCTTCACGATCGGTGAGTACCTCATCGGCATGTCGGGCGTGCTGCTCGCGCACGCGATCCGGTCCGACGACATCATCACGATCGTCACGTCCTCGGTCGGCTGGGTGGGCACCCTGGTGATCATCCTGGGCACGCTGAAGATCAACGACTGGAACCTCTACAGCTCCGGTCTCGGCATCGTGAACTTCGTGGGCACCGTGTTCGGCAAGCGCGTGAACCGCGCGATGGTCACTCTGATCATCGGTGTCGTCGGCAGCCTGCTGGCCGCGGGCGGCATCCTCGACAGCTTCACCGGGTTCCTCACCCTGCTCGGCGTCGCGTTCCCGCCCATCGCCGGGATCATGGTCGCCGAGTACTTCGTGGTGAAGCAGTGGCGGCCCGAGCTGGACCGCTCCCGCGCCGCGGGCACGCTGCCGGAGACAGCGCCCACCTGGGTGCCCGCCACGCTCGTCATCTGGGTGCTCGCCGCGCTCATCGGCGAGTTCGTCGCGTGGGGCCTACCGAGCATCAACTCGCTGATCGCGGCGTTCCTGCTCTACGTGGTGGCTGGGAAGCTCGGGCTGGTCCGGGGGGTCGGCCTGAGCCGGACGGCGGAGGGCACAGAGCTGCCCGCCGCCCATCGAGAGGTGGTTTGATGCGGATCGGGATCGACGTCGGCGGCACCAACACCGACGCAGTCCTCATGGACGGCGACCAGGTGCTCGCCGCGGTCAAGGCCCCGACCACGGCGGACGTGACGACGGGCATCGTCATGGCGCTGAACGGGCTACAGGGTCAGCACCCGTTCCCGCCCGCCGACGTCCGGGCGGTGATGATCGGCACCACGCACTTCATCAACGCGCTGGTCGAGGCCCGGGGGCTGGCCCCGACGGCAGCGCTGCGGCTCGGCCTTCCCGCCACGGCGTCGCTACCGCCGATGGTCGACTGGCCCGACCGGCTCGTCGCGGCCATCTCCGGGCGCGGCTACCTCGCCCACGGCGGGCACGAGTTCGACGGCAGGCCGATCTCCCCGCTCGACGAGGACGAACTGCGCCGCCACGCCGCCGACATGGCCGCACACGGCGTCCGCTCGGTCGCGATCTCGTCGGTGTTCTCGCCGGTCAACACGGAGTTCGAACAGCGGGCAGCCGAGGTGCTCGGCGAGGAGCTGGGCCCGGACGTGCCGGTGTCGCTGTCCCACGAGATCGGGCGGGTCGGGCTGCTGGAGCGCGAGAACGCCACGATCATCAACGCGGCCCTGCGCGAGCTCGCCGCGGGCATCGTCGACGGTCTCTCGGCCTCGATCGCAGGTCACGGCATCACCGCGCCGCTCTACCTCAGCCAGAACGACGGCACCCTGATGGACGTCGAGTTCTCGCGCCGTTACCCCGTGGCCACGTTCGCGTCCGGCCCGACCAACTCGATGCGCGGGGCCGCCGTGCTCTCGGGCCTGGACACCTGCGCGGTCGTGGACGTGGGCGGCACCACCACCGACGTCGGCGTGCTCACCGGCGGCTTCCCGCGGGAGGCCACGGTGGAGGTGAGCGTCGCGGGCATCCGCACCAACTTCCGGATGCCCGACGTGCTGAGCATCGGGCTCGGCGGCGGCAGCCTCGTGCGTGGGCGCGGGACGGACGTGACGGTGGGGCCGGACTCGGTCGGCTACCGGCTCACCGAGCAGGCACTCGTCTTCGGCGGTGACGTCCTGACCGCCACCGACGTGGCCGTGGCGACGGGCAGGGTCGCGATCGGCGATCCGTCCCGCGTGGCCGGGCTCGCGCCCTCCGACGTCGCAGCGGCGCTGGAGCGGATCGGTGCCGACGTCGCCGACGTCGTCGATCGGATGCGGATCTCCGCCGACCCGCTGCCGGTGGTGGCCGTCGGTGGCGGCTCGGTGCTGCTCCCCGACTCCTTCCCGGGCCTCGGGCCCGTGCACCGGCCGGAGCACTTCGCGGTGGCCAACGCGATCGGCGCGGCGATCGCGCAGGTCGGCGGCGAGGTCGATCGGGTGTTCGCGATCGAGCCCGGACGCCGTGACGCCGCCGTGGACGAGGCCCGTCAGGAGGCGGTGGACCGTGCGGTGGTGGCGGGTGCCGACCCGGCCACCGTCGCGATCGTGGACTTCGACGAGGTTCCCATCCCCTACCTGCCAGGCAACGCGACCCGCATCCGCTGCAAAGCGGTGGGCGACCTGCGCATCGAGCACGTGGCCGGGCGGCACGCATGACCGGCACGCTGACCCCGCCCGTCACCGCGATCGGCGAGGACGACCTGGAGTCACTCGCCAGGGGTGCGGCCGTGCTGGGCACCGGCGGCGGGGGCGACCCGTACATCGGGCGGCTCCTCGCGGCCCAGGCGCTGCGGGAGCACGGCCCGGTCCAGCTCGTCGCCCCGGCGCAGTTGCCCGACAACGCCACCGTCTTCCCGGTCGCGATGATGGGCGCGCCCACCGTGATGGTGGAGAAGACGCCCTCGGTGGAGCGCATCGGGCACGCGGTCGCCGCGCTCGCGGAGCACCTGGGCGTCACGCCGACGCACATCGCGTGCATCGAGGCCGGCGGGGTGAACTCCACGTTCCCGCTGGTCGCCGCGGCACGGCTGGGGCTCCCGCTGGTGGACGGCGACGGCATGGGCCGCGCGTTCCCCGAGCTGCAGATGGTGCTGCCGACGTTGCACGGCGTGGCGGCCACACCGATGTCGATCGGGGACGAGAAGGGCAACGTCGGGCTGCTCACGTCGATCGACAACCACTGGGCGGAGTCCCTCGCGCGCTCGCTGACGATCACGATGGGCTGCGCCGCGATCATCTCGAACTACGTGATGACCGGCGCGCAGGCGCGCGAGGGCCTCGTGGCCGGGACGCTGAGCCTGTGCACCCGGATCGGGCGGCGCGTGGAGCAGGTGCGCGCCGCGCACGGTGACGCGGTGCTCGCGGTGGCCGACGAGCTCGGCGGCCGGGTGCTGCACACCGGCAAGGTCGTCGACGTCGCACGGCGCACCACCACCGGCTTCGCCCGCGGCAGCGCCGTGATCAACGGCGCAGACGGCGACCTGACACTCGAGTTCCAGAACGAGCACCTGGTCGCCCTGCGCGACGGCCGGGTGGAGGTCACCACACCGGACCTGATCATCGTGCTCGACACCGACTCGGGCGAGCCGGTCACCACCGAGGCGCTGCGATTCGGCCACCGCGTGAGCGTGCTCGCCGCGCCTGCCGACGAACGCTGGCACTCCCCGGGCGGCATCGCGCTCGTCGGCCCGCGGTACTTCGGCTACGACACGGATCCCGTCCGCTTCGACGCCCGGGAGCGCCCGTGACGTGGACGCTGGACCCGCAGGACCTGCCCGACCTCGCCCGCGGCGCGGCGCTGCTGGGCACGGGCGGCGGGGGCGACCCGCACATCGGCAGGCTCATGGTCGAGGCGGCGATCCGCGAGCACGGGCCGGTCACGGTGCTCGACCCCGACGAGGTCGACGACGCCGCGTTCGTCGTGCCGACCGCGATGATGGGCGCGCCGACCGTGATGGTGGAGAAGATCCCGCGCGGCGACGAAGCGGTGATCGCACTGCGCACCCTGGAACGCCACCTCGGACGCTCCGCCGACGCCACGATGCCGATCGAGTGCGGTGGCATCAACTCCATGATCCCGCTGGTCGTGGCCGCGACCACCGGGCTCCCCGTTGTGGACGCCGACGGGATGGGCCGGGCGTTCCCCGAGCTACAGATGGAGACGTTCGGCGTCTACGGCGTGCCGGGCTCCCCCATGGTCGTCGCGGGCGACCACGGCGAGACGGTCACGATCGACACCGGCGCGGACAACCGGCGGATGGAGTGGCTGGCGCGCGGCGCGACGATCCGGATGGGGGGCGCGGCGCTGATCGCCGACTACCCGATGTCCGGGGCCGACGTGAAGCGCACGGCGGTGCCGCGCACGCTCTCGCTCGGCCTGTCTGTCGGGCGGGCGCTGCGGGAGGCCCGCGAACAGCTGCGCGACCCGATCTCCGCGCTCGCCGAGGCTCTCGCCCCCACCGCCTACTCGCACCTGCGTGTGCTCTTCGCGGGCAAGGTCGCCGACGTGGAGCGGCGCACCGTCGACGGGTTCGCCAAGGGCCGGGCGCGGTTCGTGTCGTTCGACGGCACCTCGACGCTGCGCACGGTCTTCCAGAACGAGAACCTCGTAGCCGAGGTCGACGGCGTCGTGACCTGCATCGTTCCCGACCTGATCTGCGTGCTGGACGCCGAGTCCGGGGAGCCGATCACCACGGAGACGCTGCGCTACGGGCAGCGTGTCGTGGTCATCGGCATCTCGACCCCGGAGATCATGCGCACGCCGGAGGCGCTGGCGGTGTTCGGGCCGTCGTGCTTCGGGCTCTCGCACGAGTTCCGTCCCGTCGAGGACGCGGTGCCGGTGAGCTGACAGATCATGAGGCGGCGAGCTCACACTGCAGGAGTGGTCACTCGACCGCAGCCCGGGCGGTCCACAGCTCCGGAAACGGAATCTCGTCGAGCGTCGGCGACAACCAGGCCACTGTCGGCTCGCCGAAGTAACCGTCCCGATTCCCGAACGTCCGGCGCACCGACATCAGGTGCCGGTACTTCCAGGTGGTGAGCTCCTCGGCGATGTCTGCCAGCGTCTCGCCCAGCGCGAAGAGCTCCCCGTGCTCCTCGGGAGCCTGGTAGACGGTGCGCCACACTTCGCCCACCTCCGGGTGCGGCACGTACGGGGCGGCGAAGTCCCGCTGCAGGCGGTCCGCGGAGATCGGGTGACCGCTTCGGGTGAGAAGGCCGAGCACGTCGTCGTAGAGGGTGGGTTGACCGAGGATCTCGCGCAGCTCGCGCAGGCGGGTCGGGGTGCCCTCGAGGGAGGCGAGCCCGTCGGTCGATCTGCTCCCCAGCAGGAACGCCATCCAGCGGAACATCCACGACTGCAGGGCACTGAACTGTCGCCTGCCATGAACCTCTGCGATCCCGCGCTGGATCGGGCCGAAATCGACCGGGGTCATCCACGAGAGCGACAACCAGTTCCCGTTCAGGGCACGAAAGTGAGCCGCGGTCCGGCGCAGGGTCGCCGTGGCCTGGCCGAGCTGTTCGCTTCGAAGTTCGCCCTGGGCCGTCCGGACCTCGTGGACGATCAGTCCGAAATAGAGCTCCATGACCTGCGCGTTGACCATGAAGGCCGGCTCGGCCGGGCTGTCGCTGAGGGGCCTCTGCAGGGTGTGCAGCACTTCGCTGCACAGGTACGAACTGTATGGCGTCTGCTCATCGGGATCACCGGGGCCGGGATGGTTCAGCAGCATCCTCTTCCCGTTGCGCGTGTCCTGCGGGGGCTGCAGGGAAGACATGGCCGTCTCCTCGACTCTTTCACGAACCAACAAGAATGTTGCGACGTCGGCAGGCGGGATACGCGCCGGGCGCGGGCATAGCCGGTCAGGCCCCGCCGAGGAAGGAGCGCACGGCATCGGCGACCGTGCCGGGCACGGCCACGTGGGCGAAGTGTGCCTGCTCGGGGATCTCGACCCGAGTGGCCGCAGGCAGTCTCTCGACGAGGAACCGCGTGGCGTCGACCTGGTACTGCGCGGTCGTCTCTCCGAGCAGCAGCAAGGTGCGCTGCTGGATCGTCGTGAACCGATCGAGGTCGCCGACGAGCCCGTCGATGGCGCGCAACTCGCGCGGCAACGTCGGGACGAGGTCGACCATCCTTTCCCACATCGGGGTCTGGCGCAGGTCCGCGAGATCGGGCTCGTCCATGTTCACGATGTCGGTAAGCATGATCGACAGCGCTCGCTCGTGCTCCCCGGCCGCGACCGCGGCGGCACAGGACGTGCAGGCGTCCCCCGCGATCAGGTCCACCACCGGCAGGGGAGGCTCATAGAGGATCAGTGCGGAGATGTCGGCTCCGGCGGCTGCCGCCGCAGCGGCGATGATCGCGCCGTACGAGTGGCCGATGACCGCCGCTCCTGGTCCCGCGGCGGCGAGCACGGCGTCGAGGTCGGCGACCTCGGTCGAGAGGTCGTAATCCGCCGCGTCGCCGCTGAGTCCACGACCACGGCGGTCGACGAGCATGACGGTGTAGTGCTCGGCGAGGATCTGGGCGACCGGCAGCCACTGCTCGCCGGTCGAGATCGCTCCGTGTGCGATGACGATCGCAGGGCCGGTGCCGAGCTGACGCCACCCGATGGGAGTGCCGTCGGCGGAGGTGGTGTGCTTGAAAAGCGCCCCCTGCATGGCCCCCATATTGATCTTCTCAAATGCGGCCCGGCAATAACCCCCGAGTGGCATTTCCTCGAGGCTGGACCGGGTGGGTGCCGCCGGCGAGAGCAATGAGTTCAGAGTCGCGGCAACCGTTCCCACCTTTCGCGCGCTCCTCGCCCGGTAAGGATTCAGCTGAGCTGAAGACCCCTCGTCGCCGCCGAGTCAACTTTGGAACCGGAAATATGCCATTTTCGCCGATTCCGGTGCAACCGAGCTGATCATGTTCTGGTGGGCTCGGCAAGCGACGGTCCGCACCGCAGGGGCATGGGGGCGGCGGTCGAACCCATGAGCAATGGTTCACCCGTTCGTGACGGACGACTGCGACTATGCACAGGTGACGGGAGCGCGACTCGGGGCCGACGACGTCGACGCCCTCGTGGTCGGGCTGACGCTCCTCGGTTCGGGCGGTGGTGGCGACCCGCAGCTGTTCCGCCGTGCCCTGCGCGACGCGCTGGCCCGGTCCGAGGTGGTGCTGCACGATCCGGCCGAGCTCGGCGACGCGCCCGTCGTCGCCGTCGGGATGCTCGGCGCCACCCGCGTGCTCACCGAGAAGCTGCCGAGCGGCCGGGAGATCCTCACGGCGGTGCGTGCGCTCGCGCGCTGGACGGGTGTGGAACCGGCCGCGGTCATGCCCTACGAGGCCGCCGGGCTCAACGGCGCGATGGCTGTGGCCGCCGCGTGTGAGCTCGGTCTGCCGCTGCTCGACGCCGACCTCATGGGCCGGGCGCTCCCCCGTCTCGACCAGCTCACCCGCGCCGTTGCCGGTGGCCCGATCACGCCGTACGCGATGGCCGAGCCCACCGGCGAGATCGTGCTGGTCGACGACGCGGGCCCCGCCGCGCTGGAACGGCTCGCCCGCAGCGTCGTGGCGCAGGGCGGTGGCTGGGCCGGGGGCGCACTCGCCCCGGTACCCGCGAGTCGCGCCCACACGGACGCGTGCGTCGGCACCCTCGCCCGTGCCCTCGCGCTCGGCCGCGCTCACGCGACGCTCGTACGGCCGACCGCCGACGAGGTCGCCACCGCGCTCGCCGGCCGGGTGCTGGCCGCAGGCAGGACCGTCGAGATCGCCCGCCACCCCTCGGTCTCGTTCGGTCGGGCCGGGATCGCCGTGCTGGACGACCGCCCGGCCGGTGGCGTGCTGCGCATCGAGGCCGAGAACGAGTACCTGCTGGCGCTGGTCGACGGCGAGCCGGTGGCGAGCTGCCCCGACCTGATCTGCCTGCTCGACCGCCGCACGGCCGCCCCGATCGCGGTGGACGCCCTCCGGCCCGGCGACGACGTGCTCGCGGTGGTGCTGCCCGGGCCGCCGTGGTGGCGGGCGAGCGCGCAGCGGCTGCGGCACGTCGACCCGCGCGCCTTCGGGCTCGACTGCGACCCCGTGCTGCTGCCCGAGGCCGTGACACTGCCCGACAGGACCGAGATCCCGGCATGACCGGTCCCGGTCCGCCGCCGGTGGCGCTGCGCGCGCTGCTCGCCCACCCCGACTGGGCCGGCGCGACCGTGCTGGCGGGCGACGCCGAGTCGCCCGTCGTCGTCCGGGACGTACGCACCGTGCCCGACCTGCGCGCCGACCCGTCCGGGCCACCTGGCGCGCTGCTCGCCGTCGCGCTGTCGGGCGACCGGGAGGACTGGCACCTCGACGTCCTGCTGCGGCGGGCGGCTGCGGCCCGCGTCGTGGCCGTGCTGCTGCCTGGCACACAATCTCTGCGCATTGCGAGCCACCTGCTCGCCGACCGGGTCGGGCTCATGGTCCTCGGAACGGACGACCCCCTCGCGAGTGCGCTGGCTGCCACCCGCCTGCTGCGCGAGCCCGACCAGGTGGTGGCCGACCTGGTGACGCGCACCGCGGCCGTCTGCGCCGCGGTCGCCGGCGGCGTCGACGAGCTCGTGGCCGGGCTCGCCCGGGTGTGGCGGCGCCCGGTCTGGCTGCTCGACGGCACGGGTGGCGTGGCCGCAGGGCCCGAACCGGGGCCGCCCGACGCGTCGGCGGTAGTCACGGTCCTGCGCCGGTCCGTCGGAACCGACCGGCCTCGCTCGGGCTCCCTCGCCGTGGCCGTACCGACCGGGTTGCCCGCCGAGCGCGCGGCGGTCGAGGCCGCCCTCGGTGTGGCCGTCGGTGCCGTGGGCCAGCGCATGGCCGAGAAGCGGCTCGCGGTCGAGCGCGACGCGCGCCTGCGGATGTCCCTGCTCACGGAGCTCGTGCAGGCCCCGGCCGAGCTGGACGCCGTCACCCGCCGCCGCGCCCTGGACGCGGGCTGGGAGCTCGAGGGCTGGCACGTGGGGATCCGGATCGACGTGCCGGGCACGGTCGACCCTGTCACCATGAGGCCGGAGGTGCTGCGCGCGTTCGACACCGCGCACCTGCGCGCGTTCGTCGTCGAGCAGGGCTCGGGGTGGGCCGCATGGTCGACCTTCCCCGACGAACCGGCGGCCGAGCAGCTCCAACGGCACGCGACGGTCGTCCGCCGAGCCCAGTGGCTGCTGCGCTCCTCGTTGCCCAGCGCGATGGGCGTCGGGCGCGTGCATCGCGGCGCCACCGGCCTCGCCCGCACCCTGGGCGAGGCGGACGATGCCGCGCGGCTGGCAGCAGCCCGCTCCGCAAGTGGCTACTTCGTTCACGTGGACCGGCTCGGGCTCGGTCAGCTTCTGCTCGGCTGGACCCGCACCGACACGTTCCTCCCGGCCGCCCGCTCGATGCTGGAGCCGCTGCGCGACCAGCCCGGTGACCTGCTCACCACGTTGACGGCCTACCTCGACGCGGAGTCCTCGCTCACCGAGACCGCCGCGGTGCTCGGCGTCCACCGCAACACCGTGACCGCCCGGATCGCCAGGGCCCAGGAGCTCCTGGGGATGGAGCTCACCGACCCCGACGAGCGGCTCGCCCTGCACTTGGCCTGCCGCAGCGTGCTGTTCCACACCTGACGGTCCGGGGCACGGCCGCCGGTGCAGTCAGGACACTCGTTCCCACCCGCGTCGCGGCGGCCGCCCGCCGGTCCGGGAGCGGTAGACGATGTAGGGACGGAAGAGGTAGCCGATCGGCGCGGTGAAGGCGTGCACGAGGCGGGTGAACGGCCAGAGCGCGAACAGTGCCATGCCGATCAGCGTGTGGATCTTGAACGCGAGACTCGACCGTGCCATCGACTCGATGTCGGGTTGGAGCACGAACAAGGACCGGAACCACGGTGAGACGGAGTCGCGGTAGTTGTGCTCCTCGCCCCCGCCGGCTCCGAGCAGCGTGGTCGCCAGCCCGGCGACGATGGCCGCCACCAGCACGACGTACATCAGCTTGTCGTTGCGGGTGGTGGCGCGGAAGACGGGTCCGGTGGTGCGGCGGCGGTAGATCAGGATCCCGAGCCCGACCAGCGTGCAGATTCCGGCGATGCCACCGAGCACGAAGGCCTGGACGTGGTAGCCCTGCTCGGTGAGCCCGATCGCCGAGGTCCAGCTCTCCGGGATGAGCAGCCCGATCACGTGCCCGATGACGACGACGAGGATTCCGAAGTGGAACAACGGACTGCCGATGCGCAGCAGGCGTGACTCGTAGAGTTCCGAGGACCGGGTGGTCCAGCCGAACTTGTCGTAGCGGTACCGCCAGATCGTCCCGCCGACGAGCACCACGACCATGACGTACGGCAGCACGCCCCACAGCATCACGTCGAGCAACGTCATCGGTGGTCTCCCTGCCTGATCGTGTCGGGTGCGATCGAGAAGGGCATGAGCTCCAGCCCCACCTGCTCACGCGGTGGTCCCCGCCGGGCCATCTCCTTGGCCGCCGCCACGGTCTCGGGCGACGGGCCCGGCAGCAGGGTGCACACCGCGGCCACGGGCTCGGCGTAGGGCGTGCCTGCGTCGCGGAGTGCGAGCCGGAGCAGTTCGAGCCCGGGGCGATGCTCCTGCAGCAACGCCAGCCCGCCGGTGAGGTCGGTGGTGGCGGCGAACTCCAGCAGGACGGGCAGGAAGTCGGGCAGCTCGGTTCCCGTGAGCTCTACGCCGGCCTCCCGGAAACGCGCCTTCAGTGCCGCCAGCGCCGCGCCCCGGCGTCGGGTGTCGCCGTCGGACCACCAGGTCAGGTAGAGGCAGCACCGCCTGCGCTCGTCGAAGATCGAGACGTAGTGGCGGGCGAGGTCGGTCTCGGTCTCGCCCGCCACGACGTCGAGGAAGCGCAGCAGCGGTGTCCGGGCGGGTGCGTCGATGCCCTGGAGGGCCTCGCGGACCAGGGGAAAGTTGGCGCGTACCTGGTGGTTCGGGTACTGCAGGCACACCGACGCCGCTTGCAGGACCACCGCGCTCTCGCGTTCGCCGCTCATTGCCCACCCGTCCCGTCACGACGGGGTGGGAACAGGCCGTCGGGACGGCCGCGGCCGTCCCAGTTCAGGAGGTTCACCCGGCCCCCGTGGCCGCCGGTCGGCGACACCGCATCGCTGGTCTGCCGGTCGCGCAACGCGTGGAAGGTCTCGACCGAGACCGGTGACGGACGACCGGACGACTCGCCGAACGGACCGCTGTCGAGCATCCCGGGCCCGCCATCGTGGTCGAGGCTGCAGGCCAGCTCCTCGAGCTGCTGGGCCTCACCCTCGTGCGCCGTGGGGATGACGTAGCGCTCCTCGTACTTGGCGATCGCGAGCAGCCGGTAGAGCTCGACGAGGTCGGCGCCGGTCGTGGCCACAGCCGTGGCGATCGACTCGTCGCGGTCACGGCCGAGCGTGACGTCACGCATGTACGAGCGCATCGCGGCGAGCTTGAGCAGCACCTCCCGCACCGGTGCCGGGTCGCCCGCGGTGAACAGCTCCGCCAGGTACCCGATCGGAATCCGCAGCGCGTCGACGGCACCGAACAGGTTGCCGGCGTCCTCGCCGTCGTGGCCGGTCTCGGTCAGGCGATCGACCACCGGCGAGAGCG
Source organism: Pseudonocardia yunnanensis (assembly GCF_039534065.1). NCBI lineage: Bacteria > Bacillati > Actinomycetota > Actinomycetes > Pseudonocardiales > Pseudonocardiaceae > Pseudonocardia > Pseudonocardia yunnanensis. The sequence goes on along the minus strand of NZ_BAAAUS010000060.1, from coordinate 21,499 downwards.
GCGGGACGTACCAGACCATCGGCATCGTGCGGAACTCCGGATGCAAGGGCAGCGCCACCCGGTAGACCTTGGCGAGGCGGTACACCGGCGAGCGGCGGGCCGCGTCCAGCCAGTCCTCGGGGATCCCGTCGTGACGGGCCGCGGCGAGCACCTGCGGGTCGTGCGGGTCCAGGAGCACGTCGAGCTGGGCGCGGTAGAGCTCCTTCTCGTCGGCCACCGATGCCGCCGCGGCGACCCGGTCGGCGTCGTAGAGGACGAGCCCGAGGTAGCGCAGCCGCCCGACGCACGTCTCGCTGCACACGGTGGGCAGGCCGACCTCGATCCGTGGATAGCAGAGGGTGCACTTCTCGGCCTTGCCCGTGCGGTGGTTGAAGTAGACCTTCTTGTACGGACAGCCGGTGACGCACATCCGCCAGCCGCGGCAGCGGTCCTGGTCGACGAGCACGATGCCGTCCTCGGCGCGCTTGTACATCGCCCCCGACGGGCACGACGCCACGCACGACGGGTTGAGGCAGTGCTCGCAGATCCGGGGCAGGAAGAACATGAACGCCTGCTCGTAGGACAGCTTCACGGCGTCCTCGGACTCCCGCCGCAGCCGCTGGACGATCGGGTCGAGCGGGGCGAGCTCGGGAGCACCGCCGAGGTCGTCGTCCCAGTTCGCGCTCCACTCCACGGCCATCGGCTGTCCGGAGATCAACGACCGCGGCTGCGCCACCGGGAAGTCCTCGCCGAGTGGAGCCTCGGTGAGGGTTTCGTAGTCGTAGGTCCAGGGCTCGTAGTAGTCCTGGATCGTCGGCAGCACCGGGTTGGCGAAGATCGAGAAGAGCTTGCGCATCCGGCCGCCGGCGCGCAGCGCGAGTCGGCCGCGCCGGTTGCGCACCCAGCCGCCGCGCCAGCGTTCCTGGTCGGCGAACCGCCGCGGGTAGCCCTGCCCGGGACGGGTCTCGACGTTGTTGAACCAGACGTACTCGGTGCCCGCGCGGTTGGTCCATGCCTGCTTGCAGGTGACCGAGCAGGTGTGGCAGCCGATGCACTTGTCGAGGTTCATGACCATGGCCATCTGCCCCATCACACGCATGTCAGTACCTCACCGTCTGCTCGCGGCGGCGCACGACCGTCACCTCGTCGCGCTGGTTGCCGGTGGGTCCGAGGTAGTTGAAGGCGAAGGAGAGCTGCGCGTAGCCGCCGATCAGGTGCGTGGGTTTGAGCATGATCCGGGTCAGTGAGTTGTGGATCCCTCCGCGTCGCCCGGTCGTCTCCGAGAGCGGCACGTTCACCAGCCGCTCCTGGGCGTGGTAGACGAACGAGGTGCCGGTGGGCAGGCGATGGGTGACGATCGCGCGGGCGACCAGCACGCCGTTGCGGTTGACCGCCTCCACCCAGTCGTTGTCGCGCACCCCGATCGCGGTCGCGTCCGCCTCGCTGAGCCACACCGTCGGGCCGCCGCGGGACAGCGAGAGCATGAACAGGTTGTCCTGGTACTCGGAGTGGATGGACCACTTGGAGTGCGGCGTCAGATAGCGCACGGTCACCGACGTGCCACCGGCGTCGCCGATGCGTGGCTCGCCGAACAGCCGGTGCATGTCCAGGGGCTGGCGGAAGACCGGCAGCGTCTCACCGAACTCGTGCATCCACTCGTGGTCGAGCAGGAAGTGCATGCGCCCGGTGAGTGTGTGCCACGGCTTCTGCCGCTCGACGTTGACGCTGAACGGCGCGTAGCGGCGCCCTCCGGTCTCGCTGCCCGACCACTCCGGGCTGGTCAGCACCGGCACCGGCCGGGCCTGCGTGTCGGCGAACGAGATCCGTCGTTCCTCGCTGCCCTCGGCGAGATCCGCGAGTCGCATTCCGGTGCGCCGCTCGAGCTCGCGGAACCCCGCGACGGCGAGCCTGCCGTTCGTCGTGGCCGAGAACGCGAGGATCGCCTCGGCCATCTTGGCGTCGGTGTCGATCGCCGGACGCCCCGCGCCCACCCCTTCCGGCATGACACCACCGCTTGCCGCCAACTCGGCGACCTCGACGTCCGGGTGGTAGGTGACGCCCTTCGTGCTGATCCCGAGCCGCTCCACGAGCGGCCCGATCGTCGCCATCTTGTCCGCCACCGCCGCGTAGTCGCGCTCCACGACCACGAACCCCGGCATGGTGCGTCCAGGGGCCGCTTCGGCCTCGCCGGCCCGCCAGTCGCGGACCTCGCCACCGGGCTGCGCCGTCTCACCGGGCGTGTCGTGCTGCAGCGGCACCGCGACGACGTCACGACGGGTACCGAGCCGGGCGGCGGCGAGCTCGGAGAACCGGCGGGCGATGGCGTGGAAGGCGTCGAAGTCGGTGCGGGACTCGAACGGTGGATCGATCGCCGGGCTGAACGCATGCACGAAGGGATGCATGTCGGTGGTGCTGAGATCGTGTTTCTCGTACCAGGTGGCCGCGGGCAGCACCACGTCCGACAGCAGCGTGGAGCTGGTCATCCGGAAGTCGAGCGAGAGCAAGAGGTCGAGCTTGCCCTGCGGTGGTGTCTCCTCGCGCCAGTGCACGTCGCGGGGGCGCACGCCGGGAGGGGCTTGCTCGGCGCGCAGGTTGTCGTGGGTGCCGAGCAGGTGGCGCAGGAAGTACTCGTCGCCCTTGGCCGACGAGCCGAGCAGGTTGGCCCGCCAGAGCGTGAGGCACCGCGGCCAGTTCTCCGGCGCGTCGGGATCCTCGACCGCGAACCGCAGGCTGCCCTCCTGCAGCCTGCGCGCGACGTGCGCGGGCACCTCCTCCCCCGCTGCGGCCGCCTCGTCGGCGAGGTCGAGGGGGTTGCGGTCGAACTGCGGGTACGACGGCATCCAGCCCAGCCGCGCCGACAACGCGACCGTGTCCATCGTGTGCATCCCGGTGAGCCGGCCCCGCGCGAGCGGCGAGGCGAGGGCATCGGCGCGGTAGCGGTCATAGCGCCACTGGTCGGTGTGGGTGTACCAGTACGCCGTGCCGATCATCGTGCGTGGCGGGCGCTGCCAGTCGCCCGCCGTCGCCATCGTCGCCCAGCCGCTTGCCGGGCGGCACTTCTCCTGCCCGACGTAGTGCGCCCAGCCGCCCCCGTTGCGGCCCATCGACCCGGTGAGCATCAACAGCGCCAGCACCGCCCGGTAGGTGGCGTCACCGTGGAACCACTGGCAGATGCCGCCGCCCATGATGATCATCGTGCGGCCCTGCGACTCCTCGGCGTTGCGCGCGATCTCGCGCGCCACCTGCACGGCCTGGGCCGCCGGCACCGAGGTGATCGGCTCCTGCCACGCCGGGGTGCAGGGTTCTGCGTGGTCGTCGTATCCGGCAGGCCAGGTACCGGGCAGGCCCTCGCGGCGCACGCCGTACTGGGCGAGCATCAGGTCGAACACGGTGGTCACGAGCCGCCCACCCACCTCGATGACCGGGACACCCCGGTGCACCACGGCACCGGATCCGTCGAGTGCGTCGAAGCGTGGCAACAGCACCTCGACCGCGCGGTCCTTCCCCGAGGCGGTCAGCTGCGGGACGACACCGGCGAGGTCGAGGTTCCAGCGTCCGATCCCGGACTCGGCGTGGCGAAAGCCCAGCGACCCGTTCGGCACCACGGCCTCTCCGGTGCGCTTGTCGATCAGCACCGTCTTCCATGCGGCCTCCTCGGACCTGTCTCCGAGATCCGCCGCGGTGAGGAACCGCCCCGGCACGAAGCCGCCGTCGTGGCTGTCGAGGGTCACGAGGAACGGCATGTCCGTGTACTGCGACACGAAGTCGGTGAAGAACGGCACCGAGCGCTGCACGAAGAATTCGGTGAGGATCACGTGCCCCATGGCCATCGCCAGCGCGCCGTCGGTGCCGGGCTGGGCGGGCAGCCACGTGTCGGCGAACTTCGTGTTGTCGGCGTAGTCCGGCGAGACCACGACGACCTTCTGCCCCCGGTATCGGGCCTCGGCCATCCAGTGGGCGTCCGGCGTGCGGGTGATCGGCACGTTGGAGCCCCACATCAGCAGGTAGGTGGCGTTCCACCAGTCCCCCGACTCCGGGACGTCGGTCTGGTCGCCGAACACCTGCGGTGAGGCCACCGGCAGGTCGGCGTACCAGTCGTAGAACGACGTCATGCACCCGCCGATCAGCTCGATGAACCGCGAGCGGACCGCGTGGCTCACCATCGACATCGCCGGGATCGGCGAGAAGCCCGCGATCCGGTCGGGTCCGTAGGTGGCGATCGTGTGCACGTGAGCAGCGGCGACGATCTCGACGGCCTCGTCCCACGTCGCACGGACGTGGCCGCCCTTGCCCCGCGCGCGCTGGTAGCGCCGCCGCTTGTCGGGGTCGCCCGTGATCTCCGCCCACGCTGCCACCGGGTCTCCGAGCCGCGCCTTCGCCTCCCGGTACATCTCGGCGAGCACACCCCGCACGTACGGGTACCGCACCCGGGTGGGCGAGTAGGTGTACCAGGAGAAGGCCGCGCCACGAGGGCAGCCGCGCGGCTCGTACTCCGGGGAGTCCGGCCCGACGGACGGGTAGTCGGTCTCCTGGCTCTCCCAGGTGATGATCCCGTCCTTGACGTAGACCTTCCACGAGCACGAGCCGGTGCAGTTGACCCCGTGGGTCGAGCGGACGACCTTGTCGTGGCTCCACCGGTCGCGGTAGAAGACGTCGCCGTCGCGGCCACCCTCGCGGTAGACCGCACGCAGATCGTCGGACACGGAGCGGCGGGTGAAGAAGCGCCCCGTTCGCAGTAGAGCATCGACGACTGGGCCGTCGGTCGCCTCCCGATCGCCTCCTCGGACCGCCATCCGGGCCTCCCCAGGGATGTGATCACCATCACAATACAGCCACCCTTGGGACTACGCTGGCTCGCTGACCTGGACGGACGCCCGCGAGGAGGCGAGATGGCCAAGCCGACGAGCGCGGAGGCGGGCCTCGAGGCCCAGCCCGCGCCGAGCCCGCTGGCGTCGTACTTCCCCGGCTACTTCGCGATGGTGATGGCCACGGGGATCATCGCGATCGGGTGCCGATCGCTCGGCATCCCCTGGCTCGGCGAGGCGCTCTACGTCGTCGCCGCCGCGGCCTACGTCGTGATCGCGGTGCTCACGACCGCCCGGCTCGTCCGCTACCCGAGGCTCGTGACGGCCGACATCACGAGCCATGCCAAGGGCTTCGCGTTCACCACCGCCGTGGCAGGCACGGAGGTGCTCGGCGCGGCGAGCCTGATCCTCTTCGGCTGGTGGCAGCTCGCACTGGCCCTGTGGTGGGTCGGGGTCGCGCTGTGGGCGGTGCTGATCTACACGACGCTCATCGCTGTGGTGCTGCGCGAGGAGAAGCCCGGTTTCACCGCGGGAATCAACGGAACCTGGTTCCTGCTCACCGTCTCGACCGAGTCGATCGTCGTGCTCGGCGCACTGCTGCTACCCCAGATCGGCGGCGAAGCCCTCGCCTTCACCTGCCTCGCGTTCTTCTGCCTCGGAATCCTGCTCTACGTCATCGTCATGACGATGATCTTCGCGCGCTGGACCTTCTACCGGCTCAGCCTTGCCGACGAGGACCCGCCTACCTGGATCGCCGCGGGGGCCGTGGCGATCACCGCGCTGGCCGGGTCGAATCTGCTCCTCGCCCGCACCGCGGACCCTCTGCTCGAACGTATGGCACCCGCGATCGAGCTGTTCGTCGTGCTGGCGTGGGCGACCTCGACGTTCTGGTTCCCACTCATGGTCGCGATCGGCGTGTGGAAGCACGTGGTGAACCGCTTCCCGCTGCGCTATCACCCCTCGTACTGGGCGCTGGTCTTCCCGCTGGGCATGTATGCGGTCGCCACCTTCAAGATGAGGCTCGCGATCGAGCTCGGCATGCTCGCCTGGCTACCCGTGGTGGCGCTGGCGATCGCGCTGGTCGCGTGGGCAGCGACCTTCTTCGGCCTCATCCACCACGTCACGCGCGCGACAACCGCCGGTTGACCGAGCATCCCCGCCACGCTCGAACGGCTCACCGTCGTCGCGAAGAAGCATGATGGTCTCCATGGTGGTGTGGCCGGTGACCGCGACGGTGCAGGAGACCCTCGGAGCCGCCGGGCTGTGGCGCGGCGCCGAGCTGGTGCTCGATGCGGCCGTGACGATCGCCAGCCCCAGTTGGTGGGGAGCCGACTCTCGGCGATGGTCGGTGCGCTCGCCCGTTCCCGACCAGCTCGTGGGCACCGCAGCGTTCGTGAAGGTCATGGAGCCGCACGCGCACGCCTACGTCGATCTCGCATCGGCGTTCGCCCTCGCCGTGGAGGCGGGCGACGCCGGGATCGGACCCCGGGTCCACCTCGCCGACGTCGACCGCGGGCTGCTCGTGATGGAGGACCTCACCGGGCTCGCCGCCACCGCCACACTCGACCGGTTCGACGACCTCGACAGCGTCGAGCAGCTCGTGGCGCTACGGCGGGCAGTGCACAGGCTCCCCGGCTGCACCCGCCGCGCCACGGTCTTCGACGACATACGCGCCGCACACCGGCTCGTCGTCGACGCCGGCGGCGAGCTGCCGGAGGACTTTCCGTGGATGGTGCGCATGCTCGGCCCGGCAGAGGAGCGGATCGCCGCGAGCGGCTACGACCTCGTGCCCTGCCACGGCGACGGCAACGTCTCCAACGTCCTCATCACGCACGGGGACGGGAGCCTTCGCCTGGTGGACTGGGACTGCGCCGCGCTCATGGACCCGCTGCAGGACCTCGGTGTGCTGCTGCAGGAGCTTCGTGCGCCCGACGTCGACGCCCGGGCGGTGTTCGAGATGTACTGGGGGACCTCGGACGACGCCCTGTTCGACCGCTGCCGCGTCTACGGCATCGCCGACTCGGTCCGCTGGGGCCTCGTCGGCGCCTACGCCGACGCCGCGCGCCCGGGCACCCACGAGTACACGAAGTTCTCCGACTGGCAGTTCCTGCGCGCCCGGGCAGCCCTGCGCGACCCACAGTTCGACGACCGGCTGCGGAACCTCTAGTGGGCGGCATCCTCATGACCGACGACACCGTGGGCCGCGTCCTCGGCACGGCCCGCACCGACGCCGAACGCGCGGTGGAGAAGGCGCTGGGCGCCATCACAGCCTGGTCCGGCAGGCACATCCGGTACGCACCCGTCTCCGGCGGCCTGCAGAACAGCAACTGGTGCCTCACGGTGGAGGGCGCGCCCAGCCGGTACTTCATGAAGATCCCCGGCGCAGGCAGCGAGGCCTTCATCGACCGCGAGGTCGCGAACCAGGCGGCCCGGCTGGCGGACAGCTTGGGGATCGGGCCGGGGATGGTGCTCTTCGACGCCGTCAGCGGAGTCGAGGTGGTCGAGTTCCTCGAGGACTATCGGGCCTGCACCACCGGCGACCTCAAGCAGCCGGAGCTCGCGCACCAGGTGATCGCGCTCTACCGGACGCTGCACTCGGGCGAGCGGCTCCCGCTCACCAAGACCGTCTTCGACATGATCGACGAGCACCTGGACCAGGTGCGGGAGCTCGGGGCCGCCCTACCTGCGGACACGGACCCGATCCTCGCCGAGTACGCGGCGGCCAGGAGCGCGCTCGAGGCCACGGGCATGGACCTCGTCCCGTGCCACAACGACTCCAAGCCCGGCAACTTCCTCATCGGCACCGGAGGCGACGCCCTGCCCATGAAGATGATCGACTTCGAGTTCGCGTCCAACAACGACCGCGCCTACGACCTGGCCGTGCTCGTCACGGAGATGTTCTTCGGCGAAAGGCAGACCCTGGAGCTCGTGGAGGCGTACTACGGCTGCGCCACCCGGCCCCTGACCGCGCGGGTACAGCTGTTCATCGCGCTGGCCGACCTCAAGTGGGGCCTGTGGGGATGCCTGCAGAGCAGGCTGAACCCGGGATGGGATTTCGACTACCGCAAGTACGGGCTCTGGAAGCTCATGCGGTGCCGGATGAAGATCGCCGACCACCGCTGGGCTGCCTGGCTGGAGGCCGCCTGAGCGATCCGGACGAAAGAGACAGTGAGCGTCATACGGCGCGAGTACAGGCACAGAGGCACGAACCCCCGGTACCGTCGTTGACATGAGCACGCCCGGCCCCCGTCCCATACGCATCGGCAATGCGGAGCGGGAAGCGGCCGTGCGCGCCCTCGGGGAGCACTACGCGCAGGGCCGGCTCGACCAGGAGGAGTACGAGGAGCGCACGACCGCCGCGTACGCCGCCCGCACCAGCGATGATCTCGTGCCGCTCTTCGACGATCTCCCCCGCGACGAGCAGACCACCACCGTGCTGCCGGCGCCACCCACAGTCGCCGCGCCCGCTCTCCGTTCCCCGCGCGACCCCGAAGCGCCGTACGGACGCGAGCCGATGACCGGGATCCCCTACTCCGATCGGTACAAGGTCGTCGCCGGAGTGCTGCAACTGCTGTTGCCGTTCGGGATCGGGCGGTTCTACAGCGGCCACATGGGGATCGCGATCGCCCAGCTTCTGTCCTCGTTCATCGTCATCGGCGTGATCTGGGCCTTCATCGACGGCATCGTGATCCTCGCCGGGCGGCCCACCGACCCACGTGGACGGCCCCTACGCCCCTGATCCGTCGCGAGCCCTACTCCTTGTGGCGCTTCCGCTCGGCATAGCGCGTCGGCCGGTCCTGCCACGGGGCGTCCGCGGGCCGTGCCGCCGCGGGCACACCGGAGATGGCATGAGCGGCGAGCACCCCGGCCACCGTCGCCCCGTTGACGATCGTGCCCGAGAGCACCATCCGCACCGCGACCGACAGCGAGATCCAGCGGGTGGACAGGTCCGCCTCCTCGTCGTCACCCAGCTCCGGGCGACCGACCTCGGTGAGGTCACGCGCGAGGTACACCCGCACCGACTCGTCGGAGAAGCCCGGCGAGGCCACGACGTCGACCAGCGTGGACCACTCGGCGGCGGCCAGCCCGGCCTCTTCCGCGAGCTCCCGCTTCGCCGTGTCGAGCGGGTTCTCCCCGTCGACGTCGAGCAGGCCGGCGGGCAGCTCCCAGAGCCGCCGCCCCACCGGGTGGCGGTACTGGTGAATCACCATCAGCCGGTCGTCGGCGTCCAGGGCCGCGATCGCGACGGCGCCCGGGTGCTCCAGGATCTCCCGGACGGCGACGCCCCCGCCGGGCATCACCACCTCGTCGGCGCGCAGCGCCATCACCGCGCCGGTGTAGATGTCGTTGCTCGCCTTGACCGGGAAGTCGTGACGCGGGGCGGTCATGACGGCGCTCCGTTGACCCCGGCTGCCGCGCGTTCGCGGGCGGGCAGCTCCACCGGCAGCCGGTCGGCCGCCCGGTAGTCGAGAGCGGCCCGCACGAACGCACTGAACAGCGGGTGCGGACGCGTCGGTCGGCTCTTGAGCTCGGGGTGCGCCTGCGTGCCGACGAAGAACGGGTGGACGTCGACCGGCAGCTCGACGAACTCCACCAGCGTGCTGTCCGGCGAGGTGCCGCCGAACACCAGGCCCGCCTCCTCCAACCGTTTGCGATAGGCGTTGTTGACCTCATACCGGTGGCGGTGCCGCTCCGACACCTCCCGGGTGCCGTACGCCCCCGCGACCACGGTGCCGGCACCGAGGGTGGCGGGGTAGGCCCCCAGCCGCATCGTGCCGCCCATGTCGCGCTGGCCGGCGACGACGTCACGCTGGTCGGCCATCGTCGAGATCACCGGGTGCGGGGTGCGCTCGTCGAACTCGGTGGAGTTGGCGTCGCTCAGGTTCGCGAGCGAGCGCGCTGCCTCGATCACCATGCACTGCAGCCCGAGGCACAGGCCGAGGACGGGGATGCGGCGCGTGCGGGCGTGCCGGACGGCGCCGAGCTTGCCCTCGATCCCGCGCACACCGAAGCCGCCGGGGATCAGGACGCCGTCCATGCCCTCCAGCGCGGCCGCCGCACCTGCCGGGGTGCGGCACTCGTCGGACTGCACCCACACGATCTCGACGCGCGCGCGGTGGGCGAACCCGCCCGCCCGCAGCGCCTCCGTGACCGAGAGGTAGGCGTCGGGGAGGTCGACGTACTTACCGACGAGCGCGATCCGCGCCGTCTCGTCCGGATGGTGGACGCGGTCGAGCAGGTCGCCCCACACCGTCCAGTCGACGTCCCGGAAGGGCAGCGAGAGCCTGCGCACCACGTAGGCGTCGAGCCCCTCCCGGTGCAGCACGCGGGGGATGTCGTAGATCGAGGGCGCGTCGGGGGCCGCGACGACGCCGTCGGTCTCCACGTCGCACATGAGGCTGATCTTGCGCTTCATGTCGTCCGGGATCTCCCGGTCGGCGCGCAGCACCAGCGCGTCGGGCTGGATACCGATGTTGCGCAGAGCCGCCACCGAGTGCTGCGTCGGCTTCGTCTTGAGCTCCCCCGACGGCGCGAGGTAGGGCACCAGCGAGACGTGCAGGAAGAAGCAGTTGTCCCGGCCCACGTCGTGGCGGACCTGGCGGACCGCCTCCAGGAACGGCAGCGACTCGATGTCGCCGACCGTGCCGCCCACCTCGGTGATCACGATGTCGGGCGTGATCCCGTCCTCGTCGGGCTCGCCCATGGCGAGAATGCGGTCCTTGATCTCGTTGGTGATGTGCGGGATGACCTGGACTGTGTCGCCGAGGTACTCGCCGCGGCGCTCCTTGGCGATCACGGACGAGTAGACCTGGCCGGTGGTGACGTTGGCGTTGCCGCGGAGGTTCCGGTCGAGGAAGCGCTCGTAGTGGCCGATGTCGAGGTCGGTTTCGGCGCCGTCCTCGGTGACGAAGACCTCGCCGTGCTGGAAGGGGTTCATCGTGCCCGGATCCACGTTCAGGTAGGGATCCAGTTTCTGCATGATGACCCGGAGGCCGCGAGACGTGAGCAATTGCCCGAGGCTCGAGGCGGTCAGACCCTTACCCAGCGAGGACGCGACCCCGCCGGTGACGAACAGATGACGCGTCGCGCGAGGCTGCACGGGGTTTCAGGGTACATACGACGCGCCGCGCCGGCCGCTCCCACCCGCCTCTTGCGCCACGCTTCGCCCGGTTTGCGGTGCAAAAATCACCAAAGGTGAGATACCGACCGCCCACCGTGATCGGGCGTCACGCCGCAGGCGCGGCGCCGTCGGCGGCCGTCGTGGCAGTGCCGTAGCGCCCCGCGCGCCCGTCGAGCTGCTCGCGCAGCGCCAGCACCGCCGAGACCTGACCGGCGCCGGTCTGCACGTCGTCGACCGTGGAGAGCGAGGCCGTGACGTTCGGGTCGGCCCTGGCCACCCCGACGGGTCCCGTCGCGTCGGCCGAACCCGTGCGACCCGCCAGCACCGCACCGCCTCCGGCCCGGTCGAGCTGCGCTGCCAGGCGCGCCGTGACGGCCGCTGCGTCGGCGCCGTCGATTCCCGCGACGGCGCCCCCGGTGAGCACGAGCACCAGGTCGGCCGGGCGGGGCCGTTCCCCCGGCGTGACGAACCCGGTGGACATGAGCCCGGTGAGCACCGCGTCGGCCTGCGCCGGTGTGACCTGCCCGGACGACTTCAGCAGGACACCACTCAGGAGACCACCCACCAAGCTGCCGGTGTCGGACGCCGCGGGCAGCTGCGCTCCGGTCGGCAGCAGCTGCGAGGTCAGCTCACGAAGCTGGTCGGCACGCGCGGGATCGCCGACGGCGTCGGTCAGGGCGATCTCACCGCCCACGGTGGCCCCGGACGGGGCGAGCAACGCCCGCACGGCGTCGCGGTCGGCGGGGTCGGCGCCCGACGTCACCAGCGCGACGGTGCGGCCCTGCAGCAACCCCCGGACCGCCGCCGGGCCGGTGCGCCGCGCGAACTCGTCGGCGCCGCGCTGGGCGGCGGCCAAGGCATCACGCTGCACCGTCAGCGTCTGGACCTGCCCGCCCAGATCGTCGGCCCGGGCGGCGACGGCCGAGAGCAACCGGTCCGACACACCGCTCGCGCCCAGCACGACGCCGACCGCGAGCGCGAGGAACACGGCGCCGATCGACACCGCGTGGTAGCGCAGGGAGATCACCGCAGCCATCCCATGACGTAGTCGAAGAGCGCTCTCCAGCTCTGGGTCAACCACGTCACTGCGGCATCGCCCGCGTGGGACACGAGCAAGGCGGTGGCGAGCGCCACCAGCGCAGCGACGATCATCAGCAGGATCGCCCCGGACGTGATGCGGCTGCGGTAGAGCGTGGCGATCACCCGGCCGTCGACGAGGATGCCGCCGAGCTGCAACCGCGTGAGGAACGTGGAGGCGTTGCTTCCCGAACGCCCGCGATCGAGGAACTCGGCCATGCTCGCGGACAACCCCACGGTGACCACGAGCGACGCACCGTCGTGCGCGGCGATCAGCAGCGCGAGGTCCTCGGCGTTGGCCGAGCTCGGGAACGTCACCGCCCCGGCCCCGAGATCCTGCACGCGGTGCAGGCCCGGGGCGTGACCGTCGGCGAATGCCGGGACGACGACGTCGGCGCCGCAGGTGAGCGCCTCGGTGGACACCTCGCTCGGGTCGCCGACGATGAGCTGCGGCCGGTATCCGGCCGCGAGCAGCACGTCCGCGCCGGCCCCGACCCCCACCAGCACCGGTCGCTGGTCGCGGATGAAGTGCTTGAGCTGCGCGAGCTCCGCCGCGTGGTCGAACCCGGCGGCGACCACCAGCACCTGCCGGCCGGCCAGCTCGACCTCGACCTGGGGGACACCCGCGCCGTCCAGCAGCATCGCGCGCTCGCTGCGCATGAACTCGATGGTGTTGGCCGCGAACGCCTCGAGCTGGTGGCTGAGCCCGGACTTCGCCTCCACCATGGCGTCGGCCACCATGTCGGCGGTCTGCTCGATGCCATCGGCGAGACGCAGCTCCCCTGCGTAGACGACGCCGTCGAGCAGCCTGATGCGACTGCCGTCCTTGATGGTGTGCAGCGCCTCGGCGCCGACGTCGTCGACCAGCATGATCCCCGCATCGATGAGCGCCTCCGGCCCCAGGTTCGGGAACCGTCCGGAGATCGACGGGGACGCGTTGACGACGGCGGCCACCCCCGCCGCGACGAGGGCATCCGCGGTGGCACGATCGAGGTCGACCTGGTCGAGCACCGCGATCTCCCCCGGTTTGATGCGCCGGAGCAGACCGTCGGTGCGCCGGTCGACCCGCGCAGTGCCCGCAAGCCCGGGGAGCACGGGACGCGAGCGGTGCAACAGACCGGAGATCTTCATTCCAGGCACCCGCCTTCCATGGTGGCACTGTGGCATCCGGCGCTGTCGACACGAGGAAGGCACGCCGAGCGATCACCCGCACGCACGGAGCGGGACGAACGGGTCTATCAGGCGCGAGTGGCCGCTCTCCGGCGACTCTTCGCCCCAGCACTGCCCGACCCGGCGCTCTTCGGAGCGGCACCGTTGACGGCAGCGCGGCCCGCCGCCGCGCGGTCGGCCTCACGGTGCGCCCGGGCCGCTCCCAGCAGCTCCTCGGCGTGGGCGCGGCCGGTGTCGGTGTCGTCGAGCCCGGCCAGCATCCGCGCGAGCTCGACGATGCGGTCGCTCTCGGCCAGCGTGCGCACCCGGCTACGGGTGGGGCCACCGCCGTCGCGCGCCGACTTGTCGACCACGAGATGCCGGTCGGCGTAGGCGGCGACCTGGGGCAGATGCGTCACCACGATCACCTGGTGGCGCGCCGCGAGCCGGGCGAGCCGGCGCCCGATCTCCACCGCGGCCCGCCCGCCGACGCCGGCGTCGACCTCGTCGAACACCATCGTGGGCACGGGGTCGGCCCCCGCGAGCGCCACCTCCAGCGCCAGCATCACGCGCGAGAGCTCCCCGCCCGACGCCCCCCTGTGCAGAGGCAGCGGCGAGGCACCCGCGTGCGCCACCAGCCGCAGCTCCACCTCGTCGACGCCGTCGGTGCCGGCCACGAGCGTGGCGGATCCGATCAGGAGCGCGTCGGCCGCACCGGGCCCGGCCTCGCGTGGGACGACGGCGACGAGCAGCCGCGCATCGGCCATCGCCAGCCCGCCCAGCTCAGCGGTGGTGTCGGCCGCCAGCCGAGCAGCGGCCTCGGTGCGGGCGGCGGTGACGGCCGCAGCGTGCTCGGCCAGCTCGACGCCCAGTGCGTCGCGGCGCGCGGCCAGCGCCGCGAGGGCCTCGTCGGAGGTGTCGAGCCCGGCCAGCCGCTCCTCGGCGGCCTCGGCCCAGGCGATCACGCCGTCGATGTCGGCGGCGTACTTGCGGGTGAGCGCCTTGAGCTCGGCCTGCCGGGACAGCACGGACGCCAGCCGCTCCGGGTCGGCGTCGAGCCGGTCGAGGTAGCCGGTGAGCTCGGTGCCGACGTCGCCGAGCAGCGCGAGCACCTCTTGCAGCCGTGTGTCGAGCATGGTGAGCGCCGGGTCGCCCGCGCCGGCGAGGCGGTGGCGTGCATCGCCGATCAGCGCCAGTGCGCCCGGCGCGTCCGGGTCGCCGTCCTCGGGGCCGATGAGCGCGAGCTGGGCGCCGGCGGCGACCTCGCGCAGGTCGTCGGCCGCGGACAGCCGGTGGGCCAGCTCGGCCAGCTCGACGTCCTCACCGGGCTGGGGGTCGACCGCTTTGATCTCGGTGAGCCCGTGGCGCAGCAGGTCGGCCTCCTGGGCGAGCCGCCGCGCGCCGTCCCGCCGCTCGACGAGCTCGGCGGCCACGCGCTGCCACTCGGCCCGCACGGCGCGGTAGCGCTCGAGCGGCTCCGCCACCGCGTCGCCTGCGAAGCGGTCCAGCAGGGCGCGCTGCTCGGCCGGGCGCAAGAGCCGCAGCTGGTCGTTCTGCCCGTGGACGGCGAGCGTGACGTCAGCGAGCCGGGACAGCACCCCGACCGGAACCGACCGCCCGCCCAGGTGTGCCCTGGACCGGCCGTCGGCGCTGACGGTGCGGACCGCGATGAGGGTGCCGTCCTCGTCGGCGTCGGCACCCACCTCGTCGGCGACCTTCAGCGCCGCGGGGTCGGCGCTGAAACGCCCCTCGACGACGGCACGACGCGCGCCGTCGGCAACGCGCGAGGACTCCGCCCGCCCCCCGCCGAGCAGCGACAACCCCGTGACGACCATGGTCTTGCCCGCACCTGTCTCACCGGTGAGCACCGTGAGCCCCGGATCCAGGTCGAGCGTTGCGTCGTCGATCACGCCGAGGCCCTGGATCCGCATCTCGGCCAGCATGGGGCGAAGCGTACGGCGCCGGCCCGACAACGCCTCAGTTGCCGGACTGCGGCGCGCCGCGCCATCCCCTGACGGGCAGGTCGAACTTGCGCACCAGCCGATCGGCGAAGGGCTGCCCGTCCAACCGCACCATCCGCACCGGCTCGTTGCTGCGGGCGAGTTCGACGCGCGCCGCGGGCGGCAGCACGACGTTGCGCCGCCCGTCGCATTCCAGGACGGCCGGCGGACCGGTCGCATCGACCTCGATCGCCACCTCGCTGTCCGGCGCGATCACCATCGGGCGCGAGAACAGCGCATGCGCGTTGCTCGGCACCAGCAGCAGCGCCTCCACCTGGGGCCACACCAGCGGCCCACCCGCGGAGAACGCATAGGCAGTGGAGCCGGTGGGCGTGGCGCAGATCACTCCGTCACACCCGAACGCCGAGACCGGCCGCCCGTCGACCTCGAGGACCACCTCGAGGATCCGCTCCCTGCTGGACTTCTCGACGACCGCCTCGTTGAGCGCCCACGAGCGGACCAAGACGTGCCCGTTGAGGCGCGCCACGGCGTCGATCGTCATGCGTTCCTCGACGGAGTAGTTGCCGTCAACGACCGCGTCGAGTGCCTCGCCGAGCGACTCCTCCTCGGCCTCGGCCAGGAATCCGACCCGTCCGAGGTTCACCCCGAGCAGCGGGACCCCCACCGGACGGGCCATCTCCGCGGCCCGCAGCAGTGTCCCGTCGCCACCGAGCACGAGCACCACCTCAGCGCCCTCGGCACAACCGGGTCGCCCTTCGACGACACGTGGGGTGAGCGAGTCGGGCAGGTCGCCGTTCTCCACCTCGGCCCACTCCTCGCCGATCACCCGGAGCCGGACGCCGGACGCGGCGAGGCGGTGCGCCACCGCTGCTGCCGTGCGCCGGTTCTTCTCCCGCCCGGCGTGCAGGACGACCAGAATCTCCCTGGTCACGGACCCTCCTCGATCGCCCTGGTCAGCACCAGGTCCCCGGCATCGTCGCCATGTCGCGACAGCCGAAGGAAGTACTCCACGTTTCCGGACGGGCCGGGCAACGGGCTCGCCACCGCACCGCGCAGCACCAGCCCCAGCGCCCGCGCCGCGGCCGTCACCTCGGTGAGAGCCGCGAGCCGCAGGCCGGCGTCGCGCACCACCCCGCCGGCGCCGAGCCGCTGGCGGCCCACCTCGAACTGTGGCTTGACCATCGGCAGGAGCTCACCGTCGGCGCTCGTGCACGCCGTGAGCGCGGGCAGCACGGTGCGGAGCGAGATGAACGACAGGTCGGCGACGACCAGGTCGGCCGGGCCACCGATCGCGTCGGGTTCGAGCGCGCGCACGTTGGTGCGGTCGTGCACCTGCACGCGGGCGTCGCTGCGCAGCCGCCACACCAGCTGCCCGTACCCGACGTCGACGGCCACAACCTGCGCGGCGCCTCGTTCGAGCAGCACGTCGGTGAACCCACCGGTGGACGCACCGGCGTCGAGGCATCGCAAGCCGGTGACGTCCTTGTCGAACGCGTCGAGCGCGCCGATCAGCTTGTGCGCGCCGCGGGACGCCCACTCGCGCTCATCGCCCGCGGTGACGGTGACGGGTGTGTCGGGATCGACGACCGTGGCGGGCTTGCCGGCCGGCACCCCGCGAACCACGACCCGGCCCTGCTCGATCAGCTCGCTCGCCTGCTGTCGCGAACGGGCATAACCGCGGCGTACCAGCTCGGCGTCGAGACGACGTCGGGTGACCACCGTCACGCAGCGCCGGAGGTTCCCGCGGCGAGTGCCTCGCCCAGCGCGGCGTGCACCCGCTCGAACGCCTCCACGTGCTCGGCGAGCGGCCGGTCGCCCAAGCCGTCGAGACCCGCCATTGCGCGGGAGACGATCTCCTGCGGATCCGCGGGCCCTGGTGGAGGGCCCGGCTTGGGCACGGTCATCGGTGCTGCGCTCCCGCATCGTCGGTGCCGGTGTCGCCGCGCGCCCCGCGGGCTGCGGGCGCAGCGGCGCCGGTAGCACCCACGGTAGCCGAGCCGGAGCCCGGTGCGTCGAGCCCGAGCGCACGCAGCGCCCGCTCGGCGACGGAGCCGTCGGCAGCGACGGTGGCCGCGCCGCCGCCCGCCGCCCAGTGCACTGCACACAGCGTGCGGAGGGCGTCCAGCGGCTCCGCGCCGTCCGACCCCGTGAGCGTCAAACGCCCCGGTCCGGTCACGTGCGCGTCCCAACCGGGACGGGGCCCGGGCGCGAGTTCCTCGGGAGCGCGGGTGAGCGCACCGAGATCGGCAGCGACGTAGTCGGGCCGCAGCGCGGGCGGTGCGGCGAGCAGCTCCGCAGGGTCGGAGACGCCGGTCAGAACCAGGAGCGTGGGAAGACCGGCGGCGCGCCCGCCCTCGATGTCGCTGTCCAGCCGGTCGCCCACCATGAGGGCGGACTTCGCCCCGGTGCGCTCCACGGCGGTGTGCAGGAGTTCGGGAGCAGGCTTGCCTGCGACCTGTGGCTCGCGTCCGGTGGCCACCCGCAGCACGGAGACCATGGCGCCGTTGCCCGGCAGCAGTCCGCGTTCGGTCGGCAGGGTGGCGTCCAGGTTGCACGCCACCCACACGGCGCCGGCCCGCAGGGCGACCGATGCCTCGGCCAGCACCCGCCATCCGGTGTCCGGGCTGTGCCCCTCGACCACCGCTACCGCGTCCTCGGCCCGCTCCGTCACGGCCAATCCGGCGGCGACCACCTCGGCGGCCAGCGCGTCCGTGCCGACGACGAGAACCCGCGACCCCGCAGGCAGCTGGGCGGCGAGCATCGCCGCCGCTGCCTGCGAACTGGTGACCACGTCACCGTCATCGGCCGGGTAGCCGAGCTCCACGAGGTGCGCGGCCACGTCCGAGGGCCGCCGGGAGGCGTTGTTGGTGACGTAGAACGTGGGCACGCCGCGCGCGAGCGCCCCCTTCACCGCCTCCACCGCACCCGGCACGGCCCCCCGGCCCCGGTACAGCGTGCCGTCCAGGTCGGCGAGCACCGCATCGTGGCAGCTGAGGAGGTCGGCCGCGTCTGTCGAGTGGGCGGTCACGGCCGCGAATCCCGCACTGAGTCACGCACGTCCCCGCTGGGATCGACCGGCTCTGCCCCTTCGACAGGAACCTCGCCGGCCTCTCCCTTCACGGCCTCGCCCACGGTGTCCTCTCCCGGTGCGTCGTGCTCGCCCGCACTGCCGGCCGGCGGTGCGGCGGTGTCCTCCGCCTCGGCAGCACCGTCAGCGCCGCCCTCGGCCTCGTCCACGCTCTCGGCGAGTTCCCCGTCGCGCAGTCCCTCATCCGCCTTCGGCTCTTGCTCGGCGGGCGGGACGGAAGCGGGGCCCGACTCCTCGGGAGCTTCGACCTCATCCGCCGGGGCGGTGGTCTCCTCGAGTTGCCGGTCGGGATCCTCCGGCGGCTCCTCGCCACTCTCGGCGTCCGCATCGGCTGACTCCTCGCGACGCAGATCCTGCGGCCCGGGCTCCCGTTCCGTGGCGTCCCCGAATTCGTCGAACTCCTCGGGACCGAACTCGATGTCCTCATCGGGGAGCGATTCGCCGGTCAGCTCGGCGATGCGGAGATCGGCGTCGGTATCGCCGTCCACATCGGCATTGGCTGCGTTGACGAACCATTCCAGCGCGTCGGACTCCCGCCCGGAGGCGAGCAGGTTGTCGGCGTGTGCGTAGAACAGCCGCGCGCTCCACGGGTCACGGCGGGCCGGATCCAGCTCCGGCACCTGCAGGCTGATTACGGCAGCGTCCAGCTCACCCAGATCGCGACGGGCCCCGGCGGCCACGATGAGCAGTTCGATGCTCTCGGCCCGATCGAGCTCGCGGACCTCGGGTCCGCGGCTCAGGTCGAGCGCCCGCTCCGGGCGCCCCAGGGCACGTTCGATGTCGGCCATCACCGCCAGATGCCCAGGGCCACCGCCCATCCGGCGGGCGGCCCGCAGCTCGCCCAGCGCCTCCGCCCATTCGCCGGCGTGGTAGGCCGTGATGCCCGCGGCCTCCCGGACGACGGCGATCCGCGACGCCCGCGTGCGGGCGAACCGGGCGTGCTCGAGCGCGAGCCCAGGGTCCTCGTCGACGAGCATCCCGGCTGCGACGAGGTGGCGGGCCACGCTGTTCGCCGTGTCCTTCTGCAGACCCCTGAGATCCCGGCGGACCTCGGGATCAAGGCTTGCCGTCGTGATGTCGTCGCTCAGCGGCGGCTCGGAGACACGCGCCACCGGCACGCCCTCGGTCGGACGTCCGCCCGAACGAGACGCAGTCCGCTGCGGCGGACGGCTCCCGGGCGCACCGCCCGGTCCCTCACCCCGACGCTGTCCCGCGCCACGACCGCTTGCACCGCGATCGCCGGACCGGGCAGGGCGGCCCCGCTCGGCACCGTAGGAACGCTCGGTGCGGGGACCCCTCGCCGGGCGGCCCCGGTCATCACGCTGCTCGCGGTCGGCCCGGTCATCACGGCCCTCGCGGCCATGGCCCTCGCCGTCCTCGTTGCCGGGACCGTCCGCGCGGTCGACGGCTGCCTCACGCTCGTGGTCCGGCGCGGAGGTAGATGCCGGCGAGACGGGCCGCTCCTCGCTCCTCAGCTCCTCGACCGGAGCGCTGCTCTGCGGTTCGCGCTCGGCCCCTTGCTCCGGGCGCGTGTCGCGCGCGCTGTCAGCTCGAGCGGCGTCCTCCGGCGGAGCGGCCGGTCGATCGCTCGCCCGGCTTTCCGAGCCGCTCTCCGGAAGCTCCTGATGCGAGACCTCCGGACGGTCCGCCCATCCGCTACCGGCGCGCTCATCCGGTCTCTCGGCTCCACGGCTGCGCGGGCGGTCGTCCCCACGGTTCGACCCACGATCGCGGTCGTCACTCTGGTAACGACCACGCTGGCCACCGGCCTCACCGCGGTCACCGCGGTAACCGCCGCGGTCGCGTCGTTCGTCGCCGCGGTAGCCGCCACCGGTCTGTCCTCGGTAGGTCCCACGGTCGCCCCGTTCGCCGCTCGAGTCGCCGCGATGGCCACGCCGGTCGTCGGACCGGTACCGACCGCTCTCGCTGCCTGTCTCGCCCCGGTAGCCACCGCGGTCGCCCTGGTACCGACCCGTGCCGGTGGACTCGCTCCGAGGGGCACCGCGGTCATCGCGGTACCGACTCTCGCTGCCGGTCGCACCCCGGCTGCCGCTCCGGTCGTCCCGGTACTTGCCCCGGTCGCCTCCGGATTCGCCACGGTTTCCGCTGCGATCGTCCCGCCGGTACTGGCCACGCTCGCCACCGGACTGACCGCGGTAGCCACTGCTGCGGTCGTCGCGCCGGTACTGGCCGCTCTCGCCGCCAGATTGGCCGCGGTAGCCGCCGCTGCGATCGTCGCGCGAGTACTGGCCCCGCTCGCCCCGGTAGCCGCCCCGGTCACCGCCGTCGGAACGACCCCGGTTCGACGTCCGATCACCGCGGTCATCAGCGGTGTACCGGCTGCTCTGTTCGCCACCGCCGGCACCGCGGTATCCGGCCCGGTCGCTTCGGTCGCCGCCCTGATAGCGGCCGCGCTCACCGCCGGATTCGCCGCGATACCCCGGCCGACCTCCACGATCGTCCCTCGCGAACCGGCCCCGCTCGCCGGTGGAACCACCGCGGTATCCGCTCCGGTCGCCCCGGTCGTCTCCCCGGTACCGGTCCTGGTCCCTGCCGCCTGAACTTCCGCGGTACTGGCCCTGCTCCCGCCCACGGTCATCGCGAGACCCGCCGCGACCGCCCTGCGGCGACCGACGCTCGGAGCTCCCGCGGTCCGACCAACCTGCGCCCCTCGGCCGGTCCTCGGAACGGCCTCGATCCGCGCCACCACTGCGCGCTCTGTCAGGACGATCCCCGCGCCGACGGTCGGTGCTCGAAGAGTCGTCGCGTCGCGAATAAGGGGCATCGTCCGAACGTCGACGATCCGAGCCTGCGCCACCGCCGGACCACCGCGACCCGTCCGCACCGCCGCGTTCGTACCGGCTGCCGCCTGCCGAATATCCGCGACGCTCACCAAAGCGGTCGGCACCTCGCCCACCACCGCGCGGACCATCGTCACGCCTGCGGTCGTCGCGTCGGGCCGCATCGCGGTTGCCCGAGCCGCCGGTGCGCCGCTCGCCGGCGCCCCACTGCGACTCGCTGCGCGGCCGGTACGGGCGATCCGACTCGCGCGCAGACCAGCCCGAGCCGGTGCGCCCGCCTCCGCCGCCTGTGCGGTCGTCACGCCGGCCGCGCTCGCCGGCGCGGCGCTCCTCGCCTCGCTCCGGGCGGTCGCCGCCGCGTGCCTGCCGATTCTCTGGTCTCCGGGCTCCGTCGCGATCTTCTCGTCGCGGGCGGTTATCGCCGGAACCATCCGCGATACTCACCTGCAGATGATACAAAAAAGTGGGCCCCCGCCTTCCGGCGGGGGCCCACAAAATTGTTGAATGTCGGCGGCGAC
>NZ_BAAAUS010000059.1:0-268825 GCF_039534065.1 Pseudonocardia yunnanensis | reverse complement strand
TGGGCCACCCCCACCGACCAACACACCGACTTCACCGACTTCACCCTCACCACCAACACCCCACCGCCCGACACACCGGCCACGGGCAAACCGGCACCCGACACCCGACCGACCGACGACACCGAATGTGGAGCGAAACCATGATCTCGGCGGCGCAGATCCGGGCCCTGTTCCTCGTTGCCGTATTCCTGCTGCTGGGGAGCGCCTGCGCCACTCCACCCGACCCCCTGGTGCGTCACGGGGCGCCGCCGAGGCCGGTGATCGACCCCGCACGGCCCTGCACCCGTGAGGCACCGCCGGTGGCTGCGGACGACCGGACGGCACAAGCAGGCATGCGTGCGAGCTTCGACGCCGCGTCCAACACGATCGTGGTCTCCGCAGGCGAGGGGATCACCCTCCCGGCCCTCGGCCGCGCCATCGGCACGCCCGCGGCACTCCGGGAGGTCGCACCCGGTGAGTGGCTCCTCGCGGCGAACCTCCAAGTGCTCGCCGGTGCCTCACTGCAGATCGCCGCACCCGACGTGCGCTGGCTGAAGCTCAGCAGCAGCCCCAACGGTTTCGTGAGCGTCACGGCGACCGGCGGGAGCCTGGACGTCGACGGCTCCTGCATCACGTCCTGGGACGAAGGGCGGGGGCAGGTCGACAGCGACCACGTCGACGGGCGCAGCTTCCTCCTCGCCCGCAGCAGCGCGCGGATGGTGATCCGGCACGCGGAGCTGCGCTACCTCGGCTACGGGGAGGTCGAGTCCTACGGCCTGTCCTGGCGCACCGGAAGCACCACCGGTGGGATCACCACCAGTCTCGTCTCCCATCTGTTCTACGGGCTCTACACCTACGAGGCGAGCGGGCTGGTGGTGCAGGACAACGAGTTCCACGACAACGTGCTCTACGGCATCGACCCGCACACCGATTCACATCGCCTGCTCATCGAGCGCAACGTGGTGCACCACAACGGCAAGCACGGAATCATCCTGGCCGAGGACTGCACCGACAGCGTCATCCGGGACAATATCGTCTACGGCAATGAACACCACGGAATCGTGCTCTACCTGCGCTCCGACCGGAACCTGGTCGAAGGGAACCACTCCTTCGCCAACGCCGCCCAAGGCATCAACATCAACGCGTCGGTCGAGAACGTCGTCCGCGGCAACCACGTCTACGACAACAGGGAATCGGGTGTCGGCGTCGGCCAGACCGCCGAGGCCACCCTCGTCGAGAACAACCAGATCCGCGGCAACCAGCAGGACGGGGTCCGGCTGGTCAGCGAGGCCACGCACACCACCGTGCGCGGGAACGTGATCGGTGAGAATGTGCGCCACGGCGTCTACATCGACAGCAACGGCGTCTTCGACCTCGCCGGAAACACCATCTTCGGCAACCGCACAGGTGTGATGTCGAGGAGCGCCCCCGCCGAGTACGTGGCCGACAACCGGGTCTTCGACAACATCGAGGCCGAGGTCGGCGAGGGCTGATCGCCCTAGGTCACCCCGCCCATCAGGCGGCGCAGGAACGGGCTGATCGCCGCGAGGACGGCACCCAGCGCGATCCCGATGATCCCGAGGACGCCGAAGTACACGGCCTCGCGGGTCGGGCTGTAGAACTCGGCCAGCACCCCGGACATGGCGGTGCCGAGCGCGATCGACAGGAAGAACAGGGCCACCATCTGCGTGCGGAACGCCGCCGGAGCCAGCTTGGTGGACAACGACAGACCCACCGGCGACAGCAGCAGTTCGGCGATCGTGAAGACGAACAGGATGCCGATCAGCCCCAGCAACGGGGCGGTGCCCGGGGCGTCGCCCGCCATCGGCAGGAACAGCAGGAACGCCACGCCCATGATGGCCGTGCCCAGGGCGAACTTGATCGGGCTCGACGGCTGCCGGGTGCCGAGCTTCGTCCACAGCGCGGCGAACGCGCCGGACAGCAGAATGATGAAGATGGGGTTGATGGACTGCACGAAGGAGACCGGCATCTCCCAGCCGAAGATGTTCCGGTTCAACTGCTGGTCCGAGTAGATCGTCACCACGGTGAACTGCTGCTGGTAGAGCGACCAGAACGCCGCGCTGGCGATGAACATCGGGATGAAGGCGAGCACCCGTCGCCGCTCCACCGTGGTGATCCGGCTGCTGCGCAGGATCACCACGAAGTAGACGACCGTCGCCACCGCGCTCAGCGCCACCACGACGTTGGCGAGCCGGTCGGCGGTGAGCACTCCGCCGAAGGCCAGCACGGTGATCACGATGACGGCGGCGACGGCCACCGCCACCATCAGTGGCCGCCGGGAAGGGGGCAGCGGGTTCGGCACGATCCGGGCCGCTCCGACCAGGCGCTTGCGGCCGATCGTGTACTGGATGAGGCCGATCCCCATGCCGACGGCCGCGAGCCCGAACCCCCAGTGGAAGCCGAGGCTCGTCTGCAACAGTCCGGTGAGGATGGGCCCGACCAGCGCGCCCAGGTTGATACCGAGGTAGTAGAGGGAGAAGCCGGCGTCCCGCCGTGGGTCGCCCGGCGCGTACAGCGTGCCGACCAGGGAGGTGGCCGTGGCCTTCACCCCTCCACTGCCGACGGCGACCAGCACCAGGCCGACCCCCACGCCCAGCAGCCCGGGCAGCAGCGCCAGTGCGATGTGCCCGGCCATCACCACGATCGCGCTGTAGAAGAGCGTCCGTTCGGCGCTCAGGACCCGGTCGGCGAGCCAGGCGCCGAGAATGGTGGACAGGTACACCAGACCGCCGTAGGCGCCGACGATGCTCGTGGCCGTCGTCTGGTTGATCCCCAGGCCACCCTCGGCCGTGGAGTAGTAGAGGTAGATGAGCAGGATTCCCTGCATCCCGTAGAAGGAGAAGCGCTCCCACATCTCGACGCCGAACAGGTTCGCGAGAACCCGCGGCTGGCCGAAGAACGTCTTCTCGTCACGAGTTGCATCGGCTACATCAGTCACGACGCACCCTCCACTCCGAGACGCGCACGGCGGCCGGAACGGGAGAATCCACGGCTTCCCGACCCCTGGGTTCCGATCACCCTATTCCGTGGGACGGTCCGGGAAAAGGTCACGACCGGCTGAGAGCAGCCTTGCGAGAGCGCGCGTGGCACTCTCGATCACGGCCTCCCTGCCCCGTCGACGGATGCCGGAGCCGGCGCCATCCGCACAATTTCGGATCACTTTTCCCGATCGCCCCGGCCGCGCCACCCGACAGGGTGAACACGATGGCGTAGACCCTCCGACGGAAACAGCATGTTCATATCGGACGGCCCGGTATGCAGCATTTGGCCCGTATCCTCTGATCGATGACCGGCGGTCACGAGCTTTCCCGATCCGGGCCGGATGTCACCGCTCTGGTGGCGTCCTGGGCCGGCGATCTCGCACGGTTGGCAGCTCTCCCACTGTCCGGCGAGGAACTGCACCATTTCCTCGTCCGCGCCGCATCCCAGGTGGCACGCGCCGCGGCCGTCGACCCGGTGGACGTCGACACCGCACGTCAGGTGGGTGCGTCCATGGTGGACGCGGGACTGCTCGCTCCGGACGTCCTGCCGATCACGGTGAGCGCCCTGGCCCGCAACCTGCCCACGGCAGCGCGGTCGGCGGGGGCCGACCGGCCGCACGAGACCGCGCCCACCGTGGAGGCGGCGGTCGCCGACGGCTACGTCGCACGGCTGCGGGCACGGATCCTCGACGAGCAGGAGTCGATGCATCGCACGGAGGTCGCGGCGCGCCGCGAGATGGAGGGCGCGCTGCGTTCGAGCGAGGCCCGCTTCCGCGCCATCTTCGCCAACGCGGGCATCGGGATCGGCATCGTCGACATGGAAGGCCGGATCGTCGACGTCAACACGGCTTTCGCCTCGATGCTCGGCTACACGGTCGAGGAGTTCCGCCTGCTCACGGTGGGCGACTTCGTCTACGCCGACGACGCGGCGCAGATGTGGGAGCTCTACCGCGACATCACCGAGGGCAGACGCGACAGCGCGCGGGTCGAAAAGCGCTACCGGCACCGCGAGGGGCACGTGGTGTGGACCGACCTCACGGCCTCGCCCATCCGCGACGCCGACGGTGTGCCCGTGTTCATCGTCGCGCTGGTCGAGGACGTCACCGCCCTTCGCGAGCTACGGGAACGACTGCGGCGACAGGCGCTGCACGACCCCCTGACCCTGCTGCCCAACCGTGCCCTCTTCCAGGACCGGCTCAGCGCCGCATTCGCGCAACCGGGTCGCCGGGTCGGGATCTGCCATCTCGACCTCGACCGGTTCAAGGCCGTCAACGACCGTTTCGGGCACGACGTCGGCGACGCGCTCCTGATCGCGGTGGCCCGCCTGCTGGACAAGTGGGTGGCCACCCGGGGCCACCTGGTCGCCAGGATGGGCGGCGACGAGTTCGCGATCCTCGTCGACGATCCGCCCGAGGGCGAGTTGGCGCTGCTCGCCGACACCGTGCTCGCCGTCCTCACCGATCCGATCCTCATCGACGAGCACCGTCTCGTCGTCTCGGCCAGCATCGGGGTGGTCGAGTGCCCGGTGGAGGAGACCACGCCCGCGGAGATCCTGAAGGCCGCGGACGTCACGCTGTACTGGGCCAAGTCCGACGGGCGCGACCGGTGGGTCCGCTTCGACCCGGAGCGCCATGCCCGCGACATGACCCGCTACACCCTGTCGGCCACCCTGCTCCCCGGCCTCGAACGCAATGAGTTCCGGGTGGAGTACCAGCCGATCGTCGGGCTCTCCGACGGCCGGGCGGTCGGCGTGGAGGCGCTCGTCCGCTGGGTGCACCCCACGTTCGGGCCGCTCAGCCCCGACCAGTTCATCCACCTCGCCGAGGAGACGGGCTCCATCGTCCAACTCGGACGCCACGTGCTGACGTCGGCCTGCGAGCGCGGCGCGGAGTGGAACTCCGCGCATCCCGGTGCCGAGCTCTTCGTCAGCGTCAACCTCGCTGTCCGCCAGGCGCACGACCCCGACCTCGTCGACGACGTCACGCGCGCTCTGGAGACCACCGGGCTCTCGCCCCACCTGTTGCAGCTCGAGCTCACCGAGAGCGCCCTGCTCGGCCCGGCAGGCCGCCCCGTCGAGGCGATCACGGCACTGGCCGGCGCGGGAGTGCGGATCGCCGTGGACGACTTCGGCACCGGCTACTCCAACCTGGGATATCTCCCGCGGCTCCCCCTGCACACCTTGAAGCTCGCGCGCATGTTCATCGACGGCCTGCACACCCCGTCGGCGGACGCGAGCCCCATCGTCGGCAGTCTCATCGCCCTCGCCCACGCTCTCGGGCTCTCCGTCACGGCGGAAGGCGTGGAGACCCCCGCGCAGGCCGACCGGCTCCGGGCGAGCGCATGCGACACGGCACAGGGGTGGCTCTACGGCCGCCCCGCTCCCTGGCACGAGACCGCGCATCTGCTCGACACGCCGCTCCCTCCGGAGAGCCGGCCGGCCGTCCTCACTCCCGGTGGACCGCAGCCGGGTTCGTGAGCCCCCGGGTTCAGGTCCGGACGTACTCCCCCGGCCCGTCGCCCAGCACCGGGTGGGCCGTGCTGCCCATCCGCGGCGGGTCCTGCAGCGGCCCCGAGGTGTCCTCCGACCAGCGGGTCCAGTCCTCCCACCAGGAGCCGCTGTGACGCTCGGCGCCGTCCTGCCACCCCTCCGCCGTGACGGGCAACTGCTCGGAGTCGGAGACCATGTGCCAGACCTTGGGCCCCGGAGGGCTCACGATCCCGGCGATGTGGCCGCCGCTGCTGAGCACGAACCGCACCGGGCCACTCACGAGGCCCACGGTCTTGTACGCCGACTTCCAGGGCACGATGTGGTCGTTGATCGCACTGACGACGTAGGTCGGTGACTTGATCACGTTCAGATCGATGGTCTTTCCGGCGATCTTGAGCTTCCCTGCGGCGAGCTTGTTCTCGATGTAGAAGTTGCGCAGGTAGAACGTGTGCATCGCGGCCGGCATGCGCGTGCTGTCGGCGTTCCAGGCGAGGATGTCGAACGCGGGCGGATTCTGGCCCAGCAGCCAGTTGGACACCACGTAGTTGAAGATCAGGTCGTTGGCACGCAGCACGTCGAACGTGCCGGCCATCGACTTGCCTTCCAGGGTGCCCTCGCGGCGCATCTTCTTCTCGAGCTTCTCCACGGTGTGCTCGTCGGTGAAGTTGCCCAGCGCGCCCGGCTCGGCGTAGTCGAGCATCGTGTTGAGCAGGGTCAGCGTGCCGATCCGGGTGTCGCCCGACTGCTGCAGGTAGGCCGCCGTGATGCCCGTCAGAGCGCCGCCGAGGCAGAGCCCGACGATGTCGACGGTATCGGCTCCGGTGATCTCCTGGATGACGTCGACGGCCTTCTGCGGGCCGTTGACCAGGTAGTCGTCCATGGTGGTGTCGGCCATGTCCTTGGACGGGTTCTTGTAGCTGATCACGAAGACCGTGCGCCCGTGATCCACCGCCCACTGCACGAAGCTGCGGTCGGGCGACAGGTCCATCACGTAGTACTTGTTGATCCACGGCGGGCTGCACAGCATCGGCGTGGCGTGCACCTGCTGGGTGCGCGGCTCGTACTGCAGAAGCTCCATGAGCTCGTTGCGATAGACGACCTTCGCCGGTGTGCAGGCCAGGTTGCGGCCCAGCTCGAACCCGCTGGTGTCCACCTGACGCGGCCTGCCGGCGTTGTGCACCAGGTCGTCGAGGAAGTTGTGCACGCCCTTGGCGACGCTCCCGCCTGCCGTGTCGAACGCGCGCTTGAGGGCGGCCGGGTTCGTCATGAGGAAGTTCGTCGGGGCGATCGCGTCCAGCACCAGGTCCAGAGCGAGCGCGGCCTTGCGTGTCGCCTCTGCCTCCAGCTCCGCCGAGCCCACCACGTCGCGCGCGAAGCGGCACGACGCGAGGTAGGCCTGCCGGACCGCGTAGAACACCGGGTTGGTGTCCCAGGCAGGGTCGGCGAATCTGCGGTCCTTCGGGTCGATCGGTAGCGGTGGCTCCGCCTCGCCCCCGACCCAGCGAGTGGCGGCGATCAACGGAATACGCGCCAGGTCCGTGGCTAGCCGGATCGCGGCCAGCGCGGTGTCTCCCGGGTTGAAAAGGCTCGCGCGGACCGCGTGGGTCAGCGCCTCTCCCAAGCCTGCGGCGTCCAGGTCCTCGAACAGTTCGGACTCCGGCCCCAGGACGCTCGCGGCGTGCTCGGCAACGGTGTCGGGCAGTTCTTCGGCCATGTGCCCATCCTCGTGTCCGCGTTTCCCCTGCGGGACATCCTCCCGCTGGCCGGGAACCCGGGCCAGCCCTCGCAGCGGCGCCCGGTGCGCCCGCCGGAGCCCCCGGAGAGCGACGTCGCCGACCCCGCGAATACACCCCCGGCGAGTTCCTGACCTCGCGAGACCGGCCCCGGCGGCGTGCACCCTGGAGCTCGACTCGCAGTGATCTCGCTGACTCGCGAGGACACCCGGAAGCCGGCCCGGCGCTCTCCCGGACAGCCCCTGACCTCGACCGGGACGGGCGCGACGAGCCTGCAGGCGAACGGCACACGCAGCGGCGCGACGACGGCAGTGATCTCCGTGACGGTGCGCTCGGCCGTCGCTTCTGCCTCGGCGTCAGGACCCGAGCTGCTGCCGGACGGTCTTGACGAACGCCTCGGAGGTGTCACGCACGAAGTTCGCGTGAGCCGTGGCCAACGTGGTCGCCCACTCCGCGCCACTGGACTTGGCCGCCTGCTCCTCCAGGTCCAGGAAGTTCTTGAGCATCTGCTCGTACGCCTCCACCCAGGCGAGCCCGTTCTGCTTCGCGTGCTGAGCAACCTGCTCGCCGAGCTCCCGGACGCGTTGCGTGGCGGCCTCGAGATTGTCGCCACCGTCGGGTGTGGTCATGCTCGTGCCTCCTCTGCTCCGTGCCTGCCTTGTCCCTTCCGTCCGCAGACTCGCACAGGCGCAGGCCGCACGCGACCTGCGATCAAGCGGATCCCCGCTCGACCGGCGTCGGTCTCGAGGGGTACGGCCGCGCGAACTGAGCCAGTTCGCGCGAGAGCCATCCCGCCGACATGACCAGCGGGGCCCGCAGCGTCGGCACGTCACGGGCGATGTCGCGCACCCGCAGCTCGACGGCGACCACGACGTCTCCGCCCGCTCCGAACGCCGGGGTGGCGACGGCGCACCAGTCCTGGTCGAGCTCGCGGTCGCACACCGCGATACGGGTGGCCCGGATCGTGCGGAAGCTCCACCGCAGCCGTTCCGGTCGCGTCACCGTGGCGGTCGTGTACCGCACCAGGTCCTGCGCGAGGAGCGCGTCGACGACGCGCGGCGAGGAGAACGCGAGCAGCGCCTTGCCGAGTGCCGTCGCATGCACCGGCAGCCGTGCCGCCGGTGAGGGCGACGACACCGGCAGGTGCCCTGCCGCCTTCTCCACGTAGGCCACCGCGGGGCCGTCGAGGAAGCCGACCCGCACCGGCGAACCGGTCGCGCGGAACAGGTCCTCGATGACGGGCACCGCCCGGTCGCGGACGCGCACGGCGGTGGCGCCCGCCGGGTCGTCGGGTTCCTGGCAGGCGCAGCCACCCCCGAACGTTCGCAGCGGAGACCCGGCGCGGTAGCGCCCCTCCCCGTCGCGCTCCAGCACACGCCACGCCGTGAGCTCGGTGACCAGCCGGTGCACCGTCGAGAGCGGCAGGTCCGACCGGGCGGCGATCTCCGTCAGCGTCGGCCCGCCGCCCTCGGAGATGGCGAGCAGGATCGCGCTGATCTTGCTGATCACGGAGCTCCCCGGGGCCCTCGATCCACCCGCCACGCGGCACCTCCTCGCTCTGCCTCGCGGAGATCCGCTGTCATCGCCGGATGGGTTGGTCGAATGCGTACGAATCAAGCGTCCGCGCATACGGATAGCCACCTGGATCACGCCGGAAACCTCGGTGCGGAAAGCGACCGGAAGCACGGCCCCGACTACACCGATCGGCGCAGTCCCGGAGAACGTCAGGAACCCTCCGGCGTCGCACGTGCTCAAGAACACGGACGCCCCGCCGGATCGACCTCGGAAATTCGGCATGCTGATCAGTGCGATCAGTTTCCCGACCACCACAGACCCCGTGCGGGCCAGGAGGACTTCGTGGACGATCTCGACGCCGGACCCACCTCGGCACTACAGCTGACCATGCAGGGACGACCGGCAGAGGCGGCGGCCGCCATCCGGCGCATCCTGACGACGGTCGGCCCGCCGGACGGCGTCCAGGCCCTGCAGCTGTCCCACAGCGAGGAGGCCGGCACCCGTAGTTTCGATCTCTACGTCCCTTCGCGCCACCCCGGAGGGCCACCGCCGCTCCTGGTGATGCTGCACGGCGGGACGCAGAACGCCGCCGACTTCGCGATCGGCACGAGGATGAGCCGGCTCGCCGAAGGGCACGAGATGCTCGTTGCGTACCCGGAGCAGTCTCGCGCGGCCAACCAGGGCGGGTACTGGAACTGGTTCTCCGCTGCCGACCAGCGTGCCGGTGCGGGCGAGCCGTCGATCCTGGCCGGGATCACCCAACGGATCATCGACGAGTACGGCGCCGACCCGCGTCGCGTGTACGTAGCCGGGATGTCGGCAGGCGGTGCCATGTCCGCAGTGATGGCTGCGACGTACCCGGACCTCTACGCGGCCGTCGGCGTCCACTCGGGTGTGGCGTACCGCGCAGCCGAGGACGTGGGCTCCGCGTTCACCGCGATGCAGCACGGAGGCGCCCTTCATCCGGGTGCCGATCTGCCGCTGATCGTCTTCCACGGCGACGCCGACAACGTCGTCGACCCGGTCAACGCCGAGCAACTGGTCGCGGCCCGCCTCGCCGCCACCTCACGGCCCGCCGCCACCCCGACCACCCTGCAGGTCGAGGCGGGAGGCCGGCCGAGCACCCGGACCGTGGTGTGCGACGAGGACGACAGGGTCCTCGCGGAGTCGTGGCTCGTACACGGCCTGGGCCATGCCTGGTCCGGTGGCGACCCGGCAGGCTCGTACGCAGACCCGGACGGCCCGGACGCCTCCGCCGAGATGGTCCGCTTCTTCCTCGAGCACGCCCGGGCCGAGGACTAGCCCTTCCGAACCGGGGAACCGGATCCCGGTGGGATCGGAACACCATTTCACCGGATGTGACGGAATGGCCAGTTCTCCAGCTGGTATCGCCGGTGCTACGGCAGCCCGCGCGAGCTGCCGGAGAGTCGAGAGCATGAATGGCCCCGAGTCACTCGATTCCGGAGACCACATGATGGATTACATCCTCGACCGCCCCAGCAGCACCGACGAGGAACGGGCGCTCCGGGCTTCGCTCGTCGAGCAGGCACGCAGCCTCGTTCCGCTCCTCGCCGCCAACTCCGAACGGACCGAGGCGGAACGGAGGATCCCGGAGGAGAGCATCGACGCGATCCGGGAGGCCGGGATCTTCCGGCTCATGCAGCCACGGCGCTTCGGCGGGTTGCAAACCGACTTCCGCACGAAGCTCGAGGTGACGAGGGAGTTGGCGCGCGGGTGCGGATCAACCGCATGGGCGGTGAGCCTCATGAACGGGAGCAGCTACCTCGCCGGATTGTGGCCGGAGCAGGCACAGAAGGACGTGTGGGGGCAGAACCCGGACAACCGCATCGCCGGCGCACTGACCCCGGCCGAGCGCACCGAGGTCGTCGACGGCGGGTTCCGGATATCCGGAAAGTGGGCGTACTCGAGCGGATGTCTGCACGCGCAATGGGGACTCGGGGGCATCCAGATCCTGGACGGCGCCGGCGAGGTGCTGGACCAGGGGCTGGTGCTGATGCCGATGTCCGATCTCACGATCGAGGACACGTGGCACGTCACCGGAATGCGCGGCACCGGGAGCAACACTCTGGTGGCCGAGGACGTGTTCGTTCCCGAGCACCGTTTCCTCTCAGCCGTGAAGGCGGTTCGCAACGAGTTCGGCACGCCCTTCCTCGACGAGGTCCTCTACCGTTCCCCGTTCTTTCCCGCCACGGCGATCGTCCGGGCCGGACCTCACCTCGGCCTCGCCCAGGCGGCTCTCGACCGTGTGGTCACCAAGGCGCCCGGCAAGCCGATCATCTACACCCGGTTCACCGACCGGAGCGAGGCGGCCGTCACCCAGATCGCGGTGGCGAAGGCCGCGTCGCTCGTCGACACCGCTCATCTGCTGGCCTATCGGGCGGCGGCAGACGTCGACGAGGCGGCGCACCTGGGTGTGGTCCCGGACGCGCGGGCCAGGGCCCGGGTACGCATGGACATCGCGGCCTCGATCGTCAACGCACGGGAGGCGATCGGCATGCTTGTCTCGGCACACGGCGCCGCCAGCTTCGCCGAGTCCGAGCCGCTGCAACGGATCTGGCGCGACTGCGAGGTGGCGAGCCGCCACGCCGTCGGGCACTCCGAGATCAATGCGCAGTTGTACGGGCAGGCGCTGCTGGGCGTATCGATCGATGTCAGCCCGCTGGTCTGACGGACGAGCCGATCATCTAGCCGTCCGGCTCGGTGATCGGGGGTTTCTCGGTCTCCTGGCGGGGCTCGAACTGCACGTTGATCGTCTGCTGCTCCTTGAACCGCTGCGTGCTGGCATAGGAGGTGTAGCTGCGACGATCGGCACGGGTGAGCTCGACGTCCTCGACGAAGGGGGTGAGGAGCGAACGCGGGTAGAGCCGCCTGCCCAGCACCGCGTTGAGCTCGGCAGCCAGCACGATGATCACCGCCTCGATGTAGATCCAGGCCATCAGCCCGAGCACGATGCCGAAGAGCCCGTAGACCTGCGTGGAGCCCATCAGCCCGTGGCTGACGAAGAAGGCGCCCATCGACTGCAGGATCTGCCAGGCGACCGCCGACAGCAACGCCCCTGGCAGCACCTCGCGCACGCTGACGTCCCGCACCGTCAGCGCACGGAAGCCGAGCACGAACAGCCCGCACATCGCCGCGACGGACACCACGATCGCCAACAGGCGCAGCCCGACCCCCAACTCCTCCCCCACGGCACCCGCCCCGGCCGCCAACGCCGACAGCACGGTGGTGACCAGCACACCGAGGCCGAGCAGCACGAGCATCAGCAGGCTGCGCAGGCGCGCGCGGAACGGGTCGGGCCGCTTGTTGATCGGCACACCCCACACGTGGTTGAGCGCGTTCTGCACGGCCACCGCCACGCCGAGGCCGCCGTAGAGCGACACCACGATCCCGATCGCCAGCCCGAAGCCCGACCCCCGCAGGGGCTGGGCGGTGCTGGTGAGCTGGTCGCCGATGATCGGGAACTGGGACAGCGCACTGTGGATCAGCTGCTGCTGCAGGCCAGGGTTACCCGGCAGCACGAACCCGAGCACCGTCGACATCACCAGCAACAGCGGGAACAGTGACAGGAACCCGTAGTAGGTGATCAGGGCCGCAAGATAGGAGCCCTGGTCGTCGACGAACTTGTAGACGACGGCGAGCGGCACCCCGAGCCAGCGGTGTCGTCGCTGATAGCCGTCGATCCTCCCGATCACACCCACAAAGGGAGGTACCCGGCCACGGCCTCGCCCAGTGGGCCGATCAGGTGATCGGTAGAACGCTCAGCAGGGCAACGTCAGCAACGGCCGCCCGTCGACGGTGCGGATGTCGATGGAGGCGAGCTCGTTGCGCGGGATGGCCGTGGTGCCGACGACGGTGGCCCGGCCATCGGGGCTGGCGCCCCAGTTGGCCGCCACCTCCGTGCGCCCGTCGCGGGCGGTGGCGTAGGCGCGGTAGCCCGACGCGGGCGGCAGCCCCGTCAGCTCGAGGTGCACCGCGGTGCCCCAGGCGCGCTGGTGCATGCTGCCCATGCCCGCTGCGGTGACGCCGGTCATGACGGCCATCGGCGTGCCGTCCGCGCTGTTCGTGATCAGCTGGGGCAGCGCTCCGGCAAGGACCGCCACCACAGCGGCGGCCGCTGCAGCCATCTTCCAGCGGAGCAACCGGTGTCGCTCCGTCCGCTCGTGTTCGTCGACGGCGGCGAGCGCCCGCGAGAGCAGATCGCGGCTCGGTGTCAGCAGTCGGTCGCGAGCCTCGGTGGCGTCGATGCGCCCCAGCACTCCGGGGAGCGGCGCCAGCTCGGCCATCTCGGAACGACAGTCGGTGCAGGTGACGAGGTGCCCCTCGACCTCGGCCCGCTCGGCGGGATCGAGGCTGCCGACGAGATAGGCGCCGAGGTCGGTTCTCCGGCACCCGTCCTTCACGACGGCACCCCCATCTCCTCCAGCACCAGCCGCAAGGCCCGCAGGGCATAGTACGTGCGCGATTTGACCGTGCCGGGCGGGATGCCGAGCCGCTGCGCGGCCTCCGCAACCGACCGTCCTTCGTAGTACGTCTCGACGAGCACCGCGCGGTGGTCGAGAGACAGCCGATCGAGCGCGTCGGCCACCGTCCACCGCTGCACGGCGTTCTCGACATCATCGACAGCGGGAGCCGCGCCCAGGGCCCGTTCGTCGGAGACGGTGGTGGGGCGTGCGGCATCCGAGCGCCAGAGGTCGGTGACAAGGTTGCGAGCCGTGGTGAAGAGCCAGCCGCGCAGCTCGTCGGGACCCCGGTTGAGCTGGTGGGCCCGACGCCAGGCACGGACGAAGGTCTCCTGCACTACCTCCTCGGCTCGGGCTCTGTCACCGGTGAGCCGCACGACATAGCCGTAGAGTGGGCCGGCGACGTCCTCGTACAACGCACGGACGAACGACTCCGCATGAGCGGTGCTCTGCGACGCGGCCACACATCGGAGAACGGGTCGTAGATCGGAGTAGTTCAGCGCGGCACATGTGACACCGACCATGTGGTTGCACCGACCATGTGCATGCAGCGACCATGTAAATGCTGCTCAGCCCATTCCCGCAGCCCGGAGTTCGCCCAGGGCCTGCAACGCCAGGTCGAGGAGTTCCTCGCCGCCCCGAGCCGTCCACGTGAGGTCGATGAGGATCTCGGTGGCGCCCGCCTCGACGAGCCCGGCGATGTCGTCCACCACCTGCGACAGCGATCCGTGAAACGGTTGACGGCCCGCGCCGCGCTCCGCGGGGTGGAGCATCACGTTCGCCCGCGGGATCAGTTCGAGACGCTCGGGGTCGCGACCGTGCGCCGCCGCGCGATCCCGGATCCGCTTCCAGCCCTCCGCCATCACCGCGGGGGGCGTGCCGGCGGGCAGCCAGCCGTCGGCCCTGCGGGCGATCCGCTCGGCCGCCCGTTCCGTGTACCTGCCGCCCAGCAGCACCGGCACCGGCGCCGCCGGCTTCGGCGCCACGAGGGCGTTCTGCACGTTCATGCGCGAGTCGCGGTAGTTCACCGGGTCCGGCCCCCAGAGCGCGCGACAGGCGTCGATCGTCTCGTCGAGCGCCTGCCCCCGGTGCGCGAAGTCGGCGCCCGCGGCGCGGAACTCGTCGCTCGACCAGCCTGCGCCCAGACCGGCGATCAGCCTGCCGCCGCTGGTGACGTGCAGGGTGGCGAGCGCTCGGGCGAGGTGCAGCGAGGGGTGCAACGGGGCGATCAGAACGCTGGTGCCCAGCCGCACCGTCTCGGTCACCGCCGACGCGATCGCGAGGACGGTGAGCGGGTCGGCGCAACTGCGGTAGCCGTCGGGCCACGGGCCTGGCGTCCCGCCACCCGGCCCCTCGGCGGGCGTGAGTGGGAACAGGGCGCGCTCGTAGGCCCAGAGGCTGGAATAGCCGGCACGCTCCCCTCCGCGCGCGATGTGCACGACGTCGTTGCGCATGTCGTAGCGATCGCTGCGCTGTGGAAGGCCCAGCCCGAACCTCACGGCTGCTGCCGCGTTCCTACGAACACGTCCGCTCTGCCTCGGCCCAGCCGGCAGGCGCGCCGGTCGCGTCCGTCCAGCGGGGGAAGACAGCCGCCTGCCCGACTCGTAGCCCTGCGTCGTCCACGAGGTTCCACATCGTCACGTCCTCGATCCAGAACCGGCGCCGGGACTTCGCGATCCGCAGCCCTCGGTACCCGGTGGAGAAGCCGTTCGACTCGACGTCGGCGAGCAGCCGGTTGCGGTCGTCCTGACGGTCCGGTTCGGCGGAGAGCCGGGAACGCAGCCCGGTGAACTCCGTCCAGCCGTACTCGAAACAGCCCTGCGCAGTCCTGTTCGCGTAGACGAACCGGGGGTCCGGATCCGCGTCGTGGGCCAGCAGGCCGAACGGCGCGTCCTCGTAGAGCCAGGCGGCGGCGTTCTCCCCGTCGACGAGGGGCGTGCCGACGAACCGCTCGTACGAGTGGAGCAACAGCCGGACGAAGACGGGATCCGTGGGTGACGCGAGATCGAGCACCGCTTCAGCTCCTCACGTGGTCAGGAAGACGCCTGATCTCGGAGAGAGCGGAGCACTCACGAGGTCAGGTGTCCCTCGATGGCCCCCTGGCCAACCGTAACCCGGCAGCACCGGGACCGGTCCTGGCGTCGTTGCCCCTGTGCCGACGCAACGGCCGGCCTGCGTCGACAGTTCCCCGTGGGATCAGCGCGAAACCGGGCCGACCGCCCCGGCCGGCGGTGGCCGGGGCGGATCGCTGGGGACACGCGGCCCGCGGGCGTGACCGACCGCGGGCCGTGTGGGCGAATCAGGCCTGCGGCCCGGTGAGCTGCGGGTAGAGCGCCGTCAGATCTGCCGAGAGCCCGGCACGGACGTTCTTGCTGAGGTCGTCCGCGAGCACCTCGTGGGCACCCGCCTGCACGCCGTCCAGCGTGATGGCAGCCACCACCGCCGGGTCACCCTTCGGGGAGCCGACTGTTGCGGCCATGTCGGTGTCCAGGTAGCCGACGTGCAGCGCGGTGACCTGGATGCCCTTCGGCGCGAGCCGCAGGCGCAGCGCGTTGGTCGCCGCCCAGCTCGCGGCCTTGGCGGTGGAGTACGCCTCGTGCGGTGCGATGTGGATCCAGGACAGCACGGACAGCACGTTGACCACGCCGCCGCCCCCGTTGGCCTCGATGACCGGCACGAAGGCCCGCGTGGCCCGCAGCGTGCCGAAGAAGTGCGTCTCCATCTCCAGCCGGATGTTGTCGAAGTCGCCGTCGAGCAGGTCGGTGCGCGTGTCGATGCCGGCGTTGTTGATCAGGAGGGTCGCGTCGCTCGCCGTGGCCGCTGCCGCCGCCACCGAGTGCGGGTCGGTGATGTCGATCTGGAGCGGCACCACGTCGGGCAGGTCGATCGAGCTGGGGTTTCTCGCCCCCGCGTAGACCTTCGCGCCTCGCTTCACGAGCTCTGCGGCGAAGTGCCGGCCGAGCCCCCGGTTCGCACCGGTGACGACCGCGACCGAGTTCTGGATGTCCATGCTGTCTCTCCCGCTTGAGCCGTGCTGTGTAGGAATTTCCAATCTAGCTAGCTGAGTTGGCTGTGGCAACTCAGGGTTAGACTGAACACATGGCGGCGACAGAGAAGGACAGGATGTGCTCGATCGCGCGTTCGCTCGAGGTGCTGGGCGAGCGCTGGACGTTCCTGATCCTGCGCGAGGCCCTCTCCGGCACCACGCGGTTCGCCGACTTCCGCTCCGAGCTGGGCGTGGCCCCGGACGTGCTCAGCAACCGGCTTGCGACGCTGGTCGACGCCGGTGTGCTGGAGAAGCAGCCATATCGGGAGCCCGGTGCGCGCGTGCGCGACAGCTACCACCTCACACCCGCCGGGCGCGAACTCCAGTTGCTGCTCGGCGCCCTGCAGCAGTGGGGCGACGAGCACCGGCCCTACGAGCTCGGCCCCACCATCGTGCGGCGCACCGTGGACGGCGACCGCCCCGTGCACGTGGGATTCATCGACGACACCGGTCGTGAGGTGCCGCTCGAGAACGTGGCGTTCGTCCGGACCGCCCTCTACCCGGCCTGATCGGCCCGCGCGCTCACTCCACGTCGGCCGCGGCGGCGGAGAACTGGGCGGAGTACAGGTTGTGGTACGCCCCCCGCGCGGCGAGCAGTTCGTCGTGCGTGCCCTGCTCGACGATCCGCCCCGACTCCATCACGAGGATCAGGTCGGCGTCCCGGATCGTGGAGAGCCGGTGGGCGATCACGAAACTGGTGCGGTCGGACCGCAGCGCCGCCATCGCCCGCTGCACCAGCACCTCCGTGCGGGTGTCCACCGAGCTCGTGGCCTCGTCGAGGATGAGCAGTGTGGGGTCGGCGAGAAACGCCCGCGCGATCGTGATCAGCTGCTTCTCACCGGCACTGACGTTGCTGCCCTCGTCGTCGATCACGGTGTCGTAGCCGTCGGGCAGGCTGCGGACGAAGCGGTCGACGTACGTGGCGCGCGCGGCCGCGAGCACCTGCTCCTCGCTCGCGGCCGGGTTGCCGTAACCGATGTTGTCGCGGATCGTGCCGCCGAAGAGCCACGTGTCCTGCAGCACCATGCCGACCCCGGAGCGCAGCGTGGCGCGGTCCATCGTGGCGGTGTCCACGCCGTCGAGGGTGATCCGGCCGGAGTCGAGCTCGTAGAACCGCATGATCAGGTTCACCAGCGTGGTCTTGCCCGCTCCGGTGGGCCCGACGATCGCAACGGTCTGCCCCGGCTCCGCCGTGAGCGAGAGGTCGTCGATCAGGGGCTTGTCGGGCTCGTAGCGGAACGAGACGTGCTCGAAGACCACCCGTCCTCGCCGCGTCACCGGCACGGCGGGCGAGGTCGGGTCGGGCACCTGCTCCTCGGCGTCGAGCAGCTCGAACACGCGCTCGGCCGAGGCCACGCCCGACTGCAGGAGGTTGGCCATGGACGCGAGCTGGGTGAGCGGCTGGGTGAACTGCCGGGAGTACTGGATGAAGGCCTGGACGTCACCGAGGCTCATCGAGCCCGACGCCACGCGCAGCCCGCCGACGACGGCCACCAGCACGTAGTTCAGGTTCCCGATGAACATCATCGACGGCATGATGATCCCGGAGATGAACTGCGCGCGGAAGCTCGCATCGAACAGCCGCTCGTTCCGTTGCGTGAAGTCCGCCTCCACCTCGTGGCGCCGCCCGAACACCCGCACCAGTTCGTGGCCGGTGAAAGCCTCCTCGATGTGCGCGTTCAGCGCGCCGGTATAGCGCCATTGCGCCACGAACTGCTTCTGCGACCGCTTCGCGATCGTCTTGGTGACGTACATCGAGACCGGGATCGTGACCAGCGCGACGAGCGCCAGCAGCGGTGAGATCACCAGCATCATCACCAGTACGCCGACCACCGTGAGCACCGAGGTCAGCAGCTGGCTCATCGTCTGCTGGAGGGTCTGGGAGATGTTGTCGATGTCGTTGGTGACGCGGCTCAGCACCTCGCCCCGCTGCTGGCGGTCGAAGTAACGCAGCGGCAGCCGGTTGAGCTTGTCCTCCACCTCGCGGCGCAGCGAGAAGATCGTGCGCTGCACGATCCCGTTCAGCAGGTAGCTCTGCATCCAGCCGAACAGCGAGGCGGCCACATAGATCGCGATGACGCCGAGCAGCACCTGCCCGAGCAACCCG
Source organism: Pseudonocardia yunnanensis (assembly GCF_039534065.1). Classification (NCBI taxonomy): domain Bacteria; kingdom Bacillati; phylum Actinomycetota; class Actinomycetes; order Pseudonocardiales; family Pseudonocardiaceae; genus Pseudonocardia; species Pseudonocardia yunnanensis. Next base: position 250,474 of record NZ_BAAAUS010000059.1, on the reverse strand, counting down.
AAGTCGATGCCCTGCCCGGGCACCACGGACGAGCCCTCGATGACGTTGGCGAACGTCTCGTTGCCGGCGGCGCGCGCCGCGGCGGCCGCCTCCGCGGTGGTGGTGCCGGGCGTGAGCTGCTGCCCGATCACCCCGGCGAAGATGACGTCGGTGGCGTGGCCGAGGATCTTCGGGCCGATCACCGAGAGCGTCACACTGATGATGCCGAGGGCCACGACGAGCGCCACCAGCGCCCGCTCCGGGGCGAGCATGCCCATCAGCCGGCGCGCCGACGGACCGAAGTCCATCGACTTCTCGGCCGGCATCCCCGCGGACGCCCACGGTGGGCCGCCGCCCCGGCGCGCCGCGGACATCTCCCGCGCCGCGCGACCGGTGTCGTCGCCGCCCCCGCCCGCCGATACGGGCGTCGCGGACGGGCTGGGCCTGGTCATACCACTTCCTCCGCGCTGACTCGTGCTGCGCCGATCGCTTCTGCGCTGATCACTTCTGGGCCGATCTCTTCCGCGCCGATCTCTTCCGCACTGAACTGGGACGCCACGATCTCCGCGTACGTGGGGCTGGCGGCGAGCAGCTCGTCGTGGGTGCCGATGCCGACCACCGCGCCGTCGTCGAGCACGACGATCTGGTCGGCGTCCCGGATGCTCGCCACACGCTGTGCCACCACCAGCACCGTCGCCGTCTCGGTGACGGGTCGCAGTGCCGCGCGGAGCCGGGCGTCGGTGGCGAGGTCGAGCGCGGAGAACGAGTCGTCGAACAGATAGATCTGTGGTGCTCGCACGAGCAGCCGGGCGATGGCGAGCCGCTGGCGCTGGCCGCCGGAGACGTTCGTGCCGCCCTGCGCGATCGGGGCGTCGAGGCCCGCGGGCATGGCCCGGACGAACTCTGCGGCCTGGGCCACCTCCAACGCCGTCCACAGCTGCTCGTCGGTGGCGTCGGGGTTGCCGTAGCGGAGGTTGCTCGCGACGGTGCCGGAGAAGAGGTACGGCCGCTGCGGCACGATCCCCACCCGGCTCCAGAGGTGCTCCGGTTCGAGGTCGCGCACGTCGATGCCGTCGACGAGCACCGCGCCGCTCGTCGCGTCGAACAGGCGGGGGACGAGCCCGAGCAGCGTGGTCTTGCCCGCGCCGGTGCTCCCGACGATCGCCGTGGTGGTGCCGGGACGTGCCGTGAACGTGACGTTGCGCAGCACGGGCTCGGCCGCGCCCGGGTAGGCGAAGCCGGCCCCGCGCAGTTCGAGAACACCGGTGGCGACCCGCGGAACGACCGGTTCGCGCGGCGGTGCCACCGACGATTCGGTGTCGAGCACCTCGACGATGCGCTCCGCGCAGACGGCCGCGCGCGGGATCATCATCGTCATGAACGTGGCCATCATGACGGCCATGAGGATCTGGGTCAGGTAGGTGAGGAACGCGGTGAGCGCACCGACCTGCATCTGACCTGTGTCGATCCGCCCCGCACCGAACCACAGCACGGCCACGCTCGAGACGTTCAGCACGAGCATGACGATCGGGAAGATCCGCGCCTGCAACCGCCCGACCCGCAGGGCGACGTCCGTCAGCTCGGCGTTGGCCCGGCCGAACCGCGCCGTCTCCTCCGGCTCCCGGACGAACGCCCGCACCACCCGGATGCCGGTGATCTGCTCCCGCAGGATCCGGTTCACGTCGTCGATGCGCGTCTGCATGCTCCGGAAGCCCGGCACCATCCGCACGATCACCACGCCGATCGACGCCACCAGCACCGGGACACAGACCAGCATCAACCAGGACAGCTGCGTGTCCTCCTGCAGGGCCATGACCACCCCGCCGAAGCACATGATCGGCGCCGTCACCAGCATCGTGCAGGACAGCAGCACCAGCATCTGCACCTGCTGCACGTCGTTCGTGCCCCGGGTGATCAGCGACGGCGCACCGAACCGGTTGACCTCGCGCGCCGAGAACTCCCCCACCCGGTGGAACAGCGCCGCGCGCACGTCCCGGCCGAAGCCCATGGCCGTGCGCGCACCGACGTACACGGCGGCGACCGAGCACGCGATCTGCACGAGCGTGATCACCAGCATCCAGCCGCCGGTGCCGAGGATGTAGGACGTGTCGCCGCGGGCGATGCCCTGGTCGATGATGTCCGCGTTGAGGCTCGGCAGGTACAGCGAGGCCATCGTCCCGACCAGCTGCAGCACCACCACCAGCAACAACGGGCGGGTGTAGGGACGCAGCCGCTCGCGCAGCAGCCGGATCAGCATGAACGGTCCTCGGTCGTGATAGGTGTGATCAGCAGCGGTCGGATGTGTCCGTCGGACATGACGGGCTCCTCCCCGCTGTCGCTTGTCGTGGTGCGGACGCTAGGAGCCGGACGGAATCCGCCGAATCCGTCACGTGACCGGGCGACGCCAGCCCGTCCAGCAGGATGGAGACGATCTGCTCGGCCTCCAGCTCGCGGCCGCCGGCGATGAGCGGGTGGGTGCCGGAGAAGACGAGCAGCCGCAGCACGTGCGCGAACTCGGCGGGCGGCACGCGCAACCGGCACGCGTCCTGGCCCACCAGGTCGATCACGGCGGCGTGGAAAGCGTCGTTGATCTCGCTGGGGTTCTGACCCGCGGGCGGCGACGGGCGCCCCTCACGGGGCGGCGTCCGTGTCCAACCCAGGGCGTTGAGCAGCCCGAACACCTCAGCCATACGGCGCTGCAACACCGTGACGCCCGCGGTGAGGCGCTCGCGGAGCGGGAGAGAACGATCCACCGCCGCCAGCTCGCGGAGCGCGGGCGCGGGATCGAACGCGTCGGCCACCACCGCCTCGACCACCGACTCCTTGTCGGGGAAGACGCGGAAGATCGTGCCCTCGGCGATCCCGGCCGCCGCCGCGATCTGGCGGGTGGTCACGGCGGTGCCCTGCCGTTGCACGAGCGGCCGCGTGGCGGCCACGATCGCCGCTCGCCTCGCCTCCGGCGCCATACGGGGAGCGCGCCTGCCCTCGGAGATCACGCCGGGACAGTAAATGAGCGCCCACTCACTAACAAGTTCTTTCCCTCGGAGGGGATCCGCCCGCACCAGCAGCCCGGGCGGATCGCTGCCCAGGTCGGCGGCCTCGTCAGGGCGCCGCGGGCGCCGGACACGGCCGACGGCCGACCTTCTCGTCCCAGAACCCGCCCTTTACGCTTCGCTGAAGATCGACAACGCCTGCCCCACCACAACGGAGAGACGATGGCTCGGGAACGTATCGAGATCGCGGCGGGCGACCGGCGGGTCACGGGTGTCACCACCCGCCCGGGCCGCGCGGAGGCGCCGCTACTGGTGGCCCTGCACGGCGGCACCTACACGTCGGCCTACTTCGACGTGCCGGGCTTCTCGCTCCTGGATCTGGCCGAGGCCACCGGTTTCACGGCCGTCTCGCTCGACCGCCCCGGCTACGGAGACAGTGACCCGCTCGACGACGACACCCCCTTCTTCGCCGGGAGCGCGAGAGTGCTCGACGACGCGATCGCCCGGCTGTGGGCCGACCGGTCGGCCGATCACCCCGGCATCGTGATCGTCTCCCACTCGATCGGCTCGGCGATCGCCGTGCACATGGCGGCGGGGAAGCCCGGGTGGCCGCTGCTGGGCATCGCCCTGCACGGCGTCAACGACCGGTCTCCCGACCCCGTCGTGAACGCCTGGAACGCCATGCCTGCCGGGCAGCCCATCGCATTCACGCAGGAACAGCGGCGGATGTTCATGTACGGCCCCGACGCCACGATGGACGCCGACGCGGTGGCGAGGGCCGAGATCTCGGCCGCGCCCGCGCCGCTGGCCGAGCTGCTCGAGATCGTCCGGGAGTGGCCGGCGTCGGCGGCGCAGCTCGCCGCCGGGGTGACCGTGCCCGTGCACTACGCACTCGCCGAGTTCGACGGGCTGTGGCTCGTCGACCAGGAGCGTGTCGACAGGTTCGCCGGCTACTTCACATCGGCGCCCTGGACCGTGGCGTCGCTCTTCCGTGGTGCCGGGCACAACATCGACCACCACCACCTCGGCCGCACGCTGCACCTGGAGCAGCTCGCCTTCGCGTGGGCGTGCGTCCACCGCCGGAGCCCGGCACTCATCGGCTGAGCGCGAGGCCGTGTCCCGAGGATCCGGATCGACGGGACACGGCCTCGACCGATCTCACCAGGTAGCGCCCACCGGCTGCTGAACAGCGGCGTTGAGCCGGTTCCAGACGTTGATCGCCGAGATCGACACCAGCAGCGACGAGAGCGCCTCCTCGTCGTAGTGTCGTGCGGCCTCGGCCCACACGTCGTCAGGGACGGCGTCGGACCGGTCCGCCAGCCGCGTGACGCACTCGGCGAGCGCGAGGGCCGCGCGTTCGGCGTCGCTGAAGTACGACGACTCCCGCCACGCGCCGACGCCCCAGATCCGCTCGTCCTTCTCGCCGGCGTCCTTGAGTTCCCGCGAGTGCATGTCGACGCACACGCTGCAGCCGTTGATCTGGCTCGCCCGCAGGTGGATCAGGTGGTGTGTCGTCGCGGGAACGGAGCTCGACTCCGCCGCCTTGCTCAGCGCGTGCAGCGCCTTCATCACGTCCGGCAGCACCTTCACGGGGTGCGTCATCCGAGCCTGCATCATGTCCTCCTGCTGTCACATCCGCCCCATCCGGGCGGGTCATAGGAGTGACCCGCCGGATCGAGAGGATGTGACAGGTGCAGGACGAAGAATTCTGGGCAGCGCAGTTCGAGGAGCACCGGCCCCGGCTACGGGCAGTCGCCTACCGGATGCTGGGCTCGTTCGCCGAGGCCGAGGACGCGGTGCAGGAGTCCTGGTTGCGCGTCTCGCGCGCGTCGGGCGGCGACGTGGAGAACATCGGCGGCTGGCTCACGACGATCGTCTCGCGGCAGTGCCTCAACATGCTGCGCTCGCGGGCGACCCGGCGGGAGGACCCACTGGACGTGCGGGTGCCCGACCCGGTCGTGGAGTCCGGCGACGGGGTCGACCCGGCCGAGCAGGGCGTCCTCGCCGACTCCGTGGGCCTCGCGTTGCTGGTCGTGCTGGAGGCGCTCGACCCTGCGGAACGGCTCGCGTTCGTGCTGCACGACATGTTCGCGGTGCCGTTCGAGGAGATCGCCCCGATCGTGGGCCGGACCCCGGCCACGGCCCGCCAGCTGGCCAGCAGGGCCCGGCGGCGGATCCAGGGCGCAACGCCCACCGGGCAGCCCGACCGTGCCCGGCAACGCGAGATCGTCGACGCCTGGCTCGTGGCGTCACGCGGCGGTGACTTCGCGGGGCTGGTCACGCTCCTGCATCCGGACGCCGTGCTGCGCGTCGACACCGGCGGTGCGGGCTCGAAGCTCGTGCGGGGCGCGGCCGAGGTCGCAGGCCAGGCGGCGATGTACCGGGCGGCGGGGCTCCGGGCGCGGTTCGCGGTGGTCAACGGCGGTCCCGGCATCATCTCCGTGATCAACGGCCGGGTGACGGGGGTCCTGGCGTTCACGGTCGCGGACGGGCTGATCGTCGAGATCGACATCCTGGCCGATCCGCAACGGCTGGCGGCCCTGGACTTCGCCTGAGCGCCCGGCCGGATGGCACCGGGCGGCGCCGCGTCCCCCTGGTCGGCGCCGCCCGGGAGCTCAAGCCGCGGAGGTGGTGAGCTCCGCCTCCCGGACGAACGCCGGGTCCAGCTGCACTCCCCACCCCGGGGCGGTGGGGGCGTCGACCCGGCCGTCGACGACGCGGAGCGCGGGCTCGTACACCCCCTGCGTCCACGGCGTGGTCTCGATGCTCCACTCCTGGTACTGCGTGCATGCGGGCATGGCGGCCGCCAGGTGCAGCGAGAACACCTGCAGCAGCGAGTCGTTGGCGCAGTGCGGCGTGCACGGGATGCCCGCCGCCTCGGCCAGCACGGCCACCTTGCGCGCTCGCGAGATCCCCCCGATGTAGCCGACGTCGGGTTGCACGATGTCAACGGCCCGTCCGCTGATCATGCGGTGGAACTGCGGCAGCGAGATGTCCTGCTCCCCGCCCGAGACGGGGACGTCCAGGGCGGCTGCCACCTGCGCGGTCTGCTCGAGCTCCGGGAACGGGCACGGCTCCTCGAAGTGGAAGTACCCGTACTCCTCCAGGAGCCTGCCCACGCGGATCGCACGGCCCACGGAGAAGCCGCCGTTGGCGTCGGCCGAGATGTCCACGTCGTCGCCCAGCACCGCGCGCACGTGCGGGACGATCCGCTCGGTGCGGCCCGGCGCCGCGTCGACGTCACGGCCCATCGCCTCGCCCACGCGGATCTTCACCGCGCGGAAGCCCTGCTCGGCGACGAACCCCGCGAGGCGATCGGCCTCCTGCTCCGGCGTGATCGACCGCAGCATGCTGGATGCGTACATCGGTACGGACGCCCGTGCGTGACCGCCCAGGAGCTTCGCCACCGGCCGGCCCGTGACGATGCCCAGCACGTCCCACAGCGCCGTGTCGACCCCGGCCAGCGCGCGGTGCAGGAAGCTGCTGGGGAACTTGTAGTGCACGCGCAGGCACTCGTCCACCAGCGCCTCGACGTCCCAAGGGTCCCGGCCGAGGAAGAGCGGGGCCACCATCGTGTGCAGCACGTGTGCACTGGTGGCGGCCTCGTAGGGCGCCGTCTGCCCGATGCCGACGACACCGTCGTCGGTGCCGACCCGCACGATGGCGAGCGGCCCGCGGACGAGGGTCTCGATGCGGGTGATCTTCACAGATGCTTCTCCAGTACGTCGACCAGGCGCGGGCGCACCACGCATCGTTCGAACGCGAAGCAGTCGGCCAGGGCCCGCGCCTCCTCGGCGTCGATCCCGGCGAAGCAGCGCGCGAAATCGTGCACCATCGGCTCGGCCAGCAGGATGTGTCGTACCAGCACGTGGATCCACTGCTGCTGGCCGAACGGGAGCGGGTCGAAGTCGGGGAACTCCTCGGCCACCGTCCGCTCGATGGGGTCGAGGATGTGCCGCACCCCGGTGTCGACGCCGCCCCAGACGTCCACTCCGAGCCGGGCCTTCTTCTCCAGCACGGGCTCGATCCGCTGCAGGTAGGCGGAGTCGGCCGCGGCGTGCACCACGCCCTGCAACCCGATGTCCTTGTAGGTCCACAGGCTCCAGCCGGCGGCGTGCTCGTCGTAGATGTCGAGTTGGTCGTCCAGCACGCGATACCGGGCGTCGTCGCGGACCGGCTCGCCGCTGTACACCGGGCCGAACTCGCCCACCCAGATCGGCGTACCGGTGCGGCGCATGTACTCCGAGCGGTGCAGGAACCTGGCCTCGATGTAGTCGCGGTCGACGTACTGGCCGCGCGAGATCCCGGGGTAGGCGCCGCTGTCGGCGAACCCGGAGAGCGCGTAGTCGTGCACGGTGTAGACGGTGTTCTCCCACGGCTCGGCGAACGCGTCGAACTCGGTGGCGTGCCGGTTGCCGTCCAGGAAGATCACGTGCTTCGGGTCGACCGCGCGGATCGCGGTGTGCAGTCGCTCGTAGAACGGGCCGATCGTGGTGCCGTCGGAGTCGGCGGGCTCGTTGAGCGGGTTGTATCCGGCGACCCAGGGGTTGTCCTTGTAGCGGTCCGCGAGCGCCTCCCACAGGTGCACCACCCGGTCCTGGAAGTGGCGGTGGGTCCAGAAGAACGACCGGTGCGTCGGGTTGTCGCTGTGCCAGCGCTGGTTGTGGAAGCCGGGGGCCGCGTGGAGGTCGAGCACGGTGTAGATGCCGTTACGAGCACAGGCGTCGATGGCCCGGTCGAGCAGCCGGAAGCCCTCCTCCTTCAGCTCGAGCGGCCGGTCGTCGTCCTCGAAGTGGCGGTAGTGGAACGGCAGCCGCACGCAGTTCATCCCCTGCTCGGCCAGGAACCGGGCGTCCTCGTCGGTGAAGAAGACCTCGAGGAAGCGGTCGAAGAAGGCGGCTGCGACCTCCGGGCCGAGCACCGTGCGCATGGCCTTGCGCTGCAACTCCTCCGTGGAGGGGTAGCCGGTGATGAAGTTCTCCATGTTCATCCAGCCGCCCAGCCCCACCCCGCGCAGCCGCACGGGCTCGCCCGCAGCCGTTGCGAGGTGGTCTCCGTCGACGCGGATCAGTACGGACTCGTCGGGCATGGGGGTGGAACTCTCCTTCGTCGACCGGACAGGGATCACTTGCCGAAGCCGGCCGTGAGACCGCGCACCAGGTGGCGGCGGCCCAGCACGTAGGCCACGAGCATCGGCAGGGTGGAGAGCACGACGGCCGCGAGCACCGCCGGGACGTTCACGGTGAACTCACCCTGAAACGTCCACAGCGCCATCGGCAGCACGCGCTTGTCTGCGCTCTGGGTGAGGATCAGCGGGAACAGGAAGCCGTTCCAGACGTGCAGGCCGTCGTAGATCGCCACGGTCACCAGCGCGGGCCGGGCCAGCGGCAGCACCAGGTTCCAGAGGATCCGCCAGTCGCCCGCGCCGTCGAGCCGCATCGACTCGAACAGCTCGTAGGGAATGTCCCGCATGAAGTTGGCGAGGATCAGCACGGTGATCGGCACCGCGAACCCGATGGACGGCAGGATCAGCGCCAGCAGGCTGTCGTAGAGGTGCGCTCGCGTGATCATGTAGTACAGCGGGATGATCGTCGCGTGGGTCGGGATCGCCAGGCCCAGCAGGAACACCGAGAACGTCGAGCGGACGAACCGGCCGCTACCCCGCACCACCGCGTAGGCGGCCATGAGCGAGATCGTCACCGTCACGGCCACCGCTGCCGCCGTGATGATCACGCTGTTGAGGAAATAGAGGCCGAAGCCGCTCTGCAGCACCAGCAGGTAGTTGTCGAGCGTGAAGTCGGTGGGCGGGGCCAGCGGGTTGGTGGAGAAGAATCCGGCCTGGCTGCGAAGGCTGGAGATCACCACGAAGTAGATCGGCAGGATGATCACTGCCAGCCAGATGAACCCACCGAGGCCGGCGAGCACGTTGGGCGGGCGCCGGGGGCCGCGCCGGGTGGGGCGCACCTGCAGCGGCTGCTCGCCCGCCGTCATCGTGACCGTCATCTAGAGGCCCTCCTGCTCACTGCTCATGCGGGCGAAGCCGGAGAACCTGGTGAGCACGAAGGCCAACCCCAGCCCGGCCACCACGAGGATCACGGCCAGCACGCTGGCGCCGCCCATGTCGTTGGCCGAGAACCCGGTGAGGTACATGTCGAGCGGCAGCAGCCGCGTGGAGGTGCCCGGACCACCGCCGGTGAGCACGAACACCACGTCGAAGTAGGTCAGCGAGCCGGTCAGCATCAGCGTCGAGGACGTGACGATGGTGTAGCGCAGCTGCGGCAGCGTGATGTGGCGGAACTGCTGCAACGTGCTCGCGCCGTCGATCGTGGCCGCCTCGTAGAGCGAGGTCGGGATCTGCCGCACGCCGGCCTGGTACAGCAGCGTGTGGAACGGCACGAACTGCCAGGCGATCACGAAGATCACCACGTACAGGACGAGGTCGGGGTCACCGAGCCAGTCCTGCGCGAGGAACCCGAGACCCGGGGCCCCGCCGATCCCGAAGTTCGGGTCGAGGATCGCCTTGAACGCGATGGCCACGGCGGCCGAGGAGAGCAGCAGCGGCACGAAGTACAGCACTGCCAGCACCGCGCGGTAGCGCTGGGTGCCCGCGGTGAAGACGCCGAGCAGGAGGCTGATCGGCGTCTGCACCAGCCAGGACACCACCATGATCTTCACGGTCAGCAGCAGGGCCTGGCCGGTCACGGGGTCGGTGAGCACACCTGCCCAGTTGCTCCAGCCCGCCCAGCCCAGCTCGCCGAGGCCGTCCCAATCGGCGAAGCTCAGCACCACGGCCCCGGCGAGCGGGACGAGCGCGAAGACCACGAAGAACACGAGTGCCGGCACGGCCAGCAGCCCGTTGGCGCCCGTGCGGCGCGGCCGGGCTGCCGGCGCCGGGGCACGCGTCGCGGCCGGGACCGGAGCGGACGCAGTCGAGACCGTCACGACCGTCAGCTCCCGATCGTCGCGTTCATCGCGGCGGAGAACTGCTCGGGAGTGATCTGGCCGAGGAAGATCTGCTGCAGATTGGTCAACAGCGCGTCACCCTGTGCCGGGCTCAGCGCCTGGTCCAGGGACAGCTGGAAGTTCGGCGCCTTCGCCGTGACGTCGTAGACGGTCCGGAAGTAGTCGGGGTCGCTCGACGTCGCGATGGCGTCGTCGAGCCCGGCCACCGGGGGCACGTTGCCGACAGTGAGCAAATCCTTTGCGTACTGGTCGTTCAGCAGGTTGTTCTTGATGTAGTCGCGGGCCACCTGCTTCTCCTGCGGGGTGGCTGCCGCGGAGATCGACCAGTAGTTGGACGGGTTGCCCACTACGTCCGCCGGGTCGCCCTTCCCGCCCTCCACGGCCGGGAACGGGAAGTAGCCGAGCTTGCGGTCCGCGACGAACGACGGGTCGCCCGTCTTGATCGTCTGGTAGGTGGCGGGCAGCCCGAGCGTCATCGCCGCCTTGCCCGTGTAGAGCAGTGCGACGTCGGCGCCGCTGTCGGTGGAGATCGAGGCGAAGCCCTTGATGAACCCGTCCTTGTTCACGAGGTCCTGGATCATCCGGTTCGCCGTCAGCACGGCGGGGTCGGACCAGCCGTCGGGCTTGTTCGCCACGATCCCGTTGAGCACGTCGGGGCCGCCGACGCGGTCGACGAGGTAGGCGAACCACGGCAGGAGCGGCCACTTGGGCTGGCCGGCGACGGCGAACGGTGAGATGCCGGCGGCCTGGAACCGCGGCACCAGCGCCATCAGCTCACCCCAGGTGGCCGGGGGCTGTGCGCCGATCTTCGCGAACAGGTCCTTGTTGTAGTAGATCATCACGGGCTTCACGCCGTTGTTGGGCACGGCGTAGGTCTTGCCGTCGATCTGGCCCACCGCGGCCACCGACGGCAGGAAGCGGTCCTTCAGGGCGGGGTCGGCGGCGAGGTCCGAGAGATCGTCGACGGACCCGGCTTCGACGTAGGAGCGCAGCACTCCGCCGCCCCAGTTGTAGATCAGGGTCGGCGCGTCCGCAGCCCCGACGGCCGTGCGGATCTTCTGCTTGTACGGGTCGTTCGCGAACGACTGGGTGGCGAACTTCTGGTCGGGATGGTCGACGTTCCAGGAGTCGAAGGAGTTGTCGAACGCCTTGTCCGTGACGCCGCTGATGATCCACGCCGATGCGCTGCCCTCGCCGCCGGCCTGTGGTCCCGCGGTCCCGCAGGCTGCCGCGCCGACGAGTACCGCGGCGAGTCCCACCGCCGCGAGCGCCCGTCGCGCACTGCCTGATGCCTTCACAACTGTCCGCCTCTCTGACCCCGGTCATGGCGGTGGACCCGGGGCACGTCGGTGAGCGCGGCACCGACGTCAGGCGACTGGCACCGGTGCCCTGCCGAACTTCCGCTTTACGGAATTTCAAGGTCTCGCAGCCCTGAGGACTGGAACTGGAGGGATCTTGCAGCCCTCCGGCGGGCGTGTCAATCGTTATCGATAACGTTTTCGAAGGCGCTAGAGTCTCCGCTCGTGAGCAGCAGCCGCGTGACCATCCGGGACGTCGCCGCCATGGCCGGTGTGTCCGTGGCAACTGTGTCCAAGGTCCTCAACGACCGCTACGGCGTCGCGACCAACACCATCGAGCGAGTCCGTGCGGTGATCACCGAGCTCGGGTACGAGTCGAGCCTGGTGGCGCGCAGCCTGCGCAACCACCGCACGAACGTCATCGGCGTGCTGGTGTGGGACATCGAGCCCTACAGCGCCGAGGTGCTCAAGGGTGTCGCACGGGCCATCAAGGGCACCGGCTATGAGCTGGTGGTCTACGCCGCAGGCGGCAAGGGCGCCGAACGCATGGGATGGGAGCACCGCTACCTGTCCCGGCTCTCCGGCACTCTGATCGACGGCGCGGTCATGGTCACTCCCACCGTACAGACCGCCCCGTTCGCCGGCCCCGTCGTCGCCGTCGATCCGCACGCCGGCGCGGAGGACGTGCCGACCGTGGCGTCCGACAACCTCCGCGGCGCCCAACTGGCCGTCGAGCACCTGCTGGGGCTCGGTCACCGGCGCATCGGGCTGCTGAGCAGACCACCCCGCGACCTGGAGTCCGGCCCGCAGCGCGAAGAGGGCTACCGCAGCGCGTTACGAGCCGCAGGCATCACGCCCGACCCCGACCTGGTCCGGGCCGGCGGCTACGACGACTCGGCCCTGGAGGAAGCAGCACGGCAGCTGCTGACGGTTCCCGACCGGCCCACGGCGATCTTCGCCGCCAACGACGTCTCCGCCATCACGACGATGGAGGTCGCCCTGTCGATGGGGCTGCGAGTACCCGGTGATCTGTCGGTCATCGGGTTCGACAACGTCCCGGAGAGCGCGATGACCCAGCCCGGGCTCACCACCATCGAGCAGCCGCTCCAGCTGATGGGCCAGCGGTCGATCGAGATGCTCGTGGAGCTCCTGGCCGGCAGCGAACCGGCTGAGACGCACGTGCGCCTACCGACCCGACTGGTGGTACGAGGATCCTGCGCCGCCCCATGATCGCCATGAGATCCGGCTATCCGCCCGTCGAAGGGCCATCAACCGGATCTCGCAGCGATCTTGTGGGGTCAGCGCCAGACCATGACGCTGCGCCGCACCGGGCGCTCACCGTCGTCGCTCACGAACAGTTCAGGCGACCGCTCCCGGACCCGCTCGATGTCGTCGAAGACCGCCCGCAGGTGCTCCCGCAGCGCCGCCTCCGCCGCCGCAAGGTCACCCGCGGCGAGCGCGTCGACCACTGCGGTGTGCTGAGCGACCAGCAGCGCGATGGGGCTGACCGTGCGGAGCCCGAGCCGGCGAGCCCGGTCGAGGTGGGCCTTGGCCGACTCGACCACGCGCCACGCCCCCGCATGACCCCCCACGGCGAGCAGCAGGTGGTGGAACTCCTCGTCGAGCCGGAAGAACTCCTCCACGTCATCCCCGAGCTCGCGCTGGCGGGCGAGCACCTCCCGGAGCGCGGTGAGCGCCTCGTCGTCGAGGCGGTCGGCGGCATCGCGCAGCGACGCGACCTCGATCGCCTCGCGAACGAACTGCGCATCGGCGACGAGCCGCATGTCCAGGCGCGAGACGAACGAGCCGAGCTGTGGGAAGACCTGCACGAGGTCCTCGTCGGCGAGCAGGATCAGGCTCTCCCGCACCGGGGTACGCGACACCGACAGCTCGGCGGCGAGCTCGTTCTCCGACAGCGGCGCGCCGGGTGGCAGCTCGCCGCTGATGATCCGCCGCCTGAGCTGCTCGTGCACCACCGCGCGCGCCGACCGGCCCACGCCTGCCCCCTGTGCCACCGCGACACCGTAGCGGTTGCCCAGCGAAGTATGGCAGTGCTTGTATGGCAGTACCCCCAGCACTGCCCCCAGCACCGCTCCCAGGAGTGTCGATGCCGACCGAGCTCACCCCCGCCCCCGAAGCGGGAAGCACTGCCGGGAAATCCCGGCAGTGCTGAGACGCACCGTCGCAGCGTCGTTGATCGGCACGATCGCCGAGTACTACGACTTCTTCATCTACGGCACCGCATCGGCGCTGGTGTTCAACACGGTCTTCTTCCCCCAGGTCGACCCGCTGGTCGGGACGCTCGCGGCGTTCTCCACCTACGCCGTCGGGTTCTTCGCCCGTCCGTTGGGCGGGATCTTCTGGGGTTGGTTCGGCGACCGCGCCGGACGCAAACGCACACTGGTCTGCACGCTCCTGCTCACCGGGATCAGCACGTTCGCGGTGGGCCTGATGCCCACGTACGACGAGATCGGCATCTGGGCAGCGGTCATCCTCGTGTTCGTACGGCTCCTTCAGGGCTTCGGCGTCGGCGGCGAGCAGGGCGGAGCCGTGCTGCTCACCGCGGAGGCCTCGCCACCGGAACGCCGCGGATTCGTCACCAGCTTCGTGCAACTCGGCTCCCCCGCCGCCTACCTCATCCCGACGGCGCTGTTCGCCGTGCTCGAGGACCAGCTCACCGCCGACCAGTTCCTGTCATGGGGCTGGCGTGTTCCGTTCCTGCTCAGCGCCGTGGTGGTGGTGATCGGGCTCTACATCCGGCTGCGGGTGCCGGAGTCGGCGGCGTTCCGCGCGGTCAAGGAACGACGGCCCACGAAGTCCCCGCTCGCCACGCTCGTGAGCGAGAACCGCGCCGAGGTGGTGGGCGGCACCCTGGCGAAGTTCGTGGAGGCGGCGGTCTTCCCCTTCTACACGGTCTTCCTGGTCACCTACGCGACGAGCCAGGGCGTCCGGTCGGGGATCGTGCTCGACGCGGTGATCATCGCGATCATCGCCGAGCTGATCCTGATCCCGCTCATCGGCAGGCTCACCGACCGTGTGGGCAGGCGCCCGGTCTTCCTCGGCGCCGCGGTGGCCAACCTCGTGCTCGTGGTGCCCGCGTTCCTCGCCGTCCGCACGGGTGACGTCGTCGTCATCACACTGCTCCTCATCGCGGGACTCGCGCTCGGCCACGGCGGGACGTACGCGCCGCAGGCGTCCTACTTCCCGGAGCTGTTCCCGTCCTCCGCGCGCTACAGCGGCGTCTCGATCGTGTGGCAGTTCGGCGCGATGATCGCCAGCGGACCGTTCACGGTGGTGGCGACGGCACTCCTGGTGGTCGGGCACGGGGCCTTCACCTGGCCCGCCGTCTACGTCGCCGCGCTGGTACTCGTGAGCATCCTCGCCCTTCTACGAATGCCCGAGACCGCACCCGGACGGCTCGGGGGCCGGGAGTACGCCGACTGGACCGCCGGCCGGACGAACGTCAGGTACCTGCACAGGGAGAGGGCATGACCACGATCACCGAAGCCCGCGTGATTGTCACCTCACCGGGCCGCAACTACGTCACGCTCAAGATCACCACGTCCGACGGCGTGGTCGGCTGGGGCGACGCCACCCTCAACGGCCGCGAGCTCGCCGTGGCGGCCTACATGACCGACCACGTGTGCCCGCTGCTCGTCGGCCGCGACCCGGCGCGCATCGAGGACACCTGGCAGCTGCTCTACAGAGGTGCCTACTGGCGCCGCGGCCCCGTGACGATGACGGCGATCGCCGCGGTGGACATGGCGCTGTGGGACATAAAGGGGAAGGTCGCCGGGCTGCCGGTCTACCAACTGCTCGGCGGCGCGGCACGCAACGGCGTGCTGGTGTACTGCCACGCCAGCGGCTCGGACGTCCCCGCCCTGCTCGACGACGTGGCGCGCCACCTCGACCAGGGCTTCCTCGCGGTGCGGGCGCAGGCGTCGGTACCCGGGCTGGAGGGCACCTACGGCGTCCCCGCCCCCGACGGGTTGCTCTACGAACCCGCATCGGCGGCGCTGCCTGCCGAGCACCTCTGGGACACCGGGCCCTACCTGCGCTTCGCTCCGGAGATGCTCGGCGCGGTCCGGGAACGCTTCGGCTTCGGCTTCCACCTGCTGCACGACGTGCACCACCGGCTCTCGCCGATCGAGGCGGGCCGGCTCGGCCACGACCTCGAACCGCACCGCCTCTTCTGGCTCGAAGACCCCACCCCGGCAGAGGACCAGTCGGCGTTCCGCGTGATCCGGCAACACACCACCACGCCGCTGGCCGTCGGCGAGGTGTTCAACTCCATCTGGGACTGCCAGCAGCTGATCACCGAGCGGCTGATCGACTACATCCGTACCTCCGTCACCCACGCAGGCGGCATCACGCACCTGCGCCGGATCTTCTCCCTCGCCGACCTCTACGGGGTGCGCACCGGTTCCCACGGGCCGGGCGACCTGTCACCGGTGGCGATGGCCGCAGCACTGCACGTCGACATGTCGGTGCCGAACTTCGGGATCCAGGAGTACATGGGCCACCGCGACCCGGCAGGCGAGGTGTTCCGCACCACCTACACCTTCGCCGACGGCTACATGCATCCCGGGGATGCGCCCGGCCTCGGTGTCGACGTGGACGAGGATGCGGCCGTGCATTTCCCCTATGACCCCAGACAGCTGCCGGTGAACCGGCGCCTCGACGGATCGGTGCACGACTGGTGAGCGCCTACGACGTGATCGCACTGGGTGAACCTCTCGTCGAGGTCGCCACCGGCGAGCCGTTCGCGCACGGCGTCCCGGCCACCCTCGGCGTCTCCGGTGACGTGGTGAACGCGGCCGCAGCGGCGGCGGCGGCCGGCGCGAGGGTGGCGATCATCGCCCGGGTCGCCACCGGAGAGCTCGGGGACGCCGTCGTCGCCCGCATCCGCGAACTCGGCATCGACGACGCGCTGGTGCAGCGGGTGCGCGGCCAGCAGGGCGTCTACCTACTTCACAGCGACCCCTCCGGGCAGCGGCAGTTCAGCTATGCCCGCGCCGGTTCGGTCGGATCCACCCTCTCCCCCGCCGATCTCGACGCCGACGCGCTCGCCGCGGCGGGTGCGGTACTCGCGAGCGGTATCACGACCGCCCTCTCGACGTCAGCGCACGACGCCGTGCTCGCAGCGGCGAAGCTGGCCTCCCGGTTCGTCTACGACCCCAACTTCCGCCCCCGTCTCACCACCTCCGCGGCCGCCGCGGCCGTCCTGACCGAGGTCGCCCCGCTCGCGGCCCTGCTCACGCCGTCGGCGCCCGCCGAGACCGGCGCCCTGCTCGGCACGGGTGACCCCGCCGCGGCGGTCGTCAGGCTGCGCGAGCTCGGTGCCGGCGCGGTCGCGGTGACGTGCGGGGACCGCGGCGTCCACGTCTCGTCCGGCACCGGTCCGGACCGCTTCCAGCCGGCCGTGCCGGCTCCTGCGGTGATCGACCAGACCGGTGCGGGCGACGTGTTCGCCGGCACCGTCACCGCCCGCCTCGCCCTCGGCGACACGCTCGACGACGCGGTGCGGCTGGGCGCAGCCGCTGCGTCGCTCGCCGTCGGCGGGCAGGGTGGCACCGGGTTCATCGCAGGCCTGCAGGAGGTACGCACCCACGCCGGAGCGGCATGAGGCGCCCGCTGACCAGGAGGAGGTAAGCGCATGTCGACAACCGCTGCCGACCTGATGGCGTTGAGCCGGGTGATCCCGGTCGTCGTCCTCGACGACGCCGACGACGCCGTACCGCTCGCGCGGGCGCTCCTCGCGGGAGGCGTCCCGATCATGGAGCTCACCCTGCGCACTCCCGTGGCGCTGGAGTCGATCGCCCGCGTGGCCGAGCAGGTGCCCGACATGCTCGTGGGGGCGGGCACGATCACCAGGCCCGAGCAGGCCACGATGGCCGTCACGGCAGGCGCCCGGTTCCTGGTCTCCCCCGGTTCCCCGGAGCCGCTGGTCACCGCGATGCTCGCCGAGCGGGTGCCGGTGCTACCCGGGGTGGCCACGGCGACCGAGGCACTCGCCCTGCTCCGCCACGGCATCACCGAGATGAAGTTCTTCCCGGCCGGACCCGCCGGCGGCCCGAGCTATCTCGAGGCGCTCGCCGGACCGCTGCCCGGGGTCACCTTCTGCCCCACGGGCGGGGTGAACCACGGCAACGTCGCCGACTACCTCGCCCTGCCCAACGTCGCGTGCGTCGGGGGCAGCTGGTTGACCCCGCCCACCCTCGTCAAGGGCGGGTACTGGGACGAGATCTCGCGCCTCTGCTTCGACGCCTGGTCCGTGGAACCGCAGGACTGAGATCACACGGGAGATCGGCCATCCTGTGATCGTGGCAAGCAACGAAGCAGACACGATGACGAACGCTCAGGTGCAGCTGGTGACGGCCGGCGCACTGGAGACGATGGTGCGCGACATCTTCGTCGCGGCGGGTTGTGCCGACGAGGAGGGCGGACACATCGCCCGCGAGCTCGTCGGCGCCAACCTGACCGGGCATGACAGCCACGGCGTGGTGCGGGTGCCGATCTACATCGACTGGATGCGCGCTGGATACGTACTTCCCGGACGCAACGCGCAGATGGTCACCGACGGCGGCGCGTTCGTGGTGCTCGACGGGCAGCTCGGCTTCGGGCAGACCGTCGCGACGCAGGCCGTGGCGCTGGGGATCGAGCGGGCGCAGGCACAGGGAACGTGCATCGTCGCGCTGCGGAGCGCCGGGCACATCGGGCGCGTCGGCGCCTATGCGGAGACCGCGATCGCCGCCGGACTCATCTCGATCCACTTCGTCAACGTCGCCGGATCGCCGCTGGTGGCCCCGTTCGGAGCGGTCGAGCGCCGCTTCTCCACGGCACCGTTCGCGATCGGGCTACCGCTCCCCGAGCGCCCGGTGGTGCTGGACTTCGCCACCTCGCTCGTGGCCGAGGGCAAGGTCCAGGTGGCCTCCTACGGCGGCAGGCCGCTGCCACCGGACGCCCTCGTCAGCCCCGACGGCCGGCGGTCCGGAGACCCGCACGTCCTCTACGGCGAGTACACGAGCACCGACCTGCGCAGGCCGAGCGGGGGTGCCGGAGCGATCCGAGCCTTCGGCGAGCACAAGGGATCCGGCCTCGCGCTCATGTGCGAGCTCCTCGCGGGCGCCCTGACCGGGGGCGGATGCGCCGGGCCGCTCCAGGGCGAACGCCGCGGCATCGCCAACGGCATGCTCTCCGTCTACCTCTCCCCCGCGCACTTCGGCACACAGGCCGAGTTCGAGCGGATCGGACGGGAGTACCTGGACTGGGTGCTCGCGGCACGGCCGATCGACGAGGAAGCGCCGGTCCTTGCTCCGGGTGAGCCAGAAACACGGACGCGCGCGGCACGCCTCGCCGACGGCGTGCCGTTGCCCGTCGCGACGTGGGACGCGCTCCGGCGGACGGCGACGGAGCTCGGCGTAGCGACCTGACCATTCGCGTCCGCGAGAGCCATTCGATCCGCGCAATCATCGGCAGCAACATCCGAAAAAGGATCCTCCGCATGTCTCGGACCGATGTCCGGGTTAAACGGTGACCGACCATTCCTGTACCCCGGCCCATGCCTGCTGCCGGCCGGCATCGCCGGACCATTGGATACGCATTAGCGGGCATATGAACGTAGTGCTCCATCCGAGTGGCGAAGGCGTTAATCGTGATCCACTTGAAGCGCGGGAACGTGCCTCCGATTGGGACCACCGCATGGTGTTCCAACCACAGTAAAGGGGATTTACCATGGCCGAGTACGGGCACGACCGCAACCACAACCGGAGCCGCAGCAGCGCCCGCAGCAGGGCCAGCAACAGGAACAAGATCATCAACAGGATCGTGATCGTCCCACCGAGAAACCGCCGCCGCCGCTCCTGGTAACCGGCGCTCGGCGGCCCCGTCCCCTCCAGGTCGGGGCCGCTGACGGCGCCGTGGCGCGAGATGCGGATCAGTGACCGATCGCCGCGTCAGAATTCCGTAGTAGAGACAGCGCGCGTACCGCACTGCCGCGCGTATCCATGTCGTCCGACACTCCTCCGCAGCACAACACGAGAACGTTGGGCATGGATTGCGGAATAGACAATTGACCTCTCGCGAGATCTTGCTTGCCCGCCCGGAGCGGATGCAACCGTCTCCCCACCCATTGATCGCGTGAGCGCTTTTCCCCCGAGTTTGCAGCGCGCCACTCTTCCCGAGCGACGACGCACCCATCGCCGCCGCGTACACCCGCCGTCACGGCACCCGCGCCCTCTCCGACCGGCGTGCGCTCGGCCCCCCAACCCGCCAGGGCGAGCTTCGCTCGGCCGTAGCCGGGGGCTGTTCAGTCGCCGCCATCTGCAGGCCAGCGCCCCTCCCCACGGGCACCTGGCCGGCCACGACCTCCCTCGCAGATCGCGCAAAGGTTCCCAGTGAACGAGGCCCTCGCATATCCCGATAGATCACTCAGCATTCGTCAATCGGCCGGTTCCATACTATCTCACATCGCAGCAGGCGCCCGGCATCGAAGACCACGAAACACGCGAAACTGCCGAATAAAAAATTCCTACTCCGTTCGAGTGGCACCGGCGGAACCGCGATACACGCTGAGGAGTCGGCGCGATCTACCCGGTGGAACCGCCGTACGGGGTTCTCAGTGCAAGGAAGGGGTTTCACCATGGCCGTCTACCGGACCCAGGACCGCAAGAACGACCACAGCGAAAACGGCAACACGAAGGTCAGCCAGCGCGGAAAGGCAAACCGGAGCAAAGACCGGAGCAACAACCGGACCACCACCATCAACATCCTGGGCGTCGGCAGCCACTGATCGGTAGCCGGTGCGCGGTGGTCCCCGCATGTGTGGGACCACCGCGCCGCTACGAGGCCACGCCGCCCCGAGGGCGACGCCCACTCACCGGACACTCCGACCATCCCGCGTGCAGCACATCCATCCTCTGATCCCGCAGTAGGACTCCCATGCGGGCCTGGAGGATGAACCCGCCGCCCATTGCACGAACCTCGCATTATCGCCACACTCACATCACTCGACTCCTCCGGATTTCGCGGATCCGGCACGCACCCGTCTCGCGGCGACGCCGTTTCTCGCCGACCATTCCCACGACCGACGGGCGAGCGATCTGCGCCGGCTCAGGCCGGGCAGGCGACCGCAACCGTCCCGATCTGCGGAGCGGATCATGGCAGGCGACATGCAATCCGGACTCTCAGGAACAAATCCGACAAGATCGACCCGAGATTCGATTGTTCGCCCCAAGGAGGGCGCATACCCGGATCTCGCGACGATCTTCGCCACCCACGCACGGGGAACCGGACGGTCCGCGGACGGGAACGGGCGACTCGCGGGTCGCGGGTCGCGGGTCGCGGGTCGCGGAAGCAAGATCGGCCCGAGAGTCGCTTGTTCGCCCCGAGGAGGGCGCGAAGCCGGATCTCGCGGCGATCTTCGCGACCCACGCACGGGGAACCAGGCGACCCGCGGACGGGAGCCGGGCGACCCGCGGACAGGAGAGGGGCGACCCGCGGGACGCAGGTCGCAGGTCGCGCAAGCAAGATCGGCGCGAGATCCGCCTGTTCGCCCCGGCAAGGGCGCATACCCGGAACTCGCGGCGATCTTCGCGACCCACACACGCGAACCGGACGACCCTCGGACAGGAGCGGGGCGACCCGCGGGGCGCAGGTCGCAGGTCGCGGAAGCAAGATCGGCCCGAGATTCGCTTGTTCGCTCCGAGGAGGGCGCGAAGCCGGATCTCGCGATGATCTTCGCGACCCACACACGCGAACCGCGCGACTCGCGGACGGGAGCAAGATCGCCCCGAATTTCAGGGCACGGGGCTTGTCTGTTCAGCCGGGCAGCCCGCCCGGCGAGGTGCGCCTCGGCCAGGGGCCGGCCGAACGCGCTCCCGGGGACACACCGACGCCGGCGGTCCCGGCGTCCCGGCACGGAGACAGATGCATGCGGGACTCCAGCCTCCCGAGGCAGGAACCTTCCCTCACCGACAGCCGCCCTCATCAGCATCACGGCCACCCCCGCGGTGAGGTGCCGGCATGGCTTGCTTCCCGCCTGAGCCACCGGGATGCCCGCGCGTCCGCTACCGGGAGCGGTGGCACGAAAGCGCCGCAGGGCTCAGCCGGTGCCCGGTACGGCGGCGCTGCGCCACCGGCGCGCCTGAGGGCGGCGCTCGCCGACGCCGACCTCCCGCCCGACGAGATAGATAGGACCCGGCGGATTGATCGCACCCACCCGGACACACCGAAGCGCCCCATCCGCCCGAGGCTCGCCCTTGTCGCGGACCGCGGCGGCACGTGGCATGCGCGGCGTTGCCCGTCGACCTCGGCGCCCGTCAGCCCGACACCCGCCCCCAATCTCGGACTGCGGCGGCGGGTGGCGATCGCAGCGCCGCCCGTCGACCCCAACGGCGTGCGCACCCGGCGTCCCGGCGCGGAGATGGATGCGACGAGCGGCCCGCCTACATGGCCGGGCAGACCTGTGCCGGAGATGGCTGTGCCAGCGAAGGGCCTGTCCCCCTCATATACGCGCTGCTGCGTCGTCACCCAGGCCGGGTCGAGCGGGTCGATCGGCGGCACGACGGCAGGGCGCCCGGGCCGATGCGGCCAAGGCCGGATGCGCCCACCGGCCGCGTGCGGTTCGGGCCCATCCGAGCCCAGCGAGCTGAGAGGGGCAATACTCCGATTCGCCGGGACAAGGCCCTTTCCGGAGCCTGGTGCCAATTTGCGTTTGATACTCAGGATATACCCTCTTGGTAACTTGTTTAATCTCCGGGGATCATATGGGATACACAGCCAAGCCCAAGGGAAGCGCGCGTATGGTGGGCAGCCCGAAGCGCCCTAAAGCTCCACTACTCCGTTTGGGTAGCGTTGGCCCGGACTTGAAACCGACCGAGCTTCAGGTACGTTCCATAGTTAGAACGCCACACGGTGTTCAGCAGGAAACCCAAGGGGGAAAGAACGATGAAGGCATTCAGCATCAGCAGCATCGCCGGTAGGCGTCGCCGCTACTGGCACAAGCCGTGGTACGACCGCCGCCACAAGTACCACCGCGGCTACTGGTACTACGGTCGCTGATCAACCGGGCCCGTGGCCCCGCCGGCTTCCGGCGGGGCCACCGCCTCGCCCGCGTGTGCTCTACCTGCAGGTTCGTCCATAATCGTTGATCTGCTCCGGGCACGTTCGGTGCGCGCTGCGCCCTGGTCCGGACCAATTGTCGCCGTTCGGATGAGACGTCCGAAATGTGGGAACGGGCCGCGTCACCGGTCCGCTGATTGCTTGACCGAAATGGTCCTCACAACTCGCGATCCCGACCACAAGGCTCGGGTCACCCCGCGGATGGACTTCTCCAGGTCGAACAGGCGCTGCGGTTTACCGCCAGCTGCCGTCGGCCCGGGTGAACCACTCAGTCAGCGCGACGCCGCATTGGTCCGATCGGTCCCCGATTCCGGGATCTCGGCTCATTGTCCGCCGTCTGACATTGTGCGGACACAACCAGCGCACGGCACGGCCCGACTTGTTGCTGAACACAAGTTGTCGAGGACACCCGCACAGCAACCAATAGCTGGAGCGGCACAGGAATCCAGCCCAACCGACCGGATCGGCCGGGAATAAACCCGAACAGGGTTCCAAGCGTTCGCTCCCCTTGCCGCAGCGCCACTGGAAACCCGTCTCGGGGCGGTGGCGGCCCATGGCTTTCAGCGGCTTTCATCGGTGGCGTCCCGCCTGATCGGCGGACGCCGACGACCCGCCCGGCCTGGAATGCCGCAGGGCCGGATACGAAGCTGCTCGAAGCCCGCCGGGTAAAGCGCTCGTCGATGGCATCGGCGCCTGCGCCAGGCTGACAACATGCGCGTATCCAGGCTCCGACTTGTGGCGTGACGCCATGAACGCCGGCGACCACTCCCGTAGAACTGAGCACCAGTGAACGCGGATTGCTCCGTTCGAGCGTTTCCCTCCGAAATCCCGACCTGAACGGACTCCGGGCACGTGTAGCTGCATGAGCGCCACGCTGCATCCAAGGGGTCGAACGGGAGGGAACAGGAGAATGAGGGCACACAGGTTCAGCGCCGTCGGACCGGCCGGCAGGAAGATCCGGGGGGACGCCCAACACGACGGCCACCGCGGCCGCGGCTGGTGGTCCACGACCAACGGCGGCTGACAGGACGATCGACGGCCGAGTGGCCACGCTGTCGCGCCGTCTGCTATCGCGGAACATGGTCTCTACCAGAGGATTTCCGACGATCCGCTCGATCCTGTCCGGCCCGGGGTGACGTTCCCGGTGGGTGTGGAGAACCGGGGCCTGCCGGACGTCGCAGTTCGTCAACCGGACCGAGGTGGGCGCCCTCCGGCCGAGGCAGCATCCCCGGGGGCGTGTCTCGATAGTGGCTGTACCGCCATCTTCTGCGCACTGCCCGATTCTTCCGCTATTTCAGATTCATACGGATCAGCGGTTCGCCGCGGTAGGAGAATCTGAGCTGGTTCCCAGGACGCCTGACGTAGGCTCAACCGTAGTTGCTCGATGACACAGAGAATGCGCGATCAGTGGCCTTGCGCACACCGATACCAATGCCAGGTAAAACAAGTTCTCGACCAGCCCTTTAATGACCGAGTTCACACGATAACGACGTCTAGAAGCCTCCAAGATCACGTACCATATGCGCCCGCTAAAGCCGAAATAGGTGTTACTCCATTCGGGTAATCTCGACCGAGATTGGGATCCACTCGGGCTGCACCTGAGTTCTACAGTTAGAACGCCACACAGCGTTCTGAACTGACGCAGAAAGGAGCGCTTACATGAGCGCCGGCAAGTTCAGGTTCGTTTCTAGCCTCTACCACGGCCACGACCACGGCCACGGCGGCCACGGCGGCTACGGGCACCACGGCGGCCACAACGACCACGGCCACCACGGCGGCTACCACCACGGCGGCCACGACAACCACCACAGCAACTACCACCACGGCCGCGGCCACGGCGGCCACGGCCACCACGGCCACTACTGATCGATCTACCGGGGCGGCCCCGCCAAAGTGGGCGGGGCCACCCGGTGGCCCGGGGTTGAGACACATGAGCGCACGCCACGCCAAGCACGCGTCCGACACGCCGACGACGCGATTCACCGCCGTCACCGATCTGCTGGTGGCATCGGATCTCCGGCCGGAAGCGCCGGGGATGAGCCTGACCAGTATCTTTCGCCGTTTCTGGCCCGAGACCCGTCCGTTTCGGGGTCGGGTGTGGCTGAGCCTGCTGTTCGTCGTGGTGGGTCCGCTGTTGAGCGCCGCGACGATCTACCTGCTCAAGATCCTGATCGACGACGTGCTCCAGCCGCACGACTTCCATCTCTTCCCGGAGGTCGCAGGCGCCTACCTCGTGCTGACCGTGATCGGCGGCGTCATCTCGTTCTTCGACGAGTACCTAGCGGCCTACATCGGCGAGCGGCTCATCTTCAACCTACGGAGCAAGGTGTTCGGGCACCTGCACCGTCAGTCGTCGGCGTTCTTCGACCGCAACGAGCTGGGCGACATCCTCTCCCGGCTGACCGGCGACATCACGGCCATCGAGCTCCTCATCCTCTCGGGGCTGGGCACGGCACTGACTTACGTGTTCGAGCTCGCATTCTTCGTCGCTGCGCTGTTCTACCTCGACTGGCGCCTCGCCATCGCCTCGCTGATCGCCGCGCCGGGTTTCCTCCTCATCGCCCGCGCGTTCTCGAGCCGGATCAAGTCGGCATCCGGGGAGAAGCGGCGCAAGACCGGCTCCATCACCTCGGTCGCCGAGGAGAGCTTCAGCAACGCCTCGCTGGTGCGCGCCTACGACCGCTGGGACGACGAGCAGGCGCGGTTCGACAAGGAGAACCTCGCGAGCTTCCGCGCCCAGATGCGCGCCACCCGCCTGCAGGCCCTGTTCGCCCCGCTGACCGACCTGCTCGAGGTGGTCGGTGTCCTGCTGGTGGTGGGGTTCGCCGTGTGGGAGCTCGCCAACAACAACATCACACTCGGCGGCGTGCTGGCCTTCGTCGCCTACCTGACCCAGCTCTACGGGCCGATCCAAGGCATCGGCAACCTGACCAACGAGCTGTTCTCCGCCAGCGCGGGGGCCGAGCGGGTGATCGAGCTCCTCGACCTGAAACCCGGTGTCGACGAGCCCGCCGAGCCTGAACCACTGGCGCGGGCAGGCGGTGAGCTTCGCGTGAGCAACCTCTCCTTCCACTACCCGGACACGGACAAGCCCGCGCTGTCCGACATCGACTTCACCGTCGAGCCCGGGCAGCGAATCGCGCTGGTCGGTCCGAGCGGAGCCGGCAAGTCGACACTGGCGAAGTTGATCCTGCGGTTCTTCGACCCCGATTCGGGATCCATCACCCTCGACGGGCACGACCTGCGCAACCTGGCCCTGGCCGACCTCAAACGCAACGTCACCCCGGTACTGCAGGAGACGCTCGTCTTCGACGGCACGATCCGCGACAACATCCTCTGGGGCCGGCCGGACGCGACCGAGGAAGAGGTCATCGAGGCCGCCACCGCGGCCGACGCCAACTCCTTCATCAACCAACTGCCCAAGGGCTACGACACCCGCATCGGACAACGCGGCCGGCTGCTCTCCGGTGGCCAGCGCCAGCGGATCGCGATTGCACGCGCGATGATCCGCAACCCTCCGGTGCTGCTGCTCGACGAGCCCACCACCGGCCTCGACGCCGAGTCGACCCGGCGCATCCTCGTGCCACTGCGCCGGCTCATGGCCGGCCGCACCACGATCGTCATCTCGCACAACCTGCTCACCGTGACCGACGCCGACCGGATCCTGTACCTGGAGAAGGGCCGCATCACCGCGGCGGGCACCCACACCGAGCTGCTCACCACCAGCCCCGGTTACGCCGAGCTCTACCGGTTGCACGCGGCACCCGCCAAAGCGCGGCCGACGCCCCGGCCGAGAGAGTCTCCCGAGGCGAACGGTGCGGTGCTGAGCTCCAAACTGAACTAGGGACGGACGGGGCTGCCGGCGAGTTCTGCCGAACGGCCCCGCGGGGGCTGCCCTGCTCCGTACCGTCCGCCCCATGGACGGAGATCAGTGGCTCGCCTCCTACCGGGAGCGGCTGCAGGAGTTCGGGGTCAGGGCCACGCAGGCGCAGCGGACGCTGGCGGGGGTCTCGGCCACTGCGACGAGCCGGGACGGCGCGGTCAGCGTCACGGTCGACCCGGCCGGTGCGATGCAGCGGCTGGTGCTGTCCGAGCGCACCGAGACCATGACCAGGGTGCAGCTCGCCGCGGCCGTGGTGGCCACTGCCCGTGAGGCCCGAGCCGAGGCCGCTCGGCGCGCCACCGCCGCCGTCGCACCGTTGATCGGACGCGAGGCCACGCAGATCCTGCGGTCCCATCTGCCGGACGGTGAGCGATGACCGACGGGTTCGAGGTCGACGACGTGGCGCTCCACACCCACGCCACACAAGTCGACGCACTCGCCGCCCGGATGCGAGCGGTCGCGGCTGCCGCCCGGCCGCTCGACCTGCGCGCCTACGGGCAGATCGGGCAGGTCTTCGCCGGGGCCGCGAGCGAGGCGGCCCGGGCCGGATCGCTCGTCGTCGGGAGCCTGGCCGAGCAGGCCTGGGCGATCGCCGACGGAGTACGCGCCACCTCCGAGGCCTACCGAGCGGTCGAACGCCGCACCACCACCGGCTTCGGGGAGGGGCGATGACCGAGATCCCCACCGGCGACTCCCTCGTCGCGGAGCGCGAGCCGACACCCGATCTGGAGGGCGCGGGGGTCGTCTCGAGCTGGGCGGACGTCGCCGACGCGGTGGGAGAGCCGGCTCCTGACGGTATGGAGATCGCCTGGGCGGCCGCGGGCGCGGGCCTCGACACGCTGGGAGCCATCGCCGACCCGTTCGACGCGCTCATGTCGTCGAGCATCGGATGGCTGATCGAACACGTCTGGTTCCTGCGCGAGCCGCTCGACGCGCTGGCGGGCGACCCTCTGCAGGTCGCCGCCCAGGCACAGACCTGGAGCAACATCGCCGGTGAACTTCGCGCCGTGGCCGCCGACCACACCGCGGCGCAGGTGACCGGTTGGGCAGGTCCCGCGGGTGAGGCCTACCGGGGCGCGGTGGGCCGATACGCCGGCGCGGTCGTCGACGTGGCCGGGACGGCCGACCAGCTCGCGCAGCTCGTGCTCGGCTCGGGAGCGGCCGTCGGCACCGTTCGTGCCCTGATCCGCGACCTCATCGCCGATTTCCTCATCTGGGTTGCACGCATGGCGCTCGCCGCGCTGGCGGCCGCGACCGTCACGCTCGCCGGATCCACCGCCGCCGCGATCACCGCGGTTGCGCTGGAGGCCTACCGCCTCGCCCGAACGATCGCCGAGCGCCTCTCCTCGCTGCTCGATGCACTGTCGGATGCCGCCA
Source organism: Pseudonocardia yunnanensis (assembly GCF_039534065.1). Taxonomy (NCBI): domain Bacteria; kingdom Bacillati; phylum Actinomycetota; class Actinomycetes; order Pseudonocardiales; family Pseudonocardiaceae; genus Pseudonocardia; species Pseudonocardia yunnanensis. The sequence continues at coordinate 222,860 of NZ_BAAAUS010000059.1, read as the reverse complement.
CCACAGCGGGCGCGCTCGTCGCCGGGATGCGCCACACGGCGGCCGATGCACGAGCAGGAGCTCACTACATCCAGGAACCGCTCGGCAAGGTTCCCGCCGCGGAGGTGGTGGAGGCGGGCAAGCAGTTCTCCAGCACGGCGCTCGAGAACCCACCGGCGGAGCAGCAGCCCTCGCGATGACCTCGGCGTCACGAAATCGGGTGAACCACCCAGGGCCGACACACGTGTCCTTTGACGTGTCGGCCAGCCCCGAACTGGTCGCCTGATCGAGGAGCTCCCCGTGCACCTACCCCGATTCCTCCCCATCGCCGCACTCGCCGCCGCCACCCTCGCGCTCAGCGCGTGCGGCGCAGACGCAGGCGACGGCTACACGTCGAACCCCGCTCCCCTGTCCGCCCCCGCAGCACAGCCGCCGTCGGACAGCGGTTCCCGTGCCCCCGCCACCGCGGCTGCCCCGGCTGCCCCGGCCGACGGAGGCGCGGTGCTGGTGGCACGCGACACTCCCGCGCTCGGCACGATCGTCACGGACGCCCAGGGCTACGCCCTCTACCGCTTCGACCAGGACAAGGCGAAGCCCCCGACGGCCACGTGCGAAGGCGAGTGCGCGGCGAAGTGGCCGCCGATCATCGTCGACCCGGAAGGAAAGCTCTCGCTCACGGGCGTCGACCAGTCGCTGATCGGCATGGTCCAGCGCTCCGACGGGACGAGCCAGCTCACGCTCGGCGGATGGGCGCTCTACCGCTACTCCGGCGACACTCCGGGCACCACGAACGGCCAGGCGATCGGCAACACGTGGTTCGCGGCCACCCCGGAGGGCAAGAAAGCTCCGGCCACACCGTGACACCCGCACGGGCCGCCGCGCGGTACGGGGGCAGGATGGGCCCATGGCACAGGTGACAGCCCGGGCAGAACGCACGATCGACGCTCCTGCCGAGCGTGTGCGAGCGGCGCTGGCGGACTACGAGACGGTCCGGCCGACGATCCTCACGGAGCACTACGGCGACTACCGCGTGGAGGCCGGCGGCACCGGAGCCGGCAGCCGCGTGCACTGGACCCTGCAGGCGACGAAGAGCCGCGTGCGTGACCAGTTGGTGGAGGTCAGCGTCCCGGCCGAGGACCGCATCGTCGAGCGCGACACGAACTCCAGCATGGTCACCACGTGGACGGTCACGCCGGCGGGCGCCGACCGCTCCGTGGTCTCGGTGGAGACCACGTGGAACGGCGCGAGCGGGATCGGCGGCTTCTTCGAGCGGACGTTCGCGCCGAAGGGCCTGCAGCGGATCCACGACGGGGTGCTGTCCAACCTCGTGGGAGTCGTCCGTTCCTGAGGTCGGCCCCTGGTCCCGTCCGTCGTCAGCTCGACCCGATCGGGACGGGTCGAACCACGGCGGCGTGGAGCGCTGCGTGCGCAGTTGTGGCGCGGCGTCCGCACCGGACGCCGTCGCCGCGCATCTGCGGCATCACGTCCGATCAGCCCGGCAGCAGCGGTGCCTTGCGGGCACCGAACATGATGAACCCTGACACGAAGGTGCCGACCGCGCCGACCATGAGCGCGGCATGGCCCCAGTTCGAGCCGCTCGCCAGCATTCCCGTGACGATCGCGCCGGCCACGATCGCACCGGGCTGGGACAGCGCGTTGAGGAATGCTGTGCCCGTGGCCCGGCAGGTCGTGTCGTAGCACTCACCCATGTAGAACAGCAGCGCCGCGTACGGCCCGATCAGGAAGAACAATCCGAGCGAGTAGAGGATCACGACGCTGATCGTGCCGTTGGCGACGGTCAGCATCAGCGCGAAGAGAATTCCCGAGATGATCCAGCCGAACGCGATGACGTTGCGGCGGCCCAGCCGGTCGCCGAGGAATCCGTGCGTCACATAGCCGACGTAGCCCACGGCGTTCGCCACGATCAGAAGCACCAGCGAGTTGGTGAAGCTGACGTGTTTTCCCTCGGTGAGCACCGTGGTCCCGAGCACGCTGAAGAGCTGAATGCCGAACCAGTTGATGAACCAGGCGAGGCCGAGCACCAGCGTGTTGCGCAGCGCCTGTCCCTTGAAGATCGCGGCCAGCGGCGCGGCGGGCCGCTCGTCCACGCCGTAGGAACGCGCCAGCTCGCCGGCCTCGGCGTGCCGGCCCTTTTTGCGCAGAGCGCGCAGCTGCAGCTCGAGCTCGAACTGTGGGCTCTCACGCAGTCCGCGCCGCATCAGCGCGATGAGCACCGCCGGGAACACGGCGAGGAGGAAGCAGCCGCGCCAGCCGATCGTCGGCAGGAAGATCGCGACCCAGGCCGAGGCCAGGAGCACGCCGAGCGGCCAGCCACCCTGCACGAGGCTGTAGATCAGGCCGCGCCGCCTCTTGATCGCCTCGTCGTCGGTGACGGCGTAGATCTCGTTGAGGTAGGTGGCGTTGACCGCCTGCTCGGACAGTCCGAGACCGCCGAGGGATCGGACGCCGATGAGGTAGGCCGCGCTCGGCGTCACGGCCGAGAGCGCCGAGGCCACCGCCGTGCCCGAGACGGTGAGGATCATCCCCTTGCGACGCCCGATGCGGTCGGTGATGGGTCCGACCGCCAGTGCGATGACCGCGGTGGTGACGGAGACCAGGGTGGAAATGAACGACGCCGTGGCGTCGTCCCACCCGAAACTGCTGGAGATCTGCGGCAGCAGCGTGCCGAACATGATGTAGTCGAACACCGCGAAAAGCCAGGCGAAGAAAGCGATGGTGGTCGCCTTCCGAGTAGCTCGAACACCCACTCGCGGAAAGGTTCGGTGCGGCTGCGGCGTGCTTGTTTCAGGTACAGCGGACATGGCGGTGCCCTCTTCGAAATAGGTCGGAATCAGGGGGAGCAGTGCTCAGGACCGCGGGAAACGCCTCAGATAATCGTCGGCGATCTCATCGAAAGTCGCCGAGCGCACGCCGTCGTGCCCGTTGATTGTTCGATGATCCGGTCCGGCATCAGTGGCGTCTGCGGGCGCCTGGGGCCACCCCGCCACGACACCGGCATCGACACCAAAAGCGACAAAGATTTCCTTGGGCACCAACCGGTCCTCTCGGGTTCTGATCGACGGCCGCCGACGTGTACTCGCCACTAAAGTCTCGGATAACGCTGCGGTCCGGACCGGACGATGTCAATGCACCCTGTCGTTACGGTCATGAAAACCGCACCTCGCGGCGGGCTGGAAAGCCCCTCGCGGTTGAACGAGCGGCGCTTTCGGGCGATAAGTCCGGACGAGAGTGCCGCTCGTTCCAGCGGTGCGTTGGCGCCGGCCGGTCTCACCCGCCAGCATGACGGGCGGCGGGTGATCACCCGTCCCGGAGAGAGGAGCAGCCATCACTCCACACAGCGAGACCGGCATCGTCGCCGTGGCGGGCGAGGCGCTCGTCGACCTCGTCCCGGCCCCCGCGAACGGCTACTTCGAAGTGGCACCGGGCGGCAGCCCGGCCAACGTCGCCGTCGCCCTGTCCCGGCTCGGTGTGCCCGCGCGGTTACTCGCCCGCATCGCGGACGACATGCTCGGACGCCGGGTCCGCGAGCACCTCACCGTCAACGGGGTCGAGCTCGATCATGCGGTGCACGCCCGCGAGCAGACGTCGATGGCGATGGTGGCCGTCGACTCCGATGGAGCGCCGAGCTATGACTTCCGGATCACCGGCACCGCCGACTGGCAGTGGACACCGGAGGAACTGGCCGGGGCGCTCGACGGGCCGGTCGTCGCAGTGCACTCCGGTTCGCTGGCCCTGACCACCCCGCCCGGCGCCGCCGTCCTGCGCGAGTTGCTCACCCGCGCCGCGCCCACCGCCACGATCAGCTACGACCCCAACTGCCGCCCCTTACTCATGGGCGATCCCGCCGATGTGCTCGCCGGTGCGCACGAGGTGCTCGCGGTGGCCGACGTGGTCAAGGTGAGCAGCGAAGATCTCGAGTGGCTCGTCCCCGGCTCGACGCCGGAGGCTGTGCTGGAGGACTGGCTTCGACGCGGGCCCGCGATCGTCGCCGTCACCCTCGGCGGCGACGGCGCGCTGGCCGGCACAGCCACGGGCGTGCGCGCGCGGCGGCCAGGCGTGGCCGTTCCGGTCGTCGACACCGTGGGGGCGGGCGACACGTTCTCCGCCGCCCTGCTCGCCGGGCTGCACCGGAGGCATCTGTTGGGTGCGGCCGCGCGCCCCGGCCTGCGGGTCGTCGACACCGAGACGCTCGACGCCCTGCTCGACGAGGCCGTCACAGCCGCGGCCATCACCTGTTCCCGGCGCGGAGCCGACCCACCCACCGCCGACGACCTGCTGGCCCGCCGCGCCTGACCGCCGTCGCTGCGACATGGACACATGTCGTGCAAAGACGGTGCGCGCATTTCGCGACACGTGTCCACGTCGATGGTGAGCCCGTCAGGAATCAGCGCGTGCGCGTCAGGAGGCGTTCGAGCGGGTGGGTGTTCAGCACGCGGTCCGTCGGAACGTCGCAGGCAGCCGCGCGCTCGCATCCGTTGCGGAGCCAGTCGAGCTGCCCCGGCGCGTGGGCGTCGGTGTCGATCGTGAACGAGCAGCCCGCCTCCACCGCCAGCCGGAGGAGCCGCTTCGGCGGGTCGAGCCGCTCGGGCCGGGAGTTCACCTCCACCGCGACGCCGTACTCCGCACAGGCGGCGAACACCTCACCGGCATCGAACTGCGACTCCGGGCGCTTGCGGTTGCCGGTGACCATCCGGCCCGTGCAGTGCCCCAGCACGTCGACGTGCGGGTTCACGACGGCCGTCAGCATCCGCTCGGTCATCTCGGCACGGGGCATCCGCAGCTTCGAGTGCACCGACGCGACCACGACGTCCAGCTCGGCGAGCAGGTCATCGTCCTGGTCGAGCGAGCCGTCCTCGTTGATGTCGACCTCGATCCCCGTGAGCACACGGAAACCGTCGCCGAGCTCGGCGTTGAGCTCGGCGATTTGCCTGATCTGGGCGCGCAGGCGATCGGCTGACAGCCCGTTCGCGACGGTCAGCCGTGGCGAGTGATCTGTGATCACCATGTACTCGTGGCCCAGCTCCCGCGCCGTCTGCACCATCTCCCGCAGCGGGGAACCGCCGTCGGAGGCGTCGGTGTGGGCGTGGAAGTCGCCCCGGATCGCCGACCGCAGCGCCGTGGCGGCCTCGTCGAGCGGAGGGAGTTCCGTCTCCTCCAGTTTGCGCAGGTAGTCGGGCTCCTCCCCCGCGACCGACTCCGTCACGCAGCGCGCGGTGACCTCACCCACGCCCTTCAGCCGCACCAGCTCGCCGGTGCGGACCAGGCCCGCGATCTCGTCGGCGTCGCGCCTGTCCAGCACCGCGGCCGCCGTACGGAACGCGCGCACGCGGTAGGTGGACTCGTGCGCCCGCTCCAGTAGGAAGGCGATCCGGCGTAGATCGGCAACGGCGTCCCGGGCTTCGTTCACGACGGCGATGGTGCCACGGGGACTCGGCCGGGCCGGCCCCCGGAAAAACGGGCGACTCTCGGAAGTCCCGCGAGTCGCCCGTTCCGTGTGTCGATCCGGCCGGGACTCAGCGGAGCCAGCGGCGGTTGCGACGCTTCCATGCCTGCGCCCACAGCGCCGGGAGTTCGCGCTCGATCTCGTCGGCACGGGCGGCGTCGCGCCCGTAGAGCAGTCCGAAACTGAAGCCGTTCTCCCCCGCCGGGTGAGCTAGCGTGCCCAGCTCGCGCAGCGTCGCGCGGGCGACCACGGTGTCCTGGTGCTCACCGAGCGCCGACTGGAAGCCCTTGAGCGCCTTCGCGAACTGCTTCGCGTCCTTCCCCACGGCCGGCGTGGCCACCTCCGTGGCGTACCGAAGACGCTTCCCGGCCTTGCGGGCGCTGTGCACCGCGACATCCCGTTCCGACTCCTCGGCCGTCGGGTCGTGTGCGATCTTCACCGCGTCCGACAACCGCTTGGCGGTGCGGGCCACCAGCTTGGGCATCTCCTTGCGTGCGGGACGGGCGGCGAGCTTCGTCAACGGGGGCCGCTCCATCAGCGCGTCGATGGCCGAGCGCAGCTTCGCGTGGCGCTCGCTGTCGAGCTCTGTGAGCACAGCGGCGTTGGCCTCCGCCTCGGCCCGGGCGAAGTATCGCGTCATCTGCGCCTGTGCGGGGCCGAGCCGCAGCTCATCCGGGAGCGCGGCGAGCCCGTCCGAGATCCGCTCGTGAAGCACCTCGGCGTCACGGGCGGGGGCGAGCGCGCGGCCCAGCTCGCGCAAGCCGTCGACGATCGGATCCGTGCGCTTACGGTCGAGCAGCTTGCGATAGGCCTGCAGGGCGCTTCGCATGCGACGGGATGCGACGCGCATCTGGTGCACGGAGTCCGGTCCGCCGCGGCGCACGCGCAGCTCTTCGGCCGCCAAACGGTCGGCCTGGGCCGCGAGGTACTCCAGCAGCACCGCCCCGGCGGAGCCGCGCTTGCCGGCCTTCACCGGACGGGCCTTGGGCGCCGGTCGGAGCAGGCGGTCCAGCTCCTCGTCGGGCGCGGTGCCGGCGGGCCGCAATCCGCTCTCGGTGAACCGGTTCTGCACCTCCGTGAGGAGGGAGTCGTCGGCGGCAGCGCTGCGCAGCTCGACCTCCGTCCAGGCCTCGACCTCGGTGGCGCTGCCCAGGGTGGCGAGGGTGACCTCGTCGTGCACCACCACCGCGAGCGAGCGGTCGCCCGCGCCGTACAGACGCGCTTCGGTGCGCACCCGCCGGATCCGGCCTGCGGGCCGGACGGCACGATCACGGGCGGCCCCACGGATCAGCTCCGAGAGCTCGCCCGGCACAGCGGGCGCGACCCCGGCATCCGGCGCGAGCGGGACACGCAGGTCCTCGGCAGGGCCGCCGTCGGGGAGGTGGAGGTGCCACTGCGGCGGGCCTTCCGGCATCCGGAGCAGGGTCAGGGCGATGCCGGCTGCCGCGAGCCGTCGGTCGTCGGTGTCGTAGCGTTCGGTCTCGAGCACCTGCTGGGGGAGGACGTCGTCGCGACGAACCCCCGGGAGCCCGGCGAGGCGGGGGACTCCCGATCCGGCAGGTCCACGGTAGGTCCGGTCCGAGGTGCGGGTCGTCGTCTCAGTCATCCGATCAGTGTGCCCGCGTCGGCGCGCCGAGATGCACTCTCGCGGAACCTGCGGCCCACATCACCCGACCGACGCAATGTCATCGCGGCAGTCGGGCCTTCACCACCTTGCCCATGTCGTTCCGGGGTAGGGCGTCGGTGAACCGGACCTCCCGGGGTCGCTTGTGCGGCGCCAGCAACCTGGCGACGTGATCGACCAGATCGCGCTCGGCCGGCGGCGGACCCGCGGGTACGACGAACGCCACGATCCGCTCCCCCAGGTCGTCGTCGGGCACTCCGATGACCGCCACCTCGGCCACCCCCGAGTGCTCCAGCAGCGCGTTCTCGATCTCGCCCGCACCGATCTTGTAGCCACCCGACTTGATCAGGTCGGTGGCGCTGCGCCCCACCAGTGCGAGCGCCCCGCTCTCCGTCCAGCGCCCGATGTCGCCGGTGACGAACCAGCCGTCGGGGGTGCGCGCAGCGGCCGTGGCGTCGGGACGGTTGAGGTAGCCGTCGAAGAGCCCCGGACCACGCACCTCGACGGAACCGAGGCCGTCGGCCTGCTCCCCGGCCAGCGGGGCGAGCCGCACCTCGGTGCCCCGCAACGGACGACCGACTGCACCGGGCTCCGGCTCGTCCTCGGCGCGGGCGGCGGTGAGGATCAACGTCTCGGTGAGCCCGTAGCGCTCGCGGACCGCGAGCCCGGTGGCCCGATGCAGCCGGGCGTGGTCGACGGCGGTGAGTGCCGCCGAACCCGACACCAGGAGCCGCGCACGGCCGATCGCCTCGCCGGCGGCCGGGTCCGCTTCGAGCTGGTCGGCCAGCCGGTGGTACTGCGTCGGCACGCCGAAGACCATCGACGCGCCCGCCTCGGACAGCGTCCGCGCGTCGAGCATGCCGATGTGGTGCAGACTCCCGCCGCGGCGCAGCGGCCCGATCACCCCGAGCACCAGCCCGTGCACGTGGAAGAGCGGAAGCGCGTGCACGAGGTGGTCCTCGCCCGTCCACGCCCAGGCGTCGGCGAGCGCGTCGAGGTTGGAGGCGACGGCACCGCGGGACAGCACGGCTCCCTTGGGCGGCCCGGTCGTGCCGGATGTGTAGATGACCAGTGCCGGTTCGCCGGCCGGCGGCTCGTCGCCGGGTACCGGTGCGGAGGCCGCCAGGTCGACGTCGTGCCGGGGAACCGAGGCCAGCGGCCCCGGCAGCTCCACACCGGGAGCGGCCAGCACGAGCTCGGGTGCCGCATCGGCGAGGACGTGCCCGAGCTCCCGCTCCCCCAGCTTCGGGTTCAGCGGCACGGCCGTGACGCCGGCGAGCAGCGCCGCGGTGATGCCGACCGCCGTGTGCAGCGTCGGGGTGGCGTGCACAGCTACCCGCCGCCGTCCGTGGAGCGCCGAGGCCAGAGCGCCGGCCGCACCCGCGAGCTGCGGGTAGGTCAGCGCGAGGCTCGCGTCACCCACGCCGAAGCGCAACGCGGGACGGTCCTGCGGATCATGGAGGGCGGGGAGCAGACGGGTCACCCGACCACCTTGCCCGGGTTGAGGATTCCCTGCGGATCCAGGGCCGCCTTGACCGCTCGCTGCATCGCGACGACGTGCGGGCCGAGCTCGCGGCGCATCCCGGCCAGCTTCAACAGCCCGACCCCGTGCTCACCGGTCACCGTGCCGCCGAGCTCGAGCGCGGCATCGATGATGTCCTCGAACGCCGCCTGGGCCCGCTTCCTCGCGGCCTCGTCGCCGTGCGGGGTGAGCATCAGCGGATGCAGGTTGCCGTCGCCCGCGTGCGCGACCGTGGCGATGAACGTCTCGTGCCGTGTCCCGATCTCCTCGATGCGGCGGAGCATCTCGGCCAGCCGGCCGCGAGGCAGGCAGACGTCCTCCGTGAGCATCGCCTGACCGAGCTGCTCCAGCGCGGGGTACGCGAGCCTGCGCGCGTCGAACAGCGCCTCCGCCTCGACCGGGTCGGTGGACAGCATCGCCTCACGCGCCCCCGCTGCAACGAACTCGGCGTGGATCGCCTCCGCCTCCTGCTGCGCCCCGGGTTCCGGGAGATCGGTCTGCGCGAGCAGGAGCGCGGCAGCGTTGTCCGGGAGCCCGGCGTTCTTCCACTTGTTCACCGCCTGCAGGCAGAACCGGTCGATCAACTCGAACGCCGCGGGATGCAGACCGCGGGCCGTGACCCGGGAGACGGCGTCGCCTGCGGCGGCGAGATCGTCGAAGAACCCCACGACGGTCCGCGGCGGGCTCGTACGAAGCGGGCGCAGCCGCACCGTGACCTCGGTGATCACCCCGAGCGTCCCTTCGGAGCCGACCATCAGCCCGGCCAGGTCGTATCCGGCCACGCCCTTGGCGGTGCGCCGCCCCAGACGCACGACCTCACCCGCGGCGGTGACGACCTCCAGCGCCAGCACGTAGTCGCGCGTGACCCCGTACTTCACACAGCACAAGCCGCCCGCATTGGTGGCGACGTTGCCCCCGATCGTCGACCACGGAGAGCTCGCAGGGTCCGGCGGATACCAGAGACCGTGCTCGGCGACGGCTGCGCGCAGGTCGTTGTTGACCACCCCGGGCTGCACCACGGCGAGCCGCTCGTCGGCGTTGATCTCCACGATCTCGCGCATCCGCTCCGTGGACAGCACCACGCAGCCGTCCACCGCATTCGCGCCACCCGAGAGACCCGTACCTGCGCCGCGCGGGACGACCGGACGGCCGTACCGCGCGCACGCGGCGACCACCGCCGCGACCTCCGCCGTGCTGCGCGGCCGCACCAGCGCCGCCGCACGCCCGTACGGCGCCCACTCCGCCTCGTCGTGCTGGTAGGCATCCACGACGGCGGCGTCGGTGACGATGCGGTCGGCCGGCAACGCCGCGAACAGATCGGCGACGAGCGGGTCGGGCGGAGCGGAAGCATCCGAAACGGCCATACCGTGACGCTAGCCAACCGTGTGTGGAACCGCGCCTCCCGCAGTCGATCAGCGGAGAGCTCCTATGCCGGACGGATCGTGGTCCGCCGCGCGCGCGTCACCCGGCAAGCTTGCCCGGGTTGAGAATTCCCTGCGGATCCAGAGCCGCCTTCACGGCCCGCTGCATCGCCACCACGTGCGGACCGAGCTCCCGCCGCATCCCTGCCAGCTTCACCAGGCCGACCCCGTGCTCGCCGGTCACCGTGCCGCCGAGCGCCAGCGCGGCGTCGATGATGTCGTCGAATGCCGCCTGCGCCCGACGGCGCGCGTCCTCGTCGCCGGGCGGAACGAGCAGCGACGGGTGCAGGTTGCCGTCCCCCGCGTGGGCCACGGTGGCGAGGAGCGTGCGGTGCCGCTCCCCGATCTCCTCGATGCGGCGGATCATCTCGGCGAGATGGACGCGCGGAAGGCAGACGTCCTCGGTGAGGATCTCGTTGCCGAGCTGCTGCACCGCCGGGCCGATGAGCCTCCGGGCATCGAACAGCGCCTCGGCCTCCACCGGATCGGTCGAGATCATGGCTTCGGCGGCCCCGGCCGCCACGAACTCGGCGTGGATCGCCTCGGCCTCCTGCAGCGCAGCGGGCTCCGGAACATCGGTCTGCGCGAGCAGGAGCGCCGCCGCGTCGTCCGGGAGACCGGCGTTCGTCCACCTGTTCACCGCTTGCAGGCAGAACCGGTCGATCAGCTCGAACATGGCGGGCTGAAGGCCCCGTGCGGTGACGCGGGAGACGGCGTCGCCTGCGGCGGCGAGATCGTCGAAGAACCCCACGACGGTCCGGGGCCGGCTCGTGCGCGACGGACGCAGCCGCAGTGTCGCCTCGGTGATCACCCCGAGGGTGCCCTCCGACCCGACCATCAGCCCGGCCAGGTCGTACCCGGCCACCCCCTTGGAGGTGCGCCGCCCTACTCGCACGATCTCGCCCGCGGCGGTGACGACCTCCAACGCCAGCACGTAGTCGCGCGTGACCCCGTACTTCACACAGCACAAACCCCCCGCGTTGGTGGCGACGTTGCCCCCGATCGTCGACCACGGCGAACTCGCAGGATCGGGCGGATACCACAGCCCCTGCTCGGCGACCGCTGATCGCAGGTCGTCGTTCACCACGCCCGGCTGCACCACGGCCAGCCGCTCGTCGGCGTTGATCTCCACGATCTCGCGCATCCGCTCGGTCGACAGCACCACGCAGCCGTCCACCGCATTCGCGCCACCCGAGAGACCCGTGCCCGCCCCGCGCGGGACAACAGGACGGCCGTACCGCGCGCACGCGGCGACCACCGCCGCGACCTCCGCCGTGCTGCACGGCCGGACCACCGCCGCCGCACGCCCGGACGGCGCCCACTCCGCCATGTCGCGCTCGAAGGTGTCCATGACGTCGTGGTCGACGACGACGCGGCCGGCCGGCAACGCCGCGAGAAGATCGGCGACGAGCGGGTCGGGCGGAGCGGACGCACCCGTGACGGCCATGCGGTCGACGCTAGGCCGACGATCAGGGACCCGCACTCCCACGATCGTCCTGCGGCACAACGCTGATCCGCCGACCTGCCGCCCAGCCATCCGATGATGATCAGCACCACATCTGCCGGACGGCTCGTGGTCGGCTGATCTCCGGATCAGCTCACGCCGAGGCGCGCCGCCACCGCTCGGCCCAGCAACGTCCCGGATCGCCAGGCCGTCTCCACCCGCGAGCTGCCCCAGCTGTCCCCGGCGAGCGCGATCCCGTCGTCACCGAGGTGGAACGGGCGGTCGCGGTCGGCGGCAGGTGCGGCGTGACGCCATTCGTGGGCGACGCTCCACAACGGCGGCGTGCGGATGTCCAGCAACTCCCGGATGGCCTCGACCGCCGGACCGACGGCACCGGTGGGATCCGCCTCGTGCGCGCGGGCGATGTCGGGGGTGGTGTGTGCGACGAGCACCGGAGCCCCGTCGCCCCGCCGATCGCCGTCGTCGGCGATCAGGGACAGGACCGGATGATCGTTGACGAACGCCGCGCTCATCTCCGGCCATTCCCGCGACGGCCAGCCGGCCACGACGGTGACCACCGGCCGCCACTCGCGTCCGGCCAGTTCCGCGGTGGCGGACGAGGCAGGGTCCACGAGGCGCAACGCCTCCGGGTCGGGCATCGCGAGCACCACGACGTCGGCGGGCGTGCCGTCCACCTCGGGTCCGTGCCCCACGTGACGGATCTCGTACCCCAACTCGACCGTCAGCCCCGCCGCCAGATCCGCCACGAGGCTCGCCAGACCCCCGGGCGCCGCCCAGCGCATCGGTCCCGGCGAGCGACCACGGCTTCCGTCGCCCAGCACCGCGAGCTCGGACGTCCACGGCCGCGCCAGCCCGGCCCCCTTCCAGCGGTCCACCACCTCGGCGAACTCCGGGTCGCGCACGGTGAAGTAGGCCGCGCCCGTGTCGACGGGCCGCCCATGGATCACCCCGCCGCCCATCCGCCCGCCAACGGCCCTAGAGCGCTCCAACACCCGCACCGGCACACCAGCCGCACGGAGCTGACGAGCGCAAGCAACACCAGCGATCCCAGCCCCCACAACCACAACACCCACACCAGGACGGTATTGAACTTCGGAGCCGTAGTGGTGTCAGCGGGGCCGCTTCGCGGCTCTACGGCTCCATAATGCTGTTGAGGGCTGTTACGCGGGCTAAGCGGGCTTGCCACCATCTCTTGCGGTCGGCAGGCGCAGCCAGCGCCTCTCTGTGCACCGGCTCGGGGGCCTGGCGGAGTACTGGGAGCCAGCCGTCGCTTGGCACGAGCGGGTCGGCCACCACGTCAGCCGTGAGCAGCGCGCCGGTGCCGAACCCGCACGCGAGGTCCAGGTCCGGCAGGGCACCGGCCAGCGCCAGCTCCGCGGCCAGCCCGACGCTCGTCTCCAGCGCGGACGAGACCACGCACGGCAGCCCGCACGCCTCCGCGACGGCGAGCGCACGGCGTACCCCACCGAGGGGAGCGCACTTCAGCACGGCGATGTCGGCTGCGCCGGCGACCGCAACCCGCAGCGGGTCCTCGGCACGGCGGATCGACTCGTCGGCGGCGATCGGCACGTCGACCTGACGCCGCACCGCGGCGAGCTCCTCGATCGTCCGGCACGGCTGCTCGACGTACTGCAGCCCGCCGGCCGCGCGGTCCAGGGCACGGATCGCGGCGACGGCCTCGTCGACGTCCCAGCGCGCGTTGGCGTCCACCCGCACCGCGCCGCGGGGGCCGAGTGCGTCGCGGACCGCGGCCACGCGTTCCAGGTCGTCCGGCAGCGAGCCGGGCGCGTCAGCGACCTTGACCTTCGCCGTGGAACAGCCCGACGCCCGGACGATCTCCTGCGCCCGCTCCGGCCCGACGGCCGGGACGATGCAGTTCACCGGCACCCGGTCGCGGACGGGCTCCGGCCAACCCTCCTCGGCGGCCTCGACGGCGGCGGCGAGCCACGCTGCCGACTCGGCGTCGTCGTAATCGGCGAAGGGGCAGAACTCGCCCCAGCCCGCGGGCCCGTGCAGCAACATCCCCTCCCGCACGGTGATGCCGCGGAACCGGGTGGTCATGGGGATGGCGTACACGGCGGGATCGAGCACGGCTCCGACCCTAAGCCCGGCGCCGCGACGGCCCTCACGGGCGCGAAGCGGGTGACTCGCGGGAGTGGCGCGGTGTCAGGCCAGGAGTTCGTGGTCGGACGGGCGGACCTTGCGGGTGCGGCGGCGGAAGGCGAACGTGTGTCTCGGCCAGAGCACGCGGTTCCTGCCGTGCTCGTCGAGGTACCAGCTCGCGCACCCGCCCTCCGTCCACACGGAGCCTGCGAACCTGCGCTGGACCGTGGCGTTGAAGGCGTCCTGCCGGTCGCGGCGGGTGTCGATGGCCACGGCGCCGTTCTCGTCGAGGAGACGCAATGCGTCGAGCAGGTAGTTCAGCTGCGACTCGATCATGTAGATCATCGAGCTGTGGCCGAGGCCCGTGTTGGGACCGGTCATCGTGAAGAGGTTGGGGAAACCGGCCACCGTGGTGCCCAGGAAACCCTCGAGCCCGTCGCGCCAGACGTCGGCGAGTTCCAGCCCGTCGCGGCCGACGATGCGGGCCGAGCGCCCGAGGCCGTCGGCCACCTTGAAGCCGGTGCCGAAGACGATCGTGTCGACCTCGTGCTCGACGCCGTCGGCCGTGACGACGGCGGTGGGCGTGACCCGCACGACCTTCTCCGTGACGAGCTCGACGTTGGGCCTGGTCAGGGCCGGGTAGTAGTCGCTGGAGAGCAGGATGCGCTTGCAGCCGATGGTGAAGTCCGGCGTGAGCTTTGCCGTGAGGTCGGGGCGGTCGGCGAACGTCCGGGCGAGGTAGGCGCGGGCGAACTTCTCGATCAGCGCCATCCGCTTCGGCTTGAGGAAGCCGGTGAGCAGGCTTTCGTTGCGCGCGTAGATGAGTGCCCGCGAGAGCTTCTGGACCACCGGCGCGGCCCGATAGATGCGTTGCCACAGCGGGCGCACCGTCCGGTCGGGCTTCGGCAGCACCCACGGTGCGGTGCGCTGGAAGATCGTGAGCCCTGCGACCTGCGGCTGGATGGCCGGCACGAACTGGATGGCGCTCGCGCCCGTGCCGATCACGGCGACGCGCTTACCGCACAGGTCGTGGTCGTGATCCCACCGTGCGGAGTGGAAGGTCGTGCCGGCGAACTCGTCGAGCCCGGGGATGTCGGGCATCGACGGCTCGTGCAGTGCGCCCGTGCCCCAGACCAGCACGCGGGCTGTGAGGCTGCTGCCGTCGGCCAGTCGCACGGTCCAGTGCCGGCCGCTCCACTCCGCGGCGACCACCGTGGCGCGGAACCGGATGCGCGCGCGCAGGCCGAACCGGTCGGCGATGCCCTCGAGGTAGGCCCGGATCTCGGGCTGCCGCGCGTAGAGCCTGCTCCAGTCCGGGTTGGGGGCGAACGAGAACGAGTACAGGTGCGACTGGACATCGCACGCGCAGCCCGGGTACGTGTTGTCACGCCAGGTGCCGCCGAGGCTCTCGCCCTTCTCCAGGACGATGAAGTCGTTGCGACCTGCCTGCGCGAGCCGGACGGCGGCGCCGAGGCCGGCGAACCCGCTGCCGACTATCGCGACGTCCACGGCCTCACCGGCGTCGTCCGGGGTCGGCTGGCTCATCGCGCTCCTCCCGTAGTGGGTACCCGAGCGAAGTTACCACGGGTAAGTTACTGGCGGTAGGTTTCGGTTGCCTGCGATAGTGGACCCCGTGGACCCCAGCAGGCCCCGCCGCCGGGTGAGCCGCGCCGAGCGCGAGCGACAGATCCTGGACGCGGCCGTGGCGGTGTTCGGTGAACGCGGTTACCAGGCGGCAGCCATGGATGTGGTGGCCGAGCGGGTGGGCGTGACGAAGCCCGTGCTGTACGCCCACTTCGGCTCCAAAGAGGGTCTGCTGCTCGCGTGTATCGCCCGGGCCCGCGCCGAGCTGCTCGAGGTGACCACGGCGGCCGCGGCGTCGGCGCACGGGCCGGAGGAGATGCTGCGACGCGGCACCCTCGCGTTCTTCGAATACCTGGAACGACGCGAGCCGGCATGGACCCTTCTGTACTCGGAGTCGACCGTGGCGGGCGAGGCCCTCGAGGGCATCAGGGCCCAACAGACGGACTTCATCGCGACCCTGCTCGCCGGCCAGGCCCCCGACGCCGACCCGCAGCGGCTGGCCGGGTGGGCACAGGTGATCGTCGGAGCGTGCGAGCGGCTCGCGCTGTGGCGCGGAAGCGAGCGGACGGTCACGAGCGAGCAGGCGACGGAGTACCTGATGGACCTGGTCTGGACGGGCCTGTCCGCCGTGGGGAGCGCACCGGCACAATCGTCGCGATGACGACGACGGCACCCCGGCTGCTGCAGGTGCAGCGCAGCGAGCGGATCACCCCGCGGATGGTCCGCGTGACCCTCGCCGGAGCGGAGCTCACCGGATTCGCCGGCGAAGGGCCCGACCGCCGCATCAAGATGTTCTTCCCCGTGCCGGGGCAGGATCGGCCCGCGGTGCCGCGGGCGACGTCGGGCGGACCGGTGTGGCCCGCCGGTGAGCCCCGGCCGGTGATCCGCACCTACACCGTGCGGCGCTTCGACGCGGGCGTGGGCGAACTGGACGTCGACTTCGTGCTCCACGAGGGCCACGGACCAGCGGCCGCGTGGGCACGGGAGGCGAGCCCGGGCTCGTGGGTGGGCGTGTCGGAGCCCGGCGGCCGTTACGAGCCGGACCCTGCGGCGGACTACCACGTGGTGATCGGCGACGAGACGGCCCTCCCGGCGGTGGCCACCGTGCTGGACGCCCTGCCTGCCGGGGTGCCGGCCATCGCCTTCCTCGAGGTGGCCGACGCCGGCGAGGAGCAGCAGCTGCCGGGTGCGGCCACGGTGCGGTGGGTGCACCGCGGCGACCGCGAGCCCGGCAGCCCCCTCAGCGAGGTGGTGCAGGCCGCGCAGTTCCCCGCCGGGGCCGGGCAGGCATGGCTGTCCGGCGAGTCGGCCTGCGTGCGCGACCTGCGCAAGCACCTGCTCGACGACCGCGGCCTGGACCGGCGCCGGGTCTACGCCACGGGCTACTGGCGCGCCCGCTGACCCGTCCCGGCGCCGGCGACACCGGGGCCGCGCCGGTCAGCCGATGAACTGGTAGTCGGTGCGGATGCGCCCGTCCCCGTCGAGGACGAGGAACTCCAGGCCGCCGCCCACCGGCTCGCCGTCGGCCAGCGAAACCATCTCCCAGTGGAACTTCACGACGCCGGCAAGGGCGACGGCGTCGGGACGCGTCCGGAACACGTGCTTGCCGGGCGCCACGAATTCCTCGTAGGCCAGGGTGACCCTGTTCTCCAGGGCCGCGTGCCCCCGCACCTCGAACGTCGGCGTGACCCCGAGCGCACTCGCCGTTGCGACGACCGCCTCCGGCGGCTGCAACAGCTGGACACCGTCCTCGGCCCACAGCTCGCCGATCAGCTGCCTGCGCCGTTCGGAATCGGGTTCGTTCCAGACGGACGTGTAGCGGTGGCTCAGCTCCTGTGCGTCCGGCACTGCGATCTCCTGGATCTCTTGTGTGGGCATGCGACGAGCGTCGCTCCGGACACTGCGACCGACAATTCCCGCCGAGGAATGGCCCGACGACGTGGCAGCGCAGTGCCCGTGCCCGGCGGCCCCGAGACGGAGCTCACGACGGCAGTGGCACCACCGGCGTTTCCGGCACCGGCCGAGGTCGCTGCACCGGCTCGGCGGCGCCCACGTGCTCGTCGAGCCAGGCGAGGACCGGGGCGGCCGAGCGCCACGTGGCACGCACCCACTCCAGCGGTTGGCGCGTGGCGAGCCACTCACCAGCGGGCCGGGAACCCGTGAGCTGCAGGCCGCGCCTGCGCAGCAACGCGATGTGAGGGTGCTCGGCGCCGTAGCCGCGTGGGGTGCCGGTGAGTGGGCGTCCCGGATCGGGCACGAGACCGTGGAGCCCGCCGAGCATTGCGGTGAGCTCCTCCCCCGCCGCCCCGTCGACCGCCGCCCGGTACCGCCGGAGCTGACCGGCGTCGAACGACCAGTGCCCCGCCGTGACCGACAGCGCGGACGCCGACAGCACCACGGCGAGAGCCGACCCCCCGGAGGTGGTGGCCACACCCCCGGTATCGGTGCGGTACGGCGGGGCGTCGGGCCGGAACCGCCTGTTGACGGCAGGCCGCAACACACGGACCGGCCCGAACTCCGGGGTCAGCTCAGCGGCGAGGGCCAGCATCGGCGCCTGCACCGCGGCGGCGTGTCGGTGGCGCTGCGCAGTCCAGAACTCGCGGTTGTTGTCGGCGGCGATCTCGGCCAGGAACACCGTGGCATCGGCGGGCCATCCCTCGAACACGTCCATCTCGTTCCCCTCGGGTACGGTCGGCTTCACTTGATCGATGGGCACTTGGACGACGCAGTGAGTCCGGCGGTTCCACAGCGGGCGCACAGGTTTCGCCCATCGACGGCACAGTCCTGCGCGCAACGCTGGCTAGCATGTCGACGATGAGGGACCAGGCCACGGCGTTGCGGCGGGCCGATGGCAGCCCGATCCGGATCCTCGTCGTCGACGACGAGGCCTCGCTGTCCGATCTGCTGTCGATGGCTCTGCGGTACGAGGGCTGGGACGTGCGCGCCGCGGCCGACGGCACCTCTGCCGTCCGGGCCGCGCGGGAGTTCCGGCCCGATGCCGTCGTCCTCGACGTGATGCTGCCCGATTTCGACGGCCTCGAGGTGTTGCGCCGGATGCGCGCGGAGACCCCCGACGTCCCCGTGCTGTTCCTGACCGCCAAGGACGCCGTGGAGGACCGGATCGCCGGGCTCACGGCAGGCGGCGACGACTACGTCACGAAGCCCTTCAGCCTGGAGGAGCTGGTCGCCCGGCTGCGCGGCCTGCTGCGCCGCTCCGGCATGGCGGCGGCCCGGCAGGGCTCCGAGCTCATCGTGGGCGATCTCGTGCTGGACGAGGACAGCCACGAGGTGCGCCGGGGCGATGCATCCGTGGAGCTGACGGCCACCGAGTTCGAGCTGCTGCGATACCTCATGCGCAACCCCAAGCGCGTGCTGTCCAAGGGGCAGATACTCGACAGGGTGTGGAACTACGACTTCGGCGGCCAGTCCAACGTCGTCGAGCTGTACGTCTCCTACCTGCGCAAGAAGATCGACGCAGGTCGCACGCCCATGATCCACACGGTCCGGGGCGCGGGCTACGTGCTCAAACCGGCGGCCGGGGGGTGAGGAGCCGCTCGCTGCGGACGCGACTCGTCGCGACGCTGCTGCTGCTCCTCGCCGTCGCATCGGCCGTGGTCGCACTGGTCACGGCCCTGACACTGCGCGGTTTCCTGCTCAGCAGGCTCGACGGCGACCTGCGGGTGTCGAGCCGAGTGCTCGCCCGCATCGACTCGGACTCGACGCTGCTGCCCCCGCTCGACGCCGAGGAACGGCCCGGACTGCGCCCGGCCGACAGCCTGAGCGCCGTCCTCCGGCACGGCCAGGTGCTCTCCGCGTGGGTGTTCACCCGCGACGGCGGGGTGCAGCCGGTGTCGCCCGAGGAATACCCCGACCTGGCCGCTGTCCCCGTGGACCACGCGCCGCTCAGCGCCGATCTCGGCCCGCTGGGCGTCTACCGTCTCGTGGCGTTGCCGGGCGGGAGTGGCGACGTGATCGTCACCGGGTTCACCGAACGCACCGTGCAGGACACGGTGGCCCGGCTGGTCACCACCGAGCTGATCGTCGCCGCGGTGACGCTGCTGGGCGCGGGTCTCACCGGTGCCGTCCTCGTGCGGCGGGAGCTGGAACCGCTGGAACGGGTGGCGGCCACCGCCGCCCGGGTCAGCACGCTCCAACTGGACCGCGGTGAGGTCTCGCTGGTGGAACGGGTGCCCGACACCGACCCCCACACCGAGGTGGGCCAGGTCGGGGCGGCCCTCAACCACATGCTCGACCACGTCGGCGCGGCGCTGGAGGCCCGCCAGGACAGCGAGACCCGGCTGCGCCAGTTCGTCGCCGACGCAAGCCACGAGCTACGCACCCCGCTCGCGGCGATCCGCGGCTACGCGGAGCTGAGCAGGCGCGGCGAGCTACCGGCCGACGCCGAGTACGCACTCGTGCGGATCTCCGCCCAGTCCGAGCGGATGACCACGCTCGTCGAGGACCTGCTCCTGCTCGCGCGGCTCGACGCGGGCCGGCCGCTCGAGCGCCGCGAGGTCGACCTGACACGGCTCGTCGTCGACGCGGTGAGCGATGCGCACGCCGCAGGCCCCGGGCATCGCTGGCAGCTCGACCTTCCCGAGGAGCCGGTGACCGTGCCCGGGGATGCGTTGCGGCTGGCCCAGGTGCTCGCCAACCTGCTCGCCAACGCCCGCACCCACACGCCGCAGGGCACCACGGTGACGGTCGCCCTCGCCGTGGAGTCCGCAGGCGCCCGGCTGGAGGTCGTGGACGACGGGCCGGGCATCGCGCCCGAGTTGCTGCCCCACGTGTTCGAGCGGTTCGCGCGTGGCTCCACGTCGAGGTCGCGGGCGAACGGCAGCAGCGGGCTGGGGCTCGCGATCGTCGACGCCGTTGTCGCCGCGCACGGGGGTTCGGTGCGGGTCGCCAGCGTCCCGGGCCGTAGCGCGTTCATCGTGCGCCTGCCGAGTGTCGCGCCCGAGCAGACGGTGCCGTTGCGCGTGGTACACAGCGGCCTTTCACCGTCCGACCTTGCTGCGGACGGCGTGTGCACGGATGCCGCAGCCCCCGTGAACAGCACCGACACCACCGCTGCCCCGGCGGAGGCCACCGGCGATGTGGCGCCGGTGCCCCACCCGCCCCGGCCCTGAGCTCCCTCGTCAGGAGCGCCCCGCGTCCTGTTCGGGTGATCACGGGAGCGTCGTCCGGAATCACAGCCGCCGCACAGGCATCCCATTGGGATGGCACAGGCCGAATCTCCAGCCTCGGCACATATGACCACCACGCTTGCGGCCACCGCCGACCCGCCACACATCGGGCATCCGCGGCCGCGCCGTAGCTCGTCCCTGGCCCGGCGGGGCGCGGTGGTCGTCCTGCTCGCAGCCACCGCGGCGCTGTATCTGTGGGGGCTCTCGGCCTCGGGCTGGGCCAACGCGTTCTACGCCGCGGCCGCACAGGCAGGCGGCGTGAGCTGGAAGGCGTGGTTCTTCGGCTCCTCGGACGCCGCCAACTCGATCACGGTGGACAAGACGCCTGCGGCGTTGTGGGTCACGGGCCTGTCGGTGCGCTTCTTCGGGCTGAGCAGCTGGAGCATCCTCGTCCCGCAGGCGCTGGAGGGCGTCGCCACTGTCGGGCTGCTGTACGCCTCGGTACGGCGCACCGCGGGCACTGCGGCCGGGTTGCTGGCCGGTGCGACGCTCGCGCTCACCCCCGTCGCCGTGCTGATGTTCCGGTTCAACAATCCCGACGCGCTGCTCACGCTCCTGCTCGTCGCGGCGGCCTACGGCACGCTGCGCGCCGTCGAGTCGGGCCGGACACGGTGGCTGGTGCTCGCCGGCGCGTTGATCGGGCTCGGGTTCCTCACCAAGATGCTGCAGGCGTTCCTGGTGGTGCCCGCGTTCGCGGCGGCGTGGCTGCTGGCAGCGCCGGTCACCGTCGGACGCAGGGTGCGCGACCTCGCGCTGGCGACCGCGGCCCTGGTGATGGCGGGGGGCTGGTGGGTGCTGGTCGTCGAGCTGTGGCCCGCGGACTCGCGGCCCTTCATCGGCGGCTCGCAGACCAACAGCGTGCTCGAGTTGGTGTTCGGCTACAACGGCTTCGGCCGGTTGACCGGCAACGAGGTCGGCAGCGTCGGCGGTGGGGCGGGCGGCCGGACGGGCGGCTGGGGCGAAACCGGCCTCACGCGCCTGTTCGACGCGGAGCTGGGCGGGCAGGCGTCGTGGTTGCTGCCGGCGGCGGTGGTGCTGCTCGTCGTGCTGCTGTGGTCGACGCGCCGGGCCCCGCGTACCGATCGGCTGCGGGCGGCCACGGTGGTCTGGGGCGGATGGCTGCTCGTGACCGCCGCGGTGTTCAGCCTGATGGCGGGGATCTTCCACCCCTACTACCTGGTCGCGCTGGCGCCCGCCATCGCGGCGCTCGTCGGCATCGGGGCGGTGACGCTGTGGCGGCGCCGGGCCGCGGTCGCCCCGCGGGTGATCCTGGCCGTGCTCGTCGCGCTGACGGCCGGATGGGCGTTCGTGCTGCTGGGACGGAGCCCGCAATGGCAGCCCTGGCTCGCGCCTGCGGTGCTCGTCGCGGGCGTGGTCGGTGTGGCGGGACTGCTGGTCGTGCACCGGCTGCCGTACGGGCCGGCAGCGGTGGTCGCGGTCGTGGCCGTGGTGGCCTCGTTCGCCGGCACCAGCGGATTCGCCCTGGCCACGGCGGCCGTCCCGCACACCGGAGCGATCCCCTCCGCGGGGCCCCAACGGTCCGGTTTCCCCTTGTCCGGGCTGCGACTACCCGGGCTGCACGGGGTCGGCGGCAAGAACGGGGCCGATCGCCCGGCTCGGCCCGGCCCGCGCCAGCCAGGGATCGGCGCCGGGCAGGCGCGCTGGGGGCTGCTCAGCGGCGGATTCGGCGGATTCGCCACACTCCTCGACTCCCCCGCGATCTCGCCGGACGTCGACGCGCTCCTCGAACACGATGCCGCCGACTACACGTGGGTCGCGGCCGCCGTCGGGTCCAACAGCGCCGCCGGCTACCAGCTGGCCACCGGTTCACCGGTGATGGCCGTCGGTGGGTTCAACGGTACGGATCCCTCGCCGACGCTCGAACGGTTCCAGCAGCTCGTGGCCGACGGGCAGGTGCACTGGTTCGTCGGCGGCGCGGGACCGGACGACACCGCGAGCGGCGGGAGCGACGAAGCCATCCGGATCGCCACCTGGGTCGCGTCGAACTTCACCCCGGTCACGGTCGACGGCCGGACGCTCTACGACCTGACGAAGCCGGTGGCGCCATGACGGCCACCCTCGCCCCGAGCGGTCCGCCTCCCGTCACGGCCGTGCCACCGCCCCGGCGCCGGCACGAGCGCCTCGCGCTGGCCGTGCTGCTCGCCGGCACCGCGGTGTTGTACCTGTGGGACCTGAGCGCGTCCGGCTTCGCCAACGGCTTCTACGCCGCGGCCGTCCAGTCGATGACCCGCAGCTGGAAGGCGTTCTTCTTCGCCTCCTTCGACGCGGGCAACGTCATCACCGTCGACAAGCCACCGGCGTCGCTCTGGGTGATGGCGCTGTCGGGACGGATCTTCGGGTTCTCCTCGTGGAGCATGCTCGTGCCGGAGGCGCTGATGGGCGTCGCCACGGTCGCCCTGCTCTACGCCGCGGTGCGCAGGGTCAGCGGACCCGACGCCGGACTGCTCGCAGGCGCCGCCATGGCGCTGACGCCCGTCGCCGTGCTGATGTTCCGGTTCAACAACCCCGACGCGCTGCTCGTGCTGCTGATCGTGGCCGCCGGATACGCGACCGTCCGGGCGGTCGAGGTCGCCTCCACGCGGTGGTTGCTGCTCGCCGGGGTGCTCATCGGGTTCGCGTTCCTGGCCAAGATGGGACAGGCGCTGATCGTGGTGCCCGCGCTCGCACTGGCGTATCTCGTGGCGGCGCCCACGGGGTTCTGGCGCCGGGTCCGCCAGCTCGTCGCCGCGGGGATCGCCCTCGTCGTGGCGGCAGGCTGGTGGGTGGCCGCCGTGGATCTGTGGCCCGCCGCGGACCGTCCGTACATCGGCGGCTCGGCGACCAACAGCGTGCTCGAGCTCGCACTCGGCTACAACGGGCTCGGCCGGATCTTCGGTCACTTCGGAATGCCCCACCCCTCCGGTGGGGACGCAGGGGCGCACCCTCCGGCCGGAGCCCCGCACGAGGCGATGCCGCCACATCCAGCCCCCACGGGTGGCTTCCCGGGCTTCGGCGGCGGACCCGGGCTCACCCGCATGTTCGGCACCGAGGTGGCCTCGCAGGTCTCGTGGCTGCTGCCGGCCGCGCTCGCGCTCCTCGTGATCGGGCTGTGGTCGACACGGCGGGCCCCTCGCATCGACCGCACCCGGGCGTCCCTCCTGCTGTGGGGTACGTGGACGGTCGTGTCAGCGCTGGTCTTCAGCCTGGCGTCGGGGATCTTCCACTCCTACTACACGCTGGCGCTGGCTCCGGGGATCGCAGGACTGGTCGGCATCGGCGGCCGCGAGCTGTGGCTCCACCGGGCGACGTGGGCAGGCCGGTCCGCGGCGGCGCTGGTCGTCGCCGGCACGGCGGTGTGGTCGGTGGTCATACTCGACCGCTCCGCGGAGTTCCTGCCGTGGCTGCGCTGGGTGGTGGCGGCCGTCGGCGTGGTGGCCGTACTCCTACTGCTGGTGCGGCCGGGCGGGCGGCGTCTCGGCGCGGTCACCGCGCTCCTGGTGTTGCTCACGGGTGGCCTCGCTCCTGCCGCCTACGCCGTGCAGACCGCGGCGACTCCGCACACCGGCAGCACGCCGAACGCCGGACCACCCACGGGTGCGGAGAGCCTGTTCCTCGAGCAGCTCCGGCAACATGCCGACTCCCTCCCGTTGGGGGTGGCGGCCCTGGTCGGCGGACCCGATCCGCAGATCGCTCCCGATCTCGTCACGCTCCTGCGGCACGCGGGGACGACGTGGTCGGCGGCCGCGGTCGGCGCCCAGGCCGCCGCGCCCCTCGCCCTGGCCAGCGGGACCTCGGTGATGGCCATCGGCGGGTTCTACGGCGCGGATCCTGCTCCCACCCTCGCGCAGTTCCAGGGATATGTCGCCGCGGGACAGGTGCACTACTTCTTCGCGGGAAACCGGAGCCATTCCGGAGGGCAAGAGCGGTCCGCGATCGCCCGGTGGGTGGAGGGTTCCTTCACCCCCGTCGACGTCGGCGGCCAGACGCTCTACGACCTGACCCGGCCGATGCACTGATCGCCCGCGGAGGGGGATGCCGATCTCTTGGCGACAAGGTTCGCCCCGGCGACAGTCCACGCCGGACCGTGTCTGACCTCGCGAAACGGGCGGACGGACGAGGTTGCTGTCGCATGAGCAGCATCACAGCCGGAGGGGCCGACGCACAGCCCGCGCACAGGATCGGCACAACGGCCGGACAGCGATCCCACCAACGATCGCCGACATGAGCGTCGACAGCGCCCCGCATATCGCCCCCGCCGGCCGGTCTCTCCCTCCTGTGCTCGACGTTGTCGTCCCCGTCTACAACGAGGAAAAAGATCTGGCCCTATCGGTTCACCGCCTGCACAGCCACCTCAGCGAGCACCTTCCCTTTTCGTTCCGGATCACGATCGCCGACAACGCGAGCACCGACGCGACGCCGCGCATCGCCGCCGAGCTCGCCTCCGAGCTGACCGGTGTGACCGCGATGACGATGGTGCAGAAGGGCCGTGGCCGGGCACTGCAGGCGGCCTGGTCGAGGTCCGACGCGCAGGTGCTCGCCTACTGTGACGTCGACCTGTCGACGGATCTGGCAGCAATGCTCCCGCTGGTGGCGCCGCTGATCTCCGGACACTCCGACCTGGCGATCGGCACCCGCCTCGGTCGCGGCTCCCGCGTGGTGCGCGGTGCCAAGCGGGAGTTCATCTCCCGCGCCTACAACATCCTGCTGCACGGGGCGCTGGCCGTCAGGTTCTCCGACGCTCAGTGTGGCTTCAAGGCCATCAGGGCCGACGTCGCACAGCGGCTGCTGCCGCTGGTGGAGGACACCGGCTGGTTCTTCGACACGGAACTGCTCGTGCTGGCCGAGCGCAGCGGCCTGCGCATCCACGAGGTGCCCGTCGACTGGGTGGACGACCCGGACAGCCGGGTGGACATCGTCAAGACCGCAATGGCCGACCTCAAGGGTGTGGTCCGGGTGGGCCGGGCACTCGCCGCGGGCCGGCTCCCGGTGCAGGAGCTGCGCGGCCAGCTCGGCCGGGGCGCACTCACCGGGCCGGAGGTCGCCGGTGTACCGCGAGGGTTGCCGGGTCAGCTGATCCGGTTCGCGGCGATCGGTGTGATCAGCACTCTCGTCTACCTCGTCCTGTACGCGTTGATGCGCGGCTCGCTCGGCGCCTTCAACGCCAACCTGGTGGCGCTGGTCGTCACGGCCATCGGGAACACCGCTGCGAACCGCCGGGTCACCTTCGGCGTCCGTGGCGGGGCCGCGGCCGCGGCCCACCACTTCCAGGGCCTGGTCGTGTTCGGCCTCGGGCTCGCCCTCACCACGGCGGCTCTGGCTGCGCTGAAGCAGTGGGCACCGGAAGCGGGCAGAGTCATGGAGCTGATCGTGCTCGTCGCCGCGAACGGGGTTGCGACGATCCTGCGCTTCATCGCGTTCCGGTCGTGGATCTTCCGGCCTCGCCGGGCGGTCACCGCGGCCACCCAGGAGGCCCGGCCATGACCGCAGTCGCCGCCGAGAGGGTCCCTCGGGTCGGCGCAATGCCGCAGGTCCGGCGCGATCGTCTCGCACTGGGCGTGCTGCTCGCGGCCACCGCTGCTCTCTACGTGTCCGATGTCGGGGCTTCTCGCTACTCGAACACGTACTACTCCGCGGCCGTCTGGTCGATGACGCACAACTGGAAGGCCTTCTTCTTCGGTTCCTTCGACATCGGCAATGTGGCGACCACGGACAAGACCCCGGCCTCGCTCTGGTTGATGGCGTTGTCCAGCCGGATCTTCGGCTTCTCCCCGTGGAGCATGCTCGTCCCGATCGCGCTGACCGGCGTGGCGACCGTCGCCCTGGTCTACGCCGCCGTGCGGCGGGTCAGCGGACCCAACGCCGCCCTGCTCGCAGGTGCGGTGATGGCGCTGACGCCGGTGGCCGTGCTGATGTTCCGGATGAACAACCCCGACGCGCTCGCCACCCTGCTCATGGTGGGCGCGGCCTACGCCACGATCCGCGCGATCGAGTCGGCGTCCACCCGTTGGTTGCTGCTCGCCGGGCTGCTGCTCGGCATCGGGTTCCTGACCAAGATGGGCCAGGCCTTCATCGTCGTGCCCGCGCTTGCGCTGGCCTACCTCGTAGCCGCCCCGACCACCGTGTGGCGCCGCATCGGGCAACTCCTCGCGTCCGGCGTCGCCATCGTGGTGGCGGCCGGATGGTGGGTGGCCATCGTCGAGCTGTGGCCCACCGACGACCGCCCCTACATCGGTGCCTCGCAGAAGAACAGCGTGCTGGAGCTCGCGCTCAACTACAACGGGGTCGGCCGGCTCGTCGGCGACGACAAGCACGGCACCACCGGCGGCATGCGAGGCGGCGGCTTCGCCAGCAGCCCCGGCATCGGTCGCATGTTCAGCAATGAAGTGGGATCGCAGGTGGCATGGCTGCTGCCCGCCGCCCTGATCCTCCTGCTGATCGGGCTCTGGTTGACCCGTCGCGCCCCACGCACCGACCGTGTCCGCGCATCCCTGCTGCTGTGGGGCGTCTGGACGCTCGTGACGGGGGTGGTGCTCAGCTATGTCGCTGGTGACTTCCACTCCTACATCACGGTGACGCTCGTCCCCGGCATCGCCGCACTGGTCGGCATCGGCGGCCACGAACTGTGGAAGCGCCGGGCGACACAGAAGGGCCGGATCGCGCTCGCGGTGACCGTGGCGGTCACGGCGGCCTGGGCGGTGGTGCTGCTCGAGCGTTCCCCGGACTTCCTGCCATGGTTGCGCTGGTTGGTGGCACTCGCCGGTGCGCTCACCGTGGTCGCGCTGCTGGCCAAGCCGGCCGTACGGCGCTGGGGGGCGATCACCATCACCCTGGCGACGCTCACCGCGTTGCTCGCACCGCTCGCCTACGCCATCGACACCGCGGTGACACCACACGCCGAAAAGCCGAGTGCAGGCCCCAAGGTCGACTACGGCACGAAGGACGACGACTCCGACGAACAGCCCGCGGACTTCGACCCCTCCGCCCCGTCGGGTACAGAAGCGCTGTTCACTCCGCTGCTGGGATTCCAGCCCCAGTTCGTCACGGCGCTGCAGCAGGCGGGGACGAAGTGGTCGGCGGCGACGGTGGGCTGCCGCGATGCCGCGGTTCCCGCACTGGCGAGCCTCACCTCAGTGATGTGCATCGCCGGGTTCAACGGCAACGACCCGGCGCCCACGCTGAAACAGTTCCAGAGCTTCATCGATGCGCGTCAGGTGCACTATTTCATCCTCCCGGAGCCCAGTCGGCGTTTCAAATCTCCGATCACGAAGTGGGTGCAGGCCAACTATCCTGGCTCCGTGGTCGGCGGGCAGATGCTTTACGACCTGACCCGGCCTCCGCAACCACAGCCCCAGGCCTGACCGCTCACGTGCTCATATAGGCCTCAGGTCTCGACATAGCCGAATTTTGGAGGGCACAAGGGCTGCCTGATTCATTCCATTGACGGCGTTACCACGGGCGGCGCTGATCGTCTTCATCGCCGCAAAAAACACACTGGCAACGATCCTGCGGTTCGTCGCGTTCCGTTCGTGGATCTTCCGCCCGAGGCGCTCCAGCGCCCCTGACGCTCAGGAGATCAACCTGTGACCGCAACCGTCGCCGCGAGGCTCCCCCGAATCGGGGCACTGCCGCAAATCCGGCGCGATCGTCTCGCGTTGGGCGTTCTGCTCGCGGCCACCGCCGCTCTCTACGTGTCCGATCTGGGCGCTTCTCGCTACTCGAACACGTACTACGCGGGGGCCGTCTGGTCGATGACGAGGAGCTGGAAGGGCTTTTTCTTCGGTTCCTTCGACATCGGCAACATCACGACCACGGACAAGCCACCGGGCTCGCTGTGGCTGATGGCATTGTCCAGCCGGATCTTCGGCTTCTCCCCGTGGAGCACGCTCGTCCCGATCGCGCTGACCGGCGTGGCCACGGTCGCTCTCGTCTACGCCACCGTGCGGCGGGTCAGCGGAGCCAACGCCGCCTTGCTCGCGGGCGCGGTGACGGCGCTGACGCCCGTGGCCGTGCTGATGTTCCGGATGAACAACCCCGACGCGCTCGCCACACTGCTGATGGTGGGCGCGGCGTACGCAACCGTCCGCGCGATCGAGTCCGCATCCACCCGCTGGTTGCTGCTCGCCGGAGTGCTCCTCGGGTTCGGGTTCCTGACCAAGATGGGCCAGGCTTTCATGGTCGTGCCCGCGCTTGCGCTGGCCTACCTCGTGGCAGCTCCGACCGGCCTGTGGCGCCGCATCGGCCAACTCCTCGCCTCGGGCGTCGCCATCGTCGTGGCAGGCGGATGGTGGGTGGCCATCGTCGAGTTGTGGCCTGCCGCCGACCGCCCGTACATCGGTGGCTCCGCGGACAACAGCGTGCTCGACCTCGCACTCGACTACAACGGGATCGGCCGGCTCGTCGGCGACGACAAGCACGTCGTCACCGGCGCGACGCGAGGGGGCGGCTTCGCCAGCACTCCCGGCATCGGTCGCATGTTCAGTGACGAGGTGGGTTCGCAGGTGGCATGGCTGCTGCCGGCTGCACTGGTCCTCCTGCTGATCGGGCTCTGGCTGACCCGTCGCGCCCCACGCACCGACCGCATCCGCGCCTCCCTGCTGCTGTGGGGCGTCTGGACACTCGTGACGGGGTTGATCCTCAGCTTCGTCGCTGGTGACTTCCACTCCTACATCACGGTGACGCTCGTCCCCGGCATCGCCGGCCTGGTCGGTATCGGCGGACGCGAGCTGTGGAAACACCGAGCGACACAGCACGGCCGGATCACGCTCGCGGTGATCGTGGCACTCACGACGGCCATGTCGGTGGTGCTGCTGGAGCGCTCACCGAACTTCTTGCCATGGCTGCGCTGGGTGGTGATCTCCTTCGGGGTGCTCTCCGTGATCGGCCTGCTGGCGCGGCCCGCCGGACGGCATTGGGAAACTGCGGCCGTCGCCCTGATCATGCTCACCGCGCTGATCGCACCGTTCGTCTACGCCATCGACACCGCAGCGACACCGCACGGCAGCAAGCCGCTCGCCGGCCCGCCCGCCGACCACGGCACGAAGGACGACGGCTCCGACGACCAGCCCGCTGACTTCGATCCCTCGTCCCCATCGGGGGATACCGCCTTGTTCACCCCACAGCTGGGATTCGAGCCCGCGTTCATCACGCTGCTGCAGCAGGCGGGAACGAAATGGGCCGCCGCGACCGTGGGCTGCCGCGATGCTGCGGTTCCCGCGCTGGCGAGCCTCACCCCTGTGATGTGTATCGGGGGGTTCAACGGCAACGACCCGGCGCCCACGCTCGAACAGTTCCAACAGTTCAGCGCCACGCACCAGGTGCACTACTTCGTCCTCCCGGAGCCCAGTCATCGTTCCAAATCTCCGGTCACGAAGTGGGTGCAGGCCAACTACCCGGGCTCCGAGGTCGGCGGCCAGATGGTCTACGACCTGACCGTGCCCGCGCAACCGCAACCCCAGCGCTGAGTGCACAGACGCGTGGATCGCGTCGCTGAGCGCTGCGGGGTCACACCTACCGCTGGGAGACTGAGGCCGTGATCGATGTGCTCACGCGGGTGCTGGCAACCGTGCAGGCGGGCGCCGAGGAAGCGGTCGGATCGGGACGCGCGATCGTCGCGCTGACGCGCTCCGGTGTGGTCCGCCCCATTCGCCCCGACCGGCTGCTCGGAATGGGTCTGGGGCTGGTGCGCTACGGCTTCAGCATCACGGCCATCTACGAGATGGGGGCGGCCCGGCATCCCGACCGCACCGCGATCATCGACGAGGACGGCTCGCTCACCTACGGCGATCTGCACCGCCGGACGGACGCCATGGCCCGCGGTTTCGCCGCCACCGGCGTCGGTCCCGGGGTGCGCGTCGGGGTGCTGTGCCGCAACCACCGCGGCGCCGTCGAGGCACAGGTCGCGGTCGGCAAGCTGGGGGCGGACGTCGTTCTGCTCAACACCGGGCTCTCGGCCGGGCAGCTCCGTGACGTCGCGACGGAGCAGAAGCTGCACACCGTCGTCGCCGACACGGAGTTCGGCGCAGCGCTGGCCGGGCTGCCGGAGGACTGCTCGGTCGTCCACGACCTCACCGAGCTGGACGGCTCCGGTCCGCTGCCGCTGCGACCTCCTGCGGGCCGCACGATCGTCCTCACCTCCGGCACCACCGGCACGCCCAAGGGCGCGCGCCGCCCGCCACCCCGCAGCCTCGCCCCCGCGGCGGCGATCCTGTCGACGATCCCGCTGCGCGCGGCCGAGCCGGTGCTGATCGCGGCACCCCTGCTGCACACATGGGGTTTCGCCGCGCTCCAGCTGGCCGCGCTGCACGGAGCGCCGGTGGTACTGCGGCGGAAGTTCGACCCGGTCGGCTTCCTGCACGCGGCCGAGGAACAGCGCTGCGACGCCGTGTTCGCCGTTCCGGTGATGCTCAAACGGGTACTGGAACTGCCCGCCGCGGAGCTCGACGCCGCGTGGTCGACGCACCGGCCGCGGATCGTGGCCGTCAGCGGGTCGGCCCTGCCCGCCGATCTCGCCACGACGTTCTTGGACCGCTTCGGCGACGTGCTCTACAACCTCTACGGCTCCACCGAGGTGTCCTGGGTGAGCATCGCCTCGCCCGCCGACCTGCGCGCCGCACCCGGCACCGCGGGACGGGCCCCGGCCGGCACCCAGCTCGTGGTGCTCGACGAGGACGGACAGCCCGTTCCCGTCGGCACCGAGGGGCGCATCTTCGTGCGCAACGACATGCCGTTCGAGGGCTACACCCGCGAGGGCTCCGACGTCGAACGCTCCGGCGGGCTGCTCGGCACGGGCGACATCGGCAGGCTCGACCAGCACGGCAGGCTGCACCTCACCGGCCGCGCCGATGACATGATCGTCTCCGGCGGCGAGAACGTGCACCCCGGACCGGTGGAGGACCTGCTGGCCGCCCGGCCGGAGGTGCGCGAGGCCGCCGTGACGGGCGTCACCGACGAGCAGTACGGCCAACGGCTGGCCGCGTACCTGGTGCTCGAGCCCGGCTCCTCCGTCGACCCCGACGACGTCCGTGGCTGGGTGCGTGCCGAACTCAGCCGGTTCTCGGTGCCCCGTGACGTCGAGTTCGTCGACGAACTGCCGCGCAACGCCACCGGCAAGGTCGTGCACCGGGAGCTCGGCACCGACCGGAGCTGAAGGAGGTGTCACCCGCCTGAGTTAGGGCAGCCTTGGATACGCTGGCGGCGATGGCTGACGGACGGGTGGGCGCTGCACGGTGCGCGGTGCTCGCTCGCGCTCTCGACGAACCGCTGGCCGGAACGAGCCCTGTCGCGTCCCGCTGGGTGTGTGTGGAGCACCGGGGCGCGTGGCCACGGGCGGTCGGCAGCCACGCCGACCCGTCGGTCGCGGCCTTCGCCGCACGAGCCGAGGCCGGCGGATGGCGCCTGCTCCTCATCCGGCGTCCGGGCAGGCAGTGCGACGATCCCGACGGCCCCTCGCGCATCTACCTCACCGACACCGCTCCCGGCACGGCCCACACCACCGTGCTCACGGTGGCCGGGCCTGCGGAGCTCGCCGACGTGACCCTGCCCGGCCCTGGCGAGTCGCTGCCCGGTGCCGCCGTCCCCGACCCCCTGCTGCTGGTGTGCACCCACGGCAGGCGTGACCGCTGTTGTGCCCTCGACGGCCGGGCGCTCGCCATGGCCCTCACCGGCGTGGACGAGCTGGACGTCTGGGAGTGCACCCACCTCGGCGGCCACCGTTTCGCCCCCACCGCGCTCGTCCTCCCCACCGGGTACGTCTACGGACGGCTCGACCAGGCAGGGGCGGTTGCGGCATACAAGGCGGCGGCGTCGGGCGAGGTCGAGACGGCGATGTGCCGCGGACGCTCGACGTGGACGCCGGCGGGTCAGGTGGCCGAGCTGGCGGTCCGCGCTGCCACAGGGCTGCGTGACGCCGAGGTACTGCACGTCGGCCACGCTCCGGGCGGGGCGATCGTCACGGCGCAGGACGGCAGGCGCTGGTCGGTCGACGTCGCCGAGGTGGCAGGCCGACCACGCCCCGCCTCCTGCGGCGACGACCCCGTGCCGTCCAGGGCGCTGCGGGCGGCCGGGATGCGTCGGCTCGCGTAACGTCCACGCGCGTGATCCCGCCGGTGGCGCCGCCCGATGCGTCCCCTTCTGCGGCAGCGTCCGTCGCGGCCCTGTTCGCGCCCGAACCTCGCGTGGCCGAGCATCCGGCGGTGCGCACCGCCGCCCGTATCTCGGCCGACGTGCTGGCCCCGCACGCCGTGGCCGCCGACGATCCGGCCCGTGGCGTCGACCCCGCCCACCTCACGCTCATGGCGGAGCAGGGCCTGCTGTCGATGAAGATCCCGGCCCCGGAGGGCGGCCACGGTGCCGACGACCGGGTGGACGCGGAGACGGTCGAGCTGGTCAGTGGGGCCTGTGGGGCCACCTGGTTCGTCACCACCCAGCACCGCTTTCCGCAGGCGCTCTCCCGCGGTCCGCTCCCGGGACTACCTCCGGAGGCCATCGAGCTCGGGCCCGCTGCCGTCCGCCACCGAGCAGGGCTGGCCTCGGCGAGCACCGACGCCGGCATCGCGATCGCCCATATCCGCAGGCCCGGGCCCCCTGCGGTGCGCGCGGCGGCCCGCGGCAGCGGCTGGGTGTTCTCCGGCACGGCCGACTGGTGCACCGGCTGGGGGCTGCTCGACGTCGTCATGATCGCGGCATCCACCCCCGACGACCGGTTCGTGCTCGCTCTGCTGCCCGCCGCCGAACGCCCCGGCCTCCGCGCGGGCGCGGCGCTCCCGCTGGCCGTCATGGGGGGTACGCGCACGGTCGCCCTCGAGATGGACGGCCTGCAGATCGGCGCCGAGGACGTGCTCGCGACCATCGACGCCCCGGCGTGGCGCACCCACGACACCGCCCGCACCGCCAACACCACCCCGGCGTCGATGGGATTGCTGCGCCGCATGCTCGTCGCGCTCGCCGAGGTCGGTGAGACGCGCGACCGGCCGGAAGCCGTCGAACTCGCCCTGGCGCTCGCGGAGCGCGCCGCCCACGTCCGGGCGGAGGCGTACGCCCTGCTCACCGCGGTGCCGCTGCATGACCGGGTGCCCGAACGGACGATGCTGCGTGCCGAGGTCACCGAGCTGGCGGTGCGCACGGCGAACGCGCTGATCGCCGCCCGATCGGGCAGTGCGCTGCTGCTGGCCAGCCCGGAGCAGCGGTGGGCCCGCGAGGCCGCGTTCCACCTGATCCAGGCACAGACGGCGGGGGTCCGCACCGCCCAGCTGAAGGCCTTCGGCGCCGGCCCGGAGTGACGCGGCCCGGCGCGGGGCAAACCCCACGTCGGATCGGGGGTTGTGCCTCTGGCCTGTGGGGTTCTTCGGACTTCCGGGCTCCTTGGATCACCGGCACACTCCTGCCATGGCCACCGCCGCCCCTCTCGCACTCCCTCTTCGCCCACCCGCCCACCAGGTCAGCCCGCGGGCCGTGCGGTGGTGGCAGCTGCGGGCCGCGGTGACGCTGGTGGTCCTCGTCGTCCCGCAGGTCGTCGTGCTGGTCGTGATGGGCGAGGGAGCGCCGGGCTGGCTCACGTGGACGGCTGCGGCCACCGCTGTGGTCACCCTCGGCTACGCGATCCTGGTGCCGCCGCTGCTGTACCGGATCCACCGCTGGGAGGTCACCCCCGAGGCCGTCTACACGCTGTCGGGGTGGCTGGTGCGGGAGTGGCGCATCGCCCCGATCTCCCGCGTGCAGACCGTCGACACCGAACACGGACCGCTGCAGCAGCTGCTCAAGCTGGCCACCGTCACCGTCACCACGGCCTCGGCACGCGGGCCGGTCAAGATCAGCGGCTTGGAGGCCCACGCCGCCGCCGAGCTGGCCCGCACGCTCACCGAGACCACCCAGGCCACGCCGGGCGACGCGACATGACACCCGGCACCGACATCGACGCCACCGGCGCCGACGCGCCACCCGTCGTCGAGACGCCGTGGCGACGGCTCGACAAACGGATGCTGGTCGTGAGCCCCATCGCCGGCCTCGTCCGGTTGCTGCCGGTCGTGCTGATCCTGCTCGTCACCGGACGGCAGGGCACCCCGATGCAGGTGTGGTTCCCCCTCGGGATCGGCGTGCTCGTCGTCATCGGGGGCGCGGTGCGGTGGCGGACCACCCGCTACCGGATCACGGCGGACCGTGTGGAGCTGCACACGGGGTGGCTGCGCCGCCAGCGGCGCTCGGTGCCGCGCGACCGGATCCGCACCGTGGACCTCACCGCGAAGCTGCTGCACCGCATCTTCGGCCTGAGTGTCGTACACGTCGGAGCGGCGTCCGGATCGCCGATGGAGAGCGCCGGGCTCCGACTCGACGCCGTCAGCAAGACGGAGGCCGACCGGCTGCGCCGTGAGCTGCTGGACCGCTCCCCCACCGCCGCCGGTCCCGGGGCGGTCGAACACGCCCCTGTGGCACCACCGCGCCCACCCGCCACGGAGCTGGCCCGGCTGAACTGGTCGTGGCTGCGCTTCGCACCACTGACGTTCTCCGCGATCGCCGGCATCGGCGCGATGGGGGCGGCGGTGTTCAACCTGATCGGCGAGCTCGGTGTCGACCCCCGAGACATCCCCGCCGTCGACGACGCGGCCGACCGGCTCACCAGCACCCCCATCTGGGCCACCATCGCGGTGGTGGCGGCGCTCCTGCTGGTGGTCGCCGTGGTCGGCGCCATGGTGCTCTTCGCCGAGCGCTGGTACGGCTACCGGCTCACCCGTGAAGCCGGCGATCCCGCGGCCGCTGCGACCCCGTCCGCCGGAATCGGCACCGGCACGCTGCGCGTCCGGCGAGGTCTGCTCACACGGCGCTCCCTCTCGGTGTCCGAGCAGCGGCTGCGCGGCGTGGAGGTCGTCGAGCCGCTGCTGCTCCGCGCCGGACGCGGCGCCTACTCCAAGGCGCTCTCCACCGGGCTCACCCGCTCCGCACAGGGCGGGGCGCTGCAGCCGCCCTGCCCACGCCCCGAGGCCCATCGCGTGGCGTCGGCGGCGCTGCGCGAACAGCCGAACGAGATCACCCTCGCCCCACTGCGCAAGCACCCGCCCGCCGCGCTGCAACGGCGCATGACCCGTGCGCTCGTACCCACCGCCGTACTGGTGGCGGGCCTGTTCGTCGCCGGGTCGGCCGTGCCCTTCCTGGCCGGGCTGGCGATCCCGAGCCTGCTGCTGCTCCCGCTCGCCGCCCTCGTCGCCCTCGACCGTTTCCGGAACCTGGGCCACGAGCTCACCGCCCGCTACCTGGTGAGCAGGCATGGCTCCATCCAGCGGCGGACCGTCGCCCTGCAACGGGCAGGCGTGATCGGCTGGACGTTCCGGCAGAGCGTCTTCCAGCGCCGATCAGGACTCGTCACGGTGGAGGCGATCACTGCGGCGGGCGCGGGCGGCTACCAGGTGCTCGACGTCGCCGCCGCCGACGGCGTCGCACTCGCCGACGCCTCGGTTCCGCACCTGCTCACGCCCTTCCTCGCGACAGCGGCCCCGGAGGATCCGCGGCTCGGCCCCCGCTGAGATCGCGAGCTGTCACCGCCTGCGGGTGCCGAACATGCCGCGCGTGATCTCCCTGCCCAGCGCACTCGCCGCCGACCGGAGGAACGACTTGACCACCGGCGAGGCGAGGACGTCCTCGACCATGCTCGGCTCCTCGCGCTCGCGACTCGGCGGAGGCTCGTAGGCCGGCGGTGGGACGTCGGCGGGCATCGGAGCGGGCGGCGGCTCGGCGATCTTCGCCGTGAGCCGCTCGTAGGCCGACTCGCGGTCGACCGTCTGCCCGTACTTCGCATAGAGCGGAGACGCCTTGGCTGCCGCGGTGATGGCGTCGTTACCGATCGCGGCCATCAGCGAGCGCGGCGCCCGCATCCGGGCCCAGGCCACGGGGGTGGGCGCACCGCGTTCGGAGAGCACCGTGACGATCGCCTCGCCGGTGCCCAGCGAGGTGAGCGCCTCCTCCATGTCGTAGTTCTTCGTGTTCGGGTAGGTGCGTACGGTCTTGGCCAGCGCGGCCTGGTCGTCGGGGGTGAACGCCCGCAGTGCGTGCTGCACTCGCGCGCCGAGCTGCGAGAGCACGTCGTTGGGGATGTCGGTCGGCAGTTGGGTGCAGAAGAACACACCGACACCCTTCGAGCGGATGAGCTTCACCGTCTGCTCGATGCGTTCCAGGAACGCCTTGGACGCGTCCGTGAACAGCAGGTGCGCCTCGTCGAAGAAGAACACGAGCTTGGGCTTGTCAAGGTCGCCCGCCTCGGGGAGGTCCTCGAACAGCTCCGCGAGCAGCCACATGAGGAACGTCGAGTACAGGCGCGGGTTGGCCACCTGGTCGGACAGCTCCAGCAGCGTGACGACCCCCTTGCCGTCGACCAGCCGGAGGAGGTCGGAGGGCTCGAACTCGGGCTCGCCGAAGAAGGCCTCCCCGCCCTGGGCCTCGAGGTTGACCAGCGCCCGCAGGATCACCCCTGCGGTGGCCGAGGAGACCCCGCCGATGCCCTTGAGGTCGGCCTTGCCCTCGCTGCTGGTCAGGTGCTGGATGACCGCGCGCAGGTCCTTCGTGTCCAGCAGCGGCAGGCCACGCTGGTCGGCCCAGTGGAAGATCAGCCCGAGCGTCGACTCCTGGGTTTCGTTGAGGTCGAGCACCTTCGACAACAGGATGGGCCCGAACTGTGTGAGCGTGGCCCGGATCGGGACGGCCGAGCTGCCGCCGCCGAGAGACATGAAGTCGACGGGGTATGCGGTGGGTGCCCAGTCGTCGCCGGTTTCCCGGGACCGCTGCTCCATCTTCGGTCCGGGCTCACCGGGTCGCGACATCCCCGACAAGTCGCCCTTGACGTCGGCCAGGAACACCGGGACCCCGGCAGCCGACAGCTGCTCGGCGATCCCCTGCAACGTCTTGGTCTTGCCGGTGCCCGTCGCACCCGCAACCAGGCCGTGCCGGTTGAGAGTGGCGAACGGGATGCGCACGCGCGCTGACGGGTCGACCACCCCGTCGACAACGACCGTGCCCAGTTCGAGGGCGGCCCCGTCGGTGGCGTACCCGGCGGAGATTTCCCGTGCTGCAGAGCTCTGATCAGCGCCGATTGTGTTCTCCACGGGCCGGAGCCTAGCCGGAGGGCCCCCTTCCGGCAGGGACACGAACGCGACTCACCCCGCGCGGGGGGCGGTGGCTCCGGCCCCAGGCCTAGTGTGACGGGGGTGAACGACCGTCTGGTATGGATCGACTGCGAGATGACCGGGCTGGATCTCCAGCGCGACGCCCTCATCGAAATTGCCGTTTTGGTGACCGATGGCGACCTCAACGTGCTCGGCCGCGGCGTCGACGTCGTCATCCATGCGGACGAGTCGGCGCTTGCCGGCATGCCCGACGTCGTGCGTGAGATGCACGCCCACTCCGGCCTGACCGAGGCCGTCCGTGCGTCGACCGTCACGATCGCCGAAGCCGAGGCGCTCTCGCTGGCCTACATCCGTGAGCACGTCCCGGAGCCGCGCAGCGCCCCGCTCGCCGGCAACTCGATCGCCACCGACCGCGGCTTCCTCTCCCGCGACATGCCCGAGCTCGACGCCCACCTGCACTACCGCATGGTCGACGTCAGCTCGGTGAAGGAGCTGTGCCGCCGCTGGTTCCCCCGGGTGTTCTACGCGAAGCCCGAGAAGGGCCTCGCGCACCGCGCGCTCGCCGACATCGAGGAGTCGATCCGGGAGCTCGAGTACTACCGACGCACCCTCTTCGTCCCACAGCCGGGACCGACCACGGAGCAGGCGCAGGCCGCTGCGGCGCAGGTCGCGGGCCAGGGGGTAACCCGGTTCGATGTTGCGGAGCCGCCGCGCTAGGCTTGTGGAGGTTCCGGCCGAGGCCGGAACCATGGTGGGTGTAGCTCAGCTGGTAGAGCACCTGGTTGTGGTCCAGGAAGTCGCGGGTTCGAGTCCCGTCACTCACCCTGTGTCGGGGCTACCCCCGCCGCACGGCCCGCCGGATGAACGTGTAGCGTTTCTCCTCGGCGCCGAGCGGTAGGGCGTCACGACATGCGCCGCTAGCTCAATAGGCAGAGCAGCTGACTCTTAATCAGCGGGTTGGGGGTTCGATTCCCTCGCGGCGCACCAGCTCAACCACTGTTTCGGTCCTCGGACCGAGCTTTTGGCAGCTGTCATTGACAGCAACGCCCTCGTGTCAACTGATCGTCGAGCGCTCTCCGCTGGGCGTCCAGGTTCACGTGCCCGTAGACGTTCATCTCGGACCACATGCGGGTGAGGTTCCGTGGTTCGAGCGGAGTCCCGTGGCGGTGGATACGAAGCGTGCGGGCCTCGAAGTCGACGTGCTCCCAGCGCAGTCCGCACACCTCGCTGCGGCGGAGCCCGAGCATGACGAGGAGAACCCACAGGGCGTGACGGGAATCATCAGTAGTTGCGTCGAGTAGCGTTCGCGCCTCCTCCACGCTCAGCGGCTGCTTGACCTCAGCCTTCGGGCGCTCGACCCGAACCATCTTGGCCACGTTGCGGCTGACCAGCTCCTCGCGATGAGCATGCTCCAGAGCCACACGGAGAGTGGCGTGGACGTATTGGGTCGTCCGTGCTCCGACGCCATCGGCCCGCATCCGATCGATCATGAGACGGACGTCACGCACTCCCAGCTGAGCAAGCTTCTTCTTCCCGATACTGGGCAGGAGGTACAACCTCGTGTTGCGTTCATGGGCCCGCCAGGTGGTCGCCCGCACGTGCTGCTTGACGTGGACCAGCCACTTCGAGGTAGGCAGCCAGTGTCAGCCGGGGCGGCGGCATAGGGACGTTCTTCTGGGCGCGGTCCACCAGTTCGCGGAGCTTGTTGCTCGCCTCCGCCCGCGTCTTGGCGTAGACGGGCTGCCGACGGATTCCTCCGCCCACCACAGGTACGTAGGCTGCCGCGATCCATCGCCCAACCTTGCGCTGGTAGATACTCCCCTCGCCATTGATGTTGCGACTCATGCGACCTCGCCCTCTTCGTCGAGCATGCGACGGGCGTGGCCGCCGAAACCGAGCATGTGTGTCCAGCGTCGTAGCCGGCCGGCCACGCGCCGGCAAATCGAGCATCGCCGAGTGGAGGAGGGTCATCCTCGCTGGCCGCAGATCGTCTTAGCGCGCCCGAGCGGCCCGCCCGCGCCAAGTGCAGGCCTGGATCGCGGGGATGACCCACGAGTGGTATTGACAACTCGCGGAATTCAACATGTGGGCGCCGATGATATGAATCTTCGTTGGTGCCGCCACGTGCCACTATCTACATAAATCGGAATGTGGATTTTGTGACAGGCAACGCTGGAGTTAGCCTCGCGACCGTGCAGATTCGCGAGTTCGCCGGCGAGGAGTTCGAAGACGTTGCCAGTGAGTCCCTCATACCGGCAATCGTGCGGACTGGTCCCGATTTTCGCGGGAGGATGGCGTCGCAGGAACTGGGCGAGGACTTGACACTCTCGCAGTTGCGCTGGGGGCCGTGGTCGGCGGGCCGGACCGACCGGATGGCAGCGAGGACGTCGGAAGACAACTGGATGCTCTTCGCCGTACACGTGGCCGGCCGGGGACGCATTTCCCAACACGACCGCCTGGCGGAGCTGGGGGCCGGTATGGGGTTTTTGCACGAGGCGCGTAGCCCCTCCAAGTGGGTCTCGCAGACCGAGACACGGCATCTCGTCTTGTCTTTCTCCCGCGAGCTGCTGCCGTTACGTACGGCCGAGATCACCGAGGCCTGTGCACGCAGCATGGATCCCGCATCCCCGGCAATGCAGCTGCTATCCGCCTACCTCGGTCGGTTGTTTCAGATCGCCGACGGCCTCACCGCGCCGCAACGGATGGACTCCGGGCACGCCGCGATCGACCTGCTCGCGATGGCGCTGCGAGACGTCGTCCCCTCGATACCGGGTAGTGAGGGCTCTTCGGGGGTGCTGCTGGACATGATGCGCAGGTACGTCCGCAAGCACCAGACCGATCCGCACCTGCGGGTGGAGGAGCTGGCACGGTGGCACCACGTCTCGGTCAGTCACGTGTACACCCTGTTCGAACGGATCGGGACCACGCCCGGCGCCTACCTGCGCGAGCAGCGGCTGCTCGCGGCACAGGCGATACTGTCCGACCCCCGGTACGCCCAGCTCGGCATGTCGGACATCGCGGCTGCGGTGGGGTTCGGCGAACGCAGGACGTTCGACCGAGCGTTCCGGCGGCACTACGGGATGACGCCCGGCAGCTGGCGCCGTGAGCATTGCCACTCGAGGTCTGCTCTCGCAACGTCGACGAGGAAACGCCTCCCCGCTGACAAGGAAACGCTCGCCCCGGATACCGCAGGGGTTGACGCCGCTCGCCCACGCCAAGTGCAGGCGTGGATCGCAGGCATGATTCCCGAGTAATATTGACGAAATCACAGAGATTCGACATGCCAACTCGGTCTTGCTGGCAAGCTGCGCGGAAGCACCGAGACAGCATGTAGCAGCCGTTTACAACAAGACCCGACCGCGACCATCTCAGGCAGGCTCGTGCAAGAGCTCGGCCCCTGGCAGAAGCCGTCTACATACCGTTTCACACATCTTGCCGAGGCGTTGGGCGCGCGGGACCGGTGCACACCACCAGACCCCGCTAGGGGCAGACCTGAGACGAACATGCAGGCAACTCCTGACAGCAGCGGCTGACAGCAACGCATCCCGATCAACGAAACCGTTTAGCCACGTCAACGAGGAACACGCCGCTGGTCACAGACCGTCGGAGACAGCCCCGGTCCCCTCCTCCGAGCCGAGATGAAGCGCCGGGTGTCCTCTTGATCAGCGGGTTGGGGGTTCGATTCCCTCGCGGCGCACTGACCTGCGGGTTCTCCCAATCGGGAGGGCCCGCTTCGTCGTTTCATCGATCATTTGAGCGCGGATCGAGCGCGCCGGCGTTGATCGTCACGTTGATCTTCGCCACAGCCGCGGTGATCGCCTACTCCGCGGCCCGCTCCACCCAGGCCGCATCCAGCGCCGCACCGTACGTGTCAGCCGCCCCCGTGCGATCTCCGGCGTCAGGTGCCCGTAGAGACCAGATGTGATCGAGAGCTGCGAGTGCCGCAGCACCTTGCTCACCAACGGCAGCGGCACACCCGAGCCGGGTATCAGCGTCGCCGCCGTGTGACGGAGATCGTGAATGCGGATCCTCGGCACCCCGGGGCACGTAGTCGGACCAGATCCGTCCAGGTAGCACTAAGAGCACTCGCGGCGCTTCTACCTGGGCGGATGGCTCGGAGCTAGCTTCAGGGCCGTGCAGACTTTCGACTTCTCCGGCGAGGAGCTCCAAGACGTCGCCAGTGACGCCGTGATACCCCAGGTCGTCCGGACGTATCCCGACCTCCGCGGGCAGGTGGCGGTTCAGGAGCTGGGCGCGACCGTCACGCTCTGCCGATCGCGCTGGGGAGGGCCGATATCGGCGGTCCGGACAGACCGGATGGCGGCGAGGTCATCGGCAGACAACCTGATGCTCTTCTACGTATACATGGCCGGACAGGGCCACATGCGCCAGCACGACCGCTTCGCCGAGCTGGCGGCGGGTACCGGAGTGCTGAAAGAGGCGCGCAGCCCATGGAAGTGGGTCTCGCCGACCGAAGCAGGGACCCTGACCTTGCGTTTCTCCCGTGAGCTGCTCCCGCTCCGGACCACCGAGATCACCGAAAGCTGTGTACGCACCGTGGACCGGGCGGCGCCGGCCATGCAGATGCTGTCGGGCTACCTCGGTCGGCTGTTCGAGGTCGCCGAGGACCTGACCGCTCTGCAGCGGCTGGACGCCGGGCGCGCCGGGATCGATCTGCTCACGATGGCGCTGCGGGACGCCACCCCGTCCGTGCCGGGCGGGGACGGCCCCGACGAGGTGTTGCTCGAGATGATGCGGGTGCACGTCCGAGAACACCTGGCCGACCCAGACCTGCGGGTGCAGGAGCTGGCGCGGCGGCACCACGTGTCGGTCCGCCAGGCGTACACATTGTTCGAACGGATCGGGACCACCCCCGGTGCGTACCTGCGCGAGCAGCGGCTGCTCGCGGCACGGGCGCTGTTGGCCGACCCGAGGCACGACTGGCGCAGGATGCCCGACATTGCGGCTGCCGTTGGGTTCCGCGACCACAGTACGTTCGAGCGGGCGTTCCGGCGGCAGTACGGGACGACGCCGGCCGGTTGGCGGCGTGAGCACCTCCACCACTCTGGACCGCGCCCGTGACCGTGCAGAAAACGAGCAGGAATCGCTGTGCGCGCTGAAGTCTCAAAGACGGGGGACGAAGGACGTCGACGGTGATGGTGCCGTTGCGTGCCAGGAAGTCGATCACCTCCTTCAGGAAGCGGCGGTGCCCACGCGGG
Organism: Pseudonocardia yunnanensis; assembly: GCF_039534065.1. Classification (NCBI taxonomy): domain Bacteria; kingdom Bacillati; phylum Actinomycetota; class Actinomycetes; order Pseudonocardiales; family Pseudonocardiaceae; genus Pseudonocardia; species Pseudonocardia yunnanensis. The sequence goes on along the minus strand of NZ_BAAAUS010000059.1, from coordinate 180,188 downwards.
GTCGGAGAACTGGTCGGTCAAGGCCGAGATCACGATCAGCTGTGGCCATCGCAGAACGGAGCCGCGTGTGTGGGCCGCGGGTCCAACGGGCGCGGAGGCACTTTCGTCACATGCCCTCCAGCACTTCCAGTCGACCGGATCGGACCGCCTTCACGAAGTCCTGGAAGTCCTGTTCGTTCTGATCCACGTAGCGCTCGGAGAAGTCGGTGATCGATTGGTCGAACTCGTCGTCGCCGCCGAGGTACTCGGAGATGGCGACCGGATCTCCCGACCGAGCATGCGCGCGCGCCAAGGTCCACCCACAGATGCGCGCATAGAAGGTGAGCGCTATCGGTGTCATCGCCTCGACCAGTGCAGAGCCCTTCATGTCACGCAGCTGCCGCCAGTAGAAGTGCCGCTTCACATCCACGCCGCGTGTCCAGCCGAGAAATATGTCGCTCGCGGCCTGCATCATCCGTTGTCCCTGCACGACCCGCTCGCCGGACTGCTCGTAGCGGCTCTTCGGCAGGTGATCCTCCAGCACCGACCTCGTAGCCTCCTTGACCTGCAGGAATAGTGGGTCCTGCGAGTCGCGTCCCTGGAGCAAGACGATGAGCGCACGGGTGCCGACGCTGCCCACGCCCACGACCTTGCGGGCCACGTCCACCACCTCAAAACGCTCCAGCAGATGACGCCGATCGTCCTGCAATGTCGTTTGATAGGCGACAAGCTGTTCGTGGAGCGCGTGGCTGAGATCCTCGGGTGGCATGCCCGAAGCTGCCTTCAACTCGCGGAAGGGGACGACGATCGGAGGTCGGCTGACAATCCGATACCGGCCATCGACCACCTCGCCGAGCTTCGAAAGCGCCTGCAGACTGTCGCGGGTATGCGCCTTTTCCCGGCTCTTCTTCGCCCTCTTCTGAGCCTTCTTGGCCGCCTTCGCCGCCTGCTTTGCCTTCTTCTTCTTTCGACCCGCCTTCGTTGTCGCGGCGACCTTGCTACGGATCGCGTTCATGAGCTCGTCCTCGGCAAGGTGGGCGTACCAGATATCCAGCGTTCGCATCTCCGCGAACTCGGCCATTGCCTCCCGGTACGCCGACACCGACGCTCGCGTCGATGCGCGCCTGTCTGCCGCTGAGAATCCGTTGTTACACGCCGCGATCGCGAAGCTCGCCGCCATCCGCTTGACGTCGTACTCGAATGGCCCAGGGAGCGTCTCGTCGAAATCGTTCAAATCGAACAGTAACCTCCGCTCCGGTGAGGCGAACGCGCCGAAATTCGACAGATGGGCATCGCCGCACAACTGGACGACAAGACCCGCGGTCGGCGTGTCTTCGAGGTCGGCCGCCATGATCTTCGCCGCACCCCGGTAGAACGTGAAGGGTGAAATCATCATCCGGCCATGGCGGACCGGCACAAGATCGGGCTCCCGGGTGATGTTCTGCTCATCGAGCAGGGCAACCGGGTCACGGCGGTCCGCCGCAGGGCGCCACCCCGAGTGGCTCGACGGAGGCGTGCGCCCCCGGGCATCCTTACCCTTGGCTTTGCGCTCGGCGATGCCAGGACGAGTGATCGGTTGCGCGTCCATCTGCCCACCTCCTGTTCGGACCCTGGCGCCGGCCTACGCCGGCCAGGGCATCCACGTAGCCGAACGTGCACAGCGAGAACGCGCCCTCCGAACCCTGCAGGCCGTCTGGCGAGGCGTAGCGGTCCGCCGTCTCAGGCATGCTCGCCTCCACCTCGTCCTTGCAGCCCGGATCGAGGACAACGAATGACCGTCCCGCTCCGGCACCCGCAGCACATCACCCGAATCGAACGAGGCCACCCGACCCGACCGGAAGCGCTGATCGCCTACCGAGCTCGGTGATGACGACGGTGTCGCCCGCGTCTTTTGTTCACGGAACACGACGCGGGTGCCCTACCCACCCTCGTAGGCCTGCCGTCCGCGACCGAGATCGCCAAGTGCGATCGTCGGCGCCGTTGTGGAGGCCACGATGGGCCAGGCCGACTCCGAGCGGGTGCGGGAGCTGACCACGGGTCACCACGTCTGCGAATCCCGTCCCGTCAGCATTCACTGCGTGATCGCGCAGCCTGACAAATCGACCCAACGGAGACGTTCCCATCTCGCGGTCTGCCCCGGATGGCGCCGACGATCTACGGGTCGCTGTCGCACCGGCGGGGCCGAGCCTGACGCCGCGGACGTCGTCGTCACGTACCGGCACGGCGGTCCCCCGATTGGATGGACGCTCGGCAACGGTCGGCGGACGGACGGATTCGTTGCCCTTCGTCCACCTCCCCAACTGCTAATTTCCGCGAAATCACGCCTGAAACACAGCGGCGAGGCGGCGCGCGTCCACTCCTCCCCGTACCACCACTTCGAGAGGCTGTATGTCGATGGCACGACCGACCTCCGACTTGTCCGCCGACGTCGTCATCTGTGCCTACACCGAGGACCGCTGGGACATGCTGTGCCGCGCGGTGGCCTCGGTGCAGGAGCAGTCGACCGTGCCAGGCCAGATTCTCGTGTGCGTCGACCACAACGAGGAGCTGTACGAGCGCTGCGTGGAGCGGTGGGGCGCCGGGGCCACCGAGCAGCCGACCGTGCGCGTGCTGCGCAACCGCTTCGCCGGACGGCTGGGCTCGGCACGTAACACCGCCGTCGAGCAGGTCGACGCCGACATCGTTGCCTTCCTCGACGACGACGCCGACGCCACGCCCACCTGGTTGGAAACGCTGCTGCGGGTCTACCGCGACCACCCCGGGGCGGTCGCGGTCGGTGGTGCTCCCTTGCCGAACCACCGGATCGAGCGGCCCGGCTGGTTCCCGCACGAGTTCGACTGGGTGTTCGGCTGCCACTACGAGGGCCTGCCCGACCAGCTGGCCCCGGTCCGGCACCTGATCGGTGCGAGTATGTCCGTGCGCACCGGCGCCCTGTGGTCCGTGGGCGGCTTCCACTCCGACAAGCACGACGACATGGACCTCTCCCACCGTGTCGCGGCTGACTACGGTTCCGCGGCGGTCCTCTACGAGCCGAAGGCGCAGATCTCCCACGTCGTCCACGCCGAGCGGCTCACCTGGAGCTACTTCTGGCGGCGCTGTTACTGGATCAACCGCAGCAAGGTCCGCGCGTTCCACGACATGGGCGACGCCGGCAACATCACCGCCGAACTACAGTTCGCCCGCCGGATGGCGGCGAGCGTGGTGCGCAAGCTGCTGCGTGCCCTCCGCGGGGACACGGATGCGCTTCGACAGGCGGCGGCGATCGTGGCCGGGATCGGGGCGGCCGGCGTCGGTCACCTGCAAGGCAAGCTGGAGCTGCGCCTCGGCCGGCTGCCGGTGTCGCTCACCACCGGTCTCGAACCGCGGTGAGCCCACGGGGCACCCACCTCGTCGTCGGCTCCGGCCCCTCCGCAGCGGCGGTCGCTCTTGCCCTCTCCGAGCACCCGGGCCAGCAGGTCACTGTGCTGGACCTGGGCGGCCGGCTGGAGGAGGAACGCCGCGCCGCCCGCGACCGGCTGGCTTCCGCTGACCCGGCGGACTGGCAGCCGCGCGACCTCGACGTCGTCACCGCGCGAGCGCCACGGAGCGATCGGCTGACCGCCGTTCCGCAGAAGCGCACCTTCGGCTCCGCGTACCCGTTTCGCGACCTGGGGCAGCTCCGCGGGATCAGCGGCACTCCGGGGACCAACCTCCACGTCGCGTCGTCGGCCTACGGTGGCTTCTCGACCGTGTGGGGCGCCCAGGTCATGCCCTTCTCCCGCAGCACCTTCGACCGCTGGCCGGTCTCCTGGGAGGACATGGAGCCGCACTACCGGGCGGTGCTCGGCGAAGTCCCCCTGGCCGGGGAGGACGACGACCTCGCGGAGCTCTTCCCGCTGCTGCGGCCCACGAGCGGACTGCCACCGCTCGGTCCCCGCGCCGCGGCCGTGCTGCGCCGCTACGAGCGGCACCGCGACGCGCTGCGGGCGCGCGGGGTCACCGTCGGGCGGGCCCGGCTGGCGTTTCGCGCGCGCGAGTGCGTCCGCTGCGGCCTGTGCATGAGCGGGTGCCCCTACCAGCTGATATACAGCGCCGCCCAGACGATGGACCGGGCACGGGCCCGCCCCGGCGTGCGGGTGCTGGACGGGCTGCTCGTGGAGCGCATCGGGCAGGAGTGCGGCCAGGCCGTCGCTTCCTGCCGTGACGTGCGGACCGGGCAGCGCTCGGAGTTCCGTGCCGACCGCCTGTTCGTCGGCGCGGGCGGGCTGGGCACGACGCGGCTGGTCCTCGGGTCGCTGGCCGCACCGCCCCGGCGCCTGGAGCTCGCGGAGTCGGTCCAGTACACCGTGCCGTTGCTCTCCGTGCGGCCGGTCGCGGACCCTCGCGGCCCGGGCGTCCGGGACTTCACCCTCAACCAGTTCAACGTGCTGCTTCACTTCGACGACGAGGGGTACACGACCTCCCAGATCCACTGCTACCCGTACAACCCGGCGATCTCCGACGCACTGCCCGGGCCCCTGCGGCGACGGTGGGCGGCTCCGGTGGCCCGCGAGTCGCTGCGCCGGCTGTCGGTGGGTTTCGGCTACCTCCCGTCCTGGGCCTCGCCTCCGATCACCGTGGTCTCCCGTCCCGGCGCCTCGGGCGGCCTGCCGGAGCTGGAGCTCGGCCGCGACGAGTCGGCGGAGCGCCCGGAGCTGCTCGGCCGGGCGCTGCGCCGGCTGGTGCGCGCGGCGCCCCGCCTGGACCTGTGGCCGCTGCTGACGCACGTGACCCTGTCGGGAGCGGGGAAGAGCTACCACTTCGGCGGGGCGTTCCCCCACCGCAACGGGCCGGCGGCGACGACGGCGACCGACATCTGGGGCCGGCTGCCGTACTGGGACCGCGTGCACCTCGTGGACGGGTCGGTGCTGCCGTCGGTGCCATCGACCACGTTCACGCTGACCGTGATGGCCAACGCCCACCGCATCGCCGGCGGGGTGCTCGCCGGCCGGGCGCCCGCCGCGTCGGAGTCGGAGTCGGCGACGCACTGATCCGGGCGGCCCACTCCGGTCGCGCCACCGTCACCGGCCGGCGGTCAGGGCCACTCGCCGCCCGGTGCCCGACCGATCTACAGGAACGAGGCAGGTACTAAGAGCACTCGTAGTTCTCCCACCTCGGCGGATGGCCCGGAACTAGCCTCATGGCCGTGCAGATTGTCGACTTCTGCGGTGAGGAGTTGGAAGACGTCGCCGGTGAGTTCCTCTTGTCGAGGATCGCGCGGACGCGTCCGGATTTCCGCGGGCGGGTGGCGTTCCAGGAACTGGGCGAGGCCGGCACGCTCTGCCGGTCGCACTGGGGAGGGCCGCTACGGATATTCAGGACGGAGCGGATGGCGGCGAGGGCGTCGGAAGACAACCTGATGCTGTTCTGCGTACAGATAGCCGGTGAGAGCAGCCACCATCAGCACGGCCGCTTCGCGCAGCTGGCGGTCGGCACAGGAGTGCTGAAAGAGACGCGTAGCGCCTACGAACGGATGTCGGCGGCCGAGACCCGGAGCCTGACCCTGCGTTTCCCACGCGAGCTGCTCCCGATCCGTGCCGCCGAGATCACCGAAGGCTGTGCGCGCAGCGTGGATCCGGCGGCGCCTGCCATGCGGGTGCTGTCCGGCTACCTCGGTCGGCTGTTCGAGGTCGCCGAGGACCTCACCGCGACGCAGCGGCTGGACGCCGGTTGTGCCGCGATCGACCTGCTGGCGATGGTGCTGCGGGACGTCACCCCCTCCGTGCCGGGTGGGGACGGCCCCGGAGAGGTGTTGCTCGAGATGATGCAGATGCACATCCGTGAACACCTGGCCGACCCGGGGCTGCGGGTCGCCGAGCTGGCGCGGCGGCACCACGTGTCGGTCCGCCATGCCCACACGCTGTTCGAACGGATCGGGACCACCCCCGGTGCCTACCTTCGCGAGCAACGGCTGGTCGAAGCCCGGGCGATGCTGTCCGACCCGCGGTACGCCCACCTCGGGATGCAGGACGTCGCCGCGGCTGTCGGGATCCTCAACCTCAGGACGTTCGAGCGGGCGTTCCGGCGCCAGTACGGGATGAAGCCGAGCAGCTGGCGCCGCGAGCACCTCCCCACCGGATCCGCTCGACGACCCTGACGCTGCGGGGCGACTCGGAACGACCATGTTCGTCAGCCGGGTTCGTCGGCCATGTGGGGTGCGATTCCGAACTCCAACGCCGTTCGCCCATCTGCCACCGGACCCGAGCCGTGGAGCATGAGTCCGCAGTCGGCGCCCAGCTCGGCCAGCTCGTCGACCGTCCGTTCGCGGCCGCCGAAGCACATCAGCATGAACAGGTCCATCGCAGTGCCGACCCCCTGCCCTCGCACCGGCTCGATCACCACCACGGTGCCGTCCGGAGCCGCGGCCCGACGACACCCGTCGAGGATCTTGCGGGCGTGGTCGTCGTCCCAGTCGTGCAGGATGTCGGACAGAAGATAGGCGTCGGCCCCCACGGGCAGAGGGTCGAAGAAGCTGCCGGAAACGGCGCCGGCCCGATCATCGAGTCCGGCTACCGCCAATCTGTCGGTCGCAGCGGCGGCCGTCGGAGACAGATCCAGGACTCGTCCGCGAAGGTCGGGATGGGCGCGCAGGATTGCCGCGAGCACGGTGCCGTCACCTCCGCCGACGTCGAGGATCTCGGAGAACCGACTCCAGTCGAAACGTTCAGCGATCTGCGTCGCCTGCAGCCGGAATCGCCAATTCATCTGAGCGTCGAACGAGCGTCGCAACTCCAGGCTGGCGTCGAGGTCCGCCCAGAAGTCACGCGCGTATCGCTGCACGTAGCCCGGAGTACCGGTGGTGATCGTCCCGAGCAGTTCGACGAAGCCCAGTTCGGCGCGCCCACCAGCGCTGTTGATGTCGAGTAAGGGCTTGATCCCTTCCGGGGCGTCCTCACTCAACTCAGCGCCGAGATTCGTAGGTCGATACCGGCCGGACTCCGCCTCGCGGTCGAAGACACCGATCGTGACCAGGTGATCGAGCAAGCGGCGTAAGGCGGGGGCCGCAGTTCCGGTCTCGGAAGCGAGTTGCTCCGCTGTTGCTCCCGCGCTCCCCGTGCGCTCCACGAGGCTGAGCGTCGCGGCCACGCGTATGGACATGGGCGTAGCCAGATCGGCCATGGCCCGGATCGAAGGTGCGGCCATCGGTAGATCCACTGTCGGAACCTATCCACCGGACACGACTCCGAGCCACCGGCGCGATCTGACGGCAGCCGCCGCCGGCGAGGCCTCAGCGGCTGTCGTACTCGGCGATCAGGCGATTCGGCGCCCGGTTGCGCCAGGCGTGCTCGATCAGCTCCTGCATGCGCTTCTCGGTGACCTTCGCCAGGTCGACGCGGAGGCCGACGAAGATCCGACCGCTGCGCCACACCTCCTCGTAGACGTCCGGCTGATCGGCAGCCGCCGTCTCGGCCTCCGCCTGCCCGACACACACGATCGCGTGCGCATCGCCCCTCTCCAGGTGGGCGAGGAGCTTGTCCGCAACCCGAAAGCCGGGCAGGCGGAAGTGTGGCTTCTCCACGACGTCCGGCAGCGCCATCGCGTAGCTACGGATATCGGCCGGCCTGATCATGGACGGGCTCCTCGTCGGCGTCTCCAGTGGACGAACGCGCGATGACGTTAGCGAAACCGCTGACGCGCTGAGGATCGAGTAACAGCCACGCATTCGGGACGAAGTGAACAAGCAGCGTCCTGGCCGTCGAGGGCGCCCGGAGGGGGACCTGATGACGCAGGGTGGGCCGGGCCGGCCTCCACAGCAGCCTGAACAGGGTTGGCAGTCTCCGCCCCCGGGATGGAGCCGGCAGTCGCCGCATGGGGGTTGGCCCCAGCAGCCCGCGTATGGGCAGGGCTGGCCTCCGCCGCAGCATCCGTACGCGCAGCGGCCCTACCAACCGCAGCCACCGAGGAAGCGCAAGAAGTGGCCGTGGGTCGCCGGGGCCGCCGTGCTGCTCCTCGCGGCGCTGTTCGGCACTGCGATCAATGGTGCAAGGCCGAGTTCCAGGGCGGCCGATAGCGCGGTCTCCGCTGTACCGCTGGTGCCGCATCGTGTGATCAACACCCGCGATTGGCAGCTCATCGTGAAGGACCCCGACGCCTACGAGGGCGAGCGCATCATCGTGTACGGGCGCGTCACGCAATTCGACGCCGCCACCGGCAATGACACGTTCCGCGCAAGCGTGGACAGCGTCGATCACCCCGGCAACGCCTATGCCTTCGACACGAACACGATGCTGAGCGGCGAGGCGGCTGCCCTGCGAGACGTCGTGAACGATGATCTGTTCAGGGCCGAGGTCACCGTGGCGGGTTCGATGTCGTACAGCACGCAGATCGGCGGGAGCACGACGGTGCCGATGCTGACGGTCGACACGATCAAGGTCATCGGCCGGGGATGACACGCCGGTCGTGGAGCGATGAGTTCTCCACGCGCGGTGGTCTAACCGGTAGCGACAACGACACCGAAGGGACCACCCCGATGGCCGACATCGTCTCCACCCTCTTCATCTCCCTCGACGGCGTGGCCGAGATCGCCGAGGACTGGCACTTCCCCTACTTCGACGAGAACATGGGCCGCGCCGTGAGCGAGGACTACGCCCCGGCCGATGTCCTGCTGCTCGGCCGCGTCACCTACGACAGCTTCGCCGGCGCGTGGCCGGACCGCGAGGCCGCAGGCGAGGACGATGCGACGTTCGCCAAGTCGCTCGGGGACCGGCGCAAGATCGTCGTCTCACGCAAGCCGCTGGAGTCCACCTGGCGCAACACCGAGCTGCTCGACGGCGATCTCGTCGAGGCCGTACGGGCACTCAAGGCCGACCCATCCGTCGAGAGCATCCTGATTCCCGGCTCCATCTCGGTGGTGCAACAGCTCCTGGCGGCGGGACTCATCGACGAGCTGCGTCTGCTGGTGCACCCCGTGGCAGCGCGGAACGGCAGGCGACTCTTCGACGACGGGGACGTCCGCTACCACCTGAGTCTGCTGAAGTCCGACACGTTCCCCACCGGTGTGGTCCGCCTGCTGTACGCGCCCGCCTCGGCACCCGGCAAGACGACCTACGACGACATCAAGGACATGGGCCCGGGCACGCGCACCGACGACTGAGGCCGAGAGCCTCATGGTCACCGCACGCCGCCGCTCCGCCGCCCGCTGGACCAGCGGCCCGTTCGTCCGGTCCTACCGGCCGACCGGGCCGCTCGTCGTGTGGTGGTGGGTTCTCCGCTCCCCGAGGCACCCGGCCCAGCGAGCATCGTCCGTAGGCTCACCGCCGTGATCAACCTCGACGAGCAGGGTCGCCCGGAACCGCCCCTCGCAGGCGACGAGACCGCCACGCTCCTCGGCTTCCTTGACTTCCATCGCGCCACCCTGGAATGGAAGTGCGCGGGGTTGGATGCGGCCGGGCTCGCGGCAACGGTCGGCGTCTCGTCGATGACCCTGGGCGGGATGGTCAAGCACCTGGCGTTCGTCGAGGACCATTGGTGCACCCGGTGGCTGTACGGGCGAGACATGCCGCCCCCGTGGGACACGGTGGATTGGAAGGCCGACCCCGACTGGGACTGGCACTCGGCCGCCGAGGACTCACCCGAGCAGCTCTTCGCACTCTGGCGGGACGCCGTGACCCGCTCCCGCACCCTGGTCGCCGAGGCGCTCGCCGACGGCGGCCTGGACCAGCCGGCCCGGCGCACGCCGCCCGAGCACTGGCACGGCGAGCCACCGACCCTGCGCTGGATCCTGGTCCACCTGATCGAGGAGTACGCGCGGCACAACGGCCACGCCGATCTCCTGCGGGAGTCGGTGGACGGGCTCACCGGGGAGTAGCCGCCGGCCGCGGATTCCTCGATTACGACGCCTGATGGCCCGGACCCGTTCGGAACAGGCGGGATCGGGTGGGTTTTTGGCCGGATCCGTGGAGTGATCGGCCGATCGGCCAGGCATAGTCGGTCTCCGAGAGCGGAATTGCGCTGCCCCGACGAGCTCACCCACTGCAGAACATGACGAAGGACGTGAAATCGTGGAGATGAAACTCGAGGTCCTGGTGGTGCCCGTTTCCGACGTCGATCGGGCGAAGCACTTCTACGGGACGCTGGGGTTCCGGCTGGATATCGACCACGTCGCCGATGACGACTTCCGGGTGGTGCAATTCACGCCGCCCGGCTCGGAATGCGCGATCATCATCGGCAACGGGATCAGCTCGGCAGAGCCGGGCTCCCTGCAGGGCCTGCATCTCGTGGTCACCGACATCGAGGCGGCCTGCGCCGATCTCGTCGACCGCGGCGTCGACGTGGGTGAGGTCTTCCACGACGCAGGGGGAATCTTCCATCACCTCGGCACCAAGTACCGGGTGAGCGGCCCCGATCCGAAGCGGAGCGACTACGGCTCGTTCGCCGCGTTCGCCGACCCGGACGGCAACGGCTGGGTGCTCCAAGAGGTGAAGACGCGCGCTCCGGGGCGCTGACGCAACGACGACCGACATGCCGGGAACCGCGCGTTCCTCCTGGGATCCGATCTTTGTCGGGGGCCGGCGCTAGGGTGCCACCCATGGCCGAGGTACTGCTCTTCCACCATGCCCAGGGCCTCACGGCGGGGTGCCTCTCGTTCGCCGAAGCGCTCCGCGCCGCCGGACATGTCGTGCACACCCCGGATCTCTACGAGGGCAGAACCTTCACCGAGCTGGCCGATGGTGTCGGCCATGCCGAGCAGGTCGGCTTCCCCACCATCATCGAGCGCGGCCGGCTCGCCGCCGAGAACCTGCCCAGCGACGTCGTCTACGCCGGGTTCTCGCTCGGTGTGATGCCTGCGCAGATGCTGGCGCAGACGCGTCCGGGCGCGAAGGGCGCGCTGTTCTTCCACAGCTGCGCACCTGCGTCCGAATTCGGGGGCCGGTGGCCCACGGGCCTTCCGCTCCAGATCCACACCATGGACGCCGACGACTGGGGCGACCTCGACATCGCCAGCGATCTCGTCGACGCGGTGGAGAGCGCGGAGCTCTTCCTGTACCCGGGTGACGGCCACCTGTTCACCGACGACAGCCTGCCTTCCTACGACGAAAGCGCCACGGCGCTCGTCAAGCAGCGCGTGCTCGGCTTCCTCGACGAGTTCGAGTAGACGGCACCCCCGAAAGGCGTCGTCCTCGACGAGCCCCTCTTCAGGGCGCAGTTCGAGCGATTCATTCGCGTCCGCAGAGAACCTTCCACTCTGGGCGACTTGCGGATTTCTCCGAAAACCTCGGGGCTCGGTCGTGTGCAATGCTTATTGCCGCTGATCCCCCGACTACAGCCCGAGCGGACCGACGCGTCATTCCTGGACCGATCCGCATCATCCGGACCATTCGTCCGGTCGACAGGCATGAACTGCGAGGCGTGCCCGCACAAGGCGTCGTGAAAGGCAAGGCCCCTCATGACCGAGAACGAGCCCCACGAGCAACGCCGCCGGGTCGTGGTGGCGTGCCAGGGCGGAGGAAGCCAGACGGCGTTCACCGCCGGGGTGCTCACCGAACTCCTGGCCGACCGCAGCGTCGAGATCCGCGCACTCAGCGGCACGTCGGGGGGCGCCGTGTGTGCGCTCCTCGCCTGGTACGGCCTCCTGACCCACCGGCCGGAGGACGGCATCAGGCGACTCGAGGACTTCTGGGAGGACAACACCACACACGGCTTCTACGAGAACCTGCTCCAAGCCGTGACGGTCGCGTCGGTCCGCACCGTCGCCGAGCTCGGCATCACCGTCGAGTTCAGCCCGTACAACATTCCGTTCGACGCGCGCCAGCAGTTCCTGCAGTTACTGGAGCGGCACGTTCCGTTCGACGACATCCACCCGGACGCGCTCGACCCGTCAGGACCACGGCTTCTGATCGGCGCCACCGACGTCCTCAGCGGCCGGTTCCGCGTGTTCCGCAGCCACGTCGTGAACGGCTACCCCGCCGACCGGATCGCCGGCACGGTGATCCTGGCCTCCTCGGCCGTGCCCACCCTGTTCCGCGCCGTGCGCGTTGGCGAGGACGTGTACTGGGACGGCGTCTACGCGCAGAACCCACCGATCCGGGAACTCGTGGACGCCGGACGGCCCGTCGCACCGCAGGGCCCCGACGGGCCGCCCCCGGAGGAGCTCTGGGTGATCCAGATCGACCCCGACCAGCGCAGCGGCGTGCCCATGGCGGTGGACGCGATCCGCGACCGGCGCACCGAGCTGTCCGCGAACATCTCCTACCAGCAGGAGATCTTCACCATCGGGCACGTCAACAAGCTCATCCAGGAGCGCCTGCTCACCGCACGCGCGCTCACCCGATACCGCCCCATCAAGATCCGCGTCATCACGATGAGCGACGCCGTGGCCTCGGGACTGGACTGGGAGTCCAAGCTCGTGCGTTCCCCAGGGTTGATCCACAGGCTCTTCGCCCACGGAAAGGAGCGCGCCCGGCTCTTCCGCCACCTCCTCGACTCCCCTGACGCCGACGAGGCCACCGCGCTGCGCGACCGCAACATCTGGGGCCAATGGACGGCCCCGGTGCCGCCCTACCTCGGGTAGCGGGTGCCGCCCGCCCCCCACGAACCTGGCGGACCGGGCGACGATCCCGGACCGGCACATGATCCACGGTGATCCGACCCGGGCCTGTCCTTCCGCCACGGCGCCGCTACGGTCGTGCGATGACAGCGGAGCAGCAGCCGGAACGCATCGGCCGGTACGTGCGGATGGTGGCACAGCCGGGCCGGGGGGCCGCGCTGGCCGACACCCTGCTCCGGGTGGCCACCAGCCTGCGCGATACACCGGGCTGCGAGCTGTACCTGATCAACCTCTCCGCCGACGAGCCCGACACCGTCTGGGTCACGGAGGTGTGGGCCGACGAGGCGGCATCCGACCGGGCCCTGTCGTCCGACCTCGGCGAGGTCGGGATCGGTGAGGTGCTCGAACTGCTGGCCGGCCCGCCGGAGCTGGTGGATCTTCGTCCCCTGGGCGGCGCCGGGCTGCCGACGCCCTGAGGCCTGCCGGCGATGGCGGCGCGGCTCAGGTCTCGCTTCGCCCCGGCTCCGAGGCCGTCTGCCTGTGGGCGCGCAACGAGCCGGCGTGCGCCTTCATGGTCGGGTCGCCCTTGGTCCTGATGAGGCTCGCGACCGTGACCACGACGAGCACCGCCACGATCACCACCAGGCTCACCGCTGTGGAGATCTCCGGGACGCCCGGGCTCACGTCCTCGTGCGCCCAGTGCAGGATCAGCTTGACCCCGATGAAGGCCAGGATGATCGACAAGCCGGTCGACAGGTACACCAGCCGGTCGAGTAGCCCCTTCACCAGGAAGAACAGCGCGCGCAGGCCGAGAAGCGCAAAGGCGTTGGCCACGAAGACGATGTAGGGCTCCGCGGTCACGCCGAACACCGCGGGAATCGAGTCGAGCGCGAACAGCAGGTCGATGCTGCCGATCGCGATGAGCACGACGAACAGCGGGGTCAGCACGCGGCGGCCGTCGACCTTCGTGATGATCCGGCCGTCGACGTACTCGGTGGTGATCGGCAGGACCCGCCGCGCGCCGCGGACCACCGCGTTGTCCTCGACGTCCGGGTCCTCGTTGCGGTGCCGGAACAGCTGGACGGCCGTGTAGATGAGCAGCAGCCCGAACACCAGGAACATGAACGAGAACAGCGACAGCAGCGTGGCGCCGAGCGCGATGAAGATGGCGCGCATGATCAGCGCCAGCACGATGCCGAAGGTCAGGACCTTGTGCTGATACTCCTCCGGCACCGCGAAGGTCGTCATGATGATCACGAAGACGAACAGGTTGTCGACCGAGAGACTCTTCTCGACGATGTAGCCGGCGAAGAACTGGGTGCCCGCGTCGCCCCCGTAGGTCATGCCGAACCACACGCCGAAGACGACGGCGACAGCGACGTAGAACACGGACCACGCCGTGGCCTCGCGGAACCCCACGCGGTGTGGGCGTATCCCCGACAGCACGAGGTCGATCGCGAGAAGCACGACGACCAACCCGATCGTCGCCGCCCAGGTCGCCCCGCTGATCTGCAGCACCTGATCCTCCACACCCTCTGATCGGCATTACCGACGCATTACCCAAGGGCATCGGGGCCGATGCGTTATGCGTCACCCGGCCCGAAGGTGGGCACGTCGCCTAAAACCGCAGAGAGGGGGTAGTCCTCGCCCGTCATCGCTGTGGTGACGCACCAGCAGAGGAGGAGCTCGATGGCGCTCGACGACGACGACATGATGACCACAGCCGGCGGCGGGACCGAAGGGCCGGCCGACTCCGGAGCAGGCGGCGGCACCCCCGGCGTGCACGACGGCGGAGCGGATGGCGGCGCGGACGGCGGAGCGGACTCCGGGGCAGAGGGCCCGGCCGACTCCGGAGCAGGCGGCGGCACCCCCGGCGTCCATGACGGCGGCGCGGACGGCGGAGCCGACTCCGGCGCCGAAGGCCCGGCCGACTCCGGAGCAGGCGGCGGCACCCCCGGCGTCCATGACGGCGGCGCCGATGGCGGAGCCGACTCCGGCGCCGAAGGCCCGGCCGACTCCGGAGCAGGCGGCGGCACCCCCGGCGTGCACGACGGCGGAGCGGACGGCGGAGCGGACAGCGGTGCCCGCTGAGGTCACCGGACCTGCGGGGGGTGGTGCCGGGCAGCCCATGACGGGGTGCCCGGCACCGGCACCGCCACGACACACCGCTCTCGCCCGCGTCACGGGCCTGGACGCCGCCGAGTTCGGCGCCCGGCACTGGGGCCGGGCGCCGCGGCTCGTCCGCGGCGCGGACGCCGACGCCTTCCGCGACCTGCTGGATCTGGACGGTGTGGACGAGCTGCTCTCCCGGCGTGGCCTGCGCACGCCCTTCCTGCGCCTGGCGCGCAACGGGTCGGTGGTCGACTCCAGCTCGTTCACCGGCGCGGGCGGGGTGGGCGCGGAGATCGGCGACCAGGTCCATGACGACAAGGTGGCGGCGCTCTTCGCCGAGGGCACCACCGTGGTGCTGCAGGCGTTGCACCGCACGTGGCCTGCGGTGATCGACTTCGCCGTGGCGCTGTCCGCGGAGCTCGGGCACCCGGTCCAGGCCAACGCCTACGTGACGCCGCCGTCCTCGCGCGGGTTCTCGGCTCATTACGACGTGCACGACGTGTTCGTGCTGCAGCTCGCCGGGCGCAAGCACTGGACCGTGCACGCACCAGTGCATCCTGATCCCTTGCGTGACCAGCCATGGAACGCCCACGCGACGGCGGTGGCCGCTCGGGCGCGAGACGACACCCCCGCGATCGACACGGTGATGGAACCCGGCGACGTGATGTACCTGCCGCGAGGATGGCTGCACGCCGCCACCGCGCTGGGCGACGTGTCGGCGCACCTGACGGTCGGCGTCCACGTCGTCACCCGGTTCGCGCTGGTGGAGGCCCTGACCGCCCTCGTCGCGCACGACGAGCAGCTGCGGGGATCGCTCCCTCTGGGCATCGACGTCGCCGATCCCGCGCAGCTCGGCCCGCACATCGACGCGGTCCGCGCGGCCCTCGTCGCCGCCCTGGACCGGGTGAGCGCCGACGACGTGGCCCGCCGCGTACGCGGCCGGGTCTGGACGGGTGGTCGGCCGGAGCCGGTGCGGCCGGTGGCCGTGGCTACGTTCGTCGAGCACCTCGCCGCCGGCGACGGGGTGCGCCGCCGCGCGGGCCTGCGGTACCGGCTCGTTCACCAGGGCGAGCACGTCCTGCTCGCCCTGCCCGATCGGCAGATCACACTGCCGGCCGCCACCGAGGCCGCGGTGCGTGCGCTGACGAGCGGGGGAACCTGCACCGTGGGTAGCCTCCCGGGCATGGACGAGGCCGACCAGGTCGTCTTGGTGCGCCGCTTGCTTCGGGAGGGTGTGCTGGTGCCGGCCACTCACGAATGACCCCGGCCGTGCCATGGCCTCGCTGCTCGTACGTCGCCGACGCCGCCCAGGACCCGCGGGAAGGCAGCGCACCACCTGCCGACCTCTGGTTCCTGATCGAGCACCCAGGGCCTTGGGGCCGGATCCCGCTCGCGCAGTCGGGGATCCACTCGGCCGCGGTGGCGGCCATCTCGGCCTGGTCCACGGCGGAGAAGGGTCGTGTGGTGCTCATCCGCAGGCCGGGCCGCGCCGCGCGGAACGCCGCGGCCGAAGGAATGCCTCTCCCCGGCGCGGTGCGCCGCTGGTTCCGCGTCGACTCCCGCCCCGGGCACGAGTCGATCCGCACGGGCACGTTCGTCGACGAGTCGGAGCTGGTCACGGCCGTGCACGCCCCGGGAGAGCCGTACGCCGGTCCGATGGCCCTCGTCTGCACCCACGGCCGGCACGACACCTGCTGCGCCGTGCGGGGACGCCCCGTCGCAGCCGCGATGGTCGCCGCCGACCCCGAGCACGTCTGGGAGTGCAGTCACATCGGCGGCTGCCGCTTCGCCCCGGCACTGGTGCTGCTCCCCCACGGTTTCGTGCTCGGCGGGCCGAGCCCGAGCGAGGCGCCCGCGGTCCTGCGCGACTACGCCGCGGGGCGGCTGGATGCGCTGTGGGTGCGCGGACGCTCGTCGCTACCTCCAGCCGTCCAGGCCGCGCAGCACCACGCCGTCGCGGCCACCGGAGCCACGGGCGTCGACGCGCTGAAACTCGTCGGCGTCTCGTCCGAGCAGTTTGCGGACGGCAGTTCCGGCTGGCGGGTGGAGCTGGCCGACCCCGGGTGCACGGTGTGGCTGCGCGAGCGCCGGGTGGAGACCGGGCGGCCGCTGACGTGCGCGGCCACGGTGACCGGGTGGATGCGGGTGTTCGACCTGGTCGAGCTCACGGTGGCGACGCCGCAGAGCTCCCTGTACGACGCGGACACCTGAGCCGCGACGAGCGTCAGGGCCTCGCGGCTCAGTGCGCGAGCTCGGCACGGACCGTGGCCACCGCGTCCTCGTCGAGCAGTCCGAGTGCCGCGGCATGTGCTGCGATCTGCGCGCTGTCGTCCACCGCCAGCATCGGCACACCGGCTGCGGTGATCTCGGCGGCGAGCGTGTCGACCTGCCGGATGCGCACCGGATCGGCTCCCGTGGTGCGGCGGATGTACACCGCGGCAACCCGCTGCGGGATGGCCCGTGCGATCGTCGCGTAGATCTCGGGGTCCTCCTGCCCGCTGTCGCCGATGAGAATGAGCCGCAGGTGCGGGTGCTCGTCGAGCAGCCGCCGCACCAGCCCGAGCTTGTGGGCCTGCGCCCCGATCCGGAACAGCCCGGTGTGGGACGGGCCCCAGTCGGTGAGCAGCAGCGGACCGAGCGGGAAACCGCGAAGCCCCACGAACTGCAGGAGCATCTCGTGCAGGTTCCACGGGCTCGTGGACACGTAGAAGACGGGCCGCGCGGGCTCGTCCGCAGGCGGGGTCACGAGAGCCCGGTAGAGGGCCGCTGCGCCGGGCAGCGGCGTGCGCTCGCTGACGTCGGTGAGCAACGTGACACGCAGGAACTCCAGGCCGCGGGTGAGCCCGGTGTGCACGATCGTGTCGTCCACGTCGCTGACCAGGCCGATGCGGGCCTCGGGATCGGTGATGAGCACGCGCGCCGTCGCGCCGGCCCCTGCGGGCCCGGTGAGACCGACCTCCAGCCAGCCGGGATCGACGTCCGGCAGTTCCACCTCGTGGTCGACGTACCCGTCCCGGTCGGTGCGGACGACGACGTCACCGCCCGGGAGGTGGAGGGTCACCTCCGCGTCCGGGACCTCGGCCGTCAGGAACCGCGCGATGCTCGCCCGCAACACTGCCCGGCGCGACTGCGGCGTCGGTGCGTCCCCTCCTTCGGCGGCCTCCAGCACCGACGGCGCTACGGCCTCGCGCCCGAGCACCAGCCGGGCTCCCACGCGAGCACGCCGGGTGGTTCCGTGGCCGATGAAGGGAATGATCACGGGGTGCCGGCGGCCGCGGAGGCGGGCGACCGCCCTGACCGCCGACTCGACGGCGTCCTCCACGCGCAGTGCGGCGGCGATGATCAGTTTTCCCGAGTCGGTCACGGGACAGGGCTACCGCACCCCGCAGCGCGCTGCCACCCCGGGATCGGCGAGTGGCCGCAGGCGGCGCGCTCGAACCCTCCGGCTGCGGGGTCTGATGCACAGGGGCCGTAGTCTCAGGTCGGTGCGCACTGTCCTGCTCGACCTCGACGGCACCCTGGTCGACTCCGCCCGCACGATCACCGAGCACCTCGCCGCAGCACTGACACAGGTCGGCTTCCCGGTGCCGCCCCCCGAGACGTTGCGCCGGCTCGTCGGGCCGCCGTTCGAGACAGCACTCCCGGAGCTCGGCCTGACGGACGAGCAGACCTCCGCAGCCATCACCGCCTACCGGTCGTCCTACGACGCCGTGGCCGCCACGGTCACCCCGGTCTACCCCGGTGTGCCCGCCCTGCTCGAACGCCTGCGCGAGGCGCGCCTGCAGCTGGCCGTCGCCACGTCCAAGCCCGAGGAGCTGGCGCGCAAGATCGTCGCCGGCACCGGGCTCGCCGGGTTCCTCGAGGTCGTCGGTGGCGCCGACCACGTGGGCGGCCGGGTGGGCAAGGCCGCCGTCGTCGGCTCCGTGATCGAGCGGCTGGGCGTCGACCCGGAACGTCAGCCCGTGGTGATGGTCGGCGACCGCCACCACGACGTCGACGGCGCGGCCGAGCACGGCATCCCCGCGATCGGGGTGGCGTGGGGGTACGCGGAGCCCGGCGAGCTGGACGGCGCCCGCCTGGTGGTGGCCGACCTCGAGGAGCTGGCGCAAGTGCTGCGCAGCGATGCGGTGTGGTCCACCCTTCCGCCGGGCACGCGCGACTGACCCCCGCGATCACGAAGATCCTCCGAGTCACTCCGGGCCCGGTGTCTGCACCCAGCCGTAGCTGCGGTTCACCGCACGGCCCCAGTTCTCGTGCTCGCGCCGGCGCAGGCCTTCGTCCATCGCCGGTTCCCATGCGGCCGCGCGGTGCCAGTTGCCGCGCAGCACCTCCAGGTCCGACCAGTGCCCGACCGCGAGTCCCGCCGCGTACGCGGCTCCCAGCGAGACGGCCTCGGACACCAGCGGCCGCTCCACGGGCACGTCGAGGACGTTGGCGACGAACTGCATCAGCAGATGGTTCGCCGTCATCCCGCCGTCGACCTTGAGCCGGGTGACCGGCACGCCGGAGTCTGCGTTCATCGCGTCGATCACCTCGCGCGTCTGCCACCCCGTGGCCTCGAGCACCGCCCTGGCGAGGTGGCCGCGGTTGATGAACGACGTGAGCCCCACCATCACGCCACGCGCGTCCGGGTGCCAGCGCGGCGAGTACAGGCCGGAGAACGCGGGGACGATGTAGCAGCCCCCGTTGTCGGGGACGGAGCTCGCGAGCGTCTCGATCTGGGCGGCCGTGCCGATCATCCCGAGCGAGTCGCGGAACCACTGCACGAGCGACCCGGTCATCGCGATCGCGCCCTCCAGGGCGTAGACGGGCTTGTCGCCGAGCAGATACCCGATGGTCGGGATCAAGCCGTGGGTCGACTCGGCCAGCCGGGGCCCGGTGTTCATCAGCAGGAACGCGCCCGTGCCGTAGGTGCACTTGATCTCACCGGGTGAGAAGCACACCTGTCCGACCAGGGCGGCCTGCTGGTCACCGAGCGCGCCGGCCACCGGAACGCCGGGCAGCACGGCGGTGCAGGTGCCGTAGACCTCGGCGTTGGGACGAATCTCGGGAAGCATCTGCCGGGGCACCGCGAGCACGTCCAGCAGCTTCTGGGACCACTCGAGCGTGCGGACGTCCATCAGCATCGTGCGGCTCGCGTTGGTGACGTCACTGACGTGCCGGCCGCCGTCGGGGCCGCCGGTGAGCCACCAGATGAGCCAGCTCTCCATCGTGCCGAACAGGACGTCGCCCTTCTCCGCGCCGTCGCGGGCGCCGGGCACGTGGTCGAGCAGCCAGCGCAGTCGGGGTCCCGAGAAATACGTGGCAGGGGGAAGCCCGCAGATGTCCTTGATCAGACTCGCGTGCCCGTGCTCGACCAGACGGGCGACGATGCCGTCCGTGCGAGTGTCCTGCCAGGTGATGGCGCGTGCGAGCGGGGTGCCGGTATGCCGGTTCCAGATGACGGTGGTCTCGCGCTGGTTCGCGATCCCGAGTCCGACGATGTTGTCCGGGGTGAGGCCTGCGTTGCGCAGGGCCGCCGGGACGACCCGCATGACGTTGCGCCATATCTCGGCGGCGTCGTGCTCCACGAGACCGGGCCGGGGGTAGTGCTGGCGGTGCTCCCGCTGCGCGACGGCGAGCATCCGCCCCGAGCGGTTGAACAGCAGGCAGCGGGTGGATGTGGTGCCCTGGTCGATCGCGGCGACGACTCGCTCGGTCACGGCTCCCCCGCTCCGCGCGCCGAGACGGCGGCCGCCGAGGAGGACCGGCGCCCGGGGGAACTACTCGCGGTCCTCGCGGCCCGTGTCATCGCCCCTCCGTCAACGCAGCGGAGATGGCGCGCGCCGCACCCACCATCTGCTCGAGCATCCACGGCCGCAACTCACCGCCCAGCCCGAAGAGTTCCTCGACCGGCCCGACCACTCCGATGGCCGCAACCACCAGCCCTCCGCTGGCCCGCAGCGGTGCAGCCGCACCGCCCAATCCCGTCTCGTACTCGCCGGTGTCGCTCGCCCAGCCGCGGCGACGGGCGACCGCCAGATGCGCCTCCAGCGCCGCCACGGTGGTGCAGGTGCGTCCGGTCCACCGCTGGAGGTCGAGCTCCCGGGCCTGAGGCGTGGCCACCGGCGCGAATGCGAGCAGGCATTTGCCCAGCGCCGTGGCGTGCAGGGGGAACTCCTCCCCCGTCCGAATCCGCTGCGGCGACCCGTCCGGCCGGAACACGTGGTGGACGAGCCGGACCGATCCCGACGACACGACGCCGAGGTGCACGGCCTCCCCCGTGCTCCCGGCCAGGGAATCCGCCCAGTTCATGGCGCGGGCCCGCAGGTCGTGCAGGTCCCATCCACCACTGTCGAGCCGGCGCAACGCCAGGCCGAGCTGGTAGCGGGCGGTCTCCAGGTCCTGCTCGACGAACCCGACCTCGCGCAGCGTCCGGACGATGCCGTGTGCGGTTGGCCGTGGGAGGTCGAGGGCCGCCGCAATCTCTTTCAGCCCGAGCGGCCGGTCCGTGCTACCGAGCAGCCGCAGCACCGCCGCGGCCCGCTCGATGGACTGGATGAACCCCGGCACGGGCCGACTGTACGGCGCGTCGACCAGGCGATCGACGCGTAGAAGACGGGCTCTACACGATGGCGCGCCCTACGGCCGTCCGGGTGGGTGAGCCGTGCACCTTCTCGGAGGCATGTGATGTTCGTCCGAATGCGCGTTCGACGATGCCGAACGACGGCCGTTGACCGCAGGTCACACGCGTTTCTAGCGTGCGGGCACCGCCCGTCCGAGCGGTATCCCATCCAGGGAGGACTTCGATGACGAAGAACTCGTACATCGGGGAGCTGGCGGCCGAGTTCTTCGGCACCATGATCCTCTTGTTGTTCGGCGCCGGTGTGGTGGCGCAGGTCGTGGCAGCCGGCCTCGGAGACCACGACTCCATCGCCTGGGCCTGGGGGATCGGCGTGATCCTCGGCGTCTACGTGGCAGGTCGCCTCAGCGGCGGCCACATCAATCCGGCCGTGACACTCGCACTGGCCGCGTTCCAGGGCTTTCCCTGGCGGAAGGTCGTGCCCTACATCGTGGCGCAGACCGCGGGGGCGTTCGTCGCGGCGCTCATCGTCCGATTCAACTACGCCGACTGGATCGACAAGGTCGACCCGGGACACACGTACAAGACGCAGATCATCTTCTCCACCCTCCCGGGTAACGGCGAAGCCGGCATCAGCCTCACCACCGCGTTCTTCGACCAGATCATCGGTACCGCGATCCTGGTCTTCGTGGTCTTCGCGCTGGTCAACGCACGCAACAACCCGCCGCTGTCCAACCTCGTCCCGGTGGTCATCGGGCTCCTGGTGGTCGGGATCGGCATGGCGTGGGGCGCCAACGCCGGCTACGCGATCAACCCCGCCCGTGACTTCGGGCCCCGGCTCGCGTCGTACATCACGGGGTACGCCGGTGCTTGGACTGATCAGAACGGCACACCATATTGGTGGTTACCGATCGTCGCACCGATAATCGGCGGCCTGATCGGTGGTGCACTGTTCCAGCTCTGCATCAACCGGTTCATCGTCTTCGCCGACGCCGAACACGAGCCCACCCCGGTGGGCCGCGACGTGCCTCGCTAACCACGCCCCACCTACAACAGCGGAGAGAACTCATGGCCGAGTTCGTCGGTGCCCTGGACCAGGGCACTACCAGCACCCGATTCATGATCTTCGATCACTCGGGCAACGAGGTGGGGCGCCACCAGCTCGAGCACGAGCAGATTCTGCCGCAGGCCGGCTGGGTGGAACACAACCCCGTCGAGATCTCATTGCGCACGTCATCGGTGATTCAGACCGCGCTCGTCAAGACCGGGCTCAAGGCGTCGGACCTCGTGTCGATAGGCATCACCAACCAGCGCGAGACCACCGTCGTCTGGGACAAGCGGAACGGGCGCCCGCTCTACAACGCGATCGTCTGGCAGGACACGCGCACCGACCGCATCGCCTCCGCCCTCGAACGTGAGGGCAAGGGCGACGTCATCCGGCAGAAGGCGGGTCTCCCGCCCGCCACGTACTTCTCCGGCGGGAAGATCCAGTGGATCCTCGAGAACGTCGACGGCGCCCGGGAGGCCGCCGAGAGCGGCAACGCGATCTTCGGGAACACCGACACCTGGGTGATGTGGAACCTCACGGGTGGCGAGGACGGCGGCGTCCACGTCACCGACCCGACGAACGCCAGCCGCACGATGCTGATGAACCTCGAGACGCTCGACTGGGACGACGAGCTGCTCGGCTTCTTCGGCATCCCGCGGTCGATGCTGCCCGAGATCAAGCCGAGCTCGTGCCCCGAGTGCTACGGCACGACGCGGCTGACGGGGCCTCTGCGCGGCGAGGTCATGATCACCGGCGACCTCGGTGACCAGCAGGCCGCCACCGTCGGCCAGGTGTGCTTCGCGCCCGGAGAGGCGAAAAACACCTACGGCACCGGCAACTTCATGCTGCTCAACACCGGCACCGAGCTGGTCCGCTCGAAGGCGGGGCTGCTCACCACCGTCTGCTACCAGTTCAGCGACGACCGGCCGGTGTACGCACTCGAGGGCTCGATCGCCGTCACGGGGTCGGCCGTGCAGTGGCTGCGCGACCAGCTCGGCATCATCTCGGGCGCCTCGGAGAGCGAGTCGCTGGCCCGGCAGGTGGAGGACAACGGCGGCGTGTACTTCGTGCCCGCGTTCTCCGGACTGTTCGCCCCGTACTGGCGCTCGGACGCCCGCGGCGCGATCGTCGGGCTTTCGCGCTACAACACCAACGCCCACCTGGCCAGGGCCACGCTCGAGGCCATCTGCTACCAGAGCCGCGACGTGGCCGAGGCGATGGAGAAGGACTCCGGCGTGCACTTGGAGGTGCTCAAGGTCGACGGCGGTGTCACCGCCAACGAGCTGTGCATGCAGATCCAGGCCGACGTGCTCGGCGTGCCGGTGAGCCGGCCCGTCGTCGCGGAGACCACGGCTCTGGGCGCGGCGTACGCGGCAGGCCTCGCAGTCGGGTTCTGGAAGAACACCGACGAGCTGCGCTCCAACTGGAACGAGTCGAAGCGCTGGCAGCCCCAGTGGAGCGAAGAACAGCGCGACGCCGGGTATGCACAGTGGAAGAAGGCGGTGACCAGGACTCTGGACTGGGTTGACGTCGACTGAGCACGACCCGGCCCGGAACCGGGTCATCACGATGAGAGGAAACAGCCATGAGATCGGTTGCGCTCTCTCCGCAGGCCCGTGAGGCTGCGCTGGAGGCAATGGGTTCGACCGAACTCGACGTGCTGGTCGTCGGGGGCGGTGTCGTGGGCAGCGGGTCCGCCCTCGACGCCGTCACCCGCGGCCTGAGCGTCGGGCTCGTCGAGGCCCGCGACTTCGCGTCGGGCACGTCAAGCAGGTCGAGCAAGCTCATCCACGGTGGGCTGCGCTATCTCGAGATGCTGGATTTCCGTCTCGTCGCCGAGGCACTGCAGGAGCGGGGCCTGCTCATCGAGAAGCTGGCTCCGCACCTGGTCCGGCCGGTGCCGTTCATCTACCCGCTGAAGCACGCCGTGTGGGAACGGGCCTACGCCGGTGCGGGCGTGGCGCTCTACGACACGCTCGCGCTGCTGTCCGGGCGGCCCCGGGGTGTGCCACACCACCGGCACCTGACGCGGCGGGGCGCCCGCCGCGTCTTCCCGTCGCTGCGCAAGGACGCCCTGGTGGGCGCCCTGGAGTACTACGACGCGCAGGTCGACGACGCCCGGCACACCATGTTCGTCGCGCGCACGGCGGCGGCCTACGGCGCGCACGTGGCGTCCAGGGCACGGGTGGTCGGGCTCCTGCGCGAGGGCGAGCGGGTCACCGGGGCGGAGGTGCACGACCTCGAGTCCGGCCGCACGTTCAGCGTGCGCGCACGTCAGGTCGTCAACGCCACCGGGGTGTGGACCGACGAGACCCAGAGCCTCGCCGGTGAGCGCGGGCAGTTCCACGTCCGGGCGAGCAAGGGCATCCATCTCGTCGTCCCGTACGACCGGATCCGTGGTGACGCCGGCCTGATCCTGCGCACCGAGAAGTCGGTGCTGTTCGTCATCCCGTGGGGCCGGCACTGGATCATCGGCACCACCGACACGGACTGGACACTCGGGCTGGCCCATCCGGCCGCGAGCGCGGCGGACATCGACTACCTGCTCGAACACGTCAACACGGTGCTCGAGGAACCCCTCAGCCACGCCGACGTGGAGGGCGTGTACGCCGGGCTGCGGCCGCTGCTGTCGGGCGAGTCGGAGTCGACGTCGAAGCTCTCGCGCGAGCACGCCGTCTCGCATGCGGTGCCGGGCCTGGTGGTTGTGGCAGGCGGCAAGTACACCACCTACCGCATCATGGCCAAGGACGCCGTCGACGCCGCGGTGCACGGGCTCTACGCCAAGGTGCCGCCGTCGGTCACCGAGGACGTCCCGCTGCTGGGCGCCGAGGGCTTCGCCGCGCTGAAGAACTCGTCGCACCTCCTGGCCGAGCAGTACGGGGTGCACGAAGCTCGCATCCAGCACCTGCTCAGGCGTTACGGGTCGCTGATCCACGAGGTGCTCGACCTCGTCGCACAGGACCCGTCGCTGGGCGAGCCACTGACCGGGGCACCGGACCACCTGCGTGCCGAGATCGTCTACGCGGCCTCGCACGAGGGCGCCCGGCACCTGGACGACGTGCTCGCTCGCCGCACCCGGATCTCGATCGAGACCTTCGATCGGGGACTCGGGTCCGTCGAGGAGGCCGCCCGGCTCGTCGCGCCGGTCCTCGGGTGGAGCCAGGAGCAGATCGATCGAGAGGTGGAGCACTACCGCAAGCGCGTCGAGGCCGAGCGGGAGAGCCAGAAGATGCCCGACGACGAGACGGCCGACGCCGCCCGCATGGGCGCACCGGAGGTCGTGCCGGTGCGGTGACCCCCTGCCGCCCCCGTCCGCGCGGGTGGCGGCAGGTACCGGTGGCGGACTCGCCCGCGAGCCGACGTCCCCCCGGCTCGCGGGCGAGTCCGTCTGCCCACCGGCGATTCCGCTCTCCGCGGTCAGTCCGCGAGCGCGGCCTCCCCTCGAACCCAGCGTCGGAGCAGTTCCTTGCGCACTTTGCCGTTGTTGCGGGGCAGCGTCGCGACGAGCTCCAGGCGGGAGGGCAGGTACCACTCCGTCATGCCCTGGTCGCTGAGGTACTTGCGCAGCTCGTCCAGGGTGACCGGGGGCGAGGTCGCCGGGACGACGACGGCACAGGCCAGTTCGCCTGCGTCGTCATCGGGGTAGCCGACCAGCGCGACGTCCGTGACGCCGGGGTGCTCGAGCAGCCCGGACTCGACGTCGTGGGCGGGGATCATGAACAACCCGCCGATGCGATCGGCAGCGCGGCCCATCAGCTTGAACCCGCCGCGTCCGTCGGGAACGGCGAGGTCTCCGGTGTCGTACCAGCCGTCGCTCTGATCGGCGATGACCACGAGCTTGCCGGTGTCGCGGCCCACGGTTGCCAGGCACACGCCACCGCCTCGGACGAAGGCGCGGCCGGGTCGGTCACGGGTGATCTCGGCGTCCGACCGTAGGTCGACCTCCACGGCTCTGGCGGGCCGCCCGTCGCTGTGCGCGGCCCATTCCGGCGGGTCGTCCTCGCGGGTCAGCGTGAGGAGCCCGACCTCGGTCATGCCCCAGCCTGCCCGCAACGGCACCCCGAACGCCCGCGGGACCTCCGAGACGAGCGGCCGCGGAATGGCGGTGCCGGCACAGACGAGCGTGCGGATCGCGGGCAGATGCTGGGGTCGGTCGTTCCGGGCCGCGATCAGATCCTGAAAGAAGGTCGGCCCGGCATACATGATCGTGGTGCCGGTTTCGTCGAGTACTGCGGCAGCCCGCTCGCCGGACCAGGAGTCGAGCAGGACTCTGCACGCCCCGTTCAGCAGGGAGAGCAGAGTGGCGCGATACGCGAGGGTGTGCATCAACGCATGCGGCGTGAAGATCACGTCCCGGGGCCCGACTCCCAGCTCCCCGAGACCTGCCGTGCCTGCGTGCACCGTGTTCTCGCTGTGGAGCGCGCCTTTCGGCTCGCCGGAGGTGCCCGACGTGAAGAAGAGCACGGCAACGCGGTCCGGATCCTCCACCGCGTCGTCCAGGGCGACCGGGTGGCGCTGCTCCCATGGGGTGTTCTCGAAGAACGAGCCGAAGTCGGTCTCACCGTCGTCCACCTTGCCGATCACCACCCGGTGCCGCAGCTCGGGCAGCCGCGGAGCCATCTCACGCAGTGCCGCGGCGTGGTCGAACCCCGCCCACTCGTCGACCGTGATGCAGACGTTCGCGCCCACTCGAGCAAGCATCCGCTCCAGCTCGCGGGGCCGGATCGTGGTCATGACCGGTGCCAGCACCGCCTGCAGCCGCGTGGCCGCCAGAAAGAGCGCCGCGGCCTGCCACCAGTTCGGCAGCTGGAACGCGACCACGTGGCCCGGCCGCACGCCCATTTCGTACAACGCTCCGGCGAACCGCTCCACGTAGTGGGCGAAGTCGGCATAGTCGATCTCGACGGAGCTCATCTCCGAGGGCGTGGCGCCTGCCCGGTAGGCCTTGATCGCGACAGCATCGGGCGACTCGCGGCGCCACCGACGTAGATCACCGACAGGACCCGAGTCGCGCCAGACCCCGGCGGCGTGGTATTTCCGCGCAGCAGCATCGGATGGGCGGATCAGAAAAACAGACACTTCAGAGCCCCCTCAAAGCGAATGATGTCTTGCGCCGTATTCGGCATCCGAGATGATTCACCGAACAAGCGGGCGAATTGGACGGACATCTTTGTCCTGGCCCGCTTTCAGAATTCGGGTCGGACCGTCCAGGGGAGGAGACACTTCCGCTGCTATAACCACCACTGCCGAAGGGCCGATGGAGAGGTATCGATCAGGAAGGCAGCGGGAACGGCACGCCGGTGAGCTTCTCCGACAGCGTCCAGAGATCGCGGGCGAGGTCGGGGTCGGCAGCCTGCGGCGACCTCCCGACGAGGGTGGGGCGACCGCGCATCTCGCCGAAGCCGCCCGGGCCGACATAGCTGGCACCGGGGAGGTCCCGGGTGGCAGCGAAGAGGGTGGGCGCCGCGCCCGCCTCGGTGCTCTGCTGCACGACAGTGCCGACGGCCTTCGCGGCGACGACCAGGGCGGCGGGCATGTGGCGGCCGAAGTTCGACGCCGCCATGCCGGGATGCGCCGCCAGCGCGAGGACGGGAGAACCACTGGCGACCAGGCGTCGCTGCAGTTCGAGCGTGAACAGCAGGTTGGCGAGCTTCGACTGACCATAGGAGGCGAAGAGCCGGTACGGCCGTGACTCCCAGTTGATGTCGGTGAGGTCGATCCCGCCGTACCGGTGCGCGTTCGACGCGACCGTGACCACGCGGTCCGTGATGTGCGGCAGCAACAGGTTCGTCAACGCGAAGTGGCCGAAGTGGTTGGTGCCCATCTGCAGCTCGAACCCGTCGGCCGTGACGCGGCGCTTCGGCAGGTTCCCCACCCCGGCGTTGTTGATCAGGACGTCGATGTCGCCGTCCCAGGACTCGGCGAACCGCCGCACGGAGCCGAGGTCGGCCAGGTCCAGGGCACGGATCTCGGTGGAGCCGCCGAGCTCCGCCGCGACGCGTTCGCCCGCTGCGACGTCACGAACGGCCAGCACGACCCGGGCACCGCCCCTGGCGAGCGCTCGGGCGGCGGCGAGGCCGAGCCCGCTGCTCGCTCCTGTGACCACGAACCGACGACCGGCAATCCGGGCAGCATTTGCTGCGGGAGTACTCATGGCCGCCAAAGTAGGCAGCGGATACATTGTTGTCAACGACAACACCGAGGTACCCTGCCGAACATGCCCCCGGCACGTACCGCGTACCACCACGGCAACCTCCGTGAGGCATTGCTGGAGTGTGCCGAGCAGATGCTGGAACGCACCGGGGTGGGCGAGGTGTCACTGCGCGAGGTGGCCCGGCAGGCGGGGGTCAGCCACGGCGCCCCGCGCCGCCACTTCCCCGACAAGCAGGCCTTGCTCGACGCTCTCGCAGAGAACGGCTTCGAGCGGCTGGGGCGCGAACTGGACGCGGCGGTGCAGGAGGTGGACGGACCGTTCACGGTCCGGCTCACCGCCTTCGCACGGGCCTGGGTGAACTTCGCCTCCCGCCACCCGGCCCTGCTCGACATGATGTTCGCGAGCAAGAACCGGCCCCAGGCCGATTCCCTGCGCCGCGCCGCCGATCGGGCCTTCGCCGCGTCGTCGGCCATGATCTGCGAGGCGCAGGCCCACCACGACATCGTGGACCTCGACAACGATCAGGCGGCCACCGCGATCCTCGCCACCGTTCAGGGGCTCACCGCGCTGATCGTCAGCGGGATGCTCCCCGACCGGTCCCCGGACGACCTGATCGCCGACACGATCGAGACACTCCTCGACGGGCTCCGGCCCCGGAGCTAGCACGAGAACATGCGCTGGATCCGTACGTCTCGCTGAACCCCGATCGCCACCGAACCGTCGTCGGCTGTTTCCTGACGTCTTGCCGACTCGGATTTGAATAGTGATCGCGTATCCACCTGGGCCGCCTGGACCCGTCTCCGCTGCGGGTCGCGGCGACTCCTGAGCCGGTTCAGAAAGGCAAGCAGACAATGCGCCCCCGTGTCCCGGTACAACGCGACCGGGCAGATTCCAGGACACCTCCGCGCCGGCACCGCTTGACGGCCGATTCACTTGGTTTCTCTGCCGAACGCATCGTCGCGCTGCAGCGCACCTTAGGAAACGCCGCCGTCATGCGCCTACTCGCCGAGGCCAGGCACGCCCAGCGTGCGGACCACGGCCAGCAGCCGTCCGCCCCGGTGCAGCACTCGTCGGTCCCCGACGTGCTGCGCTCCTCGGGACGTCCGCTGGACGACACGGTGCGGAGCGACATGGAGGCCCGGCTCGGCGCCGACTTCTCCGACGTGCGCCTGCACACCGGCATCGCCGCTCAGCGCTCCGCCACGGAGATCGGAGCCCGTGCCTACACGGCAGGCCGCCACATCGTCATCGGCACGGGCGGCGCCGACCGCAAGACCCTGGCCCACGAGCTCACCCACGTGATCCAGCAGCGGCAGGGACCCGTGGCAGGCACCGACGACGGCACGGGCCTGCGGATCAGCGATCCCTCCGACCGCTTCGAACGTGAGGCCGAGGCGAACGCCGCACGGGCGTTGCGGCCGGGGGCCCTGGTCTCCGGCGGAGAGCGATCTGCCGCGACGGATTCACCACGGCGGGCCGGCCGCGCGAAGTCCGTGCAGCGGGTTCCGGACGAGGCCGGTGGCAGTGGGGGCGGTGGCCTTGCGGCCATGTTCAAGGCGAGCCTCGGCGTCATCCGGCTGCGCTCCGATGCCCCGGCCCCTCAGCCGGCGCGCAAGATGGCGGTCAGCCACATCGCTCAGGTTCTGGCCGAGAGCGGCCAGCACGGTGAGGAGACGGTGGGGTCCGGGGTGATGACCTCGATCGGCGCGATCGAAGCCCTCGCTGGGGAGAACGGGGCCCGGGACATCCACACCGTCTTCCAGCGGCCCGAGCTCAGCGAGCTGTACAGGATCCCGGCGAACGACCCCCGCGCCCCGGCTGCCCACCGCGCCATCGCAGAGCAGGAGCTGGCCTATTGGCGACGCCAGCACGCGGCGAATCCATCCGTCGGAACTGGTGTGGCGATCAACGTGGACGCGGACACCCGCGTCAAGCTCCAGAAGACCCTCGGCTCGGCGGCGAAATGGTCGGAGGAGCTCCGCAAAGGCGCCGCGCGAGCGGGCAACCAGTTCGAGTGACCGGCGGGCGGGCTATTCCTCGTCCCACACGGCCAGCAGGCTCACCAGCACGAACACCTGCACGGACAACGGCAGGCCGGGAAGGTCGGCCTCCGCCTCACCCCGCCACGTGCTGATGCGCCGCACCGACCCGGCCACGGCGTCGTCCTGGATCAGCACGTGTTCGTTGCGGATCAGCGACTGGCGTTCGAACGAGTACGTGTGGCCGTCGGTCTCGAGCGTCCACTCGCCGCGGCCCACGGCGTCGGCCATTGCAAGGAGTTCGCCCGACTCGTCGAGCAGCCGGTAGCGGCGCCACGACCAGCCGCCGCGCGCCACGTCGTAGCGACGGCCTTCGAGCACGAACGAACCGCCGCCGAAGAACGTGGACGGCTTCCAGGTGCACAGCGTCGTGCCATCGTGGGCGATCTCGTACCGGGTGCTCAGCAGGCCCATCCGCGACGCACGCAGCACAGTCAAACCCCACCATGCCCCGGCACAGCTCCGCCATCCCCCGGGAGCAGCCCGTATGCGACCGCGGCCACATGCGGGGGTTAGCGTTGCCATGTGAGCGACCTGATCACCATCGACCACATCACGGCAGCGACGGAACGCATCACGGGGCACGTGTTGCGCACCCCCACAGTCGCCAGCCCGGGCCTCACCGCACACCTCGGGGTGCCCGTCATGCTCAAGCTGGAGTTGCTACAGCGCTCCGGCTCGTTCAAGCCACGCGGCGCGTTCAACAAGCTGCTCGGCCTCACCCCCGCCGAGCTCGCGGCAGGCGCGGTGGCGGTCAGCGGCGGCAACCACGGGATCGCGCTGGCCGACGTCGCCGGTTCGCTGGACGTCGCCGCCACCGTGGTGATGCCGGAGTCGGCGCCGCAGCGGTCGATCGCCACCTGCCGGGCCGCCGGCGCCACCGTGCGCCTCACGCCGGACATGGGGAGCGCCTTCGCCCTGCTCGACGAGCTCGTGGCAGGTGGGCTCACGCTCGTGCACCCCTTCGACGACCCGATCGTGATGGCCGGTCAGGGCACCGTCGGCGCCGAGTTCGCCGCGGACGCGCCCGACGTCACCGACGTGCTGGTGAGCATCGGCGGCGGCGGGCTCATCTCCGGCGTCGCCACCGCGATGCGGGCTCTCCTGCCCGGCGTGCGCATCTGGGGTGTCGAGACCGAGGGCGCCGACGCGATGACGCGCGCGCTCAAGGAGGGGTCACCCGTGGGCATCACGCCGACCTCGATCGCCAGCACGCTCAGCGCGCCGCACGTGTCGCAGCTGACCCTCGACCACGTCCGTGCTCTCGTCGAGGAGGTGCTCGTCGTGCCGGATGCCGACGCCGTAGCGGGCACCCTCACCCTCGCCGGGGAGGCGAAGGTGTGGGCCGAGCCCGCTGCGGGCTGCCTCGTGGCCGCCGCGCCGCAGGTGCTCGACCGTGTCGGCCCGGACGCCCGCCTCGGCCTGGTGATCTGCGGCGGCAACGTCACCACGGCGGACGTGGCCGGCTGGGTGGAGCGGTTCGCTGTCGGTCCGCTCGCCCGCCGCCCCGCTTCCGCCGCGCGCTGAGCTGCGCGGAAGCCCCGCGGGGCGTCCGGCGTTCCACGGCTGTGCGTAGCGATGTCGTGGTGATCGGAGCCGGGCAGGCGGGGTTGTCCGCGGCGTACGGCCTGCGCCGGGCCGGGCTCGAACCGGGTGCCGGCTTCGTCGTGCTCGACGGCGAGGACGGCCCCGGCGGGGCGTGGCGGCACCGCTGGCCGACGCTGCGGGTCGACACGGCACACCGCATCAACGACCTGCCCGGGCTGCCGTTCGCGCCCGCCGACCCGTCGCGGCCGGCGGCCGAGGTGGTGCCCGCCTACTTCGCCGAGTACGAGCGCGAGTTCGATCTGCCAGTGCGCCGCCCCGTGCACGTCACGGCCGTCCGGGACCGGGCTCCCGAACTGCTCGTCGAGACCGATGCCGGCGCGTGGACCACCCGCGCCCTGATCAACGCCACCGGCACCTGGACCCGCCCCTTCCGCCCCCGCTACCCCGGGCAGGACGCCTTCCGCGGCCGCCAGCTGCACACGGCCGACTACCGCGGACCGGAGGAGTTCGCCGGGCTGCGGGTCGTGGTGGTCGGCGGCGGGACGTCCGCCGTGCAACTGCTCATGGAGATCGCCACGGTCGCGGCGGCCACGACATGGGTGACGCGACGACCGCCCGAGTTCAGGGACGGCCCCTTCGACGAGGACACGGGACGCGCCGCAGTGGCCCGCGTCGAGGAGCGGGTGCGCGCGGGGCTGCCACCGCAGAGCGTCGTCGGCGTGACCGGGTTGATGCTCACCCCGCAGGTGCGCGCGGCGCAAGAGTCGGGTGTGCTCCACCGGCTGCCCATGTTCGAGCGGATCACTCCCGATGGGGTCAGCTGGGCCGACGGCACCACCGTGACGGCCGACGTGATCCTCTGGGCCACCGGCTGGCGGGCCGCACTGGGGCACCTCACTCCGCTGGGGCTGCGCGGGCCGGGCGGAGGGATCGCGGTCGACGGCACCCGGGTCCGCTCCGACCCGCGGATCCATCTCGTGGGCTACGGCCCGAGCGCGAGCACGATCGGCGCCAACAGGGCCGGACGGGCAGCCGCGCGCGAGGTGATGTCGTTGCTGCAGGAGCCCCTCAGCGCGTGACACCCAGGGCGTCCCGGTGTGTGGTGACCGGGGTGCCACTGCCTTTCTCCACACGTGATCCACGTCTCGGCGCGACACCGAACGTAGATCCACTTGGATACGTGCTCCGAATGAGTCCAGCAGCGGCAGACGAGCACAGAAGAAAGGCATCAGAAATGCAGAAGGTGATCCGGCGCGTGATGACGGGGGCAGGAGTCCTCGGGGCGGTTGCGGGTATTCTTTTCGCATCCACCGTGCCCGCATTCGCGGCGCCGGCCCAGTCGTCCGCCACATCCGAGAAGGGTCTTCTGAAGCTCTGCGCCGAGCAGGACTTCGCCGCGCGCCTCACCGTCGTCGGGACGAACGACCCGGTCAAGCAAGCTGCTGACGTGGAGGCTTCGGCCGGCACCTGTGGCACCCTCGACCTCTCGTCCCCCGCAGGGAAGCTCGTCGCGCAGGGGCAGGCGGTTCTCGTGCTCGACGGCGCGGATGTGCCGGGAATCTCGAACGCCGTGAACTTCACACGCATCGGCTCCACCACCGCGAACGACCTTCAGAACGGATTCGTCGTCACCGCCACCACGAACATCGGCGGCACCAGGATCGGCGAGTTGCAGGACGCGAGCGCCACGAATGTGTTCGGCGGCAACCTGAAGAACTGATCCTGATTCCTCGGCCGCCTCACCGCGTTATTCCGGTGTGCCCCAGTGAGTAGCGACCGGGCTGAGGCCACACGCACAGCCCGTGTGGCCCGTGCCCCACGCGGAACGTGTGGATCAGGCGTCCGTCGGTGGTGTCGATGACATAGACCGCGCGGTCGTAGCGGCCCGAGAGCCACAACTGCCGGCCGTCCGGGGTGACGTTGCCCATGTCCGGGCTGCCACCGGGGATCCACCACTTCGTGATCGGGGCACCGGTGTAGGCGTCGAGCACGCTGATGCTGCCCTCGTGCCGGTTCGTGACGAACATCCGCTTCGCGTCGCGGGAGAGGTAGAGCCCGTGCGCGCCGTGTCCGGTGGGGATCTCGCGAAGCACCTTGGTGGCCGCGCCGTCGAGCACCCAGAGCCCGTTCTGCTCGCTGTCGGCGACGTAGAACACCGAGCCGTCCGGGGCGAGTTTGACGTCCTGCGGGCCCATTGTCCTGTTCCGCACGGGCATGTCGATCATGCGGAGCAAACGGCGCGACGCCACGTCGACCACCGCGACCCGCCCGGCGAACTCACAGCTGAACACGGCCGTGCGCCCGTCGGCGGTGAAGTCTGCGTGGTCGATCCCGGCGCAGTCGGGGGTGGGCAGGTCGCCTTGCTCCTGCCAGGTGTGCGGGTCGTAGAACACCAGCCGCTTCTGGGCCTCGGCCACGGAGATCGCCGTCCGGCCGTCCGGGGTGAAGTACATGTTGTACGGGTCCTGCACCGGGATGTTCGGGCGGGGCTCGCCCGTCCTCGGGTCGAACGGCGTCATCTTGTTCGTGATGTCGTCGGTCGCGTAGAGCGTCTTCATGTCGTAGGACGGCACCACGTGCTGCAACTCGCCGCCCAGCTCGTACCTCGCCACGACGACGAGGCGGGCGGGGTCGATCACCCAGACATCGCCGCTCTTCGTGTGCGGCACGTACACCAGAGGCTTCGCCGCCTTCGCCGCGTCGGTGAACATCGTCGGCGCGGTGGCGGAGTAGATGTTGCGTGGGTCGAGCACCGGCGGCATCCCGGGGAGCCCGTCGACCGCAGGAGCCGGGGCGGGTGCGGCCGGCGCGGCGGCCCCCGGCTCGCCCGCAGGCGGTGCCGAGACATGCGGCACGCCGGCGCAGGACGCGACGGCGACCACGACGGCCGGCAGCAGTGCGGCCAACCGCCGGCGACGCAGCCTCCGGCCGCGCCTGCCAACCGCACTGGGCGCGAACCCGCACCATCGCGTGCCGTCATCGCTCCCCATCCGCGGGACGATACGAGGCCGTGACCAGGCTTTTCCATCGCTGAGACGGCCCAGCGGGCACGGCGGCAGCGTTCGTCACGATCTCCCGCACACCGTCCGGGTGACGAGTTTCAGGATCTCCGGGAGTCTGCGTTCGCGAGCCAGTCCTGGAACTCGGTCGCGACGATGCGCTGGTCATGGGTGTCGGCCGCAGCCGGAGAACACAGCCAGCGCACCGGCTCGGCCATGACGTCGGCGGACAGCAGGTGCGCTCCGTCGGCCACCACGCCCTCCGTCATGCCGGTCGCGGTTCCGCCCCCGGGAAGGAGAATGTTCACCCGGACAGAGGTGTCGGCCAGATCGGCGGCCATCACCCGGGACAACGCCTCCGAGCCCGCCCGAGAAGGCCCGTACGGCACGAACCCGGCCCGCGTCATCGTCGCGTAGTTCACGCTGACGTTGATGATTCGGCCACCGGGAGACGCCAGCAGGTCGGGCACCACGGCGGAGGCGACGAGGAAGTAACCGGTCAGGTTGGTGTCCACCACGTCGCGGAACCCCGCCTCCGGCACCTGCCAGAACGGCTGACGCTCCACCATGAAGCGCGGGTTCACCGTGCGCATGCCGATACCGGCGTTGTTGACCAGCACGTCCAGGCCACCGAGCAGGTCGATCGTGCTGTCGCGTCCGGCCCGCACCGATGTGCTGTCACGAGCGTCCATCCCGATGCCGTGCACCTCGCCGGGCAGCGTCGCAGCCACGTCCGCGGCACGCTCGGCGGCGCGGCCGGTGATGACGATCCGGTGCCCGTCCTCGACGAGTGCGCGGGCCATGGCCAGCCCCAGCCCGCTCGTTCCTCCCGTGATCAGGATCCGCATGCCGCCAGTCTCCCCCGCCCGGCGCGGCCCGGACGAGCGGCACATCCGCACGGACCTATCGACCGACAGGGCCCCTCGTCCAACGGGATCGGACAGCCGGGGAGGAATACAAATAGCAGATTCGGGGCAGAGATTCTCATTCCTCCTTGCCAGCGGTGATCAGCTTTGGTTTCCCGCCGCAATTGCGGAACATTGAGTTGGGGGTTCCACGGCGGGCGCTGTGGCAGGGAACGAACCGGAGGATCTGATGCGGTCGTGGCGTGTGGTGGGTGTGCTGGCGGTGGCTGGGCTCGCGCTGGCGGGGTGTACGGGCTCAGGCGCGAACACGGCCGCCCCGTCCGCGAACCGCGGGCCCGTGCACGTCCTCTACGCAGGTTCGCTGGTGAACTTGATGGAGCGAGACATCGGACCGAAGTTCGCGTCGGCCAGCGGCTTTCAGTACCAGGGGGAGGGCGGCGGCTCGGACGCGCTGGCGAACGAGATCAAGGGCAAGGTTAAACAGGCCGACGTTTTCATCAGCGCCAGCCCCGCCACCAACTCGACCCTGGAGGGCGCGGCCAACGGCAACGAGGTGTCGTGGTTCGCCACGTTCGCGTCCTCGCCGCTGGTGATCGGCTACAACCCGAACAGCAAGTTCGCCGCCGACCTGAAGTCCAAGCCGTGGCAGCAGGTACTTGCCGAGCCGGGCTTCCGCCTGGGCCGCACCGATCCCACCACCGACCCGAAGGGCAAGCTGGCGGTGCAGGCTCTCGACCAGAGCGGCCTCTCGAAGCTGGCCTCGGACCAGGCGGAGGTGTTCCCGGAGACGGAGCTGGTGGGGCGGTTGCAGTCCGGCCAGCTCGATGCCGGGTTCTTCTACTCCGCCGAGGCGACACCCGACAAGATCCCCACGATCGCTGTGCCCCCGGAATCGTTGGCAGCGAACTACACGGTCACCGTGCTCAACAACGCGCCCGACCAGGCGGGTGCAGTGGCCTTCGTCAACTATCTCCTCGGCCACGACGGCACCTCGGCACTGACGGCCAACGGATTCCGGCTGACGTCGCCGCCGAAGGTCTCCGGAGCGGCCAACACGGTTCCCGCGGCACTGCACCCGCAGATTCCCGTTTCATGAATTGCTCATAGCCACGGCCACAACCGGCTGCGCCCGCCGTCAGCCCACTGCCGCAACCGCCGGTTCCGCACGCTCATCAGCCGGCGTCGGCCAGACGATGATCCGTTCCGGAGGCAGCCGCACGCGGCAGCGGGCGCCGATCGTCGCCACCCCGTCGTCGGTGCTGACGACGGTGAGCTCGCAGCCGCCGTCGAGCACGACCAGCAGCTCGGCAACGGCCCCCATGTGGACCACGTCGATGATCGTTGCCCCCTGCTCGCCTGCGCTTGCAGGCTCCGAGGCGAGCTCGACGTGCTCCGGGCGGATGCACCACTCGACGTCCGTTCCGGCCGGAAGGCCGACCGCGACCGTGGCGATCGCCGTTCCCGCCGACTCGAGCGTTCCGGCGTCGCGCATGCGACCCGCGTGCAGGTTGCGGATCCCCAGCAGCCGCGCGACGGCCGGGCCGGCCGGGTGGGCGAAGACGTCCGGCTGGAGGCCGGCCTGCAACAGCGTCCCGTCGGCCACCAGCAGTACCTCGTCGGCGAGCAGTGCCGCCTCCTCGGGATCGTGGGTGACGAGCACCGTGGTCACCGCGGTGTCGCGCTGGACACGT
The DNA here is from genome assembly GCF_039534065.1 of Pseudonocardia yunnanensis. Lineage (NCBI taxonomy): Bacteria > Bacillati > Actinomycetota > Actinomycetes > Pseudonocardiales > Pseudonocardiaceae > Pseudonocardia > Pseudonocardia yunnanensis. Next base: position 142,685 of record NZ_BAAAUS010000059.1, on the reverse strand, counting down.
CGCAATTCACGACGGAGCTCGTCGCGCACCGGCGTGTCGAGCCCGGTGAAGGGCTCGTCGAGCAGCAGCAACCGGGGTTGACGGGCGAGGGCCCTGGCGAGCGCGACCCGGCGGCGCTGCCCACCCGACAGCTGATGGGGCAGCCGGTCCTCGAGACCGTCGAGGTGCAGGCGGGTGAGCCAGTGGGCGGCGACGGCGGGGTCGGTGCCGACCCCGAAGGTGATCTGGCTCCACACCGGCAGATGCGGGAGCAGGCAGGAGTCCTGCGGCACGTAACCCACGTCGCGACGCTCGGGGTCGAGCCCGGTGAGCTCGTGGCTCCCGAGAAGCACCCCGCCCTCGCGCAGCGGCGCGAGTCCGGCGAGCAGCTTGAGCATCAGTGACTTCCCCGCCCCGGACGGCCCGAGCACCGCCAGATGGCTGCTGAGCGCTGAGTGGCCCACCCGCAGATGGAACCCGCCCAGCCGGGCGTCGAGCTCGAAGCCGAGCCGCTCGGGAGGACGGGCGGCCGGGGCGCGCGGCGGCGGTGTCGCCACCCGCGCGTGCAGTCCCCCGTACCGGCGTCCAGCGGCCCCGCTCAGGGCAAGCACCACCACGGCAGCGAGCAACGCCGCGGCCACGGGGATCAGCGTGGTGTCCACCCCGGAACTGCCGAACTCCACGTAGGTGAAGACCGGCAGCGAGTACGGGTGGTAGGCGAGCACGACGGTGGCCCCGAACTCCCCGAAAGCGCGCAGCCACGCCAGGAGCAGGCCGGCCCGGATCCCGGCCCAGGCCCCCGGGAGGGCGACCCGCGCGAACCGCGACCAGCGCCCGTGCCCCAGTGTCGCGGCGACGTCGGCGAGCTCGGGATCCAACGCCGCGAACGCCGACCGCGCCGCGATGATCAGGAAGGGGGCAGCCACGAAGACCTGAGCCAGCACCACCCCGGTCAGGTCATCGGTCAGCCCGCCTCCGAACAGCTCCCCGAGCGCCGTGTAGGGACCGAACACGTAGACCAGCAGCAACCCGCTGACCAGCGGCGGAAGGGCCAGCGGCAGCTGTACCGCCACGCCGAGCAACTCGGCGGCACGGCCGCGGGCCCGCGCCAGCAGGTACCCCAGCGGTATGCCGCCGACGGCGATGACGACCGTGGCGACGGTGGCCGTGACCACCGAGACGCCCAACGCATCACCGATACCCGGCACCGTGAGCTGGTCAGCCGACGCCTCCGCCAGCCGCACGAGGAACGCCCCGATCGGGACCAACAGGTAGGCCACCAACAGCGCCGCGAGCCATGGCAGCGGCGTCACCAACATCCCGGTCGCCGCCGTGGCGTCGCAGCGTGTGGTGCGTCCTCGCAGCACGCCGGCACGCTGCGAGGACGCCCGACGCGCTGCGCGGTGCGCCGAGAGCCGCCGCAGCGACCGAGGCGCCGGAGGCTCCTCAGACGTCGGTGCGCACCTCGGTGCCGTCCTGCGCCCACCGGGTGTGGAACGAGCCCTCCGCGTCGATCCGGCGGTAGGTGTGGGCGCCGAAGTAGTCGCGCAGCCCCTGGATGAGGTTCGCCGGGCCGCGCTCGCGGCGGTAGCCGTCGTAGTAGGACAGCGACGACGAGAACGCCGGAATCGCCACGCCCTGCTCCGTCGCCGTGGCCACCACGCGCCGCCAGGCGTCCTGTGCGTTGGCCACAGCCTCGGTGAAGTAGGGCACCATCAGCAGGTTCTCGATGTCCTCGTGCTCGGCGTAAGCCTCGCGGATGCGGTTGAGGAACCGGGCGCGGATGATGCAGCCGCCCCGCCAGATGGTGGCCATGGCACCGAGGTCGAGGTTCCAGTCGTTGGCCTGCGACGCGGCCCGCATCTGCGCGAAGCCCTGCGCATACGCCACGACCTTGCTCGCGTAGAGCGCCTGGCGGATGTCCTCGACGAGGTCGGTGCGGTTCTCCCCGGCCCCCGGCACGGGCCCGGCCAGCGTGCCGGCTGCCGCCTTGCGCTCCTGGCGCAGCGACGAGAGCGTGCGCGCGAACACGGCCTCGGTGATGCCGGTGAGCGGGACGCCGAGCTCCAGAGCGTCCTGCGACGTCCAGCGTCCGGTGCCCTTCTGCTCCGCCTGGTCGACGATGGCGTCGACGAGCGGGCCTCCGGTGCGTGCGTCTGTCTTCTGGAGGACCTCACCGGTGATCTCGATGAGGTACGACTCGAGGTCGCCCGCGTTCCACTCCTCGAAGATCTTGCCGATCGCCGGGGCGTCGAGCCCTGCCACGTGCCTCAGCAGGTCGTAGGCCTCGGCGATGAGCTGGATGTCGGCGTACTCGATGCCGTTGTGCACCATCTTCACGTAGTGCCCGGCGCCGTCCGGCCCGACGTGCACGCAGCACGGCGTTCCGTCGACCACGGCGGCGATGCCCGTGAAGATGTCCTCGACCTCGGCGTATGCCGACGGGTCGCCCCCGGGCATGATGCTGGGCCCGAGCAGCGCGCCCTCCTCGCCGCCCGACACGCCGACGCCCATGAAACGCAGCCCGCGCTCTGCACAGGCATCGGTGCGCCGCTTCGTGTCGGGGAAGTGCGAGTTGCCGGCGTCGATGATGATGTCGCCCTCGTCGAGGAGCGGGGAGATTTCCTCGATCACCGCGTCGACGGGGGCCCCGGCCTTGACCATCACGATGATCCGGCGCGGCCGCTCCAGCGCGGCGACGAAGTCCTCCATGCTCTCCGCGGCCGTGAAGGCGCCCTCGTCGCCGTACGCCTCCATGAACTCACGCGTGCGTGCCGGCGTCCGGTTGTGCACGGCCACGGGGGTGCCTCGCCGGGCGATGTTGCGGGCGAGGTTCGCCCCCATCACCGCCAGCCCGGTGACTCCGATTCGGCTCTTTGCGTCTGCCACGGTCATCGCTCTCCCTCACCTCGGCCCCGGCGACGTTACCCGCGGAGCGCATCGCTCAGCTCGTCGCCCGCCTCACGTCGACCCCGCCGGGCGCCCGGGAAATTCCGCGGGCGGCCGGCGGGGCGGCGGGACGTCAGAACTTCGCGGCGGCCGGCACGACCTCACGCCCGAGGAGCTCCAACGGCGTGATCTCCCACATGCCGGGCACGTAGCCGTGCACCTCGGCGACGCCCAGCGCTGCCAGCTGCTCTACGCGCCCGAGGATCGCGTCGACCTTCTCGCCCTTCTCGCCGGGGTCGAGGGACATCATGACGGTCTTCTCGATCTCGTCGTACGGACGACCGACCGCCTCGCAGTGCCCCCGCAGCACGTTCAGCTTGTGCTCCAGCTCGGGCCCGTCGAACAGGTTGCAGGCCTGCGCGTACTGCGCCACGAGCCGCAGTGTCTTCTTCTCCCCGCCACCACCGATCAGGATCGGCGGGTGCGGCCGGCTCAGCGGCTGCGGGACGTTCAGCGTCCGCCCGAGCCGGTAGTGCTTCCCCGCGTAGGGGCCGTCCTCGTCCCCCCACATCTGCAAGCAGATCTGCAGGCTCTCTTCCAGTCGCTCGAACCGCTCGGCGGTGGGCGGGAACAGCAGCCCGAGGCCGTTCGCCTCTTCTTCGTTCCACCCGGCGCCGATCCCCAGCCAGGCGCGTCCGCCCGAGAGCACATCCAGCGTGCTGACCATCTTCGCGAGCATCCCGGGCTCCCGGTATGTCGCCGCCGTGACCCAGGCCAGCAGCTGCACCCGTGACGTGCGCGCCGCGAGGTAGCCGAGGGTGGTGTACGCCTCGAGCATGTCGTTCTCGGCCGGCCCGATACCGCGGATCTGCCAGATGTGGTCCATGACGCTCACCCGCGCGAAGCCAGCGTCCTCAGCCGTGGTGACGATCCGCGTCAGGTCGTCGGCGAGCCCGGACGGCCCTGCCGGATAGGTGAAATTGGCGATGTGCAGGCCGATCTCCACGTGCGTGACTCCTCTACCGCGTGTCCCATGTGGGTCATCAAGCACGGTAGTCCGCGCGCATTCCGGTATGCCTGGGCCTACCGATACCAGGCAATGGCGAAGAGAGGCGGTGAACGCGAGGTATCGGGGGTACGGCAGGGGAGTACCGGGGGTACGGCAGGGGGGTACCGGGGGTACCGCAGGCTCAGAAGGCCGGCCAGGGAATGGCGGGGCCGTAGCCGGAGGGCTCGGGATAGCACGGGTCGGCGAGCATCGCGTCCACGCGAGCCGACAACGTGCGCATCTCGCGGCGGGTGATGTGCTCGCCCAGCGTGTCGCAGAGCCCGTCGTCGAGCTCGGAGCGCAGGCGGCCCATCGCCTCCATGACGTGCTCGGGCAGCGGCCTGCCCACCCAGCCCCACAGCACCGTGCGGAGCTTCTCCTCGGTGTGCAGGCACAGCCCGTGGTCGACGCCGTAGACATTGCCGTCGAGCCCCGCGAGGACGTGGCCGCCCTTGCGGTCGGCGTTGTTGGTGACCACGTCGAACGCGGCCATCGCCTGCAGCTCCGGTGTGTCGGCGTGCACGAGCACGGCGGGCTCGCCGCGGTCACCGCGCGCCCGCAGCACCCCCAGCCAGCCCTGCGGCACGTCCTTCGGAGCGCAGACGTCGACGAGCTCGCGCTCGTCGTCGGTGTCCACCCAGATCTGCACCATCCCGGGCCCGAACGGGCCGTTGCGCAGCACCGTCGGCGGCACGACATGCAGGCCCGCGGCCTCGGACACCAGGTATGTCGCCACCTCGCGCCCGGCGAGCGTGCCGTCCGGGAAGTCCCAGAGCGGGCGCTCGCCGCGCACCGGTTTGTAGACGCACTGCGCCTCGAGCCCGTTGGTGGTGATGGTGCCGAACAGGGTGGCGTTCGAGGCGTCCACCAGTCGTCCGGTGATCTCTATCCGGCCTCGCCGGAGTAGTTCCGGCACAGCCGGGTCGCGAGGGTCCACGTGCGTCAGCGTCGGTCTCTCGTCAGTCCCCGACCGGGGAGCGCTCGTGGTAGCCGTTCAGCCGCACGCACACGTGACCCTCAGGGTCGAGTGGCTCGGCGCACAACGGGCAGGGTGGACGCCCGGCGGACACCACCCGCTCCGCCCTGTCCGCGAATGCGCGGGCCTGCACGGGCGAGAGGAACACGCGAAGAGCGTCGGGGCCCTCCTCGGTGTCGTCGAGGACGACGGACTCGTCGACCTCCTCGTCGGTGACCGCGAGCAGTTCGACGACGATGGACCGCGAGTCGGCGTCCCAGCCCAGGCCCATGGTGCCGACCCGGAACTCCTCCTCGAGCGGCACGGCCAGCGGGTCGAGATCGCTGCCACCTGTGCCCTCGGGAACTTCGTCGCCGAACCGGCGCGCCACCTCCTGCAGCAACGCGCTGATGCGGTCGGCGAGCACCGAGACCTGCTGTTTCTCCAGCAGGACGCTGATCGTGCGAGCGTCCTCGATGGCCTGCAGGTAGAAGGAGCGGTCGCCGGGTTCGCCAACGGTCCCGGCGACGAAGCGCTCGGGCTGGCGGAAGACATGGATGACGCGTGACATGACGCCATCGAGAGTAAGCCACCGCGGCCCGCACGGCACGTCCTCGGTCGATCAGGTACCGGTGCTGCCGCCCACCACCGCGTCCGAGCTGCGAGTGGTCGTCTTGCGCCGGCGTTTCGGCTTCGGGGGGATCAGCCCGGCAACGTCACCGCCGAGGTCGTTGACCCGTGCGACGAACGGCCGGGTGTCGGTGTAGTGCACGACGCTGATCGAGCCCGGGTCGACCACGATGCGCTGAAAGTTGTCCAGGTGGGTGGCCAGCGCATCGGCCAGCACGGCCTTGATCACGTCGCCGTGGGTGCACGCCAGCCACACCGCGGTGGGCCCGTGCTCCTCGGCGATCCGCGCCCCGTGCCTGCGCACAGCGGCCACCGCGCGGGCCTGCATGCCCGCCAGCCCCTCACCACCTGGGAACACGGCCGCGGACGGGTGCGCCTGCACGACCTTCCACAGCGGCTCCTTGAACAACGTCTTGAGCGCAGCCCCGGTCCACGACCCGTAGTCGACCTCGGCGAGCTCGGGCTCCGACACAGGCGTCAGTCCACGGTCCTTCGCCAGCGGGGCGATGGTCTGCTCGCACCGCACCATCGGCGAGGAGACGATCTCCGAGACAGGAACGCCCGTGAGCCGGTCCACCAGCTTCTGCGCCTGCTCCAGCCCCACGTCGTCCAGTTCCACACCAGGGCTGCGCCCGGCGAGGACACCGGCCGCATTGGCCGCCGACCTGCCGTGGCGGAGCAGGATGAGGGTGGTCACGTCAGCTCCTCTCCCACGTTTCGTCACGGCCTCGCCGGGCCCGTCGGGGTCCGGTCACGATCACCGAGCCTACGTGTCATGGACGGACGAGGGCTGCGGCTGCGCTGTCGAGCCCCCTCGGGACGGTCAGATCGCGGCGAGCCAGCCCGCGCTCAGTGCCACGAACAGCACCGCGCCCAGAATCACTCGATACCAGACGAACAGGTACACGCTGTGCCGTTCGACGTAGCGCAGCAGCCATGCGATCGAGGCGTAGCCGATGGCGAACGCGATGACGGTGGCGACGGCCATCTGCAGCGGGCTCGGCCCGTCACCGGCCAAGACGTCGGGAAGTTGGAACAGTCCTGATGCGACCACGGCCGGGATCGCGAGCAGGAACGAGTAGCGCACCGCGGCGGGGCGGGTGAAGCCGAGGAACAGCCCAGCGGTGATCGTGCCGCCGGAGCGGGAGACCCCGGGGATCAACGCCATCGCCTGCGCGAAGCCGAGCAGGATGCCGTCCACCGGCTTCATCTGATCCAGCTCCAGCCGCTGCCTGCCCACCCGCTCGGCGAGCCCGAGCAGCAGGCCGAACAGGATCAGCGTGGTCGCGATGAGCCAGAGGTTGCGGGCTGCGGTCTGGATCTGGTCTTCGAAGATCACGCCGAGCAGGCCGATCGGGATCGTGCCGATGATCACGAGCCAGGCCATCCGGTAGTCCGGCGTGGTACGGACGGCCGCGTTCGTGAAGCCGCGGAACCAGGTGGCGACGAGGTGCCCGATGTCGCGCGCGAAGAACACGATCACCGCGAGTTCGGTGCCCAGCTGGGTGACCGCGGTGAACGCCGCGCCCGCATCGCGGCCGAAGAAGACCTCGGACACGATCCGTAGATGGGCCGACGAGGAGATCGGCAGGAACTCCGTCAAACCTTGCACAACGCCGAGAACCAGCACTTCCAGCCAAGTCACGCGCGGACCGTACCGAGACCCCGGTCGTGGTCCCGCCTAGGCTCTTCTTGTGCGGCGGCGACGGGTCGGGACCAGCGGGCTGGAGGTGTCGCACATCGGCCTCGGCACCCTGACGTGGGGTGCCGACACCGATGCCGACGCCGCGAAGGCTCAGCTCGCCGCATTCGTCGACGCAGGCGGCACCCTCGTGGAGACCTCCGACGCCTATGGCGACGGCGCTGCGCAGGAGACTTTGCGTGGGGTCCTCGCGTCCGCCGTGGCGCGTGAGCAACTCGTGATCGCCGGGCGAGCCTCGCTGCCCGGTGGCCCGCTCGGGGACGGCGCGGCGCGTGGCGCTCTCCTCGCGGCGCTCGACGCCACGCTCGCCCGGCTCGGCATCGACCACCTGGATCTCTGGCAGCTGCCCGGCTTCGACGCCACCGTCCCGCTGGAGGAGACGCTCTCCGCGGTGCAGCTGGCCGTGATGGCAGGCAAGGTGCGCTACGCGGGGCTCGTCGCTCCCGCGGGGTGGCAACTCGCCACGGTGGCCGAGCGCGGGCGGACCCTCGGCAGCATCACGGTGCCGGTGTCGGCACAGGTGGAGTACTCCCTGCTGTCCCGCGACGTCGAGCACGAGCTCCTCCCTGCCGCGCAGCACCACGGACTCGGACTCCTGGCCTGGGCACCGCTCGGGCGCGGTGTCCTCACCGGCAAGTACGCCGACGGCACCCCTGCCGACTCGCGCGCGGCGTCGCCCACGCTGGCGCCCTACGTGGAGGCACGGCGCAACGAGCGCTCGGCCCGGATCGTGCAGGCCGTGCTCACGGCGGCCGACGGGCTGGGCACCTCACCGCTCTCGGTTGCGCTGGCGTGGGTGCGCGACCGGCCCGGTGTGGCCGCGGCGATCGTCGGGGCTAGGGACGCCGCGCAGCTGGCTGCGTCGATGGCGGCCGAGACGGTGACGTTGCCGCCCGAGATAAGGTCCGCGCTCGACGACGTGAGCGCCACGCGTTGAGCGCGCGAGAACCTGGCACGTCACCGCGGCCGGGCCTATGGTGTGGGGATTCCACCCGGCGTTCACCACAACGTCGGATTCTGCAGGTGGGCGAGCTGGCGGGGAGGTGAGCCGGTGGAGCGAAGCGGCCCGACCGGCATGATCGAGGGGGATTCTGCAGACGGGGACTGGGAGTACCGCCCGGTCCAGCTACCCGGTGATGTTTCCCGGATGACCGCGGCGGTGCGACTGGCGATCCAGGCCGAGTTCGGCGGCTGGGAGCTTTCGCGCGTGCGGCTCTACCCGGGCGGTGTCCGGAAGGTGTGGCTGCGCCGGCGGCGAAGCTCGAGGATGCTCCCCGAGCTCTCCGTCTAGCCCGTCCCCATCAGTGGGTTAGTGGTTCCGCCCACGACACCCCTGTCGGTGGAAGTGTGCCGCCCTTCGGGCCCGGCACCCCTTGGAAGGCGTACGGGGCAGGCTCGCGCCCTGGCTGCACGAACCAACACTCCCCCGGCTCCCCGCGCTCGAGGATCGACTCGATCGCCGCCACCACGTCCTCCGGGGCGAGCAGGGGGAAGTCAGCGAACTTCGGCTTGACATGCGCGATGAGCGGGGTGTCGGCGAAGCCGGGACAGACCGCGTTCACCCGAATCCCCTCGGGCGCAAGCGTGGGACCAACCGCGCGGACGTACCCGACCACCGCGTGCTTCGTCAGCGTGTAGAGCGCATCGCCGGGCAGAGGAGCCAGGCCCGCCAGCGACGCCGTGACCACGATGTTGCCGCCACCCGCCCGCCGCAGGGCCGGCACGGCTGCCGTCAACCCGTAGACCACGTGATCGACGTTGACACCCATGATCCTTCGGTACGCCGCCAGATCGAGCGTCTCCACGCCCGACTGACCCGCCGTGACCCCGGCGTTCAGCAGCACGATGTTGAGCCGGCCGAACGCGTCCTCGGCCACGTCGACGGCCATCGTCATCGTGTCGGGCTCCGACGCGTCGCCGGGCAGGGCCAGCCCGCCCACCTCCTCGGCGAGGGCCCGCGCCCCGGCCTCGTCCCGGTCGGCGACGGCGACGACGGCCCCGGCGGCGGCCAGCCTCCGCACTGCGGCGGCCCCGATCCCCGACGCCCCGCCGGTCACCAGGGCGGCTTTGCCCGTGAGATCCATTCAGCAACTCCTCAAGAAGGTGTCGAGTACACGGCAGCCGAACTTCAAGGACTCGACGGGCACCCGCTCGTCGATCCCGTGGAAGAGCGACGCGAAGTCCAGGTCGGGCGGGAGCCGCAGTGGGGCGAAGCCGTAGCACTCCATGCCGAGCGACTGGAACGACTTCGCGTCGGTGCCACCGGAGAGCATGTACGGCACGGCCGTCGCCCCAGGGTCCTCCGTGAGCAACGCGGCGGCCATCGCGTCGGTGAGCGGGGTGCCGAACGGGGTCTCTACAGCAGGCAGGTTCTGCACCCACTCCCGCGTGACGTCCGGACCGAGCAGCTCGTCCACCTCGCGCAGGAACGCCTTCTCCCGCCCGGGCAGCACGCGGCAGTCGACCACCGCCTCGGCCGACGAGGGGATGACGTTGGCCTTGTAGCCCGCCGAGAGCATGGTCGGGTTGGCCGTGTCGCGGACGGTGGCGCCCACCATCCGGGCGAGCGGTCCGAGCTTGGCGAGCGCTCCTTCCAGGTCGTCCTCGGGGAACTCCTGCCCGGTGAGCTCGGCCATCCGCTCGGTGAAGGCACGCACGGTGTCGGTGAGCACCAGCGGGAACCTGTGATTGCCCAGCCGCGCCACCGCCTCGGCGACCTTCGTCACGGCGTTGTCGTCGTGCAGGAAGGAGCCGTGCCCGGGCTTGCCACGAGCGCGCAGCCTCATCCAGGCGAGCCCCTTCTCGGCGGTCTCCACGAGGTAGACGCGGCGGTCCTCGGCGAGCGTCAGGGAGAACCCGCCCACCTCGCCGACGGCCTCGGTACAACCCTCGAACAGGTCGGGCCGGTTCGCGACGAGCCACTGGGCGCCCAGGCTCCCACCGGCCTCCTCGTCGGCGACGAAGGCGAAGACGATGTCGCGCGGCGGCACCACCCCGTCGCGCTTGAACCGGCGGGCGACCGCGAGCGTCATCCCCACCATGTTCTTCATGTCCACCGCACCGCGGCCCCAGACGTAGCCGTCCTGCACCGCCCCGGAGAACGGGTGCACCGACCACTCAGCGGGGTCGGCGGGCACCACGTCGAGGTGGCCGTGCACGAGCAGCGCCCCCCGCTCCGGGTCGGCGCCCTTCAGCCGGCAGAACACGTTGCCACGCCGGGGAGCGCCCGACTCGAGGACCTCGACCTCGTAGCCGACCTCGGTCAGCTTCGCCGCCACGTACTCCGCGGCCTCCCGCTCACCGACGAGGGTCTCGGGATCCGCGGTGTTCGTGGTGTCGATCCGGATCAGCTCGGACGTGAGCTCGACTACCTCGTCCTCCGCTGCAAGAGTGCTGGCCACGCCGATCTTCCTACCACCGGAGGTCCCCGCGCGGGGCCCCGGCGCGCGTGGGCTATCCTTTTGCTCGCGCGCCGGGAGGCCGCGCAGCTTGTCCGAGTGGCGGAATGGCAGACGCGCTAGCTTGAGGTGCTAGTGCCCTTTAACGGGCGTGGGGGTTCAAGTCCCCCCTCGGACACAACATCAAGTCGCCGATCAGGCGCGCTGGCACCTCTCTTGATGAGGCTGGGCCGAGTCAGCAGGTCAGTGGCGTGTGGCTCAACTCTGCCACCGCCTTGCCCCGACGCCCTGTGAGTCCGTCAAGACGGCAGGGTTCTTCGACCCGCTGAGCCCGGCGACCGCCACCGAGAGAGTCGGCAGCTGATTCGTCGAGCGACTGTTGCTACGCACACCGCGCCGCTCGAGACCCCGATCTCGATGAGCAGCTTCCTGAGTTCCGGCCTGGGACTGTTGCGACGACAGGCTCGCTCAGGTCATCGGGGCCGCAGGTGGAGGCGCATCCTCGTCTGGCTCATCCGGCGACACGACGTGGAGACCGAACAGCCGGCGGATGCGGTCCGCTGTGGCCGGATGGAAGTCGGCAGCCAGGTTGGCGAACTCATGCGCGAACCTGATACGGCGCGGATCACCGTCCGGGAACATCGCGTCAAGCAGGCGCCGCAGGTTGTCCTCGGGAGCACTACCCCCGCCGTTGCCGGCGCCGGCGCCTCCGACGAAGGCCGCGAGCTGTTGTGGCGTCAGCGGCTCCCCACTGACAGTCCGGCCGGGATCCTCGCCGTCCTGCGCCACCGCACTGAGGCGCTGCAATGTGTCGATCAGTTCCACCGCCTGTTCGATGTTGTCGACGTGCCGCGCCAGCCACCAGACCAGCGCACTGCCGGTGCTTTGCAGCGCCTCATCGTGGAGGTACTCGCGGATGCCGCGCTCAGTCGCAAACTTCGCCTCGTTCAACCGCACCTGCCGACGTTGGTCCGCCATATCGCGCACCGCTTTGCTTTGCTCCTCAGGGACGGTGATGTCGACGTCTGTGGCCGACACCTGCACTATGTGCCGCTGATCGTTCTCTTCGACGCCGAGTGCTGCTGCGACCCGGTGCTGGGCCAAATCACGGTCGGCGGGCGCGAACGTGCTGGTGATGGCGACCGCTCTCTGCAAGACGGCGTCCTTCGCCAGCGCTGACGGCTCGGCGTGCGGAATCTGCCTCTGGTTGGGGACGACACGCCACCGGACAGTGGCGGAGAGCTGAAAGGCGTAGCCATCCATGCTGCTGCCGACGGTGGCCTGCAACTGCGCCGTTTGCACCGCCGGTCGCGGGTCGATCGGCGGCGCCGACCACGCCGGCACCGGCGCCAGCGCCTCGCTGCGAGGACGCCGCCCCCACCGGACCGCGACAACGACGGCCACCAAGACGACAATGGCAATGATGTAAACCCAGCTCGGCCATCCAAGGCCAGTGCCGACGGCCAGAGGAAGCACGATAGCGAGCAATGCCATCGCGCCGAACATGACGTTGTCGTTCATCGTTCCCTCATCCGCTCAATCCGAAGCCGTCCCGCGCGTCGCCGCGGGCCCGGTTGATGGCGGCATCCAGCCGCCAGAAAGCGGCGATACGCCGCGCGGCAACCTCGTCGTCGATAGCCGATTGGCGCAGCCACCCGAGACCGATTACGAAGAGGTCCGACAGCGGCTCGATCGCTCCGTCGCAGGCCTCGACGAGGACGCCCAGTAGTGGATCCGAGCCGTCGGTGTGCGCATGTACGGTCAGCCAGGTCCTGACGAATTCCTCATACCCAGGTCGCCGATCCGCGAGCACGAATTTCCAGCACGCGACGAGCTGACTGTGGACCACTGGATCCGCAATCAGAGGCCTGCTCTGGTGTGCTGCGTCGGTCAGCCGCTCCGGGCCGGCGATCCGCAGGAATAGGTTGTGATTCAGCGGTACTGTCATTCGATCTCGCCCAGGCTCGGCCAAGCGGGACAACGTTCGTCGGAAGAATCCGACGTTTCCAGCAAGCTCCACGATCACGTCGCCCGCACTGCGGGAAACCTCTGCATCGCCGTGGCGGACGTAGAGGTGATGAAGCCGGGTGAGCGCCTCGCCGGGCCGGTACGGTTCGATCTCCTGAACACATAGAGCGACTACCAAGTACGCCAGGTCTGAATTGAAGCTGAGAATCCTTCGACCAATCGTAGAACTTTTGGCGTACTTGGCGCCCTCCGTCCGCATGGCGCAAGCCGCGGACAAGCAGCTCCTCGGCAGAGGTCATCCCAGCTCGACTGGAGGTCGCCCACTCCGAGGCGGCGCGGATTAGGTCGTCGGTCCGCCCCACGTGGAGGCACTGCTCGGCGAACCGCCTGGCGGCCGACCGCCAGTCCGTCTCGTCAAGCCCTTCCATCCCGCCGCAGGCGGTGATCCAATCGCGGAAGTTATCGCGGAGCCCTGGGTAGTTGACCCAGAAGTGCTTCAGCGCCGCCGGACCATGGCCTGGGGTCATGAACCGCACCCGACGGTTCGGCCCGGTCTGGGCGGCAATGGCCTGGACCCTGTCTGCCATGTCGGGCCGATCCAGTTCATGCACCTCGCCGGGCGGGTACTCCAACAACTCGAGCAGTTTCCACTCGGCCGCGAAGACGGTATCGACGGGGCATCCCTCGAATGTCGCGGTGGCGAGCATCAATGGCAGCAGTCGCTTTTCTCGGTAGCCTCTGATCTCGTCGGCCACCTTCGATGCCGTCGCGGATGCGTTCCACGCTCGTTCGAACCAGTCGTCGAAGGAGGCCGAGGGATCACCCAGCCGCGCCTCCCCGACATTTGACGCCAGCAACGCGATGTCGCGCATTGGCACGCGGCTCGCCCAGTTCTCGACCTCGACGTGCCGGGCGCCGGCCACGTACTCGATGCCGTCCGCCTGTAGGTGCCGGTACAGGACGCCCATCCCGTCAGGACGTCCAAGAGGCGCCACCGATCGGCGGAGCTCCGGCTCGATAGTCCAGGGCCGGTCGCGCGGCAGGACGACCGCGAGGTACGCCTTCCGCTCGCGGATCGCCTCCCGAAACCATGGAAACTCGCGTTGAAAAATCGGCAGGCGCTCGTGGTTGTCGAGCAGGTCGAACAACAGCCGATCGCCTTCTACAACGTCATCCAGTCTCAGCAGATCAGCATATGAATCGTCACGAGAATCAGGCAGCAGCTCCCGGGTAGGGCCGCCGTCTCTGCCGCCGCAGAGGCTGAGCAGGCGCAGCGCGGCGCTCCGAATGCCGCTGCCCGGCCGTCCGTGCAGCAGTACAGCTCCCGGCACGGCGAGCATCGCCGTAGCCCGCTTCCACCCCGGGGGCTCGACGAAGCACAGCTCGAGGCGTTGCGCCTCCTCCCCGAGCGGCTGCTGACGAATCCGCTTCAGGATATCACCAGAACCAAAGTAGCTATTGTACTGATCACCTAGCCCGCTGTGAGTGGGGCCGGAGGTGTTGCCGATATAGGTTCCGAGATCACGGCCGACCCGCCCGAGGCCGAAAGAGACGGGCGGCTCCTCAGGAACGGGGACGGGCTCTGACTCAGCCGTCACCGCGGTCCTCCCTGCGGCGCCGCTTCGGAGCCGGCGCGTTGTACTGGTCACCCTTGCCGGAGTGACCGGGCCCGTTGAACTGGTCGCCACGACCGCTGTGTACCGGCGCGTGGATGTCGCCGTTGTAGACGGTGCCCACGGAGCCGCCGACCGATCCAATCCCGACATTCCCGCCTTGGTTCACCGTGTTCTGTCCCCACACATCGCCGACCGTGCTGTGCCTAGATCTGGAATCGACCGGAGGCGACTGCGGACTTTCATTGGACGTAATGGTCGGGTCATCGGGCGGCCGGAACCCGTGCTTCAACAGACCGCCGGTCGGACAGGGCACCCGCAGGTAGGCCGTGCCCTCGTAGCTTTTGACCTGCACCGGTGCTTCCACGTAGAAGCCTGGGTCATCCGCGGCATACCCGGATAAGACGGCGTCCTCGTACGCCCGCGCAGAGACGATCGCCGCAACACACGTAGCATCCGTCGACCGGGCGAGCAGGTCCCGGACGGGCTCGGCATCAAGGAGTCGGTGCGTTTCGATCCTCGCGTTGCCGCTGCCATCACTGATTGTGTTCTGACCCGAATACGTCACCGGGCCGACGTGCACGCTCACACGCATGCGTATCACTTCCTGCGCATGGGCCGCCCTACCCGCGCGATTGCGGTATGCCAGCTCGTTCTGGAGTTCCACCAATAGCGGATTGATCAAGTACGGCAGCACCGCCGAACGGAAGCCGAGGACGTACCCGTCGCCGGTGGTCCCCTGGAACCGGACGTCGTCCAGCATCTCCATGAGATTCGCCCTCCGGAACGCATCCCGCAGGATGCGTGGAATCTCCTCGGTGAGCTCGGCATGGCGCCGCCCAGGTGTACCACTAAAATCCTTCATGTCCACGATGAACAACGCGTGGTACGACGGAAGATCAACAGGCTTCGGCCCACATGTCTCTACTCGAGAACTCATGACTCTCCACATTCCGCTACGTCGGCTTGCGCTCAAAGACTCGCCGGATCGGCGGAGCCCGACTGTCCGCAGGCGGACAACCATCTAGTGACGCTGCTCACAGCGGCTCCTCGGGGTCCCCGCCGATGCCGGCGAGCCGTGTCAACCGGGACAGATCGCGGACCACGAGCTGACGCCCTCGCACGAGGACACCCGCAGCACGCAGGGCCGCGATCTGCTCCGCCACGGTGCTGCGAGCGAGGCCGAGTGCGTCGGCGATGCCTGTCTGCGTGAACGGGACCCGCAGCGGATCAGCAGTCGAGCAGGCGAGCGCGATGACATCGATCAGGAGGCGTGCGATGCGCTGCCGTGGGGTGAAGTGCACGAGTTGCAGCTGGTAGGGGACAGTTTCCGACAGCTTCGCGATCAGATAGTCGCGTAAAGCGTCGTGGGCCCTCTCGGCGACGAGGAAGCGTTCGAACGCGTCGGTTGATACGTAGCAGGCGGTGCAGTCGTCCAGGGCGACGACGGTGGCCGTCCGCCGAGCCTCACTACGCAGCCCCATCTCGCCGACCAGGTCACCGGCGCCCCGCAGCGCGTGGAGCAGCTGCCCGCCGTCCTGCGCCAGCGCGGAGATCCGAAGCCGGCCCATCATCACCGCCAGAACGAACCCACCGCGCTCGCCCTGCTGCAGCAGAGTCTGGCCCCGTCGGTACCTGCGGGTGCTACCCGCCCCACAGAGCGCCGACCACTGCCGCGGACCGAGGAGGGCGGCGAACCCCCTGTCCGGACTTCCGCCACCGCAGGTCACACCGAAGTCCTACCGCCCATCGTGATCGTCGTGAACGATCTACATCTGATTCGCCCGAAGAGAGCATGCCGGGCACATGGCGCTGCTGAGATGACAGTGGTGGCGGTGAGCCGCCACAGGAGGTGGTCAACCTGTTCGGTCGATGGTGGTCACAGGACGTAGAGAGGCCCAAGCCACAACCGAGCAACTCCACCGGCGCAGCGGCCTTCGCCTGGCAGGTTCATCAGGCGCAGGAGGCGTGGACGAGCAAGGTCGACACGAAGGGATCGATCCTTCTCGCTCTAGAAGGCGGTGCCCTGTTCGCAGCGCTGTCGGCTAGCGGCAAGGACGGCGCGCTCGCCAGGCTCGACGGATGGCGGCAGGCGGTGGAGATCGGCGGCATCAGCGCGCTGATCCTCGCCATGGTCGCTGCGGGGCTCGCGGTGTTCCCGATGCTAGGCAGCGTTCGACGGCAGTACGCCCAACACCGGACGCACGTCGTGTACTTCGGCCATCTGCGTCACTGGGAACCAGCAGACCTGCAACGGCGGCTGCGGGACCTGCGCCCGGAGGACCAGTTCGAATCGCTGGCCGACCAGCTCGTGCGCGCCGGGAGGATGAACTGGGCGAAGTACCGGCTCGTCCAATTCTCGCTCGTGCTGGCACTGGTCGGGGTCCTCGCCGTGAGCACAGCCGCCTTCTTCCCGTGATCCGGTTCGCCCAGACAGCGCGCTGCGCGCCCGCGATGGCAACCACGGATCGTGTCGGCCGACACCATGGGCCGGGTCTTGGCGCTAGTTAGGGTGTGTCTGCTTACTCAAACAGCGCCGGTCATGTCAGGGCGAGCCGTGTGGTTAGTGCGCAAGTCCCCCCTCGGACACACTCGTCGGCCACACTCATTCTGAGTGTGGCCCTACCACCCTCGTCGGTCGGTCGGAAGCGGACCGTGACGTCGAGTTCCTTGTACAAACGGGCAAGCCGCTGCGACTTCGCCAGGTCTAGCGCGGCATGGACGTCGCCCGGCGCGTGCACTTCGGCGGTGCCGTCGACGTCGCGGCAGGCCTGGGCCCTGCCGGAGATGGGCCGCGCTGCGTCCCACACGGCGCGAGCCTGGTTGATCCCCTCCACCACCGACCCCGGCTCCACCCCGGCAGCGATGACGTTCTGAAACAGCTCGAGCACCGTCTCCGCCTCAGCTAGCCGCCTCCGTACCGCCACCTCGGCCGCGAGCACACCCGGGCCGTCTTGCGACGCCACCAGCGCCTGCACGGTCGCGTCGCGGTTCACGGAGTCGAACAGCCGTCCCAGCAGGCGTTGATCGCCTCGGCCAGATGCTTCTCCCGCAGGTTCACCGTCACCGGATGATCCGCCGGCGCGGGCGAGCCCGGCGCGAGCCGGCTCGCCTTGCACCGGTAGTAGGCCCGAGTGCGGACCATGCCGCCCTGCGCCGGCCGGGCCGGGCCTGCGCCGCGGTGCTGGCCGGTCTCGGGGTGCCGATCTCGCGCTCGACGGTGTTGCGGGTGCTGATGGCCCTCCCGATCCCGCAGACACCCGCGCCCAGGGTGCTGAGCGTGGACGATGTCGCGCTGCGGCGTGGACACCGCTACGCGACGATGCTGATCGACGCGGTCACCCATCAGCGGATCGATGTGCTGCCCGACCGCAAGGCCGCCACGCTTGCTGCGTGGCTGCGCGAGCACCCCGGCGCCGAGATCGTCTGCCGCGACGGTTCGGCCGCCTACGCGGAGGCAATCCGCCAGGGTGCACCCCAGGCGGTGCAGGTCAGCGACCGCTGGCACTTGTGGCACGGCCTGGGCGCAGCGGTGGAGAAGACCGTCATCGCCCACAGCACCTGCTGGCGCGCATGCCCGTCCGGCCCGGTCCGGGCGATCGACGAACGGACCCGGGCCCGCCACGCGGCCGTGCACGAGCTGCTCGGCCAGGGTGCGGGCCTGCTGGAATGTTCCCGCCGCCTGGGGTGGGCGCTGAACACGGTCAAGCGCTACGCCCGCGCTGCCACGGCCGAGGAGTTGCAGCGGCCACCGCGCTACGGCCGGACCCTGGTCGATCCGTATCGGGATCATCTGCGCCGCCGGTTGGCCGCCGAGCCTGGCGTGGCGGTGACCCGGCTGTTGGACGGGATCCGCGAGCTGGGCTATA
This sequence comes from Pseudonocardia yunnanensis, assembly GCF_039534065.1. NCBI lineage: Bacteria > Bacillati > Actinomycetota > Actinomycetes > Pseudonocardiales > Pseudonocardiaceae > Pseudonocardia > Pseudonocardia yunnanensis. The sequence continues at coordinate 124,634 of NZ_BAAAUS010000059.1, read as the reverse complement.
CCGGCAGTGCGAACCAGTTGGTGCGCTACCTCAACCAGGGTCGCGCCCACGCTGAGCGGACGTCCCCGTCGCCGCGGCGCCTGGTGTCGTGGATCATGACCCGGTCCGCGGATCTGCCCGAGCACGAGCGTGGTCACCTGGACGAGTTGCTGGCCGCTTGCCCGCACCTCATGATCCTCGCCGAGCAGGTCCGCGCCTTCGCCGAGTGCTAACCACCCGGCGCAGCGCCGAACTGGAGGGGTGGATGAGCGCGGTCGAAGCCAGCGAGCTTCCCCCACTGCATGCCTTCGTCCGTGGCCTGCGCAAGGACCTGCCGGCGGTGGTCGCGGCACTGACCATGCCCTACAGCAACGGCCCGATTGAGGGCGCCAACACCAAGGTCGAACTCCTCAAGCGACAGATGTATGGCAGAGCAGGCTTCCGGCTGCTCCGACACCGGATCCTGCTCAGCTGAGCCCGCCACCACCTCTTCTGGGCCAGAGCCGTTGTTCTTACGGTCACGAAAAAGCTGATGCTGCGTGGATCTCTACGTTGAGTTGGGAACTCATACGTCGCGCCACGTTGTTCAGATGCTTGGGGTTGGTGTCGTTGTGCGTCGCACTGAAAGTAGGACGCGCGTCGGAGCTCATATAGCGACCAGAGAATTCGTTTACTTCAAATCGCTCGTTCTCTTCATTCCACTCTAAATGCCCTGCAATGCGAGCAGAACCAATTTTGGTCTTCCCATCGGATTCGAAGCGAGCGCCAACAGTTGGGTGACCCTGCCGATCTAAACTGTTGCGGAGGCGCCCTCCCGTGAGCGTGGGATCTTTTTCTCTCATGCCGCGAAGGAGCCTCTCGAACTCGTCCTTCTCGATAGTTCCGCTTATCCTGTCGACACCTATATAGATGTCTCCGTTGTCAGCGACGGTGAAGATCCATCTCGCGTTGAGTCTTTCCAGGAGCAGCTTCCTGGGAAATTCCTTGAGTGGATACCACATAGGGTTGAGTCGGAGCGACATGTCGTCAGAAAGCTCCTCGGGATGCAAATCAGTGGGATTGACACTCTCGCCGTAATCACGCTTCGCCTTCCACTGTTCCATGCGATCCCATACTCCCTGCACCGGAATGGCCGCGCGACGCTCGATCCCGAGCCCATCGGACCGTTGGATCAACGCCATCGTGGCCCGGTTTCCAATCAATCTCTGGATTGCGATCCATCTATCGACAATCGCACCATCATAGTGAGTCGAAAGAGGGGAGGGTTGACGCCTCGAGGCTGGGGGCCGTTGCGATTTTCCATCCCTATCATCGGCGGGTCGAATGCCATCGTGACGCACGATTCACTCCTCCATATGGACTGACACCATGAACGACGGTTGATTGCGGACTGCACGGATTTCGATTTACCAGTGGTCGAGTGGTCGGCCAATGACGTGGCTCTCCGCGATAGCGGTCGCACGCTCACCACACTTCTGAACCGTCCATTCTGCTGGTGACCCGATCCAGCGGCCCCGCCGTCGACATTCGCGTCCTGGGCGCCGCCGCAGCGGCAGCTTTCAGCGCGCAACCTTCGCATCCCCCTGAAACGATCACCGAGCGCGCTGCGTAGTCTCACCATGACCACGATTTGGCTTGCGGCGCATCTCATGGCCGCGGGCGTGCTCGCGAGAATGTGCCGCGCGGCATAGGAACGGGCCAAGTAGCAACACGCCGCTCGAACCCAGGCTTGGGACAGCAGTCACAGTTCACCGAGACCAATTGAGCCCGACGATCGTCCATCGCAGCAGGGCGTCGAAAAGTCGCCGCGCATTGCACTCATACTGAACCCTTTTCATGTCACTCAGCAATAACCCCTGAGGGGCATATTGCTGTGACTGCTCGACTCGGCGGCAGTTACACGGGACAATGACTGACGTGTCATAGAGCGTGTTTGAGAGGGGCCGGCGTGTCTGCGTGATCACCCGCTTGTCTTGGTCCACCGTGGACCAGCGCCCGGACGTGAGACTGAGCCGCGTACTCGCCAGCGCACCTACCCCGTCTGATACCAGCGATGCGCAGAGTCCGCGACAGAGCGCGACTTCGCGCAGACCGTGTTCGGGTCCAGGTACGACTCGCTTCCCCATCCGCGGGTCGACACTCCAGGCCGGCAGCAGATCGCAACCACCGTTCGGCCCGACAGCGCCGCTCGAGGAGCCAGTTGGAGAAGTCGCTGTCCTGACGACGCTGGGGAATGGCGAGCTCGAGGGTGGCGGCACGGGTGGAAGTTGCGGTGGCGCTCGCTGCGGCTGAGCAGCCGCAGTGACGCTAAGCATGTAGTCCGCTCGTCAGCACCGCGCCGGCCGTCTACCCGGGCCTGGCCGTCCGAAGGGAAGCATCTCCACTCCGGCACCGCGCTAACCCCGTAAAAATAACCACGTAGCAGAAAAAATAACGGCACCGCGCCACCATGCAAGCAACTCAAAATCAAGCTCAGGTGCCGGCTGCGTCCCTGGCCGCGACCTGGGCCGTCTGGCGCGCCCGCACCCGCGGGGCGGTCTCCGGGAGGAACAGCGCTGCGACGCCGGATGCCGTGATGAGCCCGGCCGCGAGCAATATCGCCGCCTGCAGGCCGAAGTTGTCGGCCAGAACGCCGCCCAGGATCGGCATCAGGAAGGTACCGACAATCACGCCGGCGAAGTTGATCGAGCCCATCGCTGAACCCTGCTCGTCTTCCGGCAGCAGCTCGGAGACCACGGTGGCGGCCGCGAGCGGAATGATCAGGCCGTTGAAGAACGAGCTCAGCGCGAGGAATGTGGCCGCAGCCGCCACGCCGAAGTCGCCGACCGCGAACAGCAGCATAAACACGCCGCTGAGCACGCCACCGAAGAAGATCGCCGGTTTACGGCCGGTAAAGTCCGAACAATACGGCAGCAGTAGGGTGCCGGCCACCCCGGCGATACCGAAGATGGACAGGATGGCGCCCGCGGTGACCAGGCTGACGCCGATCTCGTCGGTCAGATACAGCGTGTTGTACGTGACGCCGACCTGCAGCCAACCCAGCGCGGCGGCCTGAATGATCATCAGGACGACCACGCTGGGGTAGCGGACCACCCCGACCAGCTTGCGCCAGTCGGGCTTCGATTGGGCCCGCGTGGCCACGGCGGTCCGGGGCGGCTCGCGCATGACGAAGTACAGCGCCAGCACGACGAAGAAGAAGACGCCGCCGATGATGGCGAACGCCGGCCGCCACCCGAGGGACTCGGCCATCTGCGTGATGACGATCGCGCCGAGCACGCTGCCGAACAACGGGTAGCCCATGGTGAACACCGACTGCACAAAGGCGCGCCGCTTGGCCGGGAACTCGGCGGCGAGCACCGCCTGCGAGTTCGGCCACCCGACTCCGTCACCAATCCCGACGAACTCCCGGACAACGAACAGCGACCAGAAGTTCCACGTCCCGCCCATCGCGGCGGTCGCCCCCACGGCGAGGAAGGCGCCGGGCAGCAGGACCCTCCGCCGTCCATAGTGGTCGGACAGCCACCCGGACAGCCAGCTGCTGATCGCCCAGGTGAACGAAGTCCCGGAGACCAGCAGACCCGCTTGCCAGAACGCGAGGCCGAACTCGTCTCGGATGGCCGGCAACACGAATCCGATGCCGACCCGGTTGAGCCCGACCAGCCCCCAGAACGCGGTCAGCAGACCCAGGATTACCCACGGATACATCGAGCGGCCATTGCTCGTAGTCATCGTGATCACACCATTCTCGGTTCACTGGCGCACCTGGACGTCATGGGCTTGCAGCGCGGGTAACACCTCCTTGGCGAATCGCCGAATTTGACTGAGAAAAAGCTCCTGGGGCATCGCACCGCGGTTGAGGTTGACCAGCACCCGACCCGCGCCGGTTGCGTCGGCGTGGTCGATGATCCGCTGGGTGACCTCGTCCGCGGTGCCCCATGGCCACTGCTGCGCCCGCTGGACGATGTCGTCGAGGGTCAGATTGCGGTAGTCGGCCCGCGCGCGCTGTGCGGCGGGGAGGTTCTCCGGCCGGACGTAGTCGAGCGACGAGTCGCTCACGTAGCCCGCCTTGCGCTGCAGGTCGTGTTCGGTGATGTTGCCATGGCTGAACAGGGTCTGGTTGAAGTAACGCAGGTACGGCCCCGCCTCGTCGATCGCCTGCTGCTTGCTGTCGGCCACGTACGGGCTCATCGAGAGGTGCACATGCTCGGCGGTCCGCTCACGGCCGTGTTCGCGCAGGCAGTCGGTGTAGTGCCGGAGCACGTCCGCGCGCAGGCCGGGATGCTCCACGCCCGGCGTGATCGACACGTTGTTCCGGGCGGCCCACTCGATGGTCTCCTTGCTGCTGGTGACCGGAACCCAGATCGGCGGGTGCGGTTGCTGCACCGGGCGGGGCCAGATGGCGACGTCATGGCAGGACCAGAACTTCCCCTCGAAGGAGAAGACCTCCTCGGTCCACAACCCGCGGATGATCTCGGCAGCCTCTTCGAACCTGGGTCGCGACTCGGCCATCGGCACACCGAATACGGCGTGCTCGCGCGGGATTCCTCGCCCGAACCCGGCCACGATCCGCCCGTTCGACAGGCAGTCGAGCATCGCCAGTTCCTCGGCCAGCCGGATCGGGTCGTGCAGCGGCAGCAGGTTGGCGTAAATGTGCAGTTTCAGTCGCTTCGTCCGCTGCGCCGCGGATGCTGCGAGCAGGTTCGGCGAGTTCATCAACCCGTACGGGGAGGTGTGGTGCTCGTTGAACCCGACGCCGTCGTAACCAAGCCGGTCGAGTTCCTCCCAGGCGTCGAGATGCTCCGCATAGGTGCGGACCGCAACCGCGGGATCGAAGTACCGCTTGGCCAGCGGCCACGGAAGCTCGCCATCGTCCTGCTTGAGGTGCTCAACATGCTCTGCGTACGGCACCAGGTCAAAGACCACTACCTCCACGGCGCAGCTCCCAGCTGTGAGGTCTCGTCAGTGTTCAAACAGGGAACGGAATGTCCATACGCCATCCTCTGCAAGTTGGACAACATGTACCGGTCAAGATCGCGCTGATCTGCGCATGATGTCGGCGATGGGCTAGGCAATTTGTCTCGGAGCCGCCGGCGCAGTTGGCTCCTCCGCGGTCGCCGGAGCTGCGCGAGCGCATCGCGGCTCCCCGGGCTCGGGCCCGCCCGTGCTGATCTCGATCTTCGGCACGTTGCACGTGATGGGCGCCCGCTCATAGCGGCCGGAGCGATCAGGCGGTGCCACGCGGCAACCCCGTCGACTCCTGATGGTGGAGTCGTGGGGCGCCACATCGGTCGTTGTCACCTCGCGGTGTACAAGGGCGAGCAGGATGCGCAAGCCGGCTCGTGATCACGACGCTCGATCTAGAACGAGGCGTGTGGTTAGTGCGCGACGCCCCCTCGGACGCAGTCGTTAGCCGCACTCATTCTGAGTGTGGCTCTACCACCCTCGTCGGTCGGTCGGAAACCGACCGTGACGTCGAGTTCCTTGATGCCGTCCACCACCGGCCCCGGCTCCACCCCGGCCGCGATGACGTTCTGAAACCGCTTGATTGCCGGGAGCACCGGAACCCGGGACCGCACCACCCGGTCGGGAGCAGCTCGACGACCTGGCCCAGACGGGAGCATCGCATTCGACCTGCAAGGCCCGCTCCCGGGTCAAGGCGCGATATCGGATCGACCGTCAGCCGAGACACCGCTCGGCCACGACGTCGTGGGGTCGGCCTACCGACGGCGCCAGGCGATGCTCGCCAGAGTCGCGAAGCCGCACGTCCCTGCAGGAACTGGGTCAGATTGCCGTTACCAGGAATACGTACCGGTTCATGCTGTACACGTAGTCGCCTTCGGCGCTGCGCGCGCGAAGGTCAGCCCGCCACGCTTGGGCGTCGGCCTCGGTCAGGCCCTGCCGACCTACGACGAAGTTGGCCATCGTGTCCATCATGCGGATACTGAACGAATCCGGCGCCATCTGCGGGTTGAACATCACGTACACGTGCCGTCCGGTGATCTCGAATCCGGCGCGGCGCAGCAGCCCGGGGAGGGTACGTGGCAGGCGGGGGTGCACGAGGTGCTCCTCCCACGCCGCCAGGACGCGTCGGTGCAGCTCCAGGTCGGCCGTGTGCCACACGAGCGAATCCGCGTCCGTGTCGAGGATCAATGCTCGCCCGCCGGGCCGTAGGACCCGCCGCAGTTCGCTGAGCGCGCCCGTGATGTCGGCAACGTACTCATAGACCTGGGTCGACACCGCGGCATCGAATGTGCCGTCGGGATACGGCAGCGCGACGGCGTCTCCCTCGTCGATATGTGCCCATGGCGTACCACTGGTGCGAGCGGCAGCCAGCTCGTTCATCGCCAAGCTCTGCTCCAGACCGTGTGTCGCGCCCGTCGAGCCGACCGCCTCTGCGATCAACGCCAGCAGATAACCTGGCCCGGATCCGACATCGAGCACACGCTCGCCCGGTTGTGGAGCGAGCAATGACATCACATATTTCCGTTGCGCCTCGACATCAGGGCTCGCATACAGTCGCTCGGTACGTCGCGCGCCGTTCCCGTCGAACTTCAACATGGTTAATCTCCAATACTACGGCGTGGGCCTGTCACAATCCTCGACATCGCAGTCGATCACGTCACAGAGAAATCAAGCGCGCCACGGCGCTAGATCGAAATACGGCCGATGGAGCCACCCGTGAGTCGGAAATCGACGACACTGCCCACTGGGGGTATCGATTCCCTCCCGCCAATACGGCCCGGGCGCCAGATCCGGGCCACCGTGGCGAAAGAGATCTTCAGCTCCGCGGGCGGCAGTCGCGCCGACCGGTGCGTAACCCCCGAACGCACCGGCAGGCGGCCATCGTCGGCGAGGGTGGCCACGACCACGTCGCGCTCATCGATCTTTACCGGACGACCACTGCGCGGCAGGTCCTCAACGCCCGAATCCCGCCGGCGTCGTAACGGACGCCGTCGGCCGGCTCGTCCCGGCCCGTCGCGCGATCTCGGCAGTGGCCAACCCCTCCGCGGCCAACGACACGATCCGCGCCCGTTGGACCACACCGGCTCACACCGAGATCCGGGTCAAGGCCTCCAGCCGAAACTGATCCCCCTCACGGGGCGGATCGGGCGGCGGCCGGCGTACCGGGAGGCGGCAGGGTCAACCCGGTCAGTCGGTTCGGACCACCGCGGGCCGCCGCGGGCATCTGCTGTCAGGGGTTCCATGCCGTCATCGTCTAGCTGCCACCGCAGTCTCGCCACGACCAGCTGCCTCATTGCTGGGAGGCATAGCCTCCCAGCCGAGTTAGCATGACGACCGTGGAGCTGCGCCAAGTGCGGTACTTGGTTGCGGTCGCCGAGGAGCTGAACTTCGGCCGAGCTGCCAAGCGCCTGCTGATCGCGGGCCCCTCCCTGTCCCAGCAGATCAAGGCGCTCGAACTGGATCTGGGCGTACGCCTGTTCGATCGCGACCGCCGCTCGGTGTCGCTCACTCCGGCCGGGGCGGCCCTGCTGCCGTACGCCCGTGACCTGGTGGAACGGGCCGACGACCTCAAACGCCGCGCCGTCCGGCTGTCCGAATCCGATCCCGTACGACTCGGCTACGTCACCTGGCTTCCGCCGGACCTGCCCACCCGCACCGCCGCCGCGGCACGGCTGCTCCTCGACGTGTGGACCGCACCCTCCCACACGCAAGCCGACCGAGTCGCCGACGGCAGCCTGGACCTCGCGGTGTGCTGGGTGCGGACCAAAGACGTGAAACGGCGCGGCCTGCACGCCCGGACCATCGGCGCCCACTGGCTTTACGCCGTTGCCGGCGATACCGACACCGGCGAAATACCCGCCCGGGACACCGTCGTCCTGGTCGACGACGACACCACGTCCTGGTCATCCTGGAACGCCTACGCCGAGGAACTGGCCCGGGGCACCGGGGCCCGCGTGGTAGGCATCTCCGACGGAGGCATCACGGGCCCGGCCTTCTTCGATCACGTCCGCCGCAGCAGCCGACCGTTGATCTACGCTCCGATGGGCCACTCCACGCCCCTGCCGCGCGACCTCGTGCGACGCCCGGTCGTCGCCCCGGAAATCTACTGGACCTGGCTGCTCGTCTGGCGTGCGAGCGAAGACCGGCCCTCCGTCCTCGCCGCCGTCGACGCGCTCTGCGAGGGCATCGGCGACATCGGCATCCACGCCTCTGACGTATGGGTCCCGGAGGGGACCCATACCGGCGCTCGGCACCGCCGCTGACGTGGCCTGACAGGGCTGCAACTACCAACTCTGCGAGGAAGCCGGTCCCAGCCGGACCACTGGCGATCTTCGCCCCGCGAGCCCGGTCGCCAGGTCGCCGACCTCGGCGCGCCCCGGCAGTCGCTCTCGGTAGCTCGATCGGCATTCCCCGCGCCCTACGGTCCACACCGGTTCGAACCGGCGCTGTCGGCCTCACGGTGTAGTCGATGCGGCGGCAGGCACGACCGTTGATTGGCGTCGCGTGGTACTTGCCTCACCCGGCGACATGATCCGGTGGCCCAGGGATCACCCGGGTCAGGCGATCCCGGCCCGGACGCCGTGGGCGAGGCGGGACAGGTCCTGGCCGGCCTCCCAGGTGGCGAGGCGCTTGTCGTACTCGCCGCGTATGGCCTCGACGCCCTTGATGCCGAACAACACGCGCAGCGGCGGCTCGGCCAGGTCGGCCAGGGCCAGCAGCGCGTCGCCGGTCGACTCCGTCCGCCCGAGCTCGAGGTTGTGGGCGGCGGCCTCGGAGTAGAGCAGCTCGCGGGCGTGGCCGTAGGCAGGATGAGGGGTGGTCTGGGGGGACTGGGCGGTGAGGCCGGTGGAGAACATGATCGGCTCGATCATGGTGACGTGGATGCCGAAGGGGGCGACCTCGCCGGCGAGGGACTCGCTCACGGCTTCGAGTGCCCACTTGGAGGCGTGGTAGAGCCCGAGGGCGGGGTAGGCCACGACCCCGCCCAGGGAGGTGACCTGCATGATGTGTCCGTGGCCGCGTGCGCGCATCCTGGGCAGTACCGCTCGAGTGGTCCACAGAGCACCGAAGTAGTTGACCTCCATCTGCTCGCGCACCTGAGCGTCGGTGGCCTCTTCCAGGGCACCGCGGAGCATGTGGCCGGCGTTGTTGACCAGGACGTCGATGCCGCCGAAGCGGTCCTCGGCGCGGGTGACGGCTGCGCCGACGGCGGTGGTGTCGGTGACGTCGAGTGCGAGGGGCAGGACGCGGTCGCCATGGGCTTCGGCGAGCGGGCGCAGGGAGTCGACGTCGCGCGCGGTCGCGACCAGATTGTCGCCGCGCTCGACGATCGCCCGGGCCCAGATGGCACCGAGGCCGCGGGAGGCGCCGGTGAGGAACCAGGTCCGGGGGGTGTTGGAGATGCTCGTCATGGTGGCTCCCTTGCGCGGGTGGCGCGGTGGCTCGGTGCCGGGCGGGTCCCGGTCGCTGACACCGATCCTGGGGGCGGCGGCCGGGGGCAGGCAGAGGTAACCCGACCAGGGATCGGCGGTCCCTGGATCGCATGGGCACGACGCCACACACTGGTCCGGTGGACACCGCGCAGCTGGCCGAGTTCCTCCGGGCCCGACGCGAGTCGCTGACGCCCGCAGACGTCCGGCTGCCCACGTCCACGCGGCGGCGAACGCCTGGGCTGCGCCGCGAGGAGGTCGCCCGCCTCGCCGACATCTCCACGGACTACTACACGCGCCTGGAGCAGAACCGCGCCCCACAGCCGTCCCCGTCGGTCCTGCGCGCCCTGACCCGGGCCCTGCGGCTGAGCCGCGACGAGCGGGACCACCTCTTCCGGCTGGCCGGGCACGGGGTCCCCGAGCGCCGCGGCCCGGACGACCACGTCTCGCCGGCCCTGCTCACCGTGCTCGACCGGCTGACCGACCTGCCGGCCCAGGTCATGAACGACCTCGGAATGACGTTGGCGCAGAACGACCTTGCCCGCGCGGTGTTCGGCGACGCGGGGCAGTACGAGGGCGACGCGCGCTCCGTCGTGCACCGGTGGTTCACCGATCCCGCCTCCCGCGCCGCCTGGCCGGCCGAGGAGCATGACGACGAGTCGCGGGCGCTCGTGGCGAACCTGCGCGCGGCGTTCGGGCGACGCGGGGACCTGCAGATCAAGGGGCTCGTCGAGCGCCTGCGGGCGGCGAGTCCCGAGTTCGCCGCACTGTGGACCCAGCACGACGTGGCCGTCCTGCGTGGCCGACGTAAGAAGCTCGTGCACCCTGAGGTCGGGCTGCTCGAGCTCGACTGCGAGGCCCTCCTGGAGGAGGGGCTCACGCAGATGCTCGCGCTGTTCGTCCCGGTGCCGGGCACCCCGACCGCGGAGCGACTCTCTGTGCTGGCGGTGCTCGGCCCCCACGCCTGGGCCGGAGGAGCGCAGCCGTTCGACCACCTCGGGGAGGCCACGGGGTGACGCCGGCTTGGTATCCAACCCCTTGGTCCGCCGCATCACCCGCGAGGTCGCCGGGAACGACGACGGCGGAACGGGCCCGGGGTTGAGGCACTGGTACACACAACCCAGAATCTCGGGCTGGACCGACACCGCGCGAGGTTGTCCGGAACGGACGGACGCGTTGATGCTGGAGCAGGCAGGATCAACCGAGCACGAGGCGTGTGGTTAGTGCGCAACTCCCCCTCGGACACAGATCAGGTCTTTGACCAGCAGGTATTAGCCGGAGAACGAGTGGTCGGGCAAGTCCCGGCGGCGCGCTTTCCCGTTCGACATGCCCGGTCAGGTGGTACGGCTGCAGTCCTCGCACCGCCCGCCGGTACGATGGATGAGAGAACCGACCCCGGCGGACGCCGTTCGCCTGGCGACGGTCGGGCCCGTGCGGTGGGTGCCGCGGCCGTCGACTGGTGGTGGATCGGTGGCTGTGCCTTCCCGTACGCGGGCGGACTGTCCAGTCCCGCGGCATCGATCTCCCGCAGATCCGTGTGCCCGGGTCGCGTCTCGGAGGAGCCGCTTCGGCCCTCTCCCCGCCACGCCCACCGCCCGACCGCAGCCCTGTTCGCGGCACGGCTGCCACGGCGCCCGTGCCGGGCACCCCGAAGGAGGAGTTAGTGGTTCAACGAGGCCGGCCCCAGACCAGGGCTCGCCGTACCGCCCCGCGCGACCGTCGTCGCGGCCGCGGCAACGTCAACTCGGTGCTCGCCCGCGCCGTCCAGGAGGTCGAAGCAGCCCTCCGGAGCGGTCGGGTCACGCCCGCGACGCGCATGAAGTTCCAGGCCGTCGCACTGCTGCTGCGCGATGAGCGCGCCCGGGTCCAGGCGGAGGAGAACAGCAGCGACACGCACCGGGCCGAGCAGCTCAAACGCCTCGACGGCATCGCGACGATCCTCGCGAAGAGCGCGGTCCGTGATTCCGGGCTCCTGACGCTCCTCACCGAGGACGCCGTCGTCTCCGACGAGGCCCGGGCGCTCAAACGGGACCTGCTGAGGACCGCGGGCATCGAGTCGGGCGCCGACGAGATCCCGCCGGTGAAGCCCTCGGCCGCCGCCACCGAGCACCGGGCGGTGCCGCGCTCGGTCATCTCGCGGCAACTGGCCAATCCCTTCCTCGCCCCCGACGTCTCCGCGGCCCGGCCGAGCGCACCTCGTCCGACGCGGCTTGCCTCTTGGGAGCTGATCGGCCCGCTGCTCAGTTCGTTCGAGCGCGCCGGCAGCGGAGGCGCGGCATGCAAGGCCCTCCCCGCGCCGACCTCCCGGTACACGCCGCGCGGCCTGGAGCTGATGCCGCACCAGGCCCGGCTGGTCGCCGCGGCGGCGGCCGGCCACCGGACCTTCCTGCTCGCCGACGAGCCGGGGCTGGGCAAGACGGCCCAGGCGCTGCTCGCCGCGGAGGCGGCGAACGCCTACCCGCTGCTCGTCGTCGTGCCGAACGTCGTCAAGACGAACTGGGCGCGCGAGGCCGGGATGTGGACACCTCACCGCTCGGCCACCGTGATCCACGGCAACGGTGACTCGATCGACGGATTCGCCGACATCGTCGTGGTCAACTACGAGGTGCTCGACCGCCACGTGGGATGGCTCGGCGACTTCGGCCTGCGCGGCATGGTCGTCGACGAGGCGCACTTCATCAAGAACAAGTCCTCCCAGCGCTCGCGGCACGTCCTCGCGCTCTCCGAGCGCATCCGGTCCTTCACCGCGCGCCCGCTGCTGATGGCCCTCACCGGCACCCCACTGATCAACGACATCGAGGACTTCCGGGCGATCTGGCAGTTCCTCGGCTGGATCGACGAGACGAAGCCGCTCGCGGAGCTGATGAACGCGCTCGACGAGACCGGCCTGACACCCGCCGACCCGGGGTTCTACACCGCGGCCCGCCAGTCCGTCGTCGATCTCGGCATCGTCCGTCGCCGCAAGGTCGACGTGGCCGCGGATATCCCCGCGCGCCGGATCGCCGACCTCCCCGTCGAGCTGGACGGGCCGGCCGGTCGGTCGATCCGAGCGGCCGAGCGCGAACTCGCTCGCCGGATGGTGGCGCGGTACGAGGAAGCACTGGCCGGCCGTCGGTCCGGTGCCGTCGTCGACGGCATCGACCACGACCTCGTTCGCCAGGTGGCCAGGTGGGAGCAGAAGGACGCGACCACCTCGACGACCGGCGAGAACGTCTTCAGCATGATGCGGCGCATCGGCCGGGCGAAGGCCGGTCTCGCCGCCGACTACGCGGCCCAGCTCGCGCGCAGCGCGGGCAAGGTGGTCTTCTTCGCCAAGCACGTCGACGTGATGGACGTCGCCGAGGAGACGTTCGCCGAGCAGGGGGTCCGCTTCTCGTCGATCCGCGGCGACCAGACGCCCGCGTCGCGGCAGCGGAACATCGACGCCTTCGTCAACGACCCCGACGTGGCCATCGCGGTCTGCTCCCTGACCGCGGCCGGCGTGGGCATCAACCTCCAGGTCGCCTCCGACCTCGTGCTCGCCGAGCTCTCCTGGACCGCCGCGGAGCAGACCCAGGCCATCGACCGCAGCCACCGCATCGGCCAGGCGCAGCCCGTCACCGCATGGCGCATCATCGCCGCGCAGACGATCGACGCCCGGATCGCCGAACTGATCGACAGCAAGGCCGGCCTCGCCGCCCAGGCGCTCGACGGGTCGGAGGAGGAGGTCGGGGCGTCGGCCGACGTGCAACACGAGGCGCTCGTCGCGTTGCTGACCGAGGCGCTGTCGGCGGTCCCGACGCACCTCGCGAGCTGACGGGGCAACTAGCGCATCGAGACGGGTGGAGTGTCTCGCTCAGGCGACGGCGCGGGCCTGTTCCACGGCCAGCGCATCGACCAGGTCGTTCATCTGGTCGCCCGAGTGGCCCTTCACCCAGCGGAATGACACGTCGCCGCGCTCGTTGAACAGCGTGACCAACGGCTCCCACAGGTCTCGGCTGACGACCGGCTTGCGGGCGCTGGTGACCCAGCCCCGGTCGAGCCACCCCCGCCACCAGCCATCGCGGAAGCAGTTCACGACATAGGTCGAGTCGCTGACGACAACCAGCGGCCCGGACAGCGCCCGCACCGCCTCGAGCGCGGCACGGATCTCCATGCGCTGGTTGGTGGTGGGCGTCTCTCCGCCGCTGCCCTGCCGCCCATCCCGGGTGGCCCACGCCCAGCCGCCCGGCCCGGGGTTGCCCGAGCATGCCCCGTCGGTCCACACCTCCAGCGCCCCCTCGGTGGCGGCCATCTCCGGCCGCTGGGTCGTGCGCTTCGGCCGGGCCGCCGTCGTACTCGGTGCCGAGCCGGCCGCCTCCGGCGTCGCACAGGCAGTGTGCGCCCAGGCCGCACCGGACCGGCCGATCTCTTCGCCGGGGCTGATGCGCGACGAGCAGACCTTGCAGGTGGTGGCGTACTTGGCGGTCATCGGCACGCCGACCAGCCTAGTGAGGGGCGTCCGGGCCCCGTCGCCCGTCACGACGCCGGCTGAGCCTCGGACACGGGAGCCGTGCGAGGCAAGCCGACTGAGTACTGACAAATGCCATCAGGAAGATCACCATCATGCTCCGCGAGCGGGCCTGATCTGGGCTATTTCGACAGAATGAGTGGCCTCAAAGTCGCGCGATCCGTTCACGGTTACTCCGACGCGCCGATGACTCCGTAAAAGCCAATCACTTGGATCGATCCGTCCCGACGTCGATGTGCAAGCCCGCGGTCGGTGCAGATCGTGATCGCGTCACCCGCACCCGGGGGCTGCCGGACACGATCTCCGACACGTCGGCGCGCGATCGCAGCTCAAAGATCGAGCGGTCCTACGCCCTTCTCGCGATCGACTCTATTGATGGCCTCCCAGCAGAGGTTGAATACGAAATGGAGCGTGCTGACAACAATATCCAGGACCTATCCAAGGTAGCCGAACGGATGCTCCCGGAGGCCGTGGCTCCCAGCTACCGGAATGACTTATAAACGCCGAGTCGACTTCGGAGTTCGATCCCGTCGAGGCGAAGGCGATGACCGCCGTCGTCGCACTTCGTGCTGAGGTTGTAGAAGTAGTGGAGTCGGCGGCCGAGCAGCTCGCATCAGCGGTCCATTTCCAATCTTCTTGACGCCCGGAAGATCGCCTACGGGCCCGTCAATCGTATAACCCGTAGTCCTGAACCACCTGATCTCGTCCTGCCCAGCGCCAAACTGATGAGTGACGTTGGACGGCGGTGGACGAAACCCCTCGCGGGGTGGGACTTCTTGACTTGTCGGGTGAATCCTGTGGTTCAGGCTCCGCAATGTGATCACACTTACCGCGCTATCCCCGCCGGACGGGGCGCACACGGACTCACCGACGATTTCGCGGGTGAGCCCGCTTCAGTGTCGGGCAACTGTTTTCGGGAGTGTGAGCATGCGTGCGGAGAGGGTCGCCGGGTGGCCGGAGCACTGGGGTGCTGGTCGCAGATGGCGGTGGGTGGGGTTGCTTGCCGCTGTAGTCACGACGACGGCGCTGCTGGTGCTGCCGGCCGCGGCAGGTAAGGCTGCCGCCGCGGTGCTGCCGCCGGAGTGCGGTCAGACCGGGCCGGCGGTGACCTGCACCTACAGCTTCACCGGCGCGGAGCAGAGCTTCACCGTGCCCAGCGGCACCAGCTCGGTGCAGGTCAGCGCAGTCGGCGCGGCCGGGGCACCCAGTTACGGCGGCGCGTCGGGCGGCCGCGGGGCCCGGATCACCGGCACGCTGACGGGGCTGACCGCCGGTC
Organism: Pseudonocardia yunnanensis; assembly: GCF_039534065.1. Taxonomy (NCBI): domain Bacteria; kingdom Bacillati; phylum Actinomycetota; class Actinomycetes; order Pseudonocardiales; family Pseudonocardiaceae; genus Pseudonocardia; species Pseudonocardia yunnanensis. The sequence goes on along the minus strand of NZ_BAAAUS010000059.1, from coordinate 109,498 downwards.
AGGTGCTGTATGTCGAGGTGGGCGGCACGCCCACGAACACTGCATCCTGCTACCCCCTGGCGGCGTGCATCGGCGGGTTCAACGGCGGCGGCACCAGCCGCTTCGGTGGCGGGGGCGGCGGCGCCTCGGATGTGCGCACCGTCGCGCGCGCCCAGCCCAACAGCCTGGCCTCGCGGCTGATCGTGGCCGGCGCCGGTGGTGGCGGCGGCATACCCGGAATCCCGCCGTGCGACCTGACATTCGCCGGCACGCCCGGTGGTGACGCCGGTGCGTCCGGGGGCACCAACAGCTGCCCGGGTGTGGGCACCAGCACCGGTGGCGGGCCCGGCACACAGGTCGCCGGCGGCACCGCCGGCAGCCCCAGCGACAACGCGGGCGCCCTCGGTGCGGGTGGCGACGGCGGCGGCAACCTCGGCGGTGGCGGCGGTGGCGGTCTCTTCGGCGGTGGTGGCGGCGGCTCAATCATTTTTTCGGGCGGCGCGAACACCGCCGGCGGTGGGGGCGGGGGTGGCTCCTCCCTCGTGCCCTCGGGTGGGACCGCATCGCTGACCACCGCCCCGGCCTCTGTGACGATCACCTACACCGCAACGACGTCAACCACGACTCTCGCCGCGGCGCCCAACCCGGCGGCGGTGGGCCAGCCGGTCACGTTGACCGCGACGGTGACCTGCAGCGTGCCCACCGATACCGGCACGGTGACCTTCTACGACGGCGACACCGTGATCGGCATCGTCCCGGTCACCGGTTCCGACGTTGCCACTCTTCCCACCAGCAGCCTGTCCATCGGCAGCCATACGCTGACGGCCCGATTCGTCGGCGACACCGCCTGCCCGCCCTCGATCTCGAACACCGTGGTCGAAGTGATCCAGCAGGGCAGCTCGACCGCCTCCCTGACGGCCAGTCCGCCGAACCCGTCCTTCGGCCAGCCGGTGACGCTGACCGCACAGGTGAGTTGCACCGCCGGGGTTGCGCCGACGGGCACGGTGACCTTCTCCGAGGGGGCCACCGCGATCGGCATCGTCCCGCTCGGCGGCTCCGGCAACGCCGGCCTGACGGTCAGCGGGCTACCGGGCGGGTCGCACACCTTCACCGCGCACTACGACGGCGACACCAACTGTGCGCCTACCACGTCGAACGCGGTCACGGTCACCGTGGGCTGCCAGACCATCAGCGGCACCCACCTTGGACCGCTGACGGTCACCGGGCCGGTCTGCCTTGCCCCCGGCACGCAGATCCTCGGCCCCGTCACCATCAGCGGTAGCGGGTCGCTGGACGCCGTGGGTGCCACCATTCAGGGGCCACTCACCGCCACCAGCGGCACCGGGCTACGGGTCTGTGCCACGACCGTCAACGGACCCGCCACCATCTCCGGCATCAACGGAGTAATCGTCATCGGAGATGCCGGTGACGACGGCGGTCCGCCCTGCGGGGCCAACACGCTGCGCGGCGCGGCCACATTCCGCGGCAACACCGGGTTCGTCGAGCTGGGCGGCAACCAGATCCTGGGCCCGCTGACGGTGAACAACAACACCACCACCATCATCGTTCCACCGGAGAACGCCACCGCCACCGAGATCGAAGCCAACCTGGTCTTGGGCATCCTGGCCTGCTCGGGCAACACCCCGCCGCCGACCAACGACGGACGGCCCAACATCGTCATCGGCACCCGCACCGGCCAGTGCGCCACCCTGTAGCACCCTGATCGCCAGCACAACGCATTCGGCGTCCCCAGACACACCGGTGCCCGGAAGGCCCTGGCGTTGAGTCCAACGCCAGGGCCTTCCCACCTCTGCTCATGCTGTATCTGCGCCGCCCCGCGGAGTCCCTCCGCCGAACAGGGACATAGGTTCGTGGTGCGAGTCGGCCGGCCTCGGTACGCAAGCGCCACGGTGGACGAATGGCGGGCCACCGATTGTGCGGAACCGCCATTCGAAGGCGGACGGAGATCGTCGTGGACCAGAACCCCGCCGAAGGTCCGCGGTAGCCGGGACCGGGACCGGTGCTTCGGCGAGTGGCCCGGCCGAGTGGGCCCGTCAGGCAAGCCTGTCCACGACGTTGGCGGCGGCCTCGGCGAGGAGCGCCTCGTCGTACTCGGCGTCCTTGCCTGCCTTGCTGGACATGATCGCGATGACGAGTGGCGCAGCGTTCGGGGGCCACACGACCGCGATGTCGTTGGCGGTGCCGTAGTCACCGGTCCCGGTCTTGTCGGCCACGGCCCACCCCTGCGGCAGGCCGGCCCGGATGCGCTCGGCACCGGTGACGTTGCGTTCCAGCAGATCGCGGAGGAAAGCGAGCTTGTCGGTCGGCAAGGCGTCACCCAGCACGATCTGGTGGAAGTCGGTGCCGATCGCGCGGGGAGACGTAGTGTCGCGTGGATCTCCCGGGGTGGCTTCCGTGATCGCAGGCTCGATCCGGTCCATCCGGGTCACCGTGTCGCCGAGGCTCCGCACGTAGGCCGTCAGCTCGGCCGGCCCTCCGAGATCGCGGAGCAGCAGATTTCCCGCAGTGCCGTCGCTGTAGCGGACCGCGGCGTCACACAGCTGCCGGATCGTCATCCCCGTGGCCACGTAGCGCCTGGTGATGGCCGAGCTCCCCATCAGGTCGGTTTCGGTGTAGGTGACGCGAGTGTCCAGATGCGACAGCGGGTTGCGGTGCAGGACAGCTGCAGCCGCCAGTGCCTTGAACGTCGAGCAGAACGCGAACGGCTCGTCGGCTCGGTGGGCGATGGTGGCGCCGGTGCCCGTGGCAAGGGCGTACACCCCGAGACGTGCGTCGAACTTTCGTTCCAGCTCGAGCAGATGACCGTCGGTCGCGGCAGGAGCCGGCGTGCGCGATGGGTCGATGGGGCGAGATGACGGCGGGGTTGCCGCCGGCGCCCCCTGCGCACATCCGGCCAGCGGTAGCAGTGCCACGGCGCTCAGGAAGGCACGGCGGGAAATCCGTGATCGCGTCATGGCAAGGGAGCTTCGTATCCGACCGTGGATGCCGTCCAAGACGGAAAAGTGAGAACCAATGCTGATCCGGCATAGACTCGCCGACCGTGGATCTTGTCGGGGCGTGCAGGGCGTTCGTCGCCGTCAGCGGCCACAGCAGCTTCACGGTCGGGGCCTCCGCGGCACGGATCCCGCAGTCCGTCGCCAGCCGGCGCGTTGCTGCGCTCGAAAAGCATTTCGGGGCCCGGCTGTTCACCAGGTCCTCGCGGACCGTCGCCCTGACGCCGTTCGGCCGGGAGATGCTGCGGCCGGCCCGCCGCCTGGTCGAACTCGCTGAGGCGATGGCGCACGACGCGGAACGCGCCAGGTTGCGGCCCTTCCGGCTGGCCGTGCCCGCGATCTGCGTGCCACGCCTGCTGGCCGGGCTCGTCGCCGAGGCGCGTCGGCACGACCTGAACCTCGACCTGTACCCGGCCGGGCCCTCCGAGCGCGCAGAGCTCGTGCGCACCTTCGAGGTACGGGCGGCGCTCGTCGCGGTGCCGGCCGACGAGGGCGTCTGGCGGGTGCCCTTGGGGCTCGCCGGCCAGGCCGACCCAGGGGACGCCACAGCCATCTACATCGAGACGCTGCGGGCCGGCCGCGCCGAACGGGGCACGCGCCGGCGGCGGGTCTGGCTCCAACCGGAGGACGACGTGCCCCACGTACGTGACCGCGTCATCCGGCTGCGGGACTCGGTCGGACTGCAACCCGCGCAGGTGGTCGTCACGGACTCGCTCGTCGCCGCTACGGCCGAGGTGCTCGGCTCCACCGACGTCCTGCTCTGCTCCCGGAGCCAAGCGGACGACCTCGGCCTCCACTGGCGGCCGGTCGGCGAGCTGCCGCTGGCCCGTGGCTACGACGTCGCGGCCGGGCTGCGCGACGAGGTCCAGCAGATCCGTGCGCTGCCCGTGCTCGGGCGCTGTCTCGGCGCGTAGCGATGGGCATGACCAAGGTCCTGCGGGAGGCCCGGGAGGCGCTGGACGACGGCGGGCTGCGTGGGTCGTTCCTCGTCCGCGACCTCGACACCGGCGATGAGATCGGACTCGACGCCGAGGTGGTGTACCCGGTCGCGTCGCTGGTCAAGGTGCCGCTTGCGGTCGCGACGCTCGAGCGCGTCGCCCGGGACGAGCTCGACGCGGCATCGCCCATCGAGGTTCGGCCGGGCCGGATGACGGTGCCGGGACCAACCGGGCTGGCCAGGTTCCGCCACCCGGCGTCCATCGCACTGGACGACCTGCTCTACCTCGCGATGGCGATCAGCGACAGCACCGCGGCCGACGCCCTGTTCGCGCTCACCCCACCTGCGGCGGTCACCACGGAGCTGCGGCGGCTCGGCCACGACGGCATAGTGGTCCGCCACCTCATGCGAGATCTCGTCGACACCCCGGCCGAGCGGTTCACCCCGGCGGAAGGGCATCTCGCCCACTCACTGGCCATCGCAGGCGCGACGGCGGGCCGCGGCCACCCGGTGCCCCAGCTCGACATCAGCCTCGCGAACGCCGGGTCCGCCCGGTCCTTCGTGGACCTGCTCGCCGGACTGTGGCGACCGACGACCATCCACGCCCCGGTCGCCGCGCGGGTCCGCGAACTGATGGGCTACAACATGGTGCGACAACGGCTGGCCCCCGACTTCAGCTCCGATGCGTCCCGATGGTCGTCGAAGACCGGAACCCTGCTGAACCTCCGGCACGAGGTCGGGGTCGTCGAACACGCCGACGGCCAGACGTTCGCCGTCGCCGCCCTCACCGAGTCCCGGGTACCGGCCGTCCTGCAACCCGACGCAGAGGCGTTGATGGCACACGTCGCCAGAACTCTCCGCGACCAGCTCCGGATGTAGTGAGCGATCACCCCTGCACTTATCCCTGGAATCAGTTCACAGCGCCGGAGTCGAAGAAAATCAGGAGTAGCGTCCGCAATCTCTTCAATGCGGCGATTTACACTCCCGGCAGAGGCCGGGCGGTGTTGGAGGGCCTTTTTCCCGGCACGAACGAGCGTCTGGTCGCCTCCGACGCGTTGGAAATGGACCTCCAGTCGGATCTCCATTGGTATCTCGACGGTCGCCTGCTTCGTCCTGAACCCTCGGATTGATCGGGCTGGCGGTGAGTCGACCCGTCGTGGAGGCTGTCATCCGCTCTGGAAGCGAGGGTGCTCGGCGCCTCGAGGGCGGTTCCGGCGTCCGACGTCTAGTACTCCAGCCACCAACGCCACCTTCTGCAGAAGGTGCTCCGTGGTGATGTCGAGGTGGCCGGGGCGGCTCCGACCACCTCCGGACGGCGCCGGATGACGGCGCCGAGGCCGTCTCACCATCATCACGAGTGCAGGAGGAACCGCGTGAATCAGCTGCTGAGAGTGCAGAACTTCAACGTCTCACGTGACGGGTTCGGTGCCGGTGAACACCAGAGCCTCGAAAGGCCCTTCGGCCACGCCGACCCCGGCGACATGTTCGCCTGGGCCGGCGCCACGGCGAGCTGGCCCATGCGCACCGACCCCGGCGGAAGCCGCGGCCTCGACGACTACTTCACCCGGGACTACTCCCGCAACATCGGCGCCGAGATCATGGGCCGCAACAAGTTCGGCCCGCAGCGCGGTCCCTGGAGCGACCACGAATGGCAAGGCTGGTGGGGCGACGAGCCCCCGTTCCGTACCCCGGTATTCGTGCTGACCCACCACAAGCGTCCCTCGTTCACCCTCTCCGACACCACCTTCCACTTCGTCGACGACGACCCGTCCACGGTCCTCGAGCAGGCGCGGAACGCGGCGGGAGGCAAGGACGTCCGGCTCGGCGGCGGGGCCACCACCATCCGGCAGTTCCTCGACGCCGACCTCGTCGACACCATGCACGTGGCCGTCTCACAGGTAGAGCTCGGATCCGGCGTGCAACTCTGGAAGTCGCCGGATGAGCTGCTCGACCGGTTCCACCTCGATGTCGTGCCCAGCCCGAGCGGCGTCACCCACCACCTGTTCTGGCGAAGGTGACGTGAGCGGCCCGCCCTGCAGCTTCAGAGGGCCCCCGGCCGGCGACGGCCATGCCCAGAGCGGACACACCAGACGGTGGACCACGCCGCCGGCTGCGGGGCCCAGGCTTGGGCCCTCCTAGTACTCCAGCTGTAGACCGAGATCTTCATGTCTGAAGGGTCACTTCTGTCGAGGGCAGCGTCAGGATCGGGTTCCTGGCCGCCCTCTTCGACGCCCCGTACGGGTTGTGATCCTCGCCTCGCTCGCCGCCGCGTGCCCGCCGACTGGTAGATGGTGATCTTTGGATCCACATGTACTTGAGGGGTGCCGCATGATCCGTATCGGCAAGCTCGTGCCGTCCGACAGGGATGTCTGGGAGGCCCTGTTCCGTGCGTACATCGACTTCTATCAGCGAGTCGAGCCGGCCGAGATGTACGACCGGGCGTGGCGCGAATTCCAGGCGGACACACGTCTGCACGCCCTCGGGGCGAGGTTGGATGGCAGGCTCGTCGGCATCACGCACTTCCTCGTCCACCCCAACACGTCGGGCCCAGACGTCTGCTTTCTGCAAGACCTCTTCACCGCACCGGACGTGCGCGGCAAGGGCGCGGCTCGCGCGCTGATCGCTGCCGTGTCCAACTGGGCTCAGGCTCGCGGCTGCTGCCGTGTGTACTGGAACACCCACGAGTCCAACAGCACAGCGCGGCATCTCTACGACAAGGTGGCCGAGAACCGTGGTTTCATCCGATATCAGATCGAACTGTCGCCCTAATGCTTGAGTCGCAGCTCGTGATCTCGCTGGCGAGGGCAGGTGCGGGGAACACGTGCGGCCACCGTTGATCATCGTGAGTTATGTGGACCAACGATGAGACGGTGGCCGCACGTCGCAGCATAGATCCCGCCCGCTGGCGGGATGCGTTCGAGGGGCTGATGGGCCGGATAGCGGGCCGGTTCGCGCGGGTCGAACCCCGGCGCCGAGCCGGGCGGTTGGTGCTCGGCCTGCTGTCGGACCTGCCACGCAAGAACTGCTGGACGATCGCCGAGTGGGTCGGGGAGGCCACCCCGCACGCCATGCAGCACCTGCTGTGCCGGGCCTCCTGGGACGCCGACGCCGTCCGCGACGATGTCCGCGACTACGTGGTCGAACACCTGCACGACGATGACGCGGTGCTGGTCGTCGACGAGACCGGCGACGTGAAGAAGGGCACGCACACGGTCGGTGTGCAGCGGCAGTACATCGGCACCGCGGGCCGGATCGAGAACTCCCAGGTCGCCGTCTACCTCGTCTACGCCGGCAGCCGCGGGCAAGCCGCAGTGGACCGGGAGCTGTACATTCCCCGCGAGTGGACGGCCGATACCGCTCGCTGCCAGGCCGCAGGTATCCCCACTCAGCGGGACTTCGCGACCAAGCCGGAGCTGGCCACCGTGATGATCGAACGGTTCCTGGACGCCGGGCACCGTGCCAGCTGGGTGGCCGGGGACGAGGTCTACGGCGGCAACCCGAAGTTGCGGACTGTTCTGGAAGCACGCGGCATGGGCTATGTCCTGGCCGTCGCCCGCTCGGCCGAAGTCGCCACCAAGGCAGGCAACTTCCGGGCCGACGCCCTGGTCGGCAGGCTGCCGAAGCCTGCCTGGCAGAAGCTGTCCGCCGGAGCAGGCGCTAAGGGCCACCGGTTCTACGACTGGGCCGTCATCGACACCGCCGATCCCGGGCCTGGACACCGGCAGCTGCTGATCCGCCGCAACCGTCACACCGGCGAACTCGCCTACTACCGCTGCCACTCACCCCAGGCCGTGCCGCTGTCCACGCTGGTCAAGGTCGCCGGATCAAGGTGGCGGGTGGAGGAGACCTTCCAGGCGGAGAAGGGCCTGGCCGGACTTGATGAGCATCGCCGCTTCGTGTCCTGGACCCGCTGGGCCACCCTGGCGATGCTCGCTCACGCCTTCCTCACCGTCGTCCGGGCCGACGAACACACCCGCCCTCCCGCTCCGGACGATCTGATCCCGCTGTCCTGCAACGAGACCCAGCGCCTGTTCATCACCCTCGTCGTCCAGCCCGTCCACGACCCGGCCCACCGACTGAACTGGTCCGCCTGGCGACGCCGTCACCAGGCCCGATCACAAGCCAGCCATTACCGGCGGCAAGCCGCAACCCAGACATGAAGATCACTATCTACAGCTGGAGTACTAGCCGTGCGACAACTGTGATAAGAGTTCACCGCCCTGCCGAATAGGCTCCATCCGCGAGCGACTCTGCCAACATTTTTTCGCTTTTATTCTGCCGCTGTTCCGCGGACAGCTCTGCGGTAGCGTCCAGGCACCTCCTCCTTTTCACCCGAATTCGCCCCTCACGAGCGTCAGCGGAAACGAGAGTCGGCAACCCCGAACGAAGGACGAGCGTGCACTTCACCCTTATCGCTCTTCGCCGAGCCTGGTTCGCGCGGGCCGGGCTCGGCGCTTTCGCTTGCGGAGCGCTGGTAGCCGGCGCGCTCTCGGGCTGTTCGAGCAGCCAGTCGAGCAGCACCGGCACCGCGGCCAACCCTGAGCAACTCACCATGGCCATCGCATGGACGGGGACCCAGGCGGCCGGCATTCCACCGCTGCTGAAGATATACAACCAGGAGCATCCGAACGTTCACTGGAACCTGGTCGAGAATGTCAACGAGCAGAAACTTCTCGCGGAGGAGGCCGCCGGCGACGCACCCAGCGTCGCCATGCTGGACACGACCGACCTGGTCGCGAGCATGGCGACCTCGGGCGCCATCCTCCCGCTCCAGTCCTACATTTCCAGTAGCAAGCTGGACGTCAACGAGTTCACTCCCGCGTCGCTCTACAGCAACTCGTATCTCGGTGCCCAGTACGCGCTGCCCTTCTTCGAGGACACTTACGCCCTGTACTACAACAAGACCCTTTTCGCGAAGGCCGGCATCGCCCAGCCGCCGACGACGCTCAGCGAGCTGGCGGCCGACGCCGGCAAGCTATCGATCACCGGCCCCGACGGCCAGTACACCCAGCTCGGGTTCGAACCGACGATGCCCAAGCAGCTGGAGGGTTACATGTTCGGCGGCAACTGGGCGGACGCCTCCGGCCAGGTCACCGCGACGAACCCGCTCACCGTCAAGGGCGCGCAGTGGATCGTGGACACGGAGAAGCAACTCGACCCGAGCAAGGTCCAGAGGTTCATGGCCGGCTCGAGCGGCGCGGTGAGCACACTGGACCCGTTCGCCAGCGGCAAGGTCGCCATGGACGTGTCCGGGGAGTGGTTCATGCCCACGATCTTGCAGCAGTCACCGAACATGGACTTCGGCGTGGCGCCGATCCCCTACCCCGACGGCGAGCCCCAGTACTCGGGCACCGGCTCGGTGGGCGGTAACCCACTGGTCGTCTTGAAGGGCACCCAGGACGCCGACGCGGCCTGGAACCTCATCGACTGGCTGGCGACGACAGGCCAGGAGATCGCCACCAAGACCCCACCCGTTTACCACGACATCTACTCCGTGCCAGCCCTGAAATCGCTGGTCAGCAACGCCCAGCTGGCACCCACGCCCCAGATGGCCTTCTTCTGGCAGTACAGCGGCGGCAAGAACATTCATCCCTTCCCGCCGGTCCCCGGCGCGACCACCTACCTGAACGCCATCACCAGCGCCGTCCAGCAGGCCCAGCTCACGCCGACGAGCGTGAGCTCGGCGCTGCAGCAGGTCCAGTCGCAGTACGGCCCGCTCGTCGCCGGCCAGATCAAGAGCGCGCAGGCGCAGGCACATTGAGCGTCGTGCTCCGCCGGGGAGCGCCGAGAACCAGCGGCGGCGCCACGAACGAGGGGCGGGCAGTGGCAGTGCTCCGCGCCCGCCTCACGCTCCGGCGCCGCCGGTTCCTCTGGGGCATGCTCTTCGTCAGCCCGTGGCTCATCGGCACGCTCGGGCTGGTGCTGTACCCGATGGCCCTTTCCCTCTACTACAGCTTCACCAGCTACAACATCGTCGGAACGTCGCAGTGGACCGGTCTCGCCAACTACCAGGAGCTCCTGCAGGACCCGGAGTTCACGCAATCCCTCGAGAACACGCTGTACCTGGTCGTGGTGATGGTCCCGCTGAGCCTGATCGCTTCCCTCGGCTACGCCCTCGTGCTCAACCTGGCCGTGTTCGGGCAGCGCTTCTTCCGTACGGTGCTCTACCTCCCGCAGATGGTGCCGACCGTCGCCGGCGCCATCTTGTGGATCTGGGTGCTGAACCCCACCTACGGGCTGGTCAACACCGTGCTCGGCTGGCTGCACATCACAGGACCGCTGTGGCTCAACAGCATCTCGTGGTCGAAGCCGTCGATCGTCCTGATGAACCTGTGGGGTGTCGGCGGCGCGGGCGTGATCTTCCTGGCCGGCCTCCAGGGCATCTCCCCCGCCCTCGTGGACGCCGCGCGGGTGGACGGGGCCAATGCCTGGCAGCGCTTCCGGCACGTGACGGTGCCGGCCCTGTCGCCGCTGATCCTGTTCAACGCCATCATGGGCCTCCTCGGCGCCATGCAGTACTTCACCCAGGCGTTCATCATGGGCGGCGGCGAGACCGGGGGGACGTCGATCGGGCTCGGCAACAGCCTGCAGTTCGCCGTCGTCTACCTCTATGAGGTGGCGTTCTCCGACCTGCGCGTCGGGTACGCCTCCGCCATCGGGTGGGTGCTGTTCGTCATGATGCTCGTCGTCATCGGGGTGCTGCTCAGGTTGTCCGTCCGCTGGGTCTTCTACGAAGGATGGCGCCAGCAGTGATCCGACTATCCGCCACCCAGAAGTTCACCGCCTACGTGGTGCTCGCGGGCCTCTCGGCGTTGATGCTGCTCCCGTTCATCTGGATGCTCATCTCCTCGGTCAAGACCAACAACCAGCTCTTCACGACCCCGATCCGCTGGTGGGTGTGGCCGCTGCACCTGGACAACTACGCCCAGGCCCTGGCGCTCATCCCGTTCTGGTCGCAGCTGCGCAACACGGCGCTGCTGTCGGTGCTGACCGTGATCGGGACCGTGCTCTCCAGCAGCTTCACCGCGTATGGCCTGGCCAAGGTGAGCTGGATCGGGCGGCGATTGCTGCTCGGCGTCCTGATCGTCACGATGCTGCTCCCTGCCATCGTGACGCTGGTCCCGACCTATGTGATCTTCCGCGACCTCGGGTGGGTCAACACCTACCTGCCGCTCATCGTCCCCACCTTTCTCGGCACCCCGTACTACATATTCCTCTTTCGACAGTTCTTCCTACGGATCCCCGAGTCGGTGAGCGAGGCGGCACGCATCGACGGGGCTTCCGAGCTGCGCATTTACGCCCGCATCATCATGCCGCTGAGCCGGCCGGTCGTGGTCGCGGTCTCCGCGCTCGCCTTCGTCCAGTCCTGGACGGACTACCTGGGCCCGTTGATCTACCTCGACAACCCGGACCAGTGGACGCTCTCGCTCGGGCTCACCGAGTTCCTGACCAAGTACTCGGTGCAATGGAATTACATGATGGCCGCGTCGGTGGTCTTCACCCTGCCGCTGATCATCGTCTTCTTCCTCGGCAACAAGTACATCCTCAGCGGCATCAGTTTCACCGCCGATGTCGGCTAGAGATTGGAAGCCCCGTTCATGAACACCCTCCGGATCATGACCTACAACATGCTGCACGCTCCGGGGGACCGCCTCGGGCACCTCGTCGACGTGGTGCGCAGCGTCGACCCGGACGTGCTGGCCTGCCAGGAGATCAACACGTACGAGGGGATGATGGACCTCTCCCGGGAGCTCGGGATGCTTCCGGTGTGGGGCCCGGCCAACAGCCATGAGGACACCAGGGACGGCCGGCCGCTGTACGAGCACCTCGTCGTGCTGAGCAAGCCGGCGCCGAAGGCCGTGCGGGTCCACCGCGGTGACCGCCGGGCCATGTTCCGGCCCGTACTCGAGGTGCGGCTCGAGGCGCCGGGCGGTACGACCGTCACCTTCTTCGTGGTCCACCTGCGAGCCGTGCTCGATGCCACCGAGCGGTACCTGAAGTGGCGGGAGCTCGGAGCCCTGCTCGCGGTGATCGCCGGAGCGGACGGGCCGGTAGTTGCCATGGGCGACTTCAACGCTCTGCCACCCGGGGAGACGCCGCCGGCGGAAGGCACCCGCCGTGAGCTCCCCGAGGACCATCTGGCCGCGTTCGGCGGCGGTGTGGTGGCGGCCATCACCGAGGCCGGCCTGGTGGATTCGCTGCGCCTCGTCCACCCCTACACGGGCACTCCCGACTCGACCCTGTTGCACCGCCCGGGGGCACGCGTCGACTACATCTTCGTCAGCGAGGAGCTGCGGGACTGCGTGACGAAAGCCGGCATCGTCGACGGCGAGGCGGTCACGGTGGCGTCGGACCACCGTCCCGTCGTGGCCGAGCTGACCTTCACACAGTGACCGCGAGCGGGGCGTTCGTCATCCCGTGCACTGCTGTGCATCGTGCTGATCAACTGCGTGTGATCACCAATACACAGGAAATGACGACGAGAGCGGTGGCGAGACCTATGCAGAGTGTGACCAGCCGCTGCTCGATCAAGAATGCGCCGATCACGGCGCCGCCGAGCATGGCAGCGATGGACAGCCCCCGAATCCCGACCTTGCTGTCCGTGCCGCCGGCTACACGACCGTCAGCGGCGATACCCGTGACGGCCATCGTGAGCACGGTGGTGGTGAGATTGGGTACCGCCAGCTTGCGAACCCCGGCGTTCTGCACTCCCATGGCTAGCGCGAGCAGCACGATCAGCCCGTAGTGCTGGGCCGTCAGGTTGATCGCCGATAGGAGCGTGGCCAGAGTCGCGGCGAGCAGTAGCACCACCTCGACGCAGGTGAAGGCGACAAAGAGCTTGGTCCGTTGAGTGAGGCGATGGCCCAACTGCCCGCCGATGATCGAGCCGACCATGAACGCGGCCAGCGCAATGAGCGAGGCGACGACCGAAAAGTTCGCGGCGTCGACCAGGGCGAACGCGATGAACACGATGTTTCCGGTCATGTTGGCGACGAACACCCGGTCGAGCTCGAGGTAGCTCAGCGCGTCGACCATTCCGGTGGCAACTGTGAGCGTGACCAGGGCCGGGATCAGTGGATTACCCGGACCGGATCCGGGGTGGGGCGGAGTGATGTCGGCCATCGAATCAGCTCGCAGAACTCGTTCGTGCGCGGTGTCTAGCGTGGTGAGGCCGGAAGCTTGCCGGCCCGTTCGGCGAGGGACCGGCCTCGGCTTGCGGCTTCGGCGATCAGTTCGCGCACGTCGTCCTTGCCGAACCTGGTGAATTCTCCGTCTTCCAGAAGAATCTCTCCGTCGACCAGAACGTGTTTGGCGTCGGTGCCACGGGCCGCGTGAACGAAGGTCGACACCGGCCGGTGGTTGATGGCGGTGTGCACGCCGGATACGTCGAACACCGCGATGTCGGCGCGGGCCCCCTCCGCGATACGACCGAGCTGATCACCGGCTCCGAGCGCGGCTGCTCCGGCGGCGGTGCCCATGTGCACCACTTGCTCAGGCGTAAGGGCCGAAGGGTCACCATGCACCTGGTTCTGCAGCAGCCGGGTGAGCTTGACCTGTTCCAACATGTCGTTGGTGAGGTCAACCATCGGCCCGTCGGTACCGAGTGCGACTTTCACCCCGTTGTCGACCATCCGCTTGATCGGGGCTATGCCGCCGCCTCGGCTCGCCTCCGAGCTCGGAGTATGAGAGACGGTGCTGCCGGACGCCGCGATGAGGTCGAGGTCCTTGCCTTGGGGATGGATGGTGTGCGCGAGGATCCATCGGTGATCAAGGACCCCGAGGCCCTGCAGAAATTCCAGATCAGTACGGCCCATTTCCAGAACCCAGCGCAGGTAGCCGCGCTCGCGTGAGAGGGTCCCGCCCGCGATGTGTGAGCTGACGAAGGTGTCGAACTCTCGGGCCAGCGCGTGGCCGCCCTGGATCATCTTCTCGGTTGACGTCCCCGCGGCGATCCAGTGAGAGGTCGCTTCCAGGACGAAACCGACACGAACGCGCCCGTCGCCGCGGCCGTTCCACCGCTCGTGAGCAGCTCGGGCCCGCTCATACTCCGAAGCAACGTCATTCGGGCGGACCGCTTTGCCGAAGTATTGACGCATGCCGGCCTCCAGCACCGGCTCCAAGATCGCGTCGTCGGCCTCGTCGTCGGTTTCGGAAACGAGGTGGTTGACCGATGTCGTCGTGCCCGTCCGAATCATGTCGAGACAAGCGAGTCGACTGGCAACGCGCAGATCACCGTTGTTCAGTTCGGCACCGAGGGGAAAGAGGCAATCCTGCACCCAGTCCTCGAGAACCATCCCATCGCCGAGGCCTTTGCCGAGGAGATACCAGTCGTGCTGATGCGTGTTGATCATTCCGGGCACGACGAGGCACCCGGTGGCGTCGAGAGTCTTGTCGATGTGACCGACAGCGAGCTCACCCCGCGGTGCCAGCGTCTCGATGGAGGGCCCGTCGATCAGTAGGTCTCCTCCGTCGAGCAGCTCCGGTTTGCCTTCTGCCAAGATTCGACCACCACTCACAAGGATCTTCACGCGTGCCTCCCAGGGGCTGGGTTGAATATCAGGACCAGGGGCAGGGGTGGGTATATGTTGCGAATGCGCTCGAGAAAATTTGGATCGCGGACGGCGATGCACGCCGACGATGCTCGTGACGTGCCGCATCGATACCAGTGACAACACACGGGCCCAATGCTGATGTCACAGAATATGGCCCCACAATAACCCCTGCGAGGTATTCGGCCAGAGCGCCTGTGCGACGACATTGCCCGATCACGTGCCTCGAGCGCTCGCTTCCAACTTCATCCGGATTTTCGCCTTCGTCCCAGTCTCGTACTCACGCAGCTACGACATGAAGGACGTGGACACTGCCAGCTCTACTACGAGGACCACCCAGAGCAATCTATGTATTGTTGCTATACTCAGATAGGTTCGAGTGGTTCGCCGCGCGAAGATGCGTAGTATTTGGCTTTTGGCCACATTCCGCCGTTTTGTAGAGCCGCACCTGCCTTCGTCCCGAGGAGCGTACGGTCCGGCCTCTCGGCGTGAAGGGAGCCGTCGTGCAGGAATCAGAACAGACCGGGCACGCGCACAGCTTCGCTCGGTACTCCGATCTCTCCGAGAGCGCATTCGTGGTGTTCGGCACCGGAGCCGGCGTGGGGCAGAGCGTCGTCCGCGGGCTCGCCGCGAACGGCGTCCGGGTGGTGTGTGTGGATCTCAGCCAGGAGGCGGCCGAACAGGCCGCCGCGCTCGCCGAAAGCGACATCGCGATCCGAGCGGACTTACGGGAACCGGATGCTGTCCGGACCGTGCTCGACCGCGCCACCCGGGAAGTGGGACCGCTGCGTGGTGTCGTCGACGTCGTCGGGATGCTCCGCCCCGGGACGATCGCCGAAACCGACGACGCGACCTGGCGATGGCACTTCGACGTGGTGTTCGAACACGCGCGGCGCCTGGCTCGCGAGGCGGCCCACCTGCTCGGCCATGGCGGCTGCCTGACCTATGTGGCTTCGGCTGCCGGCATGGCAGGCGTGCGCAACAACGCCGCCTACGCCGCCGCCAAGGCGGCTCAGATCTCGTTGATTCGCAGTGCTGCAGCGGAATTCGGACCTGCAGGCGTGCGCGTCAACGGAGTGGCGCCCGGGATGATCGCCAATCAGCGCATGCTCAAGTTCCTCGCCGACGTCGGCGGAATGATGAAGGCCCGCGCGGTGATCCCGATGGGGCGGTTGGTCGAACCCGATGAGGTCGCGGACGCGGTACTCTACCTCAGCAGTGCCGCCGCCTCGATAGTGACGGGCCAAATCCTCGTGCTCGACGGCGGCGTCCAGCACACGTGGCCCTACCCGGATCTGTGACGCGCGTTCGGGCTCCGCGCCGCGCCGAAGCGGACCCGGGTTGATCGGCGACGTCGGCGTACACCCGCGGTCCTTCCCCGAGCGCGCTCAGCGTGTCCGGGCAGCCTGTCATTCCTCGCGGGCGGGAGCGCCTAGCGCCGAAGCCGTTGCGACTCAGCTTCAACGCCGCGCACGTGCGTTGATCGAGAGAGCAGAAGGATCGGGTAGCGGCCCTGCGCACGACAGCGCGCGAGATCGAACAAGACCTCAGCGTCATCACCGACCAGTGGGTGCAGCACACGACCCCTACCCAGGCGTGGCCAACTGACGGAGCAGGGCCTCTTGCCCGACCGTGGCGACTACCCACTCTCGCCACACCGCCTGCTTTCGTGGCGGGGCCCTTCCCCAGGGTCAGCGGTGATGTCTCGGTAGCAACCTGCAGCTCCAGCCGGGCGAGTCGATCCCGACCAGCCCGATCGTGATGCCGACCCGACTAACCCCGCAGTTCGGGGATGACGTCGTTCTGCATCGTCGTCC
This sequence comes from Pseudonocardia yunnanensis, assembly GCF_039534065.1. Taxonomy (NCBI): domain Bacteria; kingdom Bacillati; phylum Actinomycetota; class Actinomycetes; order Pseudonocardiales; family Pseudonocardiaceae; genus Pseudonocardia; species Pseudonocardia yunnanensis. Next base: position 93,201 of record NZ_BAAAUS010000059.1, on the reverse strand, counting down.
GGCTGAGGACGACATCGTCGAGGTCGGCGGCCTCCTCACTCAGGGCGGGGATCACTTTGATTCGGTCGAGGCCGAGCCCTTCCAGCTCTTTGACCCGCTCGATGCACTGATCCGGCGTGCCGGCGATGCCGAAGGCGTCGGCGAAGCCGTTGCTCAGGACGTTGCGGTGCTTGGCGGCGCCCACGCCGTGGTCTTTCATGTCATAGCTCGCCGCCAACCGCTCGAGCTCGGCCTTGGCCTCGTCGTCGACCAGCGCCGTCGGCCGACCGTGCATGACCAGGAACCGGGACAGCGTGGCCACGCCCACCGCGTTGAGGGATCGGGCCACGTCGGCGTCGGGGTGGGTGACGAACGGGATGTAGCAACCGAAGGAGAGGTCGTCCGGGTCGAGGCCCGCCTCCGCCCGGGCCTTCCGAGCGGTGTCGACTGCCCAGCTGAGCCGCTCGGGATCGGCACCCAGCGCGAAGGTGAGCCGCTCGGCCTTGACCGCCGCCATCCTGATGACTTTCGGGCCGGACGCGACCACGTCGACCGGCACCTTGGGCAGCGTCGGGTCCAACCACAGGAGCCTGCTCTCCTCGGGGCTGCCGGCCAGGTGCAGGTCGTCGACCGGGCGGATGCCCTCCTCCGCGGTCGGCTCGAACCCGACCCGGTCGCCCTGCAGGTAGGCCTGGACCCGGGCCAGGAACCGCTCGAGGTAGGCCGGCGACGCCGGGGCGTATCCGAGGTGTGCCAGCGAGGAGTCACCCCGGCCGACGCCGAGGACGGCCCGGCCACCGGACACCGCCTGCACTGACGCGATCGCCGATGCGGTGATCACGGCGTTGCGGGTGTACGGGTTGGTGACGCCGGTGCCGACCTTCAGGGTGGACGTGGCCCCGGCGGCCACCGCCAGCATGACGTAGGTATCGGCAATCAGGCTCTGGCTGTCGGGCACCAACAAGCCGTCCCAACCCCCTTGCTCGACCTGGAACGCGTGCCCGGCGATCGTCGCGGGGTCAGCCCGTATGCCTGTCCAGAACTCCATGGTCACCCTTCTGTGTGCTGATCGCACCGATCGCGGTTGCGGCGCCTTTCGTCAAAGGCTGAGTTCTTCTCGGATAAGCCCGGCCAGCTCAGTCGGCCGGGAAAGGAACGGCGAGTGCGAGGACTGAATTCGCCGCACCCGCTCGGCGCGCTTCGCCATCATTTCCTGGACGGATGGTGGGAGCGCCGAATCCGCCTCGCAGATGAGGTAGGTGCTGGGGTGATGGCGCCAGGCCGCTTCGGTCAACGGCTGCGTCACCGCGGCGAGCGACTGGAGACGGAGTTGTGCGACGGACTGCTGCGCGAGATCCGGTTCCAGGTCACCGTAGAGGATCTCCACAGGGTCCGTCAGCGTGATGTAGACGCCCCCGTCCCCACCCGTGCCGACGTGCACCTCCAACCCCGGCATTTCGTCGCCCAGGATCGAATGCGGCGCCTCACCGACGTCGAGTTGGAAAGCTGCGAGGTAGACGAGGCGTCTGACGTTCTGTGCCGAGGCGACCGCCTGCGTCACGGGGTGGCCACCGTAAGAATGCGCGAGGACCACCACCGGACCGTCGATCGCGGCGACGGCGGCTGTCACCGCGGCGGCGTCGTCGTAGAGATTGCCGAGAGCGGCCGGATCACTGCCGGTGGACGGCAGCGCGACGGTATGCACGTCGATGTCCGGAAGCTGGTTGATCAGCCGCTGCCAGGCCCAGGGCCCATGCCATGCGCCGTGAACGAGAAGAAGCGCGGGAAACGAGGTCATTCGAATCTCCACATCGGAATGAATCACGAATCAGCTGGCGACTTCGTCGGGCAGCCCAGCGTCATCATCAGACAGAGACGAAGAAGGGAGCGAAAGGGATTTACAGCAATCCAGACATCCGCGCTACGCGATCAGGGATCGAGAGCCAACCGGCGTCGACACCGATCGCCGCAAGCTCGGCATCGGCGGTTGCGGTCATGTCATCCCATCTGAGAAGTCGCTGTATCAAGCCCAGTCGATCACACCGCGAGCTCGGCTGGACACGACGATTCCGGCTCAGCCTGGAGGCATTTTCGGCGACTCGGTTGTGGGAGCGGGTCCGGGATGGATGTGCTCGCGCCGCCAGCCGCCCGGCGTCATGCCGTACTGCCGCCGGAACGCCCGCTCGAACGTCCTGAGGTTGAGGAACCCGACGGCAGCCGCGACATCCGACATCCCGAGCCGGGCGTATCTCGGGTCGGAGAGCATCGCCCGGGCCGCGACCAGCCGCTGCTCGCGCAGGTACGCACCAGGCGTCGTCCCGATCCGTTCGAACAGGGTCTGCGCATGGCGAACCGACACATGGTGCCGCCGCGCCAGCTCCTCGGCCCCCAGCCGCGGGTCGGCCAGATGATCGCGCACGTGCGTCCGCATCATGTCGAGCAGGACATGCGCGGGGCCGCCGTCGCCCGGCACGGCGGGGGTGACGTCCCGCAGCGCCATCGCGAGCAGATCGATCGCGGCCTGCCCGGCGTCGAGTCGCTGCGACGCCGTGAGGTCGTCCGCGACGTCGAACAGCCGATCCAGGTAGCCCGACAGCATCTGCATGGCCGGCGCGACCGGGTCCATGCTGCGTGCACAGCCTTCGGTGATCTCGGCCGTACGGAGCGGGAGCAGATCACGGGAGAAATGCAGGGTAAGGCTCCGGCCCTCCCCCGAGGAGAGCAGCTCCCACGCGCTGCGCGCCTCGTACAACACGCCCGAACCGGCTTTCAGCTCGGCGACGCGGTCGTGCTGGCGGACGTGGCTGCGACCCGCCGCATGCACGCAGAAGAGCACCACGTCGTCTCCCGACGTCTTCGCGGCCATCCTGTCGGTCCGGAACGTCCGATGCGACCCTCTCGAGTAGGCCCGAGAAACCGTGACGGCTTCACCCATCTCCTGCAGCGCCATCCGCCCGCGGAAGTCGGGACGAGTCCGCGTGATCACCGGCATGAAGCTCTGGCGGGCCAATTGTTCCAGCCCCTCGCCCGAGTACTCATGGATCTGCACGGCCCGACGCTAGTGGCCGGCTTGCATCGTTGGCCGGGTGATCGATGTGGCGACAGGCGGACAGCATCTCGGAGGTGATGTCGACCGAAGGTGTTCGTCCGGCCGGTCAACGGGCCTCCACGGATCCGGACTTCATCGGCGTGACAGCGGTCACGCGACGAGCAGGAGCACGCTGATCGCCAGCATCACCACGGCGGTGGCCCCGTGGATGCCGTAAACGGCCGCCTTGGGCCCGTTGCTTCGCAACACGATCAGTGCGTCGCCGACGGGAATGCCGGCGGCGGCCAGCATGAACCAGCCCAGCACCTGGGGTGTCGCCAAAAGCAGCACGATGACGATGAAGACGCCCGAAGCTATGTCGCGCACGGCCTTGACGGACAGCCATGCCTGGAAGTCGCGGTCCTCGGTCCGCGTGTCGGGGATGCCAAAGCCAACTGCGGCCTGCGGCGCCCAGAAGGCGCGCGCGCCCATGACGATGATGCCCAGGCCGATCAGTCCGGCGAGCACGTTGGCGACGTTGGTGAGCACGGGTTGCTTCCCCCTCTTGGTGACAGCGCACCACCTAGCGGCGCTAGTAGTCGTAGCGACGGTATTCTGTCCTCGACAGGATGTCTAGCGTTGCTAGGATGTCGTCATGTCCGCCATCAGCGAGCGCCGCGAACGTGAACGCGCCCACCGTCATCAGCTGATCATCACGGCCGCGCGCGAACTCGCGGAGACCGAAGGCTGGGAGGCAGTGACGACACGACGGCTGGCCGAACGCGTCGAGTACAGCCAGCCGGTGCTGTACAGCCACTTCAACGGCAAGGACGCCATCGTGAGCGCCGTCGCCCTGGACGGATTCAGCGAACTTGCCGCAGACCTGCGCCGCGCACGGCAGGCCGTCCCCGAACCGGGACAGGCCCTGCGCGCCGTTTGCCGCGCCTACCTGGAGTTCGCGACCGAGCGACCTGCCCTGTACCAGGCCATGTTCATCCTGCCCACCGACTTGAAGTTCGCGAGCGCCGAGACACCGCCCCCGCTGCGGGCTGCTTTCGACGAGTTCGTCAACTGCTTTCGCCCGGACAACGAGCAACGCGAACTATTCGCCGAAGTCATCTGGAGCGCATTGCACGGCATGGCCGTCCTGTCCGACAGCGGCCGTATCCCCCCGGACGGACAGGAGGAACGGCTCGACTTCCTCGTCACCCGGATCGCCGATACCCGGTGAGGCCGGACCACGCCATAAGGGGCTACCCGGAGGCGGTGCGGCGGCAGGGCCTGGACAACTGGATCGCCGGCGGCTTCCTCGCCCGGTGAACATGACGAGGGCTATATGTGCGCCGGTCGAACATCGTCAGGGCAGCAGCATCTCGGCGGCGCGTTCGGCGATGGCGCAGACGGTGGCGTTGGTGTTGGCCGAGGGAATCGACGGGATGACGGAGCCGTCGGCGACCCGCAGCCCGTCGACACCGTGCACGCGCAGGGTGGAGTCGACGACGGACAGGGAGTCGGTGCCCATCCGGCAGGTACCGACGGGGTGGTTGTACGCGGCCAGCGTTCTGAGCACGTACTCCCGCAAGCCGGCGTCGTCCGTCACCTTCGGCCCCGGGAGGGCCTCGCGCTCGCGCCATTCATCGAGCGCGTGCGCCTCACCGATCTCCCGGGCCAGACGCAATCCTTCGACCACGGCAGCGAGGTCGCGGTCGTCGCCGAAGTAGTTCGGGTCCACGAGCGGCGGGACGCTCGGATCCGCGCTCGCCAGACGGACACTGCCGCGGCTGAAAGGCAGTATCGGCGAGACGGCGATGGTGTAGCCCCACCCCATTTCGGGCACGTCGGCGGCCGGTATGTGGCCCGGGGCGTCGAGGAAGAGCACCTGAAGGTCGGGCCCGTCGAGCCCGGACCGGCTGCGCACCAGGCCGAACGCCTCGCCGTGGTTGTTCACCCCCGCCGGGACCGGACGTGCCGCCCGGTAGACGATGTTGGTGATCGGGTGGTCGTGCAGCTTCTCCCCGACGCCCGGCAGGTCCACCACGACGTCGACGCCCGTGCGACCCAGGTGCCCCGCGGGACCGACGCCGGAGAGCATCAGCAGTTGCGCCGAACCGATGGTGCCCGCGGTGAGGATTACCTCGTCCGAGCAGCCGACCGAAACGGTGCCAGTACGGGTGCTGTACTCCACTCCGGTGCACCGCCCGCCGCTGATACTCAGCCGGTGCACCAGGGCCCCGGTCACCACTGTCAGATTGGGACGGTGCACGGCAGAGGTCAGGTAGGCGTCGGCTGCGCTCTGCCGTCTGCCGTCGACGATGTTCAGGTCGGACCAGCCGAACCCCTCCTCCGCTCCCCCGCTGATGTCGGCCGCGCTCAGGTGACCGACCTGGGCCGCCGCCTCGAGCAGGGCGGCCACGACCGGGTGCGGAGGATCGGGCGGTCCCACGGTCAGCGGGCCGCCGACCCCGCGCAGAGCCGGATCCCGTCCGACGGTGTTCTCGCTGCGCTTGAAATAGGGCAACAGGCCGTCGAACCCCCAGTCGCTCAAGCCGGCCTTCGCCCACGCGTCGTAGCTGGAGCGATGGCCGCGGACGAAGTTCATCGCGTTGATGGCCGACCCGCCACCGAGCGCACGCCCGCGCGCGATGGGGACACTGGCGCCAGTGGCCCGCTGCGGGACCGTCATGTCCCCCCAGTTCGCCGACGTCTGCAACAGCTCCGGCCAGGCCGCGGGCGTGGCCATGTCGGTCGAGGTCTCCGCTGTGCCCGCTTCCAGCAGCAGGACGCGCGGGCCGTCGCGCTCGGACAGCCGCGCGGCGATGACGCTGCCGGCCGTACCGCCGCCGACGACGACGTAGTCATAGCTGTCGGTCATCGATTCCATGGGTCCCCGATCCAGTCGATCGATTGCGCTGTCTCCGTCGTCAACGCCCCTCTGTCAACGACAGAGACGCGAGCTTCAGTCGACGCATAATGCGACGCGCAATGGTGACGGTGATGGGACCAGTCAACCGGACGCGCCGCCCGGAGCCCGGTTACTCTCACTGCCAGCTTTCCCGCCGACTGATTTCACCCGAGAAAGCGAATAGTGCTGCCCTCCCGCGTGATCCGCCTATCGTGACCCCGGTACGCCGCCCGTCGCCCGCTAGGCCACGCCGCCGTCCACGAGAAGGATCTGGCCGGTCATGTAGGAGGACGCATCCGAGGCCAGGTACAGCACGCTCGACGCGATCTCTCCCGGCGTCGCCTGCCGACCCAGCGGCACCATCCGCCTGACCAGTTCGTCCTGGGCCGCACGCCCGCCCATGAAGTCGACGGCCGGATCATTGAACGGGGTGTCCACCCAACCCGGGGCGATGGTGTTCACCCGGATCCCTGCCGGGGCGAGCTCCATTGCCAGAGCCCTGCCGAAGGCGACGATCGCACCCTTGGAAGCCGAGTACGCGGTGAGCCCCGGACCACCCTTCACAGCGGCCAGCGAGGCCGTGAAGACGATCACGCCGCCGCCCGCCGCCTTCAGATGGGGCGTCACGTACTTGGCACCCAGGAAGCAGTGTCGCGGGTTGACCCGGAACAGGGCGTCCCAGTCCTCGGTGCTGAACTCCGTCACCGGGCCGGAGCGCTGCAGCCCCGCGTTGAAGAAGGCCACGTCGACGCCGGCCAGACGCTCGGCGCTCGTCTCGATCAGCCGGGCCACCGACTCCTCGTCGGCGACATCGGTGTGCACGAAGGATGCCTCGCCGCCTTTGTCCGTGATGGCACGGACCGTCTCTTCAGCCGCCTCGGTATTGAGATCACCGATCACCAGGCGCGCTCCGTGCGCGGCGAGCAACAATGCGGTTGCTCGGCCGATGTTCGTCGCGCCACCCGTGAGTACCACGCGCTTACCGACAAGTTGTCGCAAATCGTCCATTACTCCCACTTTCACATGTTTCGGTATGCTAAATGTGTCTCGCGCAGCTTAGCAATTACCACTGGCACGCCGAGTATTCTTGGCAAGTGCCACCATCGACCGAGTCGGGCCTGTCGTCCGTGGGGCGCGCCCTCCGATTGCTCGAGGCCGTCGCGGAAGGGCCGCCCCTGGGGGCCACCGAGCTCGCCGCGCGGCTCACCACCTCGAAGGCCACCGCGTTCCGCCTCGCTCGCACTCTTCAGGCCAACGGCTACCTGGAACAGTTGGAGGACGCGCGCTACCGGCTCGGCGCTCGCTGCCTGGTCCTCGGCGCGCGGGTGTCCAGGGAGATCGACCTGCGCCAGGAACTGCGCGGAGCCGAGGAAGAGCTGCACGCCAGAACCCAGGAGACGGTTCTGCTGACGGTCCTGGCCGGCCGGTTCGCGGTGTGCCTGGACTCGATTCCGTCGAACCATGCGGTCGTCACCGTCGCGCAGATCGGCACGGTCTGGCCGCCGCACGCGGTCTCGGGAGGGCTGGCCATCCTGGCGGAGGACGACGAGCTGCGTGACGAGTACCTGGCCGAACCGCTGACCAGTCACTCACCTGACACGATCACCGATCCCTCGGCGCTCCGGGAGGTCCTCGTCGAGGCACGCAAGGTCGGCTACGCGGTGAATGACAACTACCTTCGCCCGGGGGTGTGCGCGATCGGCGCGGTCGTGCGCAGGCCGTCCGGCGAAGCGGTGGCCGCGCTGTCGGTGATGCTGCCCGAGTTCCGCCTGCGCGAGACCGGGGTGGAGGTACTCAGCCGGACGGTGTGCTCGGTGGCCGATCGAGCGAGCCACCACCTCGGCTGGCGGCCCACCACGCCGGCCGGCTGACACACGCCGAGAACCTGGCGCCGCCGGCTGCGGAGCGTGCCCGGTGGTTGACTCCTTTCCTGAGCGCGTTTCGCTATGCGGTACAGGATTGCAATTCGCGGAACGTCTTGCTTAGTTTGAGCCCAACGTCGCAGAGACTCTCCGACCCCGGCTCGAAGCCGGGGGTTGTCCGCGGCATGTCACATTGGGGTTGCATGCATGGCACTTGACGAAATCGCCGCTCCGCGTCGGCGTCGCGTCAGAATCGGTTACAAATACTCCTGGCTCGCGCTCGTCGCACTGTGGCTCGTTTACGCGATGAACGGCATCCTGCGCAACCTGGTGTTTTTGGTCCAACCCTCCATCGTTCAGGAATTTCGGGTGACTCCTGGCGAGCTCGGACTGTTCACCGGATTCCTCACGCTTGCCCAGGCCGTCCTGGTTCTGCCGCTGTCGGTCTGGTCCGACAAGGGTGGGCACGGCTGGGCGCGGAAGTTCCGCGAGCTGCCGGTGGCCCTCGGCTACCTGGTGTTCTCCCTGCTCACCGGGATCGGTGTCCTGACCCACAGCTTCATCAGCCTGTTCTCCCTGCAGGCGGTCAAGAACGCGTTCAGCGGGACCGGCGAGTCGCTCGAGGTCACCGCGGTGGCGGAATGGTGGCCGGTGGAGCGTCGAGGCTTCGCCCAAGGCCTGCACCACACGGCGTTTCCGTGGGGAACGCTGATCGGCGGCTGGGCGGTGGCCGCCATCCTGGCCGGCTTCGGCAGCGAGAACTGGCGCTTGGTGTTCCAGCTGGTGCCGCTGATCACCATCCCGATCCTGATCTTCTACTGGTGGGTCTCGAGCAAGGGCCGCTTCGACGCCTTCGTCGCGGACACCCGCGCCCGGGGCCTCACCGTCCCGGTCACGGGCGGCGCGGCTGACCGGGAGGCGGCAGGGTCCGCGCCCGGGGCGGTCCGCCGCGCGCTGCGCAACCCGAACGTGCTGGTCAGCGCGATAGCGTCCGGCCTCGGCCTGGCGATCTACACCGGGATCAACTTCTGGATCCCGCTGTATCTCGCGTTCGTCGCGCACTACGACTTCGCCCAGGTAGCTGCGTACAGTGTCGTGTTCACCATCACCGGTGGCATCGGCCAGATCCTCTGGGGGAGCGTCTCCGACCGCCTCGGGCGCAAGTACACCCTGATCATCTGCTTCCTGTGGCTGACCGTGGCAGTGCTCCTGCTGCAGCAGACCGGCATCAGCCTCGGCTGGCTCATCGGCGTGCAGCTGTTCCTGGGTATGGCCACCAACGCCATCTACCCGGTGCTGTATGCGCTGTCCTCGGACTCCAGCGAGAAGGGCGCGGTCGCCATCGGCAACGGTCTGCAGATGGTCGGTCAGGGCATCGGCGGCCTGTCTCCCATCCTGTTGGGCTGGCTGATCGCTTTCGGCGGGGGGTTCTCCAGCGTCCGAGGGTTCGACTACGGCCTCTACTTCCTCGCCGCCCTGCAACTACTGGCCGCGATCCTGATGGCACTGTTCACCCGGGAGACGATCGGCATCTTCAAACACCGCGACCGCGCCCTGGTCTCGCGCAAGGCGTGCAATATCGACGCCTCGACCGCCGGCCGGTGAGCCCTCAGAGAACGATCTCGGCCAGGCGGGAGATCTCGTCCACGTCGTCGGTGGCGCCGATGAGGATGAGCTCGTCGGCGCCGAGGTCGGTGTAGGCCCGCACGGCATCCTTCACGGCTTCGGGTGAACCGCTCACGCCGTCCGCGACGACATTCGAGAAGTCCTCGCCGGTGACGTCGTAGTAGTGCTTGACGTTGGTGCGCCCCTGCTCCACGTCGCCGAGGGCGAAGTAGCCGAGCGCAACGATCCGCGGGTCACCGTCGCGGCCCGCGTCCTTCCACGCGACCCGAGCCGCTTCGATGTACGGGGCGACCATGGGCGCCGGAATCGCGCCGCCGACATAACCCACCCCTTCACGCGCCATGCGGGCGTACGCCGGCGCACTGTTGGCTCCGAAGAGCATCGGCACCTGACGAGTGCCCGCGGGCACGGCGGGGTTGGGCCCGCCTCCGACGGGCTCGCCGTTCCAGATCTTGCGGTAGACCTCGAGATCGCGGTCCATCCGCTTGCCACGGCCGGCCAAACCGAACCCGTCCACGACGAAGTCGTCCGGGCGCCCACCGACACCGAACCCGATCGTGAGCCGATGGCCGGAGACGCCGTCGATGCCGGCAAGCTCCTTGGCCAACAGCTCCCCGGGCCACACCGGCGCGAGCATGACGTGGCTGAGCAGCCCGATCCTGCTGGTGGCACCCGCCGCCGCCGCGAGCGTGACCGTGTCGCTCACACCCGGGAAGGCATAACGACCGACGGTGCCGAGCGAGGAGAATCCGGCCTCCTCGGCCTTGGCCGCCCACTGCGGAATTGTCTCGGGCCGGACATTGTGGACCTGATTGGGGAGCCCGATACCAATCTTCATACAGATCTCCTAGTACCGATCACAAGGTGCGCGGGGGCCGGCACGGCCGGCTTCGTCAGGTCGTTCCGACGCACGGCCGAGCCATCGACAAAAGCCTAGCCGCCGCAACGCGCGACTCCTCGCGGGCGAGGTCGACACGGCTGGATCGGACATCCACGACGCGACTTTCCAGAACCGGCATCATCTTCTCGAAAACGCTCTTGGCTCAGAGTTGGGTACTGCGCGGCGGGGTGGATGTACCGTGAATTTTCTCGGCGTGTGTCGCAAAGGCCTGCGCTGCCGTCCGCCGGATGATCGGCCCTATTTCGGCCGGCATGTTGGAGATGGCGGCGTCCACGATCTCCGGGTCGCCCTCGTACATCGTCATGCCGAACATGAGCGGCATGTCCGAGGGGGCCAGATGCTCGGCCGCCGAGGCCTGGATCATCTGGTTCCACTCGGCAAGGGCGATGCACTTCTCCATGATCGGAACCACGTTCTCCTCCTCGAAGCGCATGTGCTCCAGAAGGACGGGAAGCATTCGGTCGAGGGCGGCGCTCACCCGCTCGCGGCCACCGGCAGTGGCGTCCCCCCGCCAGCACGTGACCGCCTCGTCGAGCTCAGCAGCAGCCCGCTCGATCTCCTTGTGCTGCTCCTCCACGTGACGGACGTGCGGCACGATGTCGACTGCACCGCGTTCCCGCAGGATCGGCCAGACCTGCGCGTCCTCGAACCCGTGGTGGCCGTGCAGGGCGTCGGCCACGAAGTCGATATGGTCGGCAACGGTATCCACGCGCTCCTGACCGCCGTTTCCGGCGGACTGGACCACCCGGGGCATGAGGGAGAACTCGCGCCGAAACATCCGGTGCAACATGTCCATTTCGCGCGCGTCGAAGAACTGCCCGGCGCCTACCATTTCCAGACCTTTCGTGGGATAACCAAAATCCACTTCTGGGGACGAACCAGACGAACGACACGAAGATGAACAAGTTCGTGGGTCCGGCGGCGGCATGGTTCCCCTTCTGCGAAGTCGCTGTGCCGGGCCAGTCGATCGCACCGCATCCGCAACGGAACACGGTGATTCCTGCTCAGTGTGGAGGCACTTCCTGCAGCACAGACGCCGGGGCGGAAGCGGTGCGGCCGTGCTCGCGCCGCCAGCCGGCCGGAGTCATCCCGTACGCCCGCAAGAACGCCCGCTCGAACGTCCTGAGGTCGCGGAATCCGACGGCAGCCGCGATACGCGACATCCCCAACCGTGTGTACCTCTGATCGGACAACATCACCTGTGCGGCGAGCAGCCGCTGTTCGCGAAGGTAAGCACCGGGCGTCGTCCCGATCCGTTCGAACAGGGTGTACGCGCGGCGGACCGACACGTGGTGCCGGCGCGCCAGTTCTTCGACCCCGAGATTCGGGTCGGCCAGGTGATCACGGACATGCATCCGCATCATGTCGAGCAACACGTCCCCGGGTCCGTTCCCACTCGGCACGGAGGGTGCGACGTCCCGTACCACCATCGTGAGCAGATCGATGGCGGCTTGCCCCGCGTCGAGCCGCTGCGGCGCCGTGAGGTCGTCGGCAACCGCGAAAAGTCGACTGAGGTAGCTGGTGAGCACCTGCATGGCCGGCGCCGCGGGGTGCATGCTGCGTGCGCATCCCTCGGTGATCTCCGCGGCACGGAGCGGGAGCAGCTCGCGTGAGAAACGCAAGGTCAGGGTCCTGGTCTCGGTCGACGAGACCCGCTCGGAGGGGCTACACGCCTCAGCCAGAAGCCCCGTTCCGGCCGTCATCGCGACGAACCGGTCGTTCTGGTGGACGCCGCACTCACCGGCGGTCTGGACGCAGAAGAGCATCAGATCGTCCTCCGACGCCCTCGCTGCCATCCGGGCGGTCCGGATCGCCGACATCGGTCCCCAGTGCGCCCGAGAGAGCGCCAGAGTCTCGCCCAACTCGTGGAGGGCCATCCGACCGCGATAGCCGGGAGCCGTCCGGGCGATCACCGGCACGAAGACCTCACCGGCGACATCTTCCAGCTCCGCGCCGGAGTACTCGTGGATCCGCACGACCCGAGGCTAGCTGTGGCCATCCGCCCAGGTAGGAGGCGTGCCAGGAGCTCCAGCCGCCGGCGTGCCTCGTCGTTCGCCGGAGTGAGCACCAACAACTGCTGTCCTTGGTCGGGAGTGACCAGAGTTTCGCAGTCCATCAGCAGACGACCCACCCTCGGGTCGCGGTCGTCGTCGGAGAGGCGCAGGGCCCGGGCCAGAGCGCCGACCAGTTGCGCGGCGCGCGGTGACCGTTACCCGTCCGCTTTCATGTCCAGCCTCGGCGTGGGGAACTGAGTGAGGCGTCCGGCGGATCGAGCGCTTCCCAGAGATCCGGCGAGGAGCCTTGGCGCGTGAATCGGCCTCCGGACTCGGCGGGCGGTCCGGTCGCCGGCACCAATGGCCCGATGCGGCGCGATACCTGATCTTATCGACGTTCGACACGCTCCGCCCATTCGCATACAGCGCGAAATCTCGACAGCTTTCCCTGCCCCGGTTGGTGGCTCGCTAGGCTGGGCGTAGATCTCTGCGGTGACGAGGAGTTGCGAATGATGATATCCATCTATCGCTTTCTGGCCTACCTGATGGTGCTCGCGGTGGTCTTCCAGGCTTCGGTGATCGCATTCGCGGTGTTCGGTTTGCGGAACTGGGTCACCGTGGACGGCGGTGCGCTGGAAGGAGGTTCCCTGCGTGGCGAACCGGCATACACCGGGCAGATCGGGTTCCTGCTGCACCAGAAGAACGGGCAGATCGTCATACCACTGATCGCGATCCTGCTGCTGATCTGTTCGTTCTTCACGGCGGTGCGACGCGGAGTGATCTGGACCGCGGCGCTGGCGGCGACAGTGGCGGTACAAATCTACCTGGGTACCTTCCCCATCGGACTTCCCGCGCTGGGCATCCTGCACGGGATCGGAGCTCTCGCGATATTCGCGTTCGCGTTGATCAGCGCGACTCGCCCGAGGGTCATCTTCGCCGCGCGGCACGCCGCGCCAACCCGCCGGAACAAGGCCGACGCGGCCAAGTTCGGCTCGGGTTCCGGAGAGGTCACATAGGTCGCGGCCGCCGCCCAGGGGACGGAGCTTCGGGAGTAATTACCTCGGCAGCGCCCGGGAGGTGATGCCGGGCGCTGCCGGGCGCTGTGGTCAGGCGGGACGGATGTTGAGGTTGCGGTGGAACAGGTTCTGCGGGTCGTACTCGGCCTTGATCCGGGCCAGCCGCGGGTACTTCTCGCCGTAGGTCGCCCGCACCCGGTCGTCCTCGACCTCCGACATCGCGTTGACGTAGCTGCCGATGCCGATGGAGTACGGCTGCAGCGCCTCCCAGAAGTCCCGCACCCAGTCCCGCTCGGCTGCCAACTGCTCCGGCTTCTCGCACACGGCCGTGATGAAGAAGGCGAAGTGGGGCTTGCGGACCCCGCCGAACGCGGTGGCGGCGTCGGCAGTGTCGCAGTAGGCGCCGTCCATCCACATGAACAGCATCACGGAGTTCGGTGACGTGCGCAGCGGCGCCTGCGTGACGAAGACCGAGATGACCTCCTCGGTGAGTTCCTCGATGTAGGTGCCCTTCTCGTAGCAGTGCAGGCCCCAGCGAGTCGCCTCGTCGAAGAGCTGCTGCAGTTCGACGAAGGGCGTCGGTGCGACCATGTCGAACAAGGGCGGCAGCTGCTGCCGGATCCGCTCGACCAGTCGGGCATGCACCTCGCCGCCGGCGGCCTCGGGGCTGAGGTCGGCGAGCAGGAGAACGTAGCCGTGCTGGTACTTGTACTGCTCGGGCACGAACGGGGCGTCCGGAGCCGTGATGGCGCCCATCGCCAGGGCGAACTGGCGGGGCAGCTCGTCGAGGAGTGCTTGGCCGAGCCGGAACATCTCGGCGGCCTGGTCCTGGCCGTAGAAGAGCAGGGCGAACTGGATGGTGGGCCCGACCTCGTGCAGCCGGAACTCGAACTCGGTGATCACCCCGAAGTTGCCGCCGCCGCCGCGGATCGCCCAGAACAGGTCCGGGTTCTCGTCGTCGGCGGCCCGTCGCACCTGCCCGTCTGCGGTGACCACGCGTACCGACACCACGTTGTCCAGGCTCAGCCCGGATTTCCTCGTCTGCCAGCCGATGCCGCCGCCGAGAGTCAGCCCGCCCACACCGGTATGACTGATCATCCCGGCCGGTGTGGCGAGCCCGTGCTTCTGAGTGGCGGCGTCCATGTCGTTCAGCAAGGCGCCGCCGCCCACCTTCACGCGCAGGGCCGACGGGTCGACGTGCACGCTGTTCATCCGTCTCAGGTCGATCACCAGCCCGTCGTCCACGGTGGAGAGGCCGGCGAAGCTGTGGCCGCCCCCGCGCACCGCGATCTCGAGTCCGGCGTCGCGGGCGAACATGATGGCGGCGGCCACGTCGGCCTCGGACTCGCAGCAGACGATCACTGCCGGGTGCCCGTCTTTGTCGCCGTTCCACACGCGCCTGAATTCGTCGTAGTCGGGCGACTCGGGAGTGATGAGCGATCCGGCCAACGTGGCGCGCAGAGCGGTGACGTCGCCGGTGATTGTGCTGGACATCTAGGAGGACCTCCGTCGTACCTAAATTGTTTGCGACCGGCGACTCCAGGCCCGCCTGCCGCCGGCGACATCCTCGTCGGATCAGCCGAATCTACCCCAGATTACGGGCCGGAGTCTGGCGCCAATTGCGGCGAAGGTGATCTTGCGGGCCCACGTTTGCCTCCCCGCAGACTCGGAATTGCGACAAACGGTTGAGAAATGGTCCGAGTGGTCGGACAGCGACACCAGCCACCTGCCCGATCCCGGTAGCGACCGGACACGATACGGGCACGCATTCCACGGATCCGCCGACGAACTGGTGCCGGGCGCATTATCAACAGGACCACTATCGTCCGCACTGCCACCCAGGCTCGCTGCACCCCCACTCATCGCGCAACAATCGGAGTCAGCGGCCTGCTATTCTCGCCGTATCGGCGGACTTCTGACGTCGATACAGCAGCGCGAATGGGAGATATTGTAGTGGGCTCCACAAAGTCGTTGAATGATAATCGAACGATGGAGTTCGTGGAGCGCGTGATCGCCGACGGCGCCGCCGCCATCGCCGGGCTGTCCACGGCGCTCGGCGACCGGCTCGGCCTGTACTCGGCGATGGCCGGAGCCGGGCCTCTCACGTCGGTCCAACTGGCGGAGCGCGCCGGCCTGAACGAGCGCTACGTGCGGGAGTGGCTCGCCGGTCAGGTCTCCGGGGAGTACGTGCGCTACGACGAGCAGGCCGACACCTACCAGCTTCCCGACGAGCACGCCGCCGTCCTGGCCGACCCGGACTCACCCACCTACGCCGTCGGCACCTTCCGGAGTCTCGGGGCCTTCTACGGCAAGGAGGACGCCCTGGCCGAGGCGTTCCGCACGGGCGAGGGCGTGGGCTGGCAGGACTACGGCTCGGGACTCTTCGAGGGCACCGCGAAGTTGTTCCGCCCCGGCTACGCGGCTTCGCTGGTGGCGGAATGGCTCCCGGCCCTGGACGGTGTCGTCGAGAAGCTGGAGCACGGTGCGACGGTCGCGGACGTCGGGTGCGGCTTCGGCCATTCCACCTTGCTCATGGCCCATGCATATCCGAATTCCCGATTCCACGGATACGACTTCCATGGCCCGTCCATCGAGGCGGCGCGCGGGTTGGCGACCGAACAAGGATTGAGTGATCGAGTGAGCTTCGACGTCGCCACGGCTCAGGACTTCCCTGGCGAGAAATACGACCTCATCACGTTCTTCGACTGCCTGCACGATCTCGGCGATCCCCGGGGCGCGTTGCGCCGCGCCGAGCAGACGCTGGCCGACGACGGCACCTGCATGGTCGTCGAGCCGAACGCCTCCGGAAAGGTCTCCGAGAACATCGGCCCGATGGGTCGGGCGTTCACGGCGTCGTCGGTCATCGTGTGCCTTCCCGCCGCGCTCGCGCAGGAGGGCTCTTATGCGCTCGGCAACCACCCGGGCGAGGCGGCAGTGCGGGCGATCGCCGAGGAAGCCGGACTGCGCACCTGGAAACTCGCCGCGGAGGGGCTGGCCAACCGCGTCTACGCGATCAAGCGCTGAATCGGACGAAAAACTCACGGGGACTGTTGGGCTGCCTCCCGGAAGACCTGCTGGGCGATCTGATAGCCATCGAAGGCACGGCCTGCGCCGGCGTACGCCGCGATGTGGATGAACGTCTCGACGATCTCTTCCGGGGTGACCCCGTTGTTGAGTGCGATGTGGAGTTGCCCGCGCAGGTGTGCGCCCGATGTGGCGGCGATCGTCACGGAGATGAGGGCGCGGGTGCGCGTGTCGAGCACATCGGTTCGCGACCATGTGTCGCCGAAGGTGTGCATCGTGGCCAGGCGCTTGAAGTCCGCGGCGTTGGCGGGCTCACCTCGGCTGGGTTCCAGGATCTGTTCGAGCCGGCTGCCGCGCAGTCGTGCGGCGACGTCGAGTGCGGCTGCGTAGTTCTCCTCGTCGTCGGTCACGGTGATTCCCTCATTCGCCGTTAGATTGGTGTCCACTGGACACCTACAGACACACGACTGTATCGGTCCGCCGGACACCTATCAAGTGTCCGGCGGACCGATACGCTGGAGCGGGCAGCGCGACGGCGCGTGAGGAGAGGCGATGGACGACGCGGAGATCCCGGCCTTCCAGCGGGCCAGACGGCCCGAGCAGCGAGAACTGCGCCGGCAGAAGATCCTGGACGCCGCGGAGGAGCTGCTCGCCGAGATGCCGGCGGAGGAGATCAGCCTCCGGGAGCTCGGGCGCCGACTGGGCGTGTCCAAGACGCATGTGGTGCGGTACTTCGAGAGCCGCGAGGGAGTCTTCCTGGAGCTCCTCAATCGGCAGCGGCTGTCGTGGCTCGAGGCGCTGGCGAGCGAGTGGCCGACCCCGCCCTGCGAGCCAGACCACGTGATGCAGGCCTGGGCCGACTCCCTCGCCGCGCGGCCGGTCCTGTGTCAGCTGTGGAGTCTGCTGCCGAGCGTCCTGGAGCGGAACGTCTCCGCCGACACCGTGCGCGCCTACAAACTCACCGACCTGGAACAGCGCACCACGCTGGCGGCCCTGATCAGCGACCGGGTACCGGCCCTCCGCGCGGACGACGCGTTCACGCTGACGCGGTACGCCGTCGTCTCACTGGTGGGCCTGTGGCCGTTCAGCAACCCGACCCCGACGCTCGTCGAAGCCACGGCAGACGCCCGGCTCGCGAGCTCCCGGGTGGACTTCGCCGCCATGTACGCCGAGATCCTTCAGACCACGCTCGCCGGCCTGCTCGCCCGCGCACATGTCGATCATTGATGAGCGTCGGGTCCCGACGATCTACTACCGCTGGCCGGTTGAGCGGCCAGCCAGTGTGTCACCGCCGGCGGGCGATCGGGGTCGGACATCGCCCACACCCTGGCCAGCCGATTCTGATCCCGCTCGCTGACCCGCTCGTGCTGGCGAAGATGCGCCTCCCAGGAAGCGACGACGAACTGCTCGACGATCCGGTGTGGTTCGGCCGCGTCCTGCCAGACCCGCCATGCCGTCGCTCCGCTGCGCCGCCGACCGGACCGGACGTCCCGGAGAGCCCCGAGCAGTTCCTCGTCGGCTCCGTCACGAGGGCGGTACTCGATGGTCACCATGACGGGTCCGCCGGGGAGCACCCCGGTCGTCAACGTCGGCTGGGACCAGTCGTCTGCGGACACGAGTTCTTCCGGTGGGATGGTCTGAAATCGGTGGCGCAGTTCGACGAGCGCGCCCAGCACCAATCCCACAGCGACGACGAGCAGTGTGGACGAGAACCCGACACGTTGTGCAACGACCCCGAGGATCGCGCTGCCGACGGCGTTGCCGCCCTGGAACACAACCAGGTAATACGCCATTCCGCGGCCCTTGGCCCAATCGGGCAGCATCAGCTGGTAGGCCGAGTTCAGCACCGACAGCGCAACGATTCAGGCAAATCCGCCGATCACGAGCGCGACGGCGACCGGCGCGACGAGGGGTACATAGGCCACGACGATCGCCACGGCGGCGAGGCCGAACGAGGCGGCCGACAACAGGAGACCCGTCGTCGTCCGGACCAACAGGTGCGGCAGCACAGCGGCGCCGATGACTGCGCCCACCCCGACGCACCCCAGCAGCAGCCCGTAGCCACCCGAACCGAGCTGCAGCTCCGACTGCGCGACGAGCGGGAGAAGGGCCCAGATCAAGCTGGCGAAGAAGATGAACAGCCCTGCTCGCAACAGGATGACGCGCAGTGCCGGGCTGGCCATGACGTAGCGGGCGCCTGCCCGGATCGCCTCACCGACATGCTCCCGCGGAAGCACATGGGTCGAGGGCTTGTCCCCGCGCCACCATGCGATGACGACGATGACGGCGACAAAGCTGACCGCATTGATCAAGAAGAGGGTGCCTGCGCTCGACGCCGCGAGCACGATGCCGCCGATCGCCGGACCCACCGCGCGGCCCAGGTTCTGGTTCACGGCGCCGAGGGAGATCGCCTGAGGGCGTTCGGCCGGGGAGACGAGCTCGGGTTGGAGCGTCTGCCAGGTGGACGCGGTCATCGCCCCGCCGCTGCCCACCGCAAAGATCAGGCCGAGCAGCAGCCAGGGCGTGACGAGTCCGGCGAGCGCGAGCACACCCAGGGCCGCCGCCGCGAGCAGCATGAACGCTTGCGACACCAGCAGGAACCGCCGCCGATCCACGACATCGCCGATCGCCCCGGCGAATACCGCGAACAACATCACCGGCAGGCTTGATGCGGTCTGGACCAGCGCGACGTAGGTCGCCGAACCCGTGAGCATGAGCATCAACCACTGCGCGCCGACGGCCTGCATCCAGCCGCCGATGTTGCTCACGAACTGCGCGCTCCACATCCCGGCGAATGCACGATGGTGGAACGGAGCCCAAGCCGACTCGGGCGCCGGTGGCGCCGTTTCTGTGGACGGGCTGGTGGAAGACATTGATGAGTCCCAACGAAGTGTGCTGTCCGGCGCGATGGCGGGCTTTTGCTGGAACGGCGTGAAAGCCCCGCTGCCTCGAGCCGTGTAGCGCAGCCGCCCTGACGGACCGGTCGGGCGCGGTTGTCAGTCCTCCAGCGCCGGATAGTCGGTGTAGCCGTGGTGGTCGCCGCCGTAGAAGGTGCTCCGGTCGGGAGCGTTGAGAGGTTCGTTGCCGGCCAGGCGGGCGGGCAGGTCGGGGTTGGCGAGGAACAGAGCGCCGAAGGTGATGATGTCGGTGGTGCCGTCCTCGATCAGCTCCAGTTGTTCCCTGCTGGTGAAGGAGCCCGGGGTGGAGGGGTTCAGGATGAATGCGCCGCCGAACTCTTTACGCAGGTGGAGGGTGATGTCGCGGTACGGGCCTTCGAAGATGTGCAGGTAGGCCAGGCCGATCGGCCGGAGCCCGTCGGCGAGAGCGGCGTAGGTGTCGTGAGGGTCGTCTTCACGGATGTCGTTGTTGGTCACCCCGGGAGAGATACGCAGGCCGACGCGGTGTGCGCCGATCCGTTCGGCGACCGCTTTGGCGGTCTCGACTGCGAATCGGGCGCGGTTGTGTTGTGAGCCGCCCCAGTGATCGGTGCGCAGGTTCGCATTGGTCGAGAGGAACTGGTGGATGAGGTAGCCATTGCCGCCGTGCAGTTCCACGCCGTCGAAGCCTGCCTCGATCGCGTTGGCCGCGGCCTGTGCGTAGTCCTGGATCGTGGCGGTGATGCCGTCTTCGGTCAGTTCGGCGGGCACTGGCGCGTCGCCCATGCCGTCGCCGATGAAGATCTGGATGTCGGCGGGCACCGCCGAGGGCGCGACGTTGCGCATGCCGTCGGGCAGCAGGCTGGCGTGCCCTACCCGGCCGCTGTGCATGAGTTGGACGAAGATCCGGCCGCCGCGCTCGTGCACGGCGTCGGTGACCTTGCGCCAGCCGCGGATCTGTTCGGCGCTGTGGATGCCTGGGGTGTTCAGGTAGCCCTGTCCGACGACGGATGGCTGGGTGCCCTCGGTGATGATGAGCCCGGCGCTGGCCCGTTGTGCGTAGTACAGCGCCATCAGGTCGTTGGGAACCTGCCCGGGAGCGCGGTTGCGCGTCATCGGGGACATCGCGATGCGGTGCGGCAGGGCAAGGCCGCCGACGGTGACGGGATCGAACGGGCTGGGCATGGACGCTTCTCCTCGACTGCGGAGGCCGTAAGGCGAATTAGTCAGTCGTTCGAACTATCACTAACACGTACTACATTCGACCGACACCAGGCCCTGTGGAGTGACCAGCGCTACACGGACGCACGGATGGCGCCGGGCTCGCGCGAAGCCGGCAGGGAAGCCCACCAACCCGCTTCTACCAGCGATTTCACGTCGCTCTGCGGCCCATCACCGGTGGTCGAGGAGGAGCTGCCCGACACGTGGCGCCAAAACGCGACCTATGCGGCGTCCCTGCCGGAAACGGTCCGGCCGTCGGTGTGTCCGGTGAGAAGCGTTGCCCCGTCGCTGAAGCGCACGCCGTCGGCGCAGCGGCACTCGACCTTCCCACCGGCGAACTGCTCGGTGTAGAGACGCGCGTACAGCCCGCCCTTCGCGAGCAACTCGGCATGCGTACCGCGCTCCACCACCCGCCCCGCCTCCACGGCGAGGATCACGTCGGCGCCGAGGATGGTGGAGAGCCGGTGCGCGATCGCGATCGTGGTGCGCCGCCTCGTCGCGTTCTCCAGTGCCTGCTGCACCAGCCGCTCGCTGGTGGTATCCAGCGCACTGGTGGCCTCGTCGAGGATGAGGATCCGCGGATCCTTCAGCAGCACCCGTGCGATCGCGAGCCGCTGCTTCTCCCCACCGGAGAGCCGGTAACCCCGCTCCCCCACCACCGTGTCGTAGCCCTCGGCGAAGGACAGGATGCGGTCGTGGATGTTGGCCGCCTTGGCGGCCTCCTCGATCTCGGCCTGATCGGCGTCGGGCTTGGCGTACCGCAGGTTGTCACGAACGGTCGAGTGCAACAGGTACGTGTCCTGTGTGACCATCCCGACGGCGTCCGCCACCGACGCCTGCGTGAGCCCGCGGACGTCGCGTCCGTCGATCAGCACGCAGCCGCGGTCGACGTCGTAGAGCCGCGGGACGAGGTAGGAGATCGTCGTCTTGCCCGAGCCGCTCGGCCCGACGATCGCGGCCAGCTGCCCCGGCTCGACGGCGAACGAGATGTCGCGCACGGCCCACGCAACGCCTCCGTCCCCGCTGGGCTCGTCGCTCCGCGTGGCCTCCTCCGCCGGCACCGTGTCCGGCACGGCACCCAGCTCGGGGGCAGGCGGGTAGGCGAACCACACGCGGTCCAGCTCGACGCGCCCGCTGACGGAGGCGGTCTCGAGCGTGGACGCGGCCGGTGCGTCGACGATCCGCGGCCGCAGGTCCAGGTAGGCGAAGATCCGGCCGAAGAGCGCCAGCGAGGTCTGCACGTCCAGCGAGACGCGCAGCAGGTTCACCGTGGGGAAGAGCAACCGCGACTGCAGAGTGCTGAACGCGACGATGGTGCCGGCGCTGACGCCGATCCCTGCGGCGATGAGGAACCCCGCCACGAGGTAGACCAGTGCCGGGGTGATGCCCATGAACGTCTGCACCACAGCGAAGAACGACTGCCCAGACATCGCCTGGCGCACCTGCAGATCCACCTGGCGGCTGTTCTCCTCGCGGTAACGGGCCACCTCGTCGGCCTGCCGGTTGAAGACCTTGGCCAGCAGCACCCCGGACACCGACAGCGACTCCTCGGTGATCGCCGTCATGTCCGAGAGCGACTCCTGGGTCCGCGCGGCGAGCTTGCGCCGGACCCGGCCCACCCGGACCTGGAGCAGCAGGAACAGCGGCGTCATCGCCACCGCGACGAGCGTCAGCTGCCAGCTCAGCACCACCATCGCGACCAGGGCGGCAGCGACGGTCACCACGTTGCCGAGGATCGAGCTCGCCGTCTCGGACAGCACCGACTGCACACCGCCGACGTCGTTGGCGAGCCGCGACTGGATCACCCCGGTGCGTGTGGCGGTGAAGAAGGCCAGGTCCATCCGCTGGAGGTGCTCGAACAACCGCCCACGCAGATCAGCCATCACACGGTTGCCCAGCAAGGTGGTGCGGTAGGTCTGATACACCCCGATCAGCGCCGTCACCACCGGCACCGCCACCATCCCACCCACCAGCCACGCCAGCAGCTCGATGTGCACACCGCTGCCGTCCGCCGGGAACAACGCCTGGTCGAAGGCAGCCTGCGTGAGGAACGGGGTGATGATCCCCAGCCCACTGCTCAGGAGAACCGCAACGGCGATGACCACCAGACTCGTGCGGTAGGGCGTGAAGAGCGACCACACCCGCCGACCCAGCTGGTCGGACTCCGTGCTCGTCATCGCTCCTCCTCGGGTGAGCTGCATCAGGATCAGGGACAGGCGGATCGATCGCCCGTCCGGCGGTGGTGGTGGAGACGGCCCGAACGCTGGATGCGCGGTCGGCGGAGGCTCGCGGGACAGTGCGCTGGTAGGCGGCCGCATGGCTCAGCGACACCGGATTGTCCCGGCAACCGCGCACAGCGTCACTTTCCCCAGCTGCCCGAGAAACTGACCACTGATGATGATTGTCATGCTTAGTGACCAGATCTCAGGCTAGCCCGGCCGAGACGACAACGGCAAGCGCGTGGATCCGCCGGCACGAGGGGTCGGCCGTACGGCCGGTGGGCGTTGCGGCCGCGTCATGGGCTGCCCGTGGTGCTTCGGGTCGGGTCGCTCCACTCGCGGCTGTCAGTCGGGCAGGTTCTGGACGTGCTGGAACCCGAACCGGCCCTTGATGCACAGGTGTCCATGTGTCACGGAGTGGTCCGAGGGCGAGGTGACGTTGACGATCTGCCCCTGCTGCACGTGGAGCTCGAGGTTGCAGCCGACACCGCAGAACGAGCAGATCGTGGTGGTGACGGTCTCGTCCTCCGGCGCCCACTGCTCCGCCTCGCGCAGCTCGTGCTCCCGCACGGACTTCAGCGCGCCCGTCGGACACACCCCGATGCAGTTGCCGCAGTAGACGCAGGCGGAGTCGGGCAGGGGGTTGTTCAGCTCGGTGGCGATGCGGGCGTCGAACCCGCGCCCGGCGGCGGAGATCGCGAACGTGAACTGCGCGTCGGTGCCGCACGCCTTGACGCACTTGTAGCACATGATGCAGCGGCCGTAGTCGCGCACGTAGAGGTCGTTGTCGACCTTCACCGGCTGCGCGAGGGTCTCGGCGGTGGACCCGTCCGGGGCGTGGTGGTGGCCGGGGTGGCGGGTGTCGCGGTCGGTGGACGGTGGGGCGGGCGGTCCGTAGCGGTCGGCGTCGACGCCGTAGTCGGCCATCCAGCGCTGCACGTCCGCGCTCGCCTGTGAGAGGTCGGCCGAGGACGCGAGCAGCTCCAGCACCATGCGCCTGCTGTGCCGGACGCGCTCGGTGTCCGTCCGGACCACCATCCCGTCCTCGGCCTTGCGCGCGCACGACGGCGCGAGCACCCGGCTGCCCTCGATCTCGACGACGCAGACGCGGCACGCGTTGATCGGGGTGAGGTTCGGCGCCCAACACAGCGTGGGGGTGTCCGCTTGAGTGCCGCCCAAGTCGTGCAAGGCGTCGAGGATCGTGGCGCCCTCCGGGACGCGGACCTCCTCGCCGTCGACGGTCAACGTGACCAGCCTGCGGATGCCGCCGAGCAGCACCGGTTCCGTCGTGGTGGTCATCGTGCTCTCCCGTTCCTGCTCGCCCCGTTGCTGCTGATGGGGGCGTCGAGCAACCCGAGGTCGAGCGCCGACCGGACGGCCGAGGGCGCGGTCTGCCCAAGCCCGCAGATCGACGCGTCCACCATGACTCGGGCGAGGTCGTCGATCAGGGCGAGCTCGATCTCCCGCGAGCCCAGCGGCACACCGCGGGCCAGCCGTGCCAGCGCTTCCTCCTGTCGCACGGTGCCGACCCGGCAGGGCACGCACTGCCCGCACGACTCGTCGCGGAAGAAGGCCGCGATCCGCCGCAGCATCGCAGGCATGTCGGCCGACGTGTCGACGGCGAGCACGACACCCGACCCGAGCGTGGACCCGATCTCGCGGGTGCCCTCCAGGGTGAGCGGCACGTCGAGCCGGTCGGGCAGCACGAACCCGCCTGCCGCGCCACCGAGAAGCACCGCACGCAGCTCCCCGCGCACCCCGCCTGCCAGCATCAACAGCTCGCGCAGGGTGGTGCCGAAGTCCACCTCGTACACCCCTGGGGTCTGCACCGCGCCCGCGACGCAGAACAGCTTCGTGCCGGTGGAGCGCTGCCCGCCGATCGACGCGAACGCCGGGCCACCGACCGCGAGGACCTCCAGGACGTTGTAGAGCGTCTCCACGTTGTTGATCACGGTGGGCTTGCCGAAGAGACCCTTGACGCTGGGGAACGGGGGCTTGTTGCGCGGCTCGCCGCGCAAGCCCTCCAGCGAGTTGAGCAGCGCGGTCTCCTCGCCACAGATGTAGGCGCCCGCGCCGCGGCGCAGCTCGATGTCGAACGCGAAGCCGGCCCCGAGCACGTCGTCGCCGAGGTACCCGCGGGTCCGCGCCGCCTCGATCGCGTGCTGCAGCCGCCGCGTCGCGAGCGGGTACTCGCCGCGGATGTAGAGGTAGCCGCGCTCGCTGCCGCTGGCGTACCCGGCGATCGTCATCGCCTCGATCAGGCCGAACGGGTCGCTCTCCATGAGCACGCGGTCCTTGAACGTGCCCGGCTCGGACTCGTCGGCGTTGCAGACCAGGTAGTGCGGCCGCTCAGGCGCACGTGCGACGCCGTCCCACTTCACGCCGGTGGGGAACGCGGCCCCGCCGCGGCCGGTGAGCGACGCGTCGGTGAGCTCTTTGATCACCCGCGTCGGCTCGAGCTCGATGGCCCGGCGCAGCGCCGTGTAGCCACCGTGGGCGCGATAGTCGTCGAGGCTCTCCGGATCGACCAGCCCGACGCGGCGCAGCAGACGCAGGCCGACGCGATCACCGCCGGTCTGCGGGGCGCTCACGGTGGTGTCGGCGAAGGCGTGGTCGGCAGGCAGGTCCACCGCGACCCCTGTGTCCTGGCCTGCGGGCCTGGCCAGCTCGCCTGCCACGGCCTCCGCCGTAGCGGGCGCGAGGCTGACGTCCGGGCGGCGGGCACGCTGCAGCAGCACAGCGGGCGCCCGCTCGCACAGGCCCAGGCACGGGCTGCGCACCCAGCAGGCGTCGGCGCCCTTGCCCTCGGGACCCAGCTCGTCAGTGAGCCGGGAGGCGATCTCCTCGCCGCCCCGCGGGCCACAGGCGATGTCGT
Source organism: Pseudonocardia yunnanensis (assembly GCF_039534065.1). Taxonomy (NCBI): domain Bacteria; kingdom Bacillati; phylum Actinomycetota; class Actinomycetes; order Pseudonocardiales; family Pseudonocardiaceae; genus Pseudonocardia; species Pseudonocardia yunnanensis. The sequence goes on along the minus strand of NZ_BAAAUS010000059.1, from coordinate 67,678 downwards.
CGCAGACGTGCACGACGTGCGGCGCGCGCGACTCGACGGCGAACATCGCGTAGAAGGTGGCCACGCCGTACACGTCGGCGGGCGGGACCGACAGCACACGGGCGACGTGGTTGAGCGCGCCCGCGCTGATCCAGCCGGACTCGTCCATCACCGCGTGCAATGCGGGCAGCAGCAGGTGCCGCCGTCCGCGGGCGGCGTGCCCGGAGTCGGCGAAGTACGCGTGCTCGCGGATCTCGTCGCCGGTGACCCGGCCGTGCTCGCGCAGCACGGCCGCGACGGCCTCCTGCTCGGCAGGCGACGCCTCGGCGTTCGACAGACGCAGGTCCACGCGCTACTCCCCTGCCGCCGCCGCGGGAGCCCACAGCTTCTCGATCCGCACGGCAGTCGCCTTGAACTCCGACGTGCCCGACTTCGGGTCCCACGCATCGTTGGTCAGAACGTTGACGTCGACCTCCTCGGAGAAGTGCGGCGTGAATGACGCGAGCCCCGGACGCAGCGACGGGTCGAACCAGACCGGGGCCTCGACCGAGCCGCGCCGCGAGGTGACCCGCACCCGCTCGCCATCGGCGATGCCGAGCCCGGCCGCGTCGGTGGCGTCCATCCGCAGCGACTCCCGGCGGCGCAGCGGCGAGGCGTACCCGCCGGTCTGCACCCCGGAGTTGTAGCCGTCGAGGACACGCACCGTGGTCAGCCGGATGGGGAACTCCTCGGTCAGCGCGTCGACCGGCGGCACATGCTCGACGGGCGTGAACGGCGCGGGCACGCCGCGCTCGGCCTCGTTGTCCGCCCACAGCCGGTTGTGCAGCAGCGGCGTGCCGGGGTGCTCCTCGTCCGGACACGGCCACTGCAGTCCGCCGAGCTCGTCCAGCCGCTTGTACGACATGCCGTGGTGCCACTTCAGCGACACCGACCGCAGCTCGTCCCACACCTGCTCGGCGGTCGGCTCGCCCCAGTCGTGACCCATGTGGTTGGCGATGCCGCAGATGATGTGCGTGTCCGGCCGTGCCAGCCCGGGCGGGTCGATCGCCTTGCGCACGCGCTGCACACGACGCTCGGAGTTGGTGACCGTGCCCTCGTACTCGCACCAGTCGGCGGCCGCGGGCAGCACGACGTCGGCGAGCTCCGCGGTAGCGGTTCGGAAGATGTCCTGGACGACGAGATGGTCCAGCCCCTCCAGCATGTGCCGGGCGTGGGTGGCGTTGGCCTCGGACTCGGCCGGGTTCTCCCCGATGCAGTACAGCGACCGCAGCGTGCCCGCCTGCATGGCCTCGAACATCTCCGAGAGATGCATCCCCGGCTTCGGCGAGATCGTGGCGCCCCACACGGCCTCGAAGCGGGCCCGCGCCTCGTCGTCACCGAGGTCGTAGCCGCCGGGCAGCTTCGCCGGGATGGCGCCCATGTCGCCGCCGCCCTGCACGTTGTTCTGCCCGCGCAGCGGAACCAGGCCCGAGCCGTAACGGCCGACGTGACCGGTGAGCAGCGCCAGGTTGATCAGCGCGAACACGTAGTCGGCGGCGTTGTGGTGCTCGGTGATCCCGAGCGTCCAGCAGATCTGCGCGCGGTCGGCGCGGGCGTAGGCGTGCGCCAGCTCGCGGATCAGCGCGGCCGGGACCTTGGTGATCTCCTCGGCCCGCTCGAGCGTGTAGGGCTCGACGGTGGCGCGGTAGTCCTCGAAGCCGGTGGTCGCCCTGCGGACGAACGGCTCGTTCACCAGCCCGGCGTGGATGATCTCGCGGCCGATTGCGTTGGCCAGCGCGATGTCGGTGCCGACGTCGAGGCCGAGCCACGCGTCGGCCCACTGCGCCGTGGACGTGCGCCGTGGATCGACCGAGTACATCCGCGTACCCGACTTGAGTCCCTGCAGCACGTGGTGGAAGAAGATCGGGTGCGTCTCACGCGCGTTGGAGCCCCAGAGCACCAGCAGGTCAGCGTGCTCGGCCTCCACGTACGCCGAGGTGCCGCCACCCGCTCCGAACACTGTCGTCAGACCGACGACGGAGGGAGCGTGTCAAGTTCGGTTGCAGGAGTCGACGTTGTTGCTGCCCATCACCACACGGGCGAACTTCTGGGCGGCGTAGTTCATCTCGTTCGTCGCCTTGGAGCAGCTGAACATGCCGAACGCGTCGCCGCGGTGGGACGCGAAGCCGGCGGCCGCCCGGTCGAGCGCCTCGTCCCAGGTGGCGGGCCGCAACCGACCACCGTCCCTGACCAGCGGCTCGGTGAGCCGCACGTGCCTCGGCTTGCGCAGGCCTCGCATCGGCGTCTCCTTCTGTTGAGCCACAGACCGGAACAGCCTCACGATACGAGTAGTCGGTGACAGACGAAAGTCGCGGAGATGATCTCGGCATGATTCGCCGGCCTCCGCGGCCACGTGCGCTGCCGGCGGCCGTGGCCCTGCGAAGTAGCGGCCGGGCGCGATCAGACGGGGACGCCGCGTGCGTCGCAGGGCACCGCTTCGCCGCGATCGATCAGCTCGATCGTGCGGCGCATCTCCGTCGGCACGATGCTGCCGCTGTGGCCCCCGTACGGGCGGTCGAGGAACGCGACCACGAGCAGGCCCGAGGTCACGAGGGCCGTCACGAAGCCGATGGTGATCGACTGGATCACCGCGCCCTCACGGCGGTCGGCCTGGGCGCACATGTAGGAGATCACCAGAGTCGCGCCGAGCCCGAGGACGATCCACAACGGCAGGGGCACGAACGGGGCGGACTCGACGAGGCGACCGCGCCGGCCGTCGCGGCGCATCGATTCCTCGTCGAACCATTGCGCGTAGGCCGCCTCTTGCCGTGCGTCGCTCGGCACGGCAGTGGCGACATCATGGTGGAGCCGATCGATCCACGACTGCACCAGGTCGCTGTCGTGGCCGTCCTTCATCGCCGGCCACTCATCCGCGATGACGGCTCGGGCGTAGCAGATCAGGTCGCTCTGCAGCAGCCGGCCCGACGACTCGGGGAAGAACTCGGCGATGGCGTGGAGCTCGGTGACGGCGACGGCCTCGACCGCGGAATCGGCCCGTGCGCGCTGGTAGCTCTGCAGGGCCAGAAAGATCACAAAGGCGAGGACGACCGAGAACATGGTGCCCAGCACCCCCAAGATGCCGGCCCCGCGGCTCGAGTCGGTGAACCAGCCGCCCATGGGGGCTCGACGTCGCAGGAGGAGCTTGGTCGCCACAGCGGCGCCGGCGACGCCGGCTATCACGACCGCTGCGAGCCACAGGGACACGCACGACGACTCTAGACACGCCTCCCGTCCACGATGGTGTACTGCTCAGGGCGATCGCGACCGAAGCCGGTGTCAGCTGGGGGCTTCCGGCGCGAAGCGGTAGCCGTCCTCGGTCGGGAGGACCCGGCCGGCGCTGGTGCCGGCGAAGTGTGTGCCGAGCACCAGCGCATTCGTCGACGCCGCCGCGGCCAGGAGCTCCCTGCGAGTCGCCCGGGCGGTGTCCGGGTCGACGTCGCCGGTGGCCGTCCACTCGGGATGGCGACACTGGATCGGGTGGTGCAAGACGTCACCGGTGATCACGCAGCTGTCGCCGATCCACACGCTCAGGTGCCCCGGCGTGTGTCCCGGTGATGTCCGGATCTGCACCTCGGCGGTGAGCCTCGTGTCCGCCAGCACGGGCTCGACCAGCCCGGCATCGATCACCGGTTGCACCGAGTCGGCGAAAGCGGACGTATGCAAGGGATCTTCGGAACGCGCCCAATAGTCGATATCTGCTGCTCCGAACAGATAACGCGCACGAGGGAACGTCGGAATCCATCTGCCGTCCTCGAGACGCGTGTTCCAACCGACGTGATCGACGTGCAAGTGCGTGCAGACGACCACGTCGACGGACTCCGGGTCGAAGCCGGCCGCAGCAAGGTCCGCGAGAAACGGGCGACTCTGGTGGTCGAACTCCGGGATCAGCGGACGGTCCTTGGAGTTGCCGGTGCAGGTGTCGACGACGATGCAACGCGCTCCGGCCTCTATGACGAAGGTGTGGAAGCTCATCAGGTACCGGCCGTGGGAATCGACGAAGTCGGGTACCAGCCACGGCTCCGCAGCAACGTGCGCCGGTGTCGCCTCGGCGAAGAAGTCGACCGCGAAGGGCATCACGTGCTCGACGACTCGGGTGATCCGGACGCCGTCGACATTCCATGACATCTGCCCGAACCTACCCAACGCGGCAACCGAATCGGCACTGTTCGTACACCGCCTACCTCGATCGTGGCGGCACCGCCGTATGGCACATGCCATCTCGACGCCGAGGAAAGCCTTGCCACCGGGATCTCGCCGCCGCAACGGGCCGACCGCCCAGCCGAACAATGTGGAGCATGTCCACCGACACCGAGGCGTGGTCCGTCCGCGATGGACGATGACCGGATCGTGATCGCCGGCGGTCGGCGCGCAGCGCTGTCAAAGAACAGATCGCCGACCAGATCGGCGAGTCGTTTCAGACCTTCCACCGCGAGCTGCACGACAACAGCAATCCCGACAGGAGCGGTCAGCCGTGGTGGGCACACAATACGGCGGTTCTGCAGCACCTGCGCCCGAAGCCGATCCGGCTGCGGGGCATGGTGCCGACGAGCCGAAGATCAAGTAGTCTCCACAGCAGATCACCCCGATTCCCGGCCAGCGGGACGCCTGACGGACGTGGGCAGCGGGTGTCCCCCAAGAGCACCTATAGCGCGTTTGTTCCACGGCTTGCCCGATTACAGGGAGGGCAAGCCGCGCACCAGTCGCTGGGATCGCAAAACCGCAGTGGCGCGGAACGGCTCTGCAAAACGGCAGCGGGCGCCGACGATTTCTGCTGTCGCCAAGACGAGCGGTGAAATCCCGGGCTTCCGCCTGTCGGGCCTGCACCCGGCAGGCTTCACCGTCCTCGGCCCTGTCCCGCACCTCGGGCACGTGCGAGGACGCCACGATCGACCCTGACAGTGTCACCCCAGGCTGCGGGCCTGCTCGCCTGACACCCGGCGGGTCGTCGAGCCGGCCCGGCTCGGCCGCGGCCGGGCTCCGCCCAGCCGTGCCGGCACCAAGATCCAGGTCGGATATCCGGCGCATCTCACGGCCCGTCGCGTGATCATGGACAGACCACCTTTTCGGTACGACACGCAGGGTGCGGCCGAACACAGGAGGAACGCTCCGGACTGCTAATGTGCAGAGAAACTGGACAAAATCTGCGACAAAAGGCTCGGCTGGAACAATTAACTTGGCGATCTGAAACATTCTCATTTCGAAATGATCGACAACTTGGATGGCGTTGATCACTCTTGACTTTTGCCGGTCATATACACCTCGTCATCATGAGATGGCACTCAGCTAATCGTCACATCTACGCAAGCCTCTGACCTGGGAAGCAACAACCGGGGGTGCTGTGCGGTTCGATCGATCGGCGCGCGTCGCGACCCGAGACCGGTGTGCGACGCCTTCGACCCGGTCCGCAGAATCACACTCCCAAGTGATCGATCACGGTGCCGAGCGAGAGGCGTGCTAATGCAGCCATCGAGGGTATTCATCGTTGGTTCCGGCGTCGTCGGAACTGCGACAGGCACAGGACTCCTGGCCGCCGGTAACACAGTGACCTTCATCGACATCTCCATGCCACGCGTACGTCACCTGCAGGCTCAGGGTTTGGACGCACGGACGGAGCTGGACCTGGCCTCCGAGCCGGACTCCTTCATTTTCCTGACCTTGCCCACGCCGAACGTCGGGTGGCGCTACGACCTGGGGGCCTTCACCGCGGGTACCGCGGCCGTGGGTCGAGCCCTGGCCGGGTCCAGTGCGCAGCACACCGTCGTCGTGCGGTCGACGGTGTCCCCCGGCACCACCGAAGGACTCGTGCGGCCGGTGCTCGAGGAGAACTCCGGCATGACCGCCGGTGAGGGGTTCCGCCTGGCCTCGAACCCGGAGTTCCTGCGCGCGGTCTCCGCGGCCGAGGACTTCAGCCACCCGTGGATGACGGTGATCGCCAGCCGGGACCCGCAAGCCGTTGCTCGGCTGCGCGGACTGCTCGAGCCCTTCGGCGGCGAGATGCGCACATTCTCCGACCCGGCCGAAGCCGAGTTCATCAAATGCGCGCACAACATCTTCAACGCCACGAAGATCAGTTTCTGGAACGAGATGTGGCTCGTCGCCCAGAAGATCGGCCTCGATCTCGACCCGATCGCGGCGACGGTCGCGAAGTCCGCCGAAGGCTCGATAAACCCGCAGTACGGAATCCGCGGCGGCGCACCTTACGGCGGAGTTTGCCTGCCCAAGGACACCTGCGGCTTCCTCGGATATTCCGATGCGATCGGTGTCGATATGCCACTGCTGCGAGCCGTGGTCGAGACAAACAATCGGCTCGAAAGCGTGGTCAAGCAGGAGGTCGAAGCGGCCGGGAAAGCAGCGTCCGGCATCAAGACAGCATGACGCTCCCTTTCTACTACTACGTGCTGGGCACGCCGCTCGGTGTGCTCGGTCTGGTCCGGTGGGGATGCTGGCTGGTGCGGCGCATCCCGGCGGTGCTGTACAAGCCGGTGATGAACGACCACAGACTGCCGATCACCGTGGTCGTGCCGGTGTACCAGGAGGATCCGGAGATATTCGCCACCGCGATCGAGTCCTGGCTGGCGAACAGGGTCGACGTCATCCTCGTCATCGACGTCTCCGACAAGGTCTGCCAGGAGGTCGCCGACCGCTACCCGGCGCGGGTGCTGATCACTGACGTACCGGGGAAACGGGACGCGTTGCGACGGGGATGGCGAGCGGCCGACACCGAGCTGGTTGCCCTCGTCGACTCCGACACGATCTGGGCCCCGGACGTCGCGGACGAGGTGTGCAAGCCGTTCGCGGATCCCCGGATCGGAGGCGTCGGGACCCGGCAGAACGTCTACGGGTCCACGGGCTTCCTGGCCCGCATCACCGACATGTTCCTCGATCACCGGTACTTCGACGAGAACGCCAGCCAGACGCTGCTCGGACAGGCGGTCTCGTGCCTGTCCGGGCGCACGGCGATCTACCGCCGCGCGCTGCTGCTCGAGATCGAGGACGAGTTCATGCACGAGACGTTCTGGGGCGTGCCGTGTCTGTCGGGCGACGACAAGCGCCTGACGACGCTCATCCTGGAGCGCGGCCATCTCACGTACATGCAACGGACGGCCGAGGTCTGGTCGACCTTCCCCACCCGCTGGCGGATCTTCTTCCGCCAGCGGCTCAGGTGGGCACGCAACACCTGGCGCTCCGACCTGCGCGCACTGTCGCGACGCTGGGTGTGGCGACACCCGTTTCTCGCCTACACGATGATCGACAAGGGCGTCAGCAGCTTCACCCTGCTGCTCGGACCTGCGTTCATGATCCACTCATTGGTGAACGGGAACTGGGTGTTCGCCGCCGTACTGGCGCTCTGGTGGCAGATCAGCCGGTCGGCGAAGTTGCTACCTCACCTTCGCCGTCGGCCTTCCTCGTTCTTCTTCATCCCGGGATACGTGTTCGTCTCGTGGATCATGGCCTTGATCAAGCTGCAGGCCTTGTGCACCATCCGCCGGCAGCGGTGGCTCACCCGGCAGGTGGCCGTCGAGAACGGCGAGGTCGTCCGCACTGAGCAACCAGGGTCAACTGCGCAGGGGATACCCGCATGACAAATACCCGACCGAGCCGACACCGGGCCGGCCCACTGCTCTCCTGTTGCGCGATCGCCGCGCTGCTCGCCCTAGCGGCAACGCCCGGTGCGGCGGCCGTGGCCTCGTCGGCGGCCGTGGTGCCGGCAGCCGAGGCCGCGGCGATGTCGGCGGCGACGGACACGCCCGGCCCGGAATCGGCCGAGCCGGAATCCACCGCGAGACCAGGACGTGGGTTCGATCCGTCGCGGCAGCTGAGGCCTCACCGCAGACAACCGAGGCCGCAGCCGATCCCGCAGGAGCCGGTCGGTCCACGTGAGACTCAGTCGCCGGCCCAGACGCCGGAACCCTCCACACCGACAGCCGGCGCGGCGGAACCCTCCCTGCCGGTCCCCTCCGCGGCGACACCGTCGCTGACGGCACCCTCCGCGGAGACACCCTCGATACCGACGAACGCGGAGGCGGCGGTCCCCGCGCCGGCCGCTCCCGCAGAGCCGCCGGTCCGCACCGAACCGGAGGCCGGCGCGCAGCCGGCCCCGGCACCCTCGTCCATCTCGGCACCCAGCCAAGCGGCAGCACCGGCGCCAGGCCCTGCTCCCGCCGTGGTCGCGCCGACCCAGGAGAGCGCCCAGGCTCAGGCAGCCGAGAGAGCAGCTGATCAGGCAGCGGCTGCCGGCGAGGTCCGGGCGGCCTGGGCGTCTCATGGGCAGCCGCACCGGATGGTCATCCTCCGGCCCGCGAACGTCGACCTGGTGGCCGACGGGCAACTCCTGAGCAGAGAACCGTTCTCCGGACGCGCCGATGTCGTGGCGCTCGATCGGTACCTGCCCAGCTCCTGGCTGACGGTCACCGGCGACACGGCGACGCTCAACGCCGCCGTGGTACTGACGCCCGGCGCCACGCTGGACTCCGGCGGCGACGTGCGAACCCTGAAGCTGGTCGGCGGAGCGACGCAGTCCGACGCCGCCTCGCTCTACACCGGTGGTGGCCATCTCATCCTGCGCAGCATCACGGTCACCTCCGCGGACCCCAAGTCCCAGGCGGCCCTGCCTCCCTCGGCGGCCGGTCGACCGGTCATCGTGGTCTCGTCGAACGGCAGGCTCGAGAGCACCGACGTCACGATCACCGACCTCGGCACACTGCCGACGGGGACCGACGACGGCCAGGCCGGCGTGCTCTTCAACCCGAACAGCACCGGCTTCCTGACCCGCACCACGCTGGCCCGCAACAGCATCGGCCTCGAGCTCTCCCAATCGCTGAACGTGCGCCTCCAGGACGTGACCGCGAGCGACTCGGCGGAGGACGGGATCGTCCTCCGGGGCGACCGCGGCACGACGATGAGCGGCATCCGCGCGACGGGCAACGCCGGGAGCGGGATGGACGTCACCGGGTTGAACTCCAGCCGGCCCATCACGGGCGTCTCGACGACGGGCAACGGCGACTACGGAGTCGCCGTCGACAAGCAGAAGGGCGCGCGGATCAACGGGATCACGACCGTCGCCGACCAGAGCGGAGGGCTGCGTATCAGCCAGTCGGCCGACACCGTCGTCACCGACCTCACCGCGACCGATGAACCCATCGGCCTTTTCACGAACGTCAACAGCACGGGCACGGTGATCGACCGGATGCGGACCACCGGGGGCCTCCGCGGCATGGTGATCGAGAAGACCACGCACGGCCTCCAGGTGCGTGCATCCACGTTCGCCGGCACCAGGGTCGCCGGCATCGCGGTCGGCGGGCACGAGGTCCAGCTCGACGGCGTGCAGATCGACGACTGCCGTACCGGCGTGCGAGTCGAGCGGGGCGCGAGCGATGTCGCGGTCACGGGCATCGTCGTCAACCGCGGACACGACGGGATCGTCATGGCGGAAGGGACGAGCGGAGTCGTCGTGACCGACACGACCGTGAACGATGTCGTGTCCGACGGGATCCGGACGTTCAGTCCGAACACTCGGATCACGGGTGGCCGGATCGTCGGTGGCAGCACGGGCATCGACGCCGCCGCAGCCACCAGCATCTCCGGCACATCCATCGAATCCGCCCAAGGAATCGCCGCACGACCGACCGGATCCGTCCACGCCGACCGGATCAGCATCGACGCGGAAGACGTCGGGGTGAACGCCTCCACCGGCAGTTCCGTCGTGCTGAGCAACTCTCGCGTGCACGCGCTCGAGGCGATACGCGGCGTGGTCGGGCAGCAGGGGATCAACGACCTGAGCCTGCCGCCCCTCAACCTGCTCGGGGCGATCGGAGTGCCCGTGATCCTGCTGGCCATCGCGCTGGAGCTGGTGCACGCCATACGCCAACGGCGTGTCGGCGTTTTCCCACGTCGGTCCCGGCCCGGACCACCGCTCGGGCGTACTCAATCCCAGGGCGGAGCCCACAGGGCTCGCCGGCAGGACCCTCAACGGCAGCGGGTCGCATCCGGGTCTGTGTCCATGACCGCGACGGCCGGAACAACCGGAGTGGTCACCCTGAACGACACCGACCGCGGGGATTTCTCGTGATGATCAGGACCGTGGCCCGCGCGATACTCGTCGTGGCCGCGGTCGCCCTGCTGGGCAGCGCCTGCGCCAATTCTCTGCCGCAGCCCCTGGTCCCTCGGCAGGTCCCGCCGACGGCGGCGGTCGATCCGGCCCGGCCCTGTAGCAAACCAGCCCCGGTGGCGGCTCTGGCCAGCCGAGCCGCCCCGGCGGGCCTCGATGCCAGTTACGACAGCGCCATGAACACGATCACTCTCGATCACGGCGAGGCCGTCACGCTTCCCGCGCTGAGCGCGGCGTTGAACAGACCGAAAGCACTGCGCGAGGTCGCTCCCGGCGAGTGGCTGCTCGGGGCGAACATCCAGGTGCTCGCCGGCGCCTCACTGCGAATCAGTGCGCCGGACGTCCACTGGCTGAAGCTGGCCAGCGACCCTTCCGGCTTCGTGGCCGTCAGGGCCCTCGGCGGCGGCCTCGACATCAGTGGTTCCTGCGTCACGTCCTGGAACGTGGCGCAGAACCGTGCCGACACCGACAACACCGACGGCCGCAGCTTCCTGCTCGCCCGCGACGGTTCGCAGATGACGATCGACCACGCCGAGCTGCGTTTCCTGGGCTACGGCGAGGTCGAGTCATACGGGCTGTCCTGGCGCACGCCGGGCACCGGTGGCCGGATCACCGACAGCGTCGTCTCCAACCTGTACTACGGGCTCTACACCTTCGAGATCAGCGGCCTCGTGGTGCAGAACAACGAGTTCTACAACAACCAGTTGTACGCCATCGACCCGCACACGAACTCCCACGATCTACTCATCGAGGGAAATACGGTGCATGACAACGGGAAACACGGGATCATCCTGGCCCAGGACTGCACAGACAGCGTCATTCGTAACAACGTGGTCTACAACAACGCAGACCACGGGATAGTGCTCTATCTCAACTCCGACCGGAACACCGTCGAGGGAAACGAGTCGTTCGGCAACGCCGACCAGGGCATCAACATCAACGAATCGTCGAAGAACACCGTGCGCGACAACCGCGTCTACGACAACCACGGGAGCGGTGTCGGCGTCTCCCTCGGAGACAACAACACGCTGGAGCAGAACCAGGTCCGCAGCAACCAGCAGGACGGCATCCGGCTGGTCACCGACGCTGCGCACACCACCGTGAGCGACAACGTGATCGGGGGGAACGTCCGCTACGGGCTCTACGTCGACTCCGACGGCGGCTTCGCCCTCTCGAAGAACACCATCGTCGAGAACCGCACCGGCATCCTGTTGAAGGGCACCGCTGCCGGTCCCACGAAAGACAACAGCGTCTACGCCAACCGGGACGACGACATCAAGGATGCGCCCGAATAGTCCCGGGGGTGCGGCGGCGCACTGATACCCGAAGTGTCGCAAGAAGCACCACCGGTGTCGTCAGGGACGAACAATCGGTAGGACCGGCGCGGCCGATCATCGGACTATTGAAACCAGCGGCGCCCGTAGCTCGTTACTCCGGTGAGGAGCACGAGAAGCAGCATTGTCGGCACCGGAGGCATACCTGAGGTAGCCGTTGCCGGACACGACCTCCGCCGCTCATCGCCGGCGGACCGACCCGACGCTGTGCTCACATGGCCGGCTCGACGGGACGGCCCGCGACCGATGCCGGAGGGAGAACCGACCGATGAGAGCGCACAGCAAGCAGCGTTCCGTTCCCGCGTCACGACCGGGACGTGCCCAGGCGAGCGAGAAGGTGTTCATGCGGCGGATACTGCCGATGACCGCGGCGCTTGCGCTGCTGCTGATCGCCACGGCGTGTGGCGGTCCTTCCGCGCCATCGCCGCCGCCGAGCACCACCTCGGCCCCGGCGCCCCCGGAGCCGGGCGGGACGCCCAAGCCGAGCGCGCAGTACCCGGCCGATCTCATCGACCTCTCGAACTGGTACCTCACGTTGCCCACCGGGGACGACGGCGACCCCGACCTGGTCCACCAGCCGGAACTCGCCACGTACAGCGGACCGGCGTTCCACCTCGACGACGCCAAGGACGGCGTGGTCTTCTCCGCTGATGCCGGCGGCTCGACCACGAAAGGCAGCGAGTACCCGCGCTCCGAGCTCCGCGAGATGTCCGGCCAGGACATGGCCAGCTGGTCGAACACCAGCGGCACCCACACACTCACCGTCCGCGAGGCCTTCACCCGGCTGCCCCCGAACAAGCCACAGGTGGTGGGCGCCCAGATTCACGACGCCAAGAACGACGTCGTGCTGATCCGGCTCAACGGTGAGCGTCTCGTCGCCGAGTACGGCCGGGACTCCACCCGGATCACCATCGATCCCGCATACAAGCTCGGCACCCCGTACGACCTCAGGATCACCGCCGCCGACAGCCACATCCAGATCTTCTACAACGGCAACCTCGCCGCCGACATCCCGATGAGTGGCTCAGGGTGGTACTTCAAGGCCGGGGCCTACGTCCTGTCCAACCCAGACAAGGGCGACAGTCCCGACGCCGAGGGCCAGGTCGTCATCTACTCGCTGCACGTCCAACACACCATGTGAACTCCCGGTCGGGCCCCTCCCGGCCGTCAGAGGACGGGGTGCTGGTCGCGGACCGGGCTCAGCGACTCCAGCAGCGAGGCGATGTGCAGGATCGTCGACTCCGCGTGCCAGTTGGCCACCAGCTGCACACCGATCGGCATGCCGTCGCTGCTCGTGCCGAACCGCATGGACAGGGCCGGGTGTCCCGTCAGGTTGAACGGGACGGTCGTCGAGCTCACGTGGAAAGGGCCCACCGTCCGACCGTCGACGGTGAAATCCCCGAGCTGGTGCTCGTGCGCGGGGATCGTCGTCACCGGGAGCAGCAGCAGGTCGTACCGCTGGAAGTACTCCGCGAAAGCGTCCCGGAGCCGCTCGACGGCCTGCTCGGCCAGGACGAAGTCCTCCACCGACGTGTCGGGCACGCCGGCCAAGAACTTGGAGTAGCTGAACATCTGGTCCTCATGGCCCTCGGTGACCTTGCGGAAGGCCGGCTTCACCTCCATGACGTTCAGCTTGGTCCAGAGTTCGAGCGGGTTGTCCCGCTCGAGGGCCGGGATGTTCACGGCGTCGACCCGGGCCCCTGTTCCCTGCAGGGCGTCGGCGGCCTCCTGCACAGTTGCCGCGACCTCGGGGTCGGTCGGGCCGAGTCCCGAGTCGACCAGCCAGCCCACGCGGACCGGTCGGTCCGGTGAGGCGCCCAGGCCGGCGTCGAACTCGGGCGGGACGGTGGCAAAGCCGTCGGCGCCGTCGGGGCCGGACAGCAGTGAGTACGCGAGTGCGAGGTCGCGGATGGTGCGGGCCATGGGACCGTTGTGCCAGTTGCGGCGTGGTTCCCGCGGCCAGAGCCCCGTCATCGGGATGCGCCCGTGCGTCGCCTTGAGGGCCGCGATACCGGTGTCGGCCGCCGGCCCGCGCAGCGAGATGGACAGGTCGCTTCCGAGTCCGAGCGGCGACATTCCGGCCGCGATCGCCGCGGACTCGCCGCCGCTCGACCCGCCGGACGAGCGGTTGAGGTCCCAAGGGTTGTTCGTCCTGCCCGTCAGGAGGTTGTCGGACTCGATCCAGTACGAGAACTCCGGGAGATTGGTCTTCGCCAGGACGATCGCGCCGGCCCGCTTCATGCGCGCCACGCTGGTGGCGTCCGTGTCCGGGACACGACCCGCGAAGATCGGAGAACCGCGCTGGGTGAGCACCCCGGCGGTGTCGAACGAGTCCTTGACCGTGAAGGGCACGCCGTGGAGCGGCCCCACCTCCGCACCCGCCGCGAGCTGCTCGTCCGCCACCCTCGCGGCGTCCAGCGCACCGTCGGCGAGCGTGACGACGGCGTTGACCCTCGGATTGGTGGCGTCGACGCGGTCGAGGTGCGCCTGCACCACCTCGACGGAGGAAGCCTTGCCGGTGCGGATCAGCTCGGCGAGTTCGGTTGCGTCAGTGTGGATCAGGTCGGTGGTCATGGTGGATCTCCTTTTCTAGACCGGTCGTCTCCCCTTCGCCTCGCGCCACACCGCAAGCCAAGATCGACTCGCGCCACGAGTCCCTAGTACTGCAGAGAGGGGTAGGCAGCGGCCTCTCCGCGTCCGTCCGGTGTCAGGTCGAGAGCGCCCCAGATCGGCCAGATCGGGTCCATGGCCGTTGAGTCCCCGCGCGCGAAGATCTGTTCGCTCGCCCACCGATGGCGGATGCCGTCCTCGCCGCGGGAGAACACATTCAGGATCGGCAGCTGGACACCGTCCGCTGTTTCGGCGTGATAGTCACGATTGAAGGTGTTGTTCTTCGACGACAGGAGCCGCAGATCACGCCACTGGCGCTCCCGGGCATAGGCGCCGAGCCGAGCGGCGTCCGTCTTCGCAATCACGACGAGGTTGATTCGCTCGGCGAGGTGGAAGGCGGCGCCTTCGAGCCCGTCGACGACCGAGGTGCACGACGGGCACGGCTGCTCGACGAGCGGCAGCAGAGCCGTTTGCCCATCCAGGGCGCCCGCTCGTGGGTCCTCCGCCCAGCGCGGGAACATCATGTTGTAAATGACAAGTGTGTCCTTGCCCGGCGCGAACAGTTCGGAGAATCGCACCTCGCTTCCGTCGGCGGCGGACTCGAAGACGTAGTCCTCAGCGAGGAGGCCGCCCGACGGCAGAGCCCGACGTTGAGCCGCTACCTGCTCGTTGACCTGACGGAGCTTTTCCTCCGCTTCCAGCAGTTGCTTGCGCGCCAGCCGGTATTCGCTCGACTCACCAGGAAACTGAACGTCCTGATCGAGCAGCACTTCCGACCACTTGTTCATGTCACGTGGACCACCCTTGAGGGCCAAGGTCTCATCCTTTCCTCACGCTCCGAATAGCTCTCCCGCTGGATCAAACACGATATGCCGAGCGGAATAGCGAGCCGATGGACAGTCTGGTTCACCGAGCTGAACCGGATGGCCGACAGCAGTCATCGTCTACCCTTTACAGCGAACGTGAACCATCCTCGATCCACGAACTTTCCGAGGAGGTCGCCCCATCGACGCGGAACACAACGTCTGCGTCATTGACCGCCTCACCGCAGCTGGCGCACACCACAGCCGACACCAAGTCGTGGTCGCGATGACGCAGCTGCCGAGTCGGCGACGACACCGCCCACTGATCACCCCACGCCATCAAAGCCTGGATGACCGGCACCAGATCGCGCCCCGCCGCAGTGAGGAAATAGCCGTCACGGCCACCGCCCTCCCCCAACGGCCGACGCTCCACAATCCCAGCATCCACCAGCTCACGCAGCCGCTTGGCCAGCCGATCGGTCGGAGCACCGGTCTTGCGAGCAATCTCGGTGAATCGATGGTTGCCGAGAACAACCTCTCGGACCGCCAACATCGCCCAACGCTCTCCCACGAGCTGCAACGCCGCCGCCATCGAACACGGCCGACCAGGCAGCGACGCGGGATCGATCCGAGTCGTACTCACGCCACGAAGCTAACGGTGCATACTTTGAAAATCAAAGTGTCCCGCGCCACACCCCCGGCCTCAGCAACCACGCCTTACATCGGGCCGATCGACCCCTGGTGAGCCGGTCCAGCCGCGACGTCGGCATGGGCCCCAGCATGACGGCGCCGTAGCCGCCCTGCCGACCCCTTGCAGCGCCGTCCCCGACCGAGGGCTTCGTTCATCCGGCGCTGGAGCCGGGGCTGTTACTTCGCTGCTTCGTTCATCAAGAGTTTGCTCAACTTTCAGGGGACCGTCGTCCCCTACCGAGGGATTCGTTCATCCAACGCTGGAGCTGGGCCAGCTGGATCAGTAATTTCGCAACCCATCGTTCCGTATCGCTTTCTCTGACGTTCAACCGCCGTCTTCCCTGGGTTGGGTGCCCCCGTGCCGTCGCGGGGGTGAGCACCCGCTCCGCCCTGATGGACCGGCGAGCCACAGCCATGCATCGACGTGGGCAGACGCGGATCCACTGACGTGGGGCGCAGCTGTACCCGGAGTGAGGAGACGTGCAGTGGAAGAAAACCCAGCGCCGCCCGAACCGCAGCGGGTGCTGTTCGCCAGCGCTGAGGCGTACCCATTCGTGAAGGTCGGTGGGCTGGCCGACGTCAGCGGCGCACTGCCCAAAGCGCTGGCGGAGTCTGGCCTGGACGTCCGCCTGGTGATCCCCGGATACGGCGGGCTCGAGGGGACCCCGGTGACGACGTTCGAGGTCCCGTTCGGCCAGGTCGCCGAGCAGATCGTGGTCAAGCGCCTGATCGGGCTCGACGGCGTCGAGGTGTTCACGCTCAGCGTCCGGGAGTGGTTCGACCGGGCGACTCCGTACGGGTACCAGGACGACGACGTGCTGCCGTTCGTGCTCTTCTCCAAGGCGGTCACGGCCCTGGCGGCGCAGGACTCGTGGCGTCCCGACGTCATCCACTGCAACGACTGGCACTGCGGCCTGGTCGCCCAGGAGGCTCGCCAGGGTCCCCACCGGCGCGCCCTCGATCGCACCGGAGTGGTCTTCACCATTCACAACATCGCCTACCAGGGGCAGGTCGGCGTGGCCACCGACCAGCTGATCGGCCTTCCCCCGGCCGGGTCCCTGCTCCAGCGGGGCATCGCCTTCGCAGACCGGGTCAACACCGTCAGCCCCCGCTACATGCAGGAGATCCTCACCCCGGCGCAGGGAGCCGGGGTCGACGGGCTCCTGCGTTCCCGTGGCAAGGCCGTCCGGGGAATCCTCAACGGCGTCGACTACGCGGAGTTCACACCCGAGCACGACCCCTGGATCCACGCCCGCTACGACGGTTCCTTCGTGGTCGGCAAGCAGATGAACAAAGAGGTCCTGCAGAAGATCAGCGACCTCGAGATCGCGCCGGACCGCCCGCTGCTCGGCATGGTTGCCCGCCTGGTGCCGCAGAAGGGCGTCGGCCTGCTCTCCTCCGCGCTGGACCAGATCGTGGACCGCGGAGCCCAGGTGGTCGTGATGGGTGAGGGGGCACCCCGCTACCGGCGCGAGCTGCAGGCGGCCGCGCGCCGGCTCCCCGGCAGCGTGGCGTATCACCCGACCGCGGAGGAGGGGCTCGCCCGGCAGGTGTACGCAGGCTCGGACCTGTTCCTGGCCCCCTCCGTCTTCGAGCCCTGCGGGCTGACTCCGCTGATCGCCCTGCGGTACGGCACGATCCCCGTCGTCCGTCGCACCGGCGGGCTGGCCGACACGGTGCGCGACTACGCCTCCGACCCCTCCACGGGGCTCGGGTTCGTGTTCGCCCACCGCCGTGTCGCGTCGATGCTGGCCGCGGTGGACACCGCGCTCGCGGTCTACGGACGGCCTGCCGAGTGGCAGCGCCTGCAGCAGCGGGCGATGGCGGCGGACTTCTCCTGGCGGGCGCCCGCCCTGGAGTACCTCACCATGTACCAGCAGGCCGTGCGCGCGCGCCGCAGCGCAGAGCGTTCCGGAGCCGCGGCGTCGCCCAGCATCCCGAGGCCCCGCTCGACCGCCCTGCCGCTGGCGCTGGTCCACCACGCCAACCAGTACCTGGTCACCGACGGCTATCCGGACCGGGAGGGCCTGACGGCCCTCATGACCGGCTACTCCTCTCTCCTGCGACTGCACGAGAAGTACCGCATCCCCGTCAACCTGCACCTGTCCGGGACCCTGATCGAGGCGGCCGCCTGGCACCACCCCCAGTTCCTCGACGACGTCCGCCGGCTGCGGGACGTCGGGCTGCTCTCGCTCATCGGCGGTACGTACGCCGAGAACGTCCTCACCGCCTTCGACCCCGAGTTCAACCGCCGCCAGCTGCGCGAGCTGCTCTGGCTGTACCGGCGTCACCTCGGATGCGGCCCGGAGGAGATGGAGATCTGCTGGGTCCCGGAGCGGGTCTGGGACACCGAGCGCCTCTCCGACGTGCTGACCGACCCGGAGCTGCCCAACGGGGGATATCAGTACGTCCTGCTCGACGACCGGGTGCTGTACCCGACGGGCGGCGACTACGCGACCAGCGACCGAGCGGACTTCGACAGCGCCGACCCGGCCACCCCTCCGCCCGCCGACGCACTGCGGCCGTACCGCATCGCCGGTGGCCACGGCCTGCAGGTCGTGCCGATGTCGACCCGCCTGCGCTACTGGATCCCCCCGGAGGACAACGCCCATTGGCGCAGCCTGTGCCGCACGGCCGAGCTCCCCACAGCACCCGGGGACGACACCGTGCTGGTGTATGCGGACGACATGGAGAGGGCCGCCGGGGTGGGGCCCTGGCACCCCAGCGCCCTGGGCCGGTACGAGCATTTCCTGCGCTGGCTCGCCGCCCAGCCGAACCTGGCCCCGGTGTCACTGCGGAACTGGCTCAGAGAACGTCGACGGATCCCCGGCGTCCGCGTCGTCGAGCGCGGCACCTTCGTGGAGCTCGCGCAGGACTGGCACGCGGGTGAGGACTACCGGGGCTGGGACCAGGACGAGGCCTGGCGTCCTTACCGCGAGCACCTCGTCCGGGCACGAGAGGCCGTCAGCCGGGCGGAGAGCTCCGGCGCCGAGCCACGGCTGACCGCACTCGCCTGGAAGCACCTACTGGCGTCGGGTTACGAGACGGCGTGGCACGACACCGACCATCCGGGACGGCCGCCCGCGGCCTGGGCCAAGGCCGTGGCCAGCCATGCACGCGCGGCCACCGTGCTGGTGACCGCGGCCCAGTGGTTCGCCCGGTCCGACCGCCCGCTCGAGGTGGAGCTGACCGACATCGACGACGACGGCACGGACGAACTGGTGCTGCGGAACGAGCACCTGTTCGCCGTGTTCGCCCCGACGTTCGGTGGGCGCCTGGTCTACCTGGCCTGCTGCGGCCGGGACGGCGGCGCTCTCGTGGTCGGAAACCCGACCGACGACTGGAATCGCCAGGAGGAGATGAACCGCTACATGGACGAACCGTCCAACCATCCCGGCGGGCTCGCCGACGAGGGCGGCGTCCACGACCGCCACGAGGTCACCATCCACCCGGAGGACGGGACCGTGCTGGTGGAGCTGGAGAACGTGCAGGAGGACAGCCCGCTGTACGGGCTGCGCAAGCGGATCGTCATCGACGGCGGGAGCACGGCGCTACTGGTGGGCTACGACCTGCCCGCAGCCGCACCCGGAGTCACCGTCGAGACGTGCCTGTCGCCGGACTACTACCGGCTGCTCCGCCACGGTACGGCCGACCTGGAGCGCCGCGGAGGCCGGACCTGGAGCGGTGCGCGCAACGGCGGCGTCACGGCCTGGGTTGCTCTGGCCCCCGACGAGGACACCGGGTGGTGTCAGCCCACCCGCCCTGAACCGGGGCACGGCGTGCTCGTGCACCTGCGCGCCGAGACGCGATCGTTCCATCTCCTCCTCGGCGTCGGCGAGGTCGACGACGACGAAGTCGGTCAGGCGGTGCAGGCCCGGCGCGAACGACTCGTCGAGCGGACCGGCCTCGTCCCGGCGGGAGCCTCGAGGTGAGCGCCGGAACGGACGCGGTGGCCGACACGGGGGGCAATGCCCGGCGGGCCGAGCGGCTCGCGATCGCCGAGTCGATGCTGCACGCCCCTCCCCCGCTGGACTCCCTGCCCGCAGCCCGGGTGGAGGTGCTCATGCGCTCGGTCGTGCACGCCTCCCGCAGCCGCCCGGTGGTCCGGTGGACCGTCGCCCTGCACTCCGGGTCCGGCCCCTCGTCCCCGCTGGCGGTGATCGGCAAGGGCTACCTCAAGGGCGGAGGCGAGAATGCGTGGCGGTTGCTGTCCCGCCTGCGCCACGTCGGCTTCGACGACCCCGAACTGCAGGTCCCCGCTCCGTTCGGCTTCGACCCGGCCCGGCAGCTGCTCGCGCAGGAGGAGGCGCCGTCGACGACGCTGCACTCCTTGCTGGACGGTGACCCGGAGTCGTCAGCGCCGGACGCCGGGCGGGCCGGGCGTTGGCTCGCCCGCCTGCACACCGTCCGGGGCGCGGACGTGCCGGATCTCGCGGAGGACTTCGAGCAGCGCAAGCTGACCGAGTACGCCGCGGCACTGGCCGGTCAGCTGCCGGGATCCGCCGCCCGGCTGGACCGGCTCACCGCGGGCACCCTCGAGGGGCTGGCGCGGACCGACGACCCCCAGGTGGTGACTCACGGGGACTTCCAGCCGAAGAACATCCACCTGGACCGCCGCCGGATCGTGGTCATCGACTTCGACCGGGCCGCCTACGCACCCGCCGCACGCGACCTGGGCCACTTCATCGGGCAGACGCTGACCATGGGCGCCTCACGGCACGGGCACCTGGGGGCCGCCGCGTCCTGGGTGGTGGCGTTCCTGCGCGGCTACACCGCGGCCGGCGGCGACCCGAGAGCCGTCCGCTCCGCCCACGCGTACGTGGCCCGCACCTTTGCCGAGGTCCTCTTCTACCGCCTCGTGGTCCGCCCGGTGGGGAGCACGTCGTTCGTGCCCGAGTGGCTCGACGCCTGGGAGGCCGCCGTCGAAGCCGCGGTGGGCGGCGGGCGCCGGTGAGCGGAACCGACTCCGAGGCCGCCCCCGCTGCGCACCACTCGAGCGCCTCCTCCGTGACGGTGATGCCGGCCCGCACGATCCTGCGGACCTTCGGGCCGTTCCTGCGGCCTCAGTGGCCCGGATGCCTGCTGGCCGGGCTGCTCGCCATCGCCGGGACGGGCGTCGGTCTGCTCAAGCCGTGGCCGCTGAAATACCTCTTCGACGAGGTACTGCTGCCCGGCGGCCCGGTCCGTCCGGACGTGCTGAGCATCCTCCTTCTCATCGTCGCGGCGCTGGCCGGAGTGGCGCTCCTGGATTCCCTGGTCGGAGCCGTACGCTCCTACGCCCTGACCGTCGTCGGTGAGCGCGTGGCCGCCGCCATCCGCACACGCCTGTACGACCACCTGCAGCGGCTGTCCCTCAGCTACCACGAGCGCACGCCGACCGGTGAGCTGACCACGCGTCTCACCGGAGACGTCGACAAGGTCCGCGGGCTGCTCACCGGCACGCTCGTCGACGCCTCGACCAACGCGCTGACGCTCGCCAGCATGGTGGGTGTGCTGCTGGTCCTGGACTGGCAGCTCAGTCTGGCGCTGCTGCTGGTTCTGCCCCTGCTCATGCTGACCGTCGCCAGCTTCCGGGCGCGCATCCGGGCCGTGGAAGAGAATGCCCGCGAGGTCGAGGGCGACCTGGCCGCGGTGGCGCAGGAGTCGCTGGTGGCGGTCAAACTGATCAAGGCCACCGGCCGGGAGGAGCACGAGGCCCGGCGCTTCCGGGGCCGCTCCGACGACTCGGTCGCGGCTGTGCTGCGCACCGCTCGCACCAGTACCTTCTTCGGCGGTGCGGTCGACGCGGTGGTGGCCGTGGCCGTTGCCGGCCTCGTCGGGCTGGGGGCCCAGCGTGTGCTGGCAGGCGCCCTCACCCCCGGTGATCTGGTGATCTTCACGTCCTATCTGCGTGACTTCTTCGGCCCCACCCGCGCCCTGTCGAAGCTGCCGGCCCAGCTGACCCGCGCCGGCGTCCGCGCGGCGCGCATCGCCGACACCCTCCAGCGCACTCCGGCCATAGTGGACCGGCCCGATGCTCGGGTGGCGGGACCGCCGCGCGACAGCATCGCCCTCGACGGGGTCGGTTTCGCCTACGCCCCTGGCCGCCCCGTCCTGCGGGAGGTCGACCTGACCGTGCCTATCGGCACCACCCTCGCGGTCGTCGGACCCACAGGTGCGGGCAAGTCGACCATCGCCGCCCTGCTGTGCCGACTGCAGGACCCCACCAGCGGCCGGGTCCTGCTGGACGACGCGGACCTGCGCGACCTCACGAGCGACAGCCTGCACACCCATGTCGGGCTGGTGCCGCAGGAGGCGATGCTGTTCCGGGCCTCTGTCCGGGAGAACATCGCGTACGCACGCCCCGGCGCGTCCGCGGCCGAGATCGAGCATGCCGCTCGCGTGGCTCAGGCCCACGACTTCGTCGTGGCGTTGCCCGACGGCTACGACACCGTTCTGGCCGAGCGCGGCGCGACCCTGTCCGGAGGACAGCGGCAACGGCTGGCGCTGGCACGCGCGGTCCTGCAGGACTGCCGCGTGCTCGTGCTCGACGAGCCGACGACCGGTCTGGACGCCCGCTCCGAGGACGCCGTGTTGCGCGCCCTGCAGCAGGTCAGCTCCGGCCGCACGACGGTGATCATCACGCACCGGATGGCGGCTGCGATGTCCGCGGACGACATCGTCGTCCTCGACGCAGGCCGGGTGGTGGAGCGCGGCACGCACCACCAGCTGATCGCCGCGGGCGGCCTCTACACCGAGATGTGCCGGCTCCAGGGACTCACCGGTCCCTCCACCGCTCTGCACCACGAAGAGGCGAGCTACGAGCACCGACCCGCCCGTCAGCTCGAGACCGAACCAGCCCAGCCCTCACCCACCTGATGGGAGTCGCACCATGACAGCGCTCGGGACAGCGCCGAACGACCCGGAGGCCAGAACCACCGGAGCCGTCGGGAGCGTCCTCGCGGCCGTACCCGGCACCACGGATCCGGTCGCCGCCCCGACCCCCCAGCTGCTGCTGCGCAGCCCGGTCCACCGCCAGGGCGGCCGGCTGCCGTGTGCCGCGGTCGACGAGGGTCACCTGTTCGCCGTGCTGGAGCAGGCCTACGACCTGGGCCGCTGGCACGAGTGGCGCCGCACCGACAAGGGCAGCTCGAACACCAGTTGGTTCGTCCGCACCGACGCAGGTGACGTCGTCCTGCGCCGCTCGCACAACCTGAAGACCGTGGCGGCGGCGGAGTTCGAGTGCGCGCTCATCGACCACCTGCGGGGCCACAGCTATCCCGCTCCGCCCGTGCACCGCACCCGTGACGGCGCGATCCTGGTGCAGGTCGACGGCGTCCTGCACATGGTGATGCACCTGATGCCCGGCCGCGGTTACGACGACCCCGCGCACCTCGCCGCGGTGGCCAAGGGCCTCGGCCGATACCACGCCATCGTCTCCGAGCTGACGAGCTCAGCAGAGCGCCACTCCACGGCGCTGGCCTCCCTCGGCCGGCTCGGGCAGGAGAACCTGAGCTCGGCGGTCGAGGTCGCGGCGCCGCTTCTGCCGCACGACGGCGCGGCAATGCTGCGCGAGGACGCCCGGTTCATCGCCGACCGCATGGAGCACCTGAACGTCGAGCTCGGGGAACGCCAGGGGGAACTGACGTCGCTGGTGATCCACGCGTCGTACGGCCGGTCCGCGGTGTTGCTCAGCGAAGGCCGCCTCACCGGGGTGCTCGACTTCGACCGGGCCGCGCAGGACCTCCTGGGACTGGACCTGGCCTACGCGCTCAAGGCGTTCTGCCGCGGCGGCCCGGTGCGGCGGACCGGGGTCGGCATCGACCCGGACATGTGCCGGGTCTTCCTCCAGCACTACCGCAGCCAGGCCCCGCTGGCGGAGGCGGACCTGGCCGCGATGCCGGAGGTATTCCAGGCCCAGCGACTGATCAAGATCGCGAAGAAGTGCGACAACCTGCTGGCGAAGCAGGCGACGATCCCCCAGCAGCCGAAGGACGCCGTGAAGTTCGCGCTGGTGCTGGAGCGGGAGTGCGCACGGATGCGCTGGCTGTCCGACAACCCCTTCACCCTGACGGAGAACGCATGAACCGCACCGAAAGCCGCACCCAGAGCCGCCAGGTGAAGGAGCGCCAGGTCGATCGCGCCGCACGGGCCTGCACCCCGGAGTTCCTCGACCGGTACGTCCGGCCGCACCTGGGCGCGAACGCGCCTGCCACCGGCGGAACGTGGACGACGAAGGTGATCCAGCTCGACGGCACGGGCGCCGCGACCGTGCAGGTCGAGCTCGACGGGGGCGCGCCGGTCTTCGCCAAGCTGTTCCCCTTCGACGACGGCCCCGCAGTCCACGCGAAGCTGCAGGCCCTGCGCACCGCCGGGTTGGGAGCCGGCTCCGCGTACCAGGCGGTCGAGCCCCTTGCCTGGTACGGCGAGGAGAAGGTCCTGCTGTGCCAGGGTGCGCCGGGCCGGCCGCTGTCGGAGCTCCTCGGTGGCAACGGCGAGGACCTGACGAGGGCCTGTGCGCGCGCCGGGTCATGGCTGGCGCGACTGCACGGTTCGGAGCTGCGGGTCGGGTCCCCGCAGTCGCTCCTGGTCACCGGCGAGCTCACCAGCCTGGCCAAGCGTCTGGCCAAGGTGGCCGTCGACCATCCCGGCTATGTCGACTCGGCTCTGGGCATGCTCGAACGTCTCGACGCCCTCACCCGGGACACCACGGACGGCGTCCTGGCCCAGAGTCACGGGCAGTACCGACCGATCCACGTCTTCCTCACCGAGGACGTCGTGACGGTCATCGACCTGGACCGCAGCGCCCCCGCCGACCCGGCTCGCGACGTGGCGGAGTTCCTGCACCGGCTGCGCCTCGGCGTGCACTCGGCCACCGGTGACGTCGGGCGCGCCGACCGGCCGTGCGCCGCGTTCCTCGACGCCTACCGCGGTGCCCTCGGCGACATGCCGCTGCGCAACCTGCGCTTCCACTGGGCGCGCTACATCCTCCACAGCCTCAACCGCAAGATCAAGACCGGGGAGGCCGACTGGAAGGACGGCGGGAACGCGGAGTTCCAGCTCTATCGCGACGAGTTCCAGCGGGTCGCGGACGGGCGGGCGGGGGCATGACGCTCCCCGCCGACCGCGTGCTGGACCGGACCGGGCAGGAGCACCCGCTGGACGAGCTCGCCGACATGTGGCCGCTGCGGGGCTGGATGGAGCTCGAGCGCGTCCCGGGCGGCAAGAACGAGCACCTGCGACTGTTCGCCCGCGACGGCATCCACTACCTGAGGCGCTCGTACCGGTCCAAGCCGCGGGCGGAGCTGGTCGCCCAGCTCGAGCTGATGCGTCTACTCCGCAGCCGGGGGTTCCCGGCTCCGGAGGTCGTTCCCGCGCGCACCGGCGCCGACCACGTGGAGATCGCCGGTCGGTTGTGGATCGCGACCCGCGGCGTCGCAGGCACGCCGTTCGACGACGACTCGCCGGCGCACCTGCGTGCTCTGGGCCGGACGCTGGGGTGGTACCACCGGGTGGTCGCCGGCCAGCCGTCCGCCGCCCAGGAGCCGATCTTGCTCACCGAGCTCCGCAGGCGGGTCGACGGAGGCGACCTGGAGCCCGGGCTGCACGCTCGGGCGGCACGCGTGGTCGAGCGGCTGACCGGCCTGCTTCCGGACCTGCCCAGGGTGACCGTGCACGGTGGCGCCCGGCGCAGCAGCCTGATCTTCGACGGCGATCAGGTCGCAGGGGTGCTGGACTTCGACAGCGCCCACCCCGACGTGCGGGTGCTCGACCTGGCCGTCGCCGTCCACGACGTCGGCAAGGTGTACACCCGCCTCGGGGAGGCCGACCACAAGGTGGCCCTCAACCTCGACCGGATCGCCGAACTGCTGGATGCGTACCGCAGCGAGGTACGCCCCACGGCGGCCGAGGTCACAGCGCTGCCCCTGCTGTTGGAGGCCAAACGGCTCAAGCGCAGTCTCGGGCGGCGCCTCAGGGTCGTCCAGGGCGAGTCGTTGTCGGAGAACGACCACGCCAAGATCCGCATGGAGGACAGCCGACTGGCCTGGCTCGACGAGCACCGCGATGCCGTGGCGGGCATCTGCAGCGAGGTCCTGGCCTGAGGACGCGGGACGGCCGGGCAGGCCGGGCAAGGTGGTCGACATCGATACGGCTCGCCGCGGGTGTACGCCGACTCGCGGCGAGCCGCTCATTGATGGCGATCGATCCACATGCGGTCGAACCAGATGGCCAGGTTCAGATAACGGGACACTCCGTTGACCTCGGGCCTGGTGATCGTCGATGCGTAGCCGCGGCTGAACCAGCCGACGGCGAGGTCCCGGCCGGAAATCAACTCCACTTGCCTGTATGCGTCAGCACGCTCCTCCGGATCGGTCGTGAGCATCGCCCGGTCCAGTAACCGATCGACTTCGGGGTTCGAATACTTGCCATGGTTGGCCGTACCGCCGGTGCGCAGCAAACGAGCAACACCCGGGTGGAGCGAGTCGACCGGTCCCAGGCTGAACGCCAGTTGAAAGTCGCCGCTCTGCATGAGCGCGGTGGCGTACTGCGCGGGGTCGTAGATCTGAATGGCCACGTCGATGCCGATCGTCTTCATTTGCGCCTGTATGAACTCGGCGAACGAGACCTGGCCATTGGCGACCTTGAACGAACGTGAACGGCCCGGCACCGACCGGGTGCCGGCCGATGTCACGGCCGTACTTCTCCAGCGCCGCCGGCGAGACGATCATCGCGAGCGTCCCCTGCGTGAACGCCGGCGCGAAGACCGTCGGAAACTCCCCCATCGGCTCGGTCAACTGGAACTTGACGGTCAGCGGGTCGACCACCGACATCGATTTGATCGGAAAATTACCGCTACGGGAAACAACGACTTCTTATACCTGAGCATAATAATTGCTGATGACGAGCCTGCCCGATCACTCCCCCTCCCGGCAGCAGACCTGGACCACCGGCGAGACCACGCCATCCGCCGAACCCGGACGACACAAGCATCCACAATCCTTATGCCCGGGTAGAAACAATCCAAATTTCAGTCGGAACACATGCGTCCGGTATCGTCGCCACCAGCCGGCGACCATCGTTTCCGGACGGTGCCGGCGAGACTACTCGAACAGGTCCGGCGTGGGCGTTCCGCGGAAGTTTCAGGTCGAGGCCATTCGCTGCAATACGGAGGTCGGACAATGCTGTCCCAACAGGACAACGAGATTCTGACGCGCGTCGGGCCCGGCACGCCGATGGGGGATCTCCTGCGGCGCTACTGGACTCCTGCTCTTCTCTCGAGCGAGCTTCCGTCGCCCGGCTGCGATCCGGTCCGGGTACGGCTGCTGTGTGAGAACCTGGTGGCCTTCCGCGATCTGAACGGGCGCGTGGGTCTGATCCAGGAGAACTGCCCGCACCGTGGCGCGTCCCTGTACTTCGGTCGTAACGAGGGCACCACCAGCGATCCCCGGACACCAGGCGGTGAAACGTGCGGCCTGCGGTGCCCGTACCACGGGTGGCAGTTCGATGTGGACGGCAACTGCATCGACATGCCGTCGGAACCGCCGACGAGCAGCTTCAAGGAGCGGGTCAAGGCGAAGTCGTATCCGGTGCACGAGTCGGGTGGTGTGGTGTGGACCTACATGGGCCCTGCCGACTCGGTGACGCCGTTCCGCGACTTCGGCACGGAGTCGCTCCCCGCCGAGTACCACCGCGCGGCCAAGCTGCGCTCGTCGTGCAACTGGGTTCAGACGATGGAGGGCAACGTCGACACCGCCCACATCTCCTGGCTGCACATGTTCGACGCGGCGGCCGACATACCCGACGACGGCACCGACAAGCCTGGTTACCCCTCCAACGCCAGCACATGGAAGTTCTGGATCCACGATCGTGCGCCACGGCTCGAGGTGCAGGACACCTGGTACGGCTTCCGTTACGCGGGCCTGCGCACCACCCCGAACGGGCACACGAACGTCCGGATCACCGAGTACATCGTGCCGTACAGCACCATCATCGCGGCCGTTCCGTTCAATCGGCGGCACCTGATGGTCGTACCGATCGACGACCACAACTGCTGGCGCTACACGTTCAACGTGTCGATCCCCTCGAATCCACAGGGCTACGGCGGCGCACCGCTGCACGACCTCAGCCCGTTCGAGACACCCTTCGCGCGGCGCAGTGGCGGCGGAATCAGCCCGCGCGACTACGTGGCCGAGAACGACTACAAGATCGACCGTGAGAACCAACGCAACGAGACGTTCAGCGGGATTCGCGACTTCGTCAGCCAGGATCTGATGGTCACCGAGTCGATGGGGCCGATCTACGACCGCTCCCAGGAGCGCCTCGGAACGATCGACAAGGCGATCATCAAGATGCGCTCGCAGCTCATCCGGTCGGCCAAGCAGTTGGCCGCTGACGGCACGCTGCCGCCCGCTCTCGCCGAACCCGGCAACGACTTCACGACGCTACGGGGAGCGGACAAAGTCCTGGAGGAGGGCGAGGACTGGCGCTACCTCGGCACCGACGCCGACCCCGTCGTCCGAGAGGCCGAGGCGGCGATTCACGTGGCGGGCAGGCCGTTCGACGGCGACTAGCTCTGCTGCTCCGGCAGATTCGTGGAGCCGGCTCGTCGAGAGGAGTTCTCCGAGCCGGTTCCGCATCCTCGTGGGCAGCCCCACGCACGGGCCGTGAGCCTTTTCCCTACCGCTCGCCCGGCACCTCAGTACCCGAGATCATCGGTCGCCGCCCGGGCTCGGCGGCATGGCGCGGGTCGAGGACGAGCTTGATCCGCTGCGTCGAGGTGGAGCCGAACGTCGTCTCCGCGCCCACCTCCAGAACCCAGAACTTGACCTTCGCGCCGGGCTTGGCCTCCTTCTCGATACCTACAGTGAGCTCCAATTCCACCGGTCCCAGCTCGAAGCGCAGTTCCTCGTCCTTCCCCGCGCGCATCGCCTCGGTGAGCTCGGCGCGCAGGTTCGCGACAACTTCGGCCAGCGCCAATGCCATTCCGTCCGTCTCCCTCACATCGATCGACAGCCCGGTGAGGGGTGCCGACACAGCCGACACGTGACGACGGGCGTGCCCGGGTCACGCCGTGTCGTCGACGCAAGGTCAATTCTCGTTACCGTTCGGACTGATCGGCTCGCCATCGGTCTCGGGCTTCGCGACCCGATCTAGGATGGCGATCCGCCTGTCACGGCTTGGAACCCATCCTCATGCGCGGTCGTGACGCCCGGCCGCGGCAGTGCCTGGACACTGCGACGTCCATCAGTACGTCGTTCTCCGTCTCCGCGATGCCCCACGGAGGCACCGCCATGGTGTTGTGGATCAGGACGCTGGCTCGGTAGCCGGAGAGCTGCATGGCGCGCCTCCTCTCGGGTGTGATCGGTTCCGCTGCAACCTACACGCAGGGTGCCGCACTGATGTTCACGACTTTGCAAAGAATTAAGTTGCGGGTTTCGGCTCGGCGTCCTCGAGCACTCCGACCCGGGCCGAGAGCCACGCCACCACGGCGTCGAACGCAGCGCGATCGAGCCACGCGACCACGGGCACGACCTCGATCCACGCATCCGAGGTGAGCAGTTCGGCGACCAATCTCCGCAGCCAGGTGTGCCGCTGATCAGCCGGGCCCGATGCGCCGCCCGCCGCCAGGACGGCGGCGGCCGAGCCTGCGAGCCGCCCCAGCGCCCCCGCCCGTTCGTCGGGATCGCCGACGAGTTCGAGGTCGGCCTCGGCGCGGCTCAGCAACGCCCCTGCCCGGTCCTCATCTCGCGTGGCGCCGGCAGCAGCGGCCAGCGCCCGCACCCGGCGCGCAGGATCAACGATCACGACGGCGACCTCGGCAGCCTGTTCGGCGCGGCCCGCCTCCGCGAGCATCTGTGCCCTCCGAGCGAGGACGCGGTCGCGCCGCCCTCCGTCGAGGAGTGGGAGAGCGTCCTCGAACTGTTTGTCGAGATCGTCGGCCCGAGCCTGATCCCCTGCATCGGCAGCAGCGATCGCCAGCTGGGCCAGCGCTCGCGCCCGCTGGCTCGGGTCGGCGATGTCGTCGAGGACGAGACCGGCCGCAGCGATCAAGCGCTCGGCATCTGCATCTGCACCGACTGCACGGAGCGCTCGGTAGAGCCGAATGAGCGCGACCGCGCGGGAGTACCGGTCGTTGGTCCGGTCCAGCCCCGCGGTCGCGGCCGAGGCCGCGTCGATCGCCTCTCGTCGCCTCCCGGCCGCGCTGTGCGCCGTGCAGACGCTCACCAGCACCCAACTGCGCCGCTCGGGTTCGGGCAAGGATCCGGCGATCTCCTCGGCAGTCGCGACGTCTCCCGACGCCGCACAGGCCTCGGCCACTCGCGTCAGTACCGTTCCGCGCTGCGTGAGGTCGGTGATCCGCTCCGCGAGCCGCCGTGCGGCTACACGGTCGCCCACGGCGGTGAGGCCCTCGGCCACCCGCGCCGCCAGCACCGCGAGCCGGCGCGGATCGCTCGTCCGGCGTGCCATGCGTTCCACCTCGGCGGCGTGGACGGACGCCCGCACGTCCCGGCCGGCCTCCGCGATGGCCGCCGCGACGTCAGCCAGCGCGTGCATCCGGTGCCGCCCAGCAGGAATCCGGCGGATCGTGGCCTCCGCCCGGTCCAACCGACCGTCGCGGGCGGCGATGACGGCGATCGAGGTGAGGGCCTTCGCCACCCGGTCAGGATCGGAGAGCCGTTCGATCACCGCGTCCGCTGCCCGGTGGTCGCCCGCCCCCGCCCGGGCCACCGCGAGACACATCGTGGCCCAATCTCGCTGGTCAGGGTCGGTGAGCTGGGTAGTGAGGTACTCGGCGTCGGCGTCGAGCGCTTCGGCGTCCTCGGCGCGGCCGCACCGTCGCAGGACACCACAGCTCTCGATCAGGACCTCGATGGCATCGCCCTGATGCGCGGCACCACGGGCGGCCTGCCGCAGTTCGGTGAGGAGTCGATGGAGCGCCGCATCGTCGCCGAGGTCGGCAGCGGCCCGCGTGAGCTGGGCGAGGAGCTGCACCCGCACCCCGGAGCGGCGCAAGTTCCGCGCGATGAGCTCGGCATCGTCGATTCGGCCCGCGGCGGCGAGTGCGGCAGCGAGCCCAGCCCACGCCCTGGTCCGTCGAGAAGCCGGCTGGATCTCGTCGAGGGTGGACTCTGCGAGGGAGACATCTCCGGCGGCGACAGCCGCAGTCGCCCTCGCGACACGGGCGTTCACGGCCTGCGGCGAGGCGGCGATCTGTGCGACGAGATCCGTTGCCCGCGCCGGGTCGGCGAATGCCACTGTGGATGCGATCCGGACGAGCGCGGCGTCGCGACGCTCCCCCGCGATCCGCCGGGCGATGCGCACCGCTCGCTCCACGTCGTGCGGGGCTGTCGCCACAGCGACGCCCGCGAGCGCCAAGTCCCGCTGTTCGGGATCGTCGATACCGGCGACGAGCTGCTCTGCCTGTGCGACATGACCGGTGGCCGCCGCGGCGACAGCCGCCCCGGCCAGGGCAGCGGCGCGCTTGCCGGGCCGTGGGATGCCGCGCGCCAGTGCCTCCGCGCGCGTGAACCGGCCGATCGAGGCCCACACCGCCGGCAGCCGCACCGGGATCTCCGTGTTACGGCGGACCAGCTCCTCCCGGCGCACGGCGAGGAGCACAGCGGCGACGAGGTCCGGGTTGTCCCCGCACCGGTTGACCGACTGGGCAAGGGCGATCTCGTCGAGCGCAAGCGCGTCACCACCGGTGATGTCCAGCATCCGGTCGTGGCGGTCCGCGTCGACGGCAAGCGCGGTGAGTCGTGCGGCGTCGCCGACCATCGCGAGCATTCGCGGGTAGTCGCGCAGCAGGTACAGCGGGGTGTCCTTCGGCCAGCTGTCGCGGCGGTAGTCGTCGGCCCATGCATGCACCCGTTGCCGGTAGCGGCTGAGCCGGGCGCCGAACTCGTGCTCGGCGATCTCTTGCAGCGTGCGGTGACCCAGGAGGTAGCCCCGCCTCTCGCCTGCGCTTCCTTCTGACCCGGCGAGCCGTTGCACCCGTGTCCCGACGGTGTGGCCGAACGTTCCACGCAGGAGCTCGTCGATCGCGAACGGGGAGGCGTTGGTGAGCTCCGCGAGATCGTCGCGACCGATGCCGCCACCGGACGCGGTGATCAAGCCCAGTAGATCCTCGGGCAGGGCGCCGGCACGGAGGCGTTCACGGAGCTCGCGTCGCGCGAAGACCTCGTCGTGGTGTGCGTGGGGCGACACTCGCAACGATCGCCGGTGACAGCGGTGCAGCGGGTGGTCCGCGGGCACGTCCAGCGGGAGCTGCCGGTCCGGCCTGCTGGTGACGACCACGCGCACACCGTCGGGCGGACGGCGAGGCAGCAGGGAGGCGATGCTCGCCTTGAGGGTCTCCGCGCTGGTGTCCTCGTCCAGCCCGTCGACGACGAGCACGAGTCGCCTGCCCATGTCACGGCAGCGCTTCGCTGCGCTTTCCAGCAACGGGAGCAGGTTGCGCCGCCGCGCCGCGGTGGTCGACGGGGCGCCCGGCGGTTGCCCCGACAGGAACGTCAGCTGCTCGGATGTCGCCTCGAGGAAGGCCTCGCTGTCCGACTGGCCGGCGAGCGCGGACGCCACGAAGAACGCGACCACGTCGACGTCCGGCGGTGGGTGCAGAGCGAACCACGCCATCAGGGCCGTCTTGCCTGCCCACGCCTCCGCCTGCCACCAGCCGTAGGACTCGTCGCCCGCGGCGAACGCCACCAGCTCGCCGAGTTCGGCCTCCCGTCCCAGCAGCCGTTCCGGTGCGATGTCATCGACCTGGTGGTGGTACGACGTCACGAGGTGATCCGGCACCGGCATGGCGTCGACGCGCGGCAGTTCCTGGGCCACCGACGGCAGGCCGAGAACAGCCACGAGCTCGATCACAGCCGGGTCGGAGTCTTCGGTCGCCCGCTGGACCAGGCGGTCGAGGCGGGTGGCGGCGAGCCGAGCGAGACCGTCGGACCGATGATGGTCGGTGACCACACCGATGATCCGGCCACCGGCCCACAGCGCCGCCCCGGACATGCCCTCCCAGGGCGAGACCGTCGGATCCGGATCCCGCTCAGGTGGCCGGACGGTCACCTCGAAGGTCCCCGAGCGGCGGTTCGACAGTGCCGCCACCGTGCCTGTGGCCTGGTGCGAGTCGCGGTAGACGCCCTGGGCGCCGGGCTGCTCGTATGCCTTGAGCTTGAACCGGGGGAACCCGACCGCATGAACCATGAGTTCGCTCGCCGAGTCGTCGACGTGACCGAAGCCGGGTGCGGTGAACGGGGATCTCGACGGCGGATCGATGACGATCGCTGCGACGTCGGACCGGGTGTCGACCACGACCCGCTGCGCCCACGTGCACCACTCTCCCGGCCGGTCGGCATCGAACCGGACGCAGACGGACTCGGCCCCGGACACGACGTGCGCTGCGGTCAGCACTGCGGATGCGCCGACCCGATAGCCCGATCCCCGCCGTGCCGCGCCGCCAGGCAGGGCGACGAGCACCTCCGCGATCTGGCGCGGATCAATGCCGATCACGTGCTCGGTGGGCTCGGCGCACACGAGATGAACTCCTCGCAACGGGACGCCCCGCAACCTACCGGCTACACCCGGTCAGGCAGAACGTTGTCTGTGCGCCGGCACGCGGTTCGCCTCACGCTTCTCTTTCGTTCTTGACCTGCACTGCGCTTCAACTTCTACGGTCGCCTCATGAGCCTGACCGAGGATGACCACAGCAAACCCGCCGGAGACATCACGCCGCAGAACGTTGCCGACGCGCCGACACCAGGCGGGACGACACCGCCGCGCCGCACCTTCGACGAGGCGTACCTGACCCACACCGCGCCGTGGGTGATCGGCGAGCCGCAACCGGCGATCGTCACGCTGGAACGCAGCGGAGGGATCCGCGGACGGGTGCTGGATCCCGGCTGCGGTACCGGCGAGCACACCATCCACCTCACGCGGCTCGGCTACGACGTCATCGGGATCGACTCCTCGGAACACGCGATCGAACAGGCCCGCGCCAACGCCGCCCAGCGGGGCGTCACCGCCCGCTTCGAGGTCGCCGACGCGCTGCAACTGGTACCTGATCAGGCCTACGACACGGCCGTCGACAGCGCGTTGTTCCACATCTTCGGTCCCGAGGAACGCACCCGATACGTGCGCAGTCTGCATCGCGCCTGCCGCCCGGATGCGCGAGTCCACGTCCTCGCGTTGTCCGACGCCGGTCCGGGCTTCGGGCCTCAGATCAGCCACACGGTGATCCGGGAGGCGTTCGGCGACGGATGGGTCCTGGAAGACCTGCACCCCAGCAGCTATCGCGGCGTCATCGTCCACGACACCCACGCCGCCGCCCTCGGCCGTCCCGTCGGCGACGTGGTCGACCTCCCCGCCTGGCTTGCCCGAGCGCGCCGGATCTGACGAGACAGGTCGATCGGCCAGGTCCGGTAGCTGAACCGCTTCTGGATCCGGCTCAGCGGATGAGCGTGGCGGCCCAGTCGTCGAACCACTGCCTGGGGCGCAGCCCTGAGATCCGCTGGCCGCCGGCGATCCAGGTGGGTGTGCCGACGACGGCGTTCTGGTGGGCGAGAACCTCCGACCGGGTCAGTGCGTCGTTCGCCTCCGTCGAAGCCAACGCGGCGCGAAGCGCGTTCGCGTCGCCTCCGGCCTGTTCAGCCAGACCGACGAGAAGGTCGAGGGACTCGATGTCCAGGCCGTCGGCAAAGTACGCGGCGAATACCGCCGCAGCGAACCGTTCGCCTACCTCGGGGTTGGTCTTGTGGAGCCACTCGAACGCGGCCAGCGCAGGGCGTGAGTACGGGATGCGGTCCGTCCAACGCAGCGGGAGGCCGGCGGCCTCGGCCTCACGCGCGAGGAATTCATAGGACGGGCCCGAGCGCGGTCCGGCCGGAGTGCCGCCGGGGCCGATCTCGGGATGGATCTGCAGCGAGTGCTCGACCACGTGGATCCCGTGCTCACGGAGTATCCGGTTGCGGTCCTGAGCGACGTAGCAATAGGGGCAGATGACGTCGAACCAGTGCTCGACGG
Source organism: Pseudonocardia yunnanensis (assembly GCF_039534065.1). Taxonomy (NCBI): domain Bacteria; kingdom Bacillati; phylum Actinomycetota; class Actinomycetes; order Pseudonocardiales; family Pseudonocardiaceae; genus Pseudonocardia; species Pseudonocardia yunnanensis. The sequence continues at coordinate 33,113 of NZ_BAAAUS010000059.1, read as the reverse complement.
CCACGACACGCGACGGTGGGTCGGTCACGGCTTCGGGAACGACGGACATTCCGTCTCCTCACACGAGGTAGATTCAATACAGTTACCATCTGTAACGAAATCGACGTTCGTGTTAGTCCCGAGTCAGCCCAGCACCGCTCGCAACCACGCGGCCGTAGCTGCGAGCGTGGCGGGGCTGTCGAACTCCGCGTCCTCGTGACCGGCACCGGCCAGGAGCTCGAAGCGGCAACGCACGCCGGCACGGCTGAGCGCGTCGTGCAGCGAGAGGCCCTCGGACGGAGGAACGATCCTGTCGCGGTCGCCGTGGGCGATCAGGAACGGCGGTGCCTGCGGGGATACCCGTGAGAGCAGGCTGAGTCCCCGGGCCCGCTCGGCCAGCTCCGCTGGATCGGTCGTGCCCAGCAGGTCCGCCTCGAAGCGGAACGGCAGGATCCGCGCCTCCAGCTCGCTGCGCGACGCCGACGTCTCCAGATCTGCCTGGCCGAACCAGTGCACCACGGCCTGCACCGCGCTGGACTGTTCGAGGTTTCCACCGACCTCGCCCTCCAGCGCGCTGTCACCTTCCGACAGAGCCAGCAGCGACCCCAGATACGCCCCCGCGGAAGCACCCCAGACGCCGAGCCGCTCGGTGGCCAGCCCGAGGCGCGCCCCATGGGTGCGCAGCCATCGGACGGCCCCCTTGAGGTCGTGCAGCTGCTGCGGGAACACCGCCTTCGGTGCCAGGCTGTAGTCGATCGAGACCACGGTCACGCCGTGGGCGGCGAGCGGCGCCAGCCGCTTGTCACCGTCAGCGCCCTTGTCTCCCCTGGTCCACCCGCCGCCGTGCACGTACACGACGACCGGTGCGCCCTGCTCGGCGGATCGGTAGATGTCGAGACACAGCCCCGCCCCATCGACGGTCGCGTAGGCCACATCCCGCTCGATCGTGATCGCACGCGCCCCACCGGTCATGTCGAATCCCCCCGCCGTGACATGTCGAAATCGTAGGACGTGGCGAACGCCGTGACCGGCGCACGGGTGGTGCGATCACCACCCTGGACTTTCATCGCGGACGCCCCTTTCGTTCCATGTGTTTTTTTCGCCGCCTTCCATCGCGGCGAGAATACGAAGAAGATTCCGAGACGGTTGTCGCCGCGCTCTGGCCGGCGATCGCAAAGACGATCGGCACACGGCGCTCCACGGGATAATCGTCGCGGGAGCCGGGTCCGTCCGGTCCATGCGGGCCTGCGTCCGCATCCGTATCGGCCGTTGCCCCTTCGGCCGCGAGCCGCGAGGAGCGTCGGCGATGGATGTTCACGAGGCGCTGTACACCACGCGGATGATGCGCCGTCTGCATCCCGATCCGATTCCGTTGGAGACCCAGGCCCGGATCCTCGACGCCGCGATCCGGGCGCCCAACGGTGGCAACACCCAGCGGTGGCATTTCCTCGCCGTCGACGATCCGGCCACGAAAGCCGAGCTCGCGGCCATCTACCGCAGCTCCCGAGCCCGGGAGTACGCCGACATCGCCGCCGGCGAGCTCGCGCAGCCGCTGCACGACCCGGAAGAGCACGCCGAGACGATGCGCCGGATCACGGCCTCCGGGGACTACTTCACCGACCACTTCGCCGAGATCCCCCTGCTGCTGTTCGTGTTCGCGATCGACGACCACGGTGGCGCGAACATCTACCCCGCCATCTGGAGCGCCCTGCTCGCAGCACGCGCGGAAGGGGTCGGCGGCACCATCACCACCGTGCTGCGCTACGAGGCGGAACGGGTGATGGACCTGCTCGAGGTGCCCACCGAGGCGGGCTGGCGCATGACCGCGATGCTCGCGCTGGGCTACCCGCGCGGACGCTGGGGGGTGGCCGCGAACCGGCGCCCCGTGCAGGAGGTCAGCAGCCGGAACCGCTGGGGTCAGGACTTCGGTGTCGACGTCCCGTTCCCGCTCTGGCCCGGCGAATCGTCCGACTGAGGTCGGCGTTCATGTCGCCGTTCGCTTCGTCGGGTCGTGACGAGCGCTATCTCTTGAAGACGACCCGTCCGCCGACGACGGTCCGGATCACCTCGATGTCCTTGATCTGTTCGACGTCGACCGACAGGTAGTCGTCGGAGAGCACGGCGAGGTCGGCGAGCTTGCCGGGCGAGATCGTGCCCTTCAGCGTCTCGTCGCGTGTGGCGAACGCCCCCGAAGCGGTGTAGGCGCGCAACGCTTCCTCGCGGGTCACCGCCTCGTCGGCGCCGTAGGTCACGCCGCGTATGTCCTTGCGGGTGACCGCGAGATAGAGGTTCGTGAAGGGGTTCAGGTCGTTCGTCGGGTAGTCCGTGCCCATCGAGACGTTGTCGATGCCCAGGACGTCGATCGCGGTGCGCATCGGGACGGCGCGGCTCGTCGTCTCGGCCCCGAGGAACTTCTCGATCGTCGCAGCCTTGTCCCACAGGAACGCCGGCTGCAGCTCCAGGCGCGCGCCGAGGGCCCGGGCGCGCTCGAGCTGGTCCCGCCGGGCGAGGCTGCCGTGGATCAGCGCGTATCTCCTGCCCACGAGCGAACGGACCCGGTCCGCGGCCTCGAAGGCGTCGAGGACGTAGTCGACGGCGCGGTCACCGACGCAGTGCACGCCGAGCCGCCAGTCGTACTCCTGAGCGGTCACCACCAGATCGGTGAGATGCTCGCGCGACAACGTGGCCGTCCCATGATGGTGCGGGCAGCCGGGATACTCCTCCCGCATCAGCGCGGAGCGCAGGCTCATGCCGCCGTCGACGACCAGTTTGATGCCGACGAGCTTCATCCACTCGTCACCGAACCAGGACGACACCCCGCTCCCGGAGATGGTTCTCGCCCACTCATCGATCGGCACCAACGGATCGGGGATCCACATCACGCCCATCCGTGCGGTCAACCGACCCGCGAGCATCAGCCGCTGGACCGCCCGGATGCCCGCCGAGGAGAGCCACGGCTCCAGAACGCTCGTGATGCCGAACCTGTTCGCGTGGGCGAGACCGGTGACGAACTGGTGTTCCAGCTGCTCGACCGACCAGCCCGGCATGCTGTCCGTGATCAGGTTGATCGCGCGTTCGTAGAGCACGCCCGTGTGCCGACCGGCGTCGTCACGGTCGATGATCCCGGCTTCGGGGTTTGGCGTGTCGTCGTCGATGCAGGCTTGCTCGAAAGCCGCTGAGTTGGCCATGGCGACGTGCCCCACGGTCGGGAGGAAGACCGGGTTGTGGGGTGCGGCCCTGTCCAGCTCGGCACGAGTCAGATAGCGCGACTCCGCGAGTTGTGCCAACGGGTGCCAGCCGCTTCCGGTCACCCACTCGCCCGGCTGCCGGGAATCGGCGAAGGAACGGACGGCCGCAAGCGCCTCGGCAACCGAACGGACGGCGGCGAGGTCGACGACAAGCCCGTCCTGACCTGCGCACTCGATGTGGCAATGGCTGTCGTTGAGGCCAGGTATCACGGTCGCGCCGCCGAGGTCGACGACCTCCGTGTCCGGCCCGGTGAGAGTGCGCGCGAGCGTGTCGCGGCCGACTGCCATGAACCGGCCGTCCTTGATCGCGACCGCGGTGGCCATGGGTGCGGCGGAATCGAGCGTGACGACGTGACCGTTCACGTAGACCGTGTCGGCCACGACGGCGGGTGAAGATGCGGCAGAGACCATGGACCATTCCTTCGCGTCAGTCATCGAGGTTCCGGCACCACGTCGTGCTGCTGTCGTGAGTGGTCAGTGCGGGATCCGTCCCCGAGGGTCAGAGATCGAGGACGAGCTTGCGGCCACAGGCGCGGCTCACGCAAGGCATGAACGTCCGCCCGGACGCTCGTTCCGCCTTCGAGAGCACGACGTCCCGATGGTCGGGTTCACCGTCGAGGACGCGGGTCTCGCAGGTGCCGCAGTAGCCCTCCTCACAGTCGGACTCGATCTCCACGCCCGCCTCACGGATCGCCTCCAGCAACGTCGTGTCCGGGGCTGCCACCACGGTCGTACCGGACCGGCGCAGTTCGAGCTCGACCTCCGCGCCGGCCTCGGCATCGGGCCGCGGGGTGGCGGCACCGAAATGCTCGCTCTCGCAGCGCACGCCCGCGCCGTCACAGATCTCGGTGACGCTCTCGATGAGACCCACCGGGCCGCAGCAGTAGACGACAGCGTCGGGTCCGAGCGCACCGACCAGCGCCTTGAGGTCCGGCCGCGATTCCTGCGTCGTGTCGACGAACCGGACCCGATCTCCGCCGACGGCCACGAGCTCGTGGCGGAACGCCATCGTCTCCTCCCCACGGCCGCAGTAGACCGCCGCCCACTCGGCGCCGCGTGAGGCGAGCGCCCGCGCCATCGGGACGAGCGGCGTGATCCCGATACCGCCGGCGATCAGTAGGTACTCGTCCGCGGTATCGAGCGGGAAATGGTTGCGCACCTCGGTCACGACCAACTCCCGGCCGACCAGCGCGGTGCCGTGGATCTCCGCCGAACCACCTCGTCCCGCGGCTTCGAGCCGCACTGCGATCTCGTAGTGCCTGCGGTCCTGCGGGTCTCCGCACAGCGAGTACTGACGGGGCAGCCCTGACGGCAGCCGGACGTCGATGTGCGCGCCGGGCTCCCAGGGCGGTAGTGGGCTGCCGTCCCGCGTGGACAGCCTGACCCCGACCACTCCCTCGGCTTCCCAGGTCACGCGCGTCACGCGCAGTTGCAGGCTCGTCATGTTCACCCGCTCCGGTCCTCAGTAGAGATCGAAGTACTCACGCTGTTCCCAGTCGGTGACCGTGCGCTCGAAGCGGGCGATCTCGGCTCGCTTGATCGCGGCGTAGTACGCGACGAACTGGTCCCCCATCGCCCTGGTCAGGCCCGTGTCCGCTTCGAGCGAGTCGACGGCCTCCCGCAGGTTCGCGGGCAACCGTGCCGCTTCGGTGGTGTACGGGTCGTCGGCCGACGGAGGCAGCGGCAGCGCGGCGTCGATGCCCTCCAGACCGGAATGGAGCTGGGAGGCCATGTACAGGTACGGATTGGCCGCGGACTCGCCGATCCGGTTCTCGAGGTGCGTGGTGCCGTCCTCGGCCGAGCCGACGAGCCGGATCATCGCGCCTCGGTTGTCACGCGCCCATGCGATCCGGTCGGGGGCCATCGAGTACGGCTGGAACCGCTTGTAGCCGTTGATCGTCGGGTTCGCGAACACGCACGCCGCGCCCGCGTGGGCGAGCTGACCCGCGATGAAGTGCCGGCCGACCGGCGATATCGGCCCCTCGCCGTCTCCCGGCACGAACATGTTGCGGCCGCCGTCCGCGCCCGCGCTGAGCAGACTCTGGTGCAGGTGCCAGCCACTCGACTTGCTGTCCGTGAGCTGCGGGCGGCACATGAAGGTGGCGTGGTAGCCGCTCCGCCGCGCCACCTGCTTGATCGTGCTGCGCAGGAGCACCATGGCGTCGGCCGATCCGAGCCCGGCGATCGGGTCGAGTGTGAGTTCGAGCTGGTTGGCGCCGTACTCCACCTCGATGCTGCGCAGCTCGATCCCCATCCGGTCCAGGACCTCGCGAATTCGCCGGGTGGCCGGCTCGACCTCGTCGCCGCGGTCGTCGCTGAGCAGTTGGTTGCCCTGGTTGATCGGCTCCACCGGCGTCGGATACGTGCACCTGCCGATGCCGTCGGCGTTCGGGGAGTACTCGGCCCGCCGGTAGAGGTGGAACTCGATCTCGAGACCGGTCAGGTAGCCGTACCCGGCGGCTCCGGCACGGTCGAGGGCCTTCTGCAGCACCCCTCGGCTGCAGAAGGGCACCTGCTCACCGTTCTGGAAGCGCAGGTCGCACAGCACCCGGCCGGTCCCGCCCGCCCACGGGACGAGATGGAAGGTCGTCGGGTCCGGAACCATCACGACGTCAGCGGCACCGGCCATCTCGGCGACCCCGAGTCCGCCGTCGGCGTTGAAGGCCGAGAAGACGGTGGTGCCGGACGTGTCCTTCGACAGCAGGGTCGACACGCAGCTGATGCCGCTCCGGAACACAGCAGCCAACCCGCTCGCGGGAATCGTCTTGCCGTGGAGCAACCCGTGCTGGTCCACGAACGACACACGGATGGACCGCAGGCCCTCGTCGTCGACCCTGGTGAGGACGGCACGAGCGGCCTCCTGCTGTTCCTCGGTCCACAGGTCGAACTTCTCGATGAATCCCACCTCAACCGGCCGAGCGGTCGTACGCGTCGGTCGATTGGGACCGGTCGGGCTCGACCTCCGACCCCGGAACACCGGCCGGCCCCGTCACGAGCGCCTCCCGCAGGCCGGACGCCCACGGGCTCGCCTTGCGCAGGTCGGCGATCGAACCTGCCCAGTACTGCTCCCACTCCCCCGTGGGCCCGATGCCGTCGAGCGGGATCGGGCCGCGGCTCTCGACGTCCGCGGTGTCCAGGAGCAGCGTCTCGGGGCTGCCGCCGTCGGCGACGGTGTCGATCGCCTGCAGGGCCATGCGCCGGTAGGTCACGATCGCCCGGTCGGACCGGCTGAGGTTCTCCCGGCTGCGGTCGTAGATGAAGCCCTGCCCCTCGACGGCCATCTGGTCGTGGACGTTGATGTCCCGACCGAGACCGGTATAGGTCTGCGTCCGCTGTTCCTCGTAGTCGAACCGGTACCTGTTCGCCCGGTTCCGCAGCGGCTTGTAGTCGGGCAGGGTGATGCCCTCGATGCGCTGGGCCCGCATGGTCGCCTTGTCCACCGGCTCGTCGAGGCTGGTGAACATCGCGTACCAGTAGCAGGACACGTCGTCGATCGGCACGTGCCACTGGGTGATCGCCATCGTCGCGCTCAGCGGGATCGTGATGCCGTGCGGGAAGACCTGGTGCGTGATCCGCACGTGGGTGGACGAGCCGTCGAGGCCCTCCTTGTCGAGCTTGCGCAACGCCACGATCCGCTGGCCGTACTCGGTACGCGCGTTGAGGATCTCCGGCCGGCCGTACTCACGGAGGATCTTGGTCATCGGTAGGTCGGTACCGAGCGAGGCGCCCCGGAACTGCTTGCCGTAGCTGTCGCCGGCGTCCTCGTCCTCTTCGAATCGGTGCAGATAGGAGGCGTGGGCGGGGTCGATGCCGACTTCCAGCGCCTGCAGCCAGTTGCAGTCGAGGTAACCCTTGAACGCGAAGGTGTACTCCTCCGGCGCGATGAAGCAGTCGAGCGAGGGCAGGTTCGGCGCCGCCCCATCGCCGAGGTAGGCCCACACGATCCCGTTGCACTCCCGCACCGGGTACGAGCGGATCCGCACCTTGCTCCTGAGCCGGCTGTCCTCCGGCTCGGCGGGCGTGTCCAGGCAGGAACCGCCCCCGTCGAAGAGCCAGCCATGGAAGTAGCAGCGAAGGCCGCCGTCCTCCAGTCGCCCCAGCGACAGGTCGGCACCGCGATGCGCGCACCGGCGGTCGATGAGGCCCGTCGTGCCGTCGTCGTTGCGGAACAGCACGAGGTCCTCGCCCAGCACCCGGACCGGCACGACGGGACGCTCCGTCTCCAGTTCCTCCGACAGCGCCACCGGCTGCCAGTACCGGCGCATCCAGTCACCGCCGGGGGTGCCGGGCCCGGTCTCGGTGATCTTCTGATTGTCCTCCGCGCGCATGACGACGTCTCCCCCAGAGCGCTTTGTGTTCAATTAACGAACACTCAGTCCTAATATGGGCACCCTAGGCAGCTCGGCTCGCTCGCCGCAAGGCTTCACCGGCCCATGCTGCTACCTTTCGATACAAGGTGTGCGTTAATCGAACGGAGTGCGAGTGGCCAAGCTCAACGCGCGGGACGAAGCCCGGCGGTCTGCCCGCGAGGTGGACGGCAACAACCGCGCGGACTATTCCGAAGCCCTCGAACGCGGCCTGCTGGTCCTGACCGCGTTCGACCACTCCGAGGAGCGGCTGACCCAGGCCCAGCTCGCCCGGAAGCTCGACCTGCCCCGGGCGACCGTGCGCCGGGCCCTCCTCACGCTGACCCACCTGGGCTACGTGATCCCCGACGACAGGTCCTACCGGTTGGGCCCCAAGGTCCTCACGCTCGCCACGGCGTACCTGACCACGAACCCGGTGAGCCACGTGCTGCAACCGGTATGCGACGGCCTCGCCGAGAAGTTCCAAGCGTCGTGCACCACCGCGGTGCTCGACGGGGCTTCGGCCGTGATGATCGCGCGGGCGTTGCCGCGACACACCCTGCCCATCGGCCAGGGGATCGGTTTCCAGGTGCCCGCCGCCCGGTCGGCGTTGGGCATGGTCCTGCTGAGCGGCCTCGACGAGGAGCGCCGCCACCGCCACCTCGTCACGCATTCAGGTCTCGGCGAGGAGGCAATGGCAGCGCTGGAGACGAAGATCGCGGAGGTGGCGACGGCAGGCCATGCGTATGTGGCGCACGACGTGGAGGCGGGGTTCCACTCCACCGCGGTGCCGCTGCGCCGCTGGGACGGAACCGTGATCGCGGCACTGAACGTCGGCACCAGCGTGGAGCGGATCTCCGAACCGGAGATGCACGAGCGCGTCCTGCCCGTGCTGCGGGAGACCGCCGACATGCTTCGGTCCCAGCTCGTGTGACTGGCCGGCCCTTACCCCGCGCCGCCCACGGGGACAGAGGCGTCTTCCGGCGGGGTGATGTCGTAGGAGATGCGTCCCGCGGGCAGGTAGAACAGCGCGATCACAGCTCCACCTTTGACCTCGGGGTAATGGTGGCTTCCGGGCTCGGGAGCCGTCCATCCCGCCCCTTGCCAACCGCGCGGCCCTCCGAGAAGGGCATCAGGGTCCAGCGGCACGACCATGTTGAGTTCGCCGTAGGGGTGCTGGTGGTATTGGCCGCGGTAGACAGGCACGCTGTCCATGTAGACCGCGGTGATGCTGAAGTAGCTCAGCTGCTCGCTCGGCTCGGCGAGGCGGCTGCGGCGGTAGTTGGGGCCGTCCACCTCGATGTTCGCAGCCCAACCTTCGGCGACGCCGGCTCTGATGATGCGGGCGAGGTCGTCCCACAGCTCCGTGCCGGGGCCGCGGTTCTCGTTCAGCCAGACTTCCAACTCCTCGCCCGCCGTGCGGTTCTTGATCTCGGCAAGGAACGGAATGCTGCGCTCTATGAGGCCGCGTGCGCTGTCCACTATGACGCTCCGATGATGGCGATGCGATGGGGGATGTCGAGGTGACACCCGCCCGCTGACTGGTCGAGATACGGAGATCAGCTGGTCTCACTGCCCCACAATGGGCGCGAAATCGTGACCCCGAAGGGTTGGCTCCAGCTGTTACGACTGGCCACCTCGTGCACCGGCCGTCGATTGGCGGCGACGCCCCACCGACCGAGCGGATATCCGAGTGCGAGCATGACGTTCATCGTCCATCCCTCCCCGCTGGGCACATCGAGCATCTCCGCGACTCTGGCCGCCTCATAGCGGAGCACGGTTGTGATCACGCCGCCGACGCCCTCTGCCCGAGCAGCGAGCAGCGTGCTCCAGATCGCCGGGAAGATGTTCGCCCCACCGTGGTCGTCGATCGAGAACACGAACAGGAGGAGAGGGATCTCCGCGAAGTGCTCGACGAAGTAGTCACCGGACTGCTTGATCTTCCGCATCGTCTCCGCGTGTTCCTCGGCGCTGTGGATCGGCGTGCCGAGCGCCCCCTCGGCGAAGTCGGCGTACTCCTTGCGACGGCATTTCTCGTACAGCTCGGAGAGCTCACCCTTGATCGCGGGATCGTCGACGGCGACGAAGTGCCACCGTTGGGTGTTGCCGCCGTTGGGTGCCCGGATCGCGGCGTCCAGAATGCGGGATTGAGTCTCGATCGGAATGGGGTCCGTCCGCATTCGCCGCATCATCCTGGTCGTGTACAGGGCTTCGTAGACGTCCATTCGGCCTCCCTGGGTCCGGGCTCGCTTCGACGCAGCTGTCGGCGGTCGCCCGGATAGTCGCTACCCCGCGGTTCGGGCCCGACCTGGGTCAGAAGCCTGTTGGTCTCCTGGCGCGACATGTCGCTCCCCCTCGCCGTCTGACGCGCGGTCTCGGCGGGGCGGTCCCACCCGACAGGATTGCCGGCAATATTGAAGGTTATCCTCTGTCACGGTGTCAAGCGTGGGCATGTCCGGCACTCGGTCAGGCTGTGGTGATCTGCGGGTCACCACCCGCCCAGCACCCGACATGGCCTTCGCGGATGCCACCGACCGCGAGGCCACAGCGAGCCGCGGGCCGACGGGACCCGTCGACCCTCGCCGGCTCCGGACGAACGCCGACGGCATCGATCCGGATTTCATTGCTCACGTCAGGGTGAGGGAGGGATTACCTCGAACGTCTGCAGACGAGCAAGTGTCCTCTACGATGTTTCAGGTTCGAACCGCAATTCTGTGACAGTCGGGCCCGCAACCGAGTGGAGAGAGCCGTGTCGACGAATGCTGCTGCCGACGAAGCGCAGCGGAGCCCGCAGCGCACAGCGCGCGGCGCTGTGGCAAGCAGCGTGGCTGCCATGATTCGCGATGCCATCATCACCGGCAAGCTGCTACCCGGCGAACAGGTTCGTCAACAGGAGTGGGCCGAAAAGGCGAGAGTAAGTCGACCCCCGATACGCGAGGCGCTGGAGGTCCTCGCGTTCGAGGGGCTACTGGAGCACTCCCCGCACCGGGGTTATTTCGTTGCACGGATCAGCCTTCACGAGATGCATCAGCTCTACTTGATGCGCATTCTCCTGGAAAGAGCCACCGCGGAAAGCGTGGTGTGGCCGTCGCACCTGCAGATGGCGGAGCTGTCCGAGCTGGCAGCCAAGGCGCGGGCGGCGAAGGGGCGCCACGACCACGCAGCTCACAGGGAGTTCGTCGAGCAGTTCCTCATAGCGGTGCACCGCCTCTCCTCCAATCAGCTCATCGTGCAGGCCGTGATCGACCTCTGGGCTCGGACGTCCGTGTATCGGGCGCTCGCCTTCGGTGCCGTGGAGCACGGTCAGATAGGAGATGGCGTCCTGGACGCCATTTTGAAGGCGCTTCACAAGAACGACCGGAACGCACTGTGTGAGGAGCTGCTTCGGCCGACCGTCGACACTCATGACTACATCGGGCGTGCAATGCAGTAGTTCTTCCGGATGGGTGCCGCACGCCCCCGCCGGCAGCCGTCAGTGCGCGCGTCGGCCGAACTTGCCCGCCACCGCATAACTGGTGTCGGTCACCGTCCCGGTCTCCATCAGCTGCCTCAGCCTGTTCAGGTTCGCGGCCACTTCCTTGTCCGGGAATTTTCTGATCACGGCGAGCGCCGCGCGCCCCAATCCACCGAGAGGGGCCTTCATCACTTCACGAACCTCTGCCTCGCCGGCCTGCGGTCCCGGACTGAAGTGGATTTCCCAGTAGGTCGTCAGTAGGGGCAGGCTGACGGTCTCATAACGAATCAGCTCGTTGGTGCGCTCCTCGGTGACTCTCACCGTCCATGCGAGCCGAACACCGAGGGGGCCTTGTATCGTCCACCGAGAATCCGTCGAATCCACCTGCTCGACGGCCATGACGTCCCCCAGAAAACGAGGCAGGTTCCGGAAATCCCGATAGAACCCGAAGACCTCCTCGCGTGGCCTGCGGATCACCACGCTCGCCTCGATCATCTTCTCCTTCGCCGCCATGGATCACCCCTCTCAGACATCGCCATCGCAACATCCGGAATGGCCGCATCTGCAGGCCGGAACCCCGAGTGCCCGGCGAACCCTGCCTATACCCACCCGTGCCCGGTAGCAACCCCTCGGCGACCGAACGCGTGACCGGGACGCGGAGGTCAGGCAACCGTCGCCAGGAACAGGTACCGGTCGATGCTTTGCAGGTAGTCGCCCTCGTCGCTGCGCGCGCGCAGGTCGGCGAGCCACGTTTCGGCGTCGGCCTCGGTCAGACCCTGCTGCCCGTCAGCGAACCGGGCCGTCGTGCCGGCGCTGTATGAATCCGCCGTCATCTGCGAGTTGAACATCACATGCACCCGCTGCTCCGTGACGCGGAATCCGGCGCGGCGCAACAGCCCGCGCAGCGTCCGCGGCAGACGCGGATGCACGAGATGCTCCTCCCACGCCGCCAGAACGCGCTCGTCCAACTCCCGATCGGTGGTGTGCCACACCGGCGAATCCGCATCCGTGTCGAGGATCAACGCCCGCCCACCGGGCCGCAGAACCCGCCGCAGCTCACCGAGCGCCACCGCGAGATCGGCGACGTACTCATGGACCTGGGTCGACACCGCTGCGTCGAACACACCGTCGGGATAGGGCAACGCGACCGCATCACCGTCGTCGATACGAACCCACGGCATGCCATCCGTGCGAGTGGCGGCCAGCGCGTTCATCGCCGGAGACGGATCCACACCATGCGCCGCACCCGTCGGACCCACCGCCTCGGCGATCGCCTCAAGCAGACAGCCCGGTCCGGACCCGATGTCGAGCACACGCTCTCCCGGTTGCGGCGCGAGCATTGACAACAGCCGTTCCCGTTGAGCTACGACATCAGGATTCGCATACGTTTGTTCGGTACGTCGGACACTGTTCTCGTCGATCACAACATCACCCACCGTCGTCGGATTACCGGTCGAAGCAGCGGCACAGTTGACGTATCAATTCGCGGGTTTCGGGAGTTTCCGGCGTGTAGATCACCACGTGCATGGCGGGCGGATCAGAGAACCGGGCGCGGTGGCGCTCGAGGTGCAGATCGCCGATGGGGTGACGAATCAGGCGCTTGGTGGGAATGGATCCGATGACGTCGTGCCTGTCCCAAGCGGCGCGGAACGCGGGACTGACGTCGAGAAGCTTCCCGGCCAGATCAGCAAGCGGTGGATCGGCCAGGCGGGGTCCGGCGTCGGCCCGGAACTCGGCGAGGAAATGCTGAGCCGCGATTTCCCAGTCGGGCAGCATCGCGCGCACAGAGGGATCGGTGAAGATGAGCCACAGGAGGTTCCGCTCTTCCTCGGCAACAGTCGCCACGTTCGGGTACAGCGCCGCAAATGCGGTGGTCCAGTGGACGATCTGCCAGTCCGCGGCGATCACGTAGGCCGGCAGGTCCGTCAGGTGATCCAGCAGCCGCAGCACCGGCTCCGGTGAGGTCTGCGCGATCACATCCCCCGCAGGCTGGGGGGCCGAGTATCCGGCCAACGAGAGCAGATACGAATGTTCGACAGCTGAGAGACGAAAGACGGTGGCGATCGCGTCGAGCACGTGGCGAGACGGCTGGCGGCCCCGTCCCTGTTCCAGCCAGGCGTACCAGGTGACGCTGACCCCGGACAGGGCCGCGACCTCCTCCCGCCGCAGTCCCTCACCTCTCCCCGCGACCGGGCGCAGGCCCAGGTCGGCACGGACCAACTGCCGGCGTCGCGCCTTGAGGAAGTCACCCAGCTGTCGACGTCGAGCCTCGGCGCTCACGCCGCCCCAGCCGGTAGATGTGGGACCTCGGCCACCGCGTTCTCTCCCCCGCGCGTGGTCGCAGTCAGCAGCGAGGTGATGATTCTTGTGAAGCAAGACGCCCATTCGGGCCCCAACTCCGTGAGAAGCCTGGCGCCCCCGTCGCTCAGCAAGCTCGCTGCCCTCACCCGTCTCGTGATCGATCTCGGGAGATTGATCGTTCTCCCGATTGCCGACAATATTGAAGGCACTCTTTGACGCCGGTGTCAAGCGATGACCCGTGCTGACGTCGGTTCGATTGTGCGCTTCGCCAGTCAATGGGGTAATTTGCCCCGAAAATTGCGATTTCGATCACTGGCGCCACGGGCTCCCCCTCGGTGATCGACGCGCATGGCCCCGCTCGCGGCCCGGACAGGGTGCCGGACGTCATCCGCGCGTGGCCGACTGAGTGAACGTGGTCGGGCTGATTTCAGAGGCGTCGGAGGTAAAGGCGATCCGCTGCCCGCTCCTCCTTTTCCCAAGGTTCCAGCGATCCGGTCGTGACGGTAAACGCGTCGACAAGATGCACACCTTGTATCGTCAGATGTTGTTTGCCGTACACTGGGTTTGTCGGCCCAGCGCTCCCGATATCCTCCCCCTGTATCCTGTAGCGGTAGGTTTCCGGCAGAGAGCGGAGGGAGCTGTGTCGACGAACGCTGCGGCCGGCGACGTGGAGCGCAGCCCAGATCGTGCGATGCGACGGATGGCGTCCAGCACGGTGGCCGCCATGATTCGCGATGCGATCATCAAGGGCGAGTTGTCGCCAGGCGAGCAGGTTCGCCAACAGGAGTGGGCGGAAAAGGCGCAGGTAAGTCGCCCGCCCATCCGGGAAGCCCTGGAGGTGCTCACATCCGAGGGGCTATTGGACCACTCTCTCAATCGAGGCTATTTCGTCGCCAGGATCAGTATCAACGAAATGCGTCAACTCTACTTGATGCGAAGACTGCTGGAAAAGGAGACTGCAGCGACCGCCGCCTGGCCGTCGGACGCCGAGATGGCAGAGCTCTCCGACCTGGCGGATAGAGCAAGGGCCGCGGATGCAAGGTCGGATCGTGCCGAGCACATGGAGTTGATAGAACAGTTTCTCTTGACGGTCCACCGCCTCTCGCCCGATCAGCTCATCGTGCAGGCGGTCGTCGATCTCTGGGCACGAACGTCCGCATATCGCGCACTTTCCTTCACCGCCGTGAAGATCAGCCAGATGGACGACAACATTCTCGCGGGCGTGCTGAGGGCGCTACGGGAGAATGATCGAGCAGCTCTCTGCGAACAGTTGCTACGGCCGACCGTCACCGCCTACGAGTACATCGAGCGATCGATCCGTTAGATCAGAGCCTCGGGGTGGGCGCCGAACGCCAGTTCTCATACGGCCTCCTCTCCGCTCGCACCCGACCGCTGGTCGCCGCCGTTCAGCAAGTGTCGAGAATTCCCTGCCATTGCATGACTGTCAAGACGGTGACGCCGTCCAGGCCGGCGGCGCGCACGGACAGCAGATGTCAATCGGACGAATAGGCCGAGCGACCCATCCATCGATTCAGCGCCGAGTGGCAGACATAGCCTTCTTGGTGATTTCTCGGGTCGATCGAGGCGGAGAAGTTTCCACCAGCAGCGGATAATGCCATCCTCTTTCCTGCCCGTGCGGTCGACATGTCGATGGTTCTCGATCGCAGACTTGTCGATGGAGAGCCACGTGGCTACCCTCGATACAGATCCACCGTCGGCGTAGCACGAAGACGTGGGCCCGCGGTCCGCAATGTATTGCGCGCCAGGCCATGTTGCCGGCGTCGAGTCGCTGAAGTGATGCGGCGAACGGGCGTTTCCTACCGCTGCTGAGCAAGTCGTTCGAACAGGTGGCGCGTCCGGTTTCCTGGCGCGACGTGAATCCAGGAGTGTTGGTCATCTATTTCATCGGTGTGGACATCGGCGGCACCTTCACAGACTGCGTACTGGTCGACCGGGGGGGCGCCCAGCGCACGGCGAAGGCCTTGTCCACTAAGGACGATCCGGTCTCGGGTGTGATGGCGGCGCTCGCGCGATTGGCCGAGGTCACGGGCGTCGATCTACCGACTCTCCTGGCTCGGACGAGCCGGTTCGGACACGGCACGACCATCGGTACCAACGCGGTGCTCCAGCGCCAGGGCGCGCGGGTCGGGTTGGTCGCAACGGCCGGTCACAGCGATGCGTTGACGATGATGCGCGGCTCGGGACGGGTCGCGGGCCGTTCCATCGAAGAGGTCTTCTCGGTGCACGGCAGCAGGCTTCCGGGGCCGATCACGGTGCCCGGTGCGGTGCTCGAGGTGCACGAGCGGATCGACGCGTCGGGTGCGGTCGTCGTCGCACTCGACACCGAGACAGCGGTCGAGGACATCAGACGGTTGATCGCCGAGCACCGGCTGGATTCGGTCGCGATCGCGCTGCTGTGGTCGTTCGCCAACCCCGAGCACGAGCAGGCTCTCGCGGAGGCGATCGCTGCCGTCGCGCCCGATGTGTTCGTGTCCAGTTCCGCTGTGGTCTCGCCGCGACTGGGTGAGTACGAGCGCACGGTGGCGACGGTGATGAACGGATACGTCGGGCCGGCGTGCTCGCGGTACCTGGGCCGGCTCGCTGAGCGGCTCGGTGAGGCCGGGATGGCCGAACCGTTGCTCGTCATGCAGTCCCACGGAGGGGTGTTGCCGGCCGCGGCTGCGGCTGCCACTCCGCTGGGCACCATCGACTCGGGGCCGGCAGGCGGCCTGGCCGGGGTCGCGGGACTGGCGCGGACCTATCGCCACGACCGGGTCGTGGCCACCGACATGGGCGGCACCTCGTTCGACATCGGCCTGGTCATCGACGGTAAGCCGGTGATGGCGCAGGAGAACGTGATCGACCAGTACACCTACCGGCTGCCGCACCTGGACGTTCGGAGCGTCGCCTGCGGCGGTGGCACTCTCGCCTGGTTCGACGAGGCGACAGGTGGGCTTCGGGTCGGTCCGCAGAGCGCGGGCTCGGAGCCCGGGCCTGCCTGCTACGGCCGCGGGGGTACCCGGCCGACCGTCACCGACGCCGATGTCGTGCTCGGCCTCCTGCGCCCCGAGGCGTTCCTCGACGGCCGGATGCCGCTCGACCGTGACGCCGCGGTCGCAGCGATCGGCGGTCTCGCCACCCAGCTCGGGCTGCCGCTGGAGGACACCGCGGCGGGGATCCTGCGGGTCAACAACATGCGTGCGGCGGCCATGATCCGGCAGCAGACTCTCGAGAACGGGCACGATCCGCGGGACTACGTCCTCTACGCCTACGGCGGTGCCGGGCCGGTGCACGCGTTCGGCTTCGCCGCCGAGTCCGAGGTGCGCGAGGTGGTGATTCCACTCGGCGACGGGGCCTCGACGCTGTCGGCCTACGGGATCACGTCGAGTGACGTCGTGATCTATCGGGAGTTGGAGCGCGGGCTGCTCGCACCGTTCGAGGGCGAGCGGGCCGAGGTGCTCGCGGCGGCAGTGGCCGAGGTCGACGTGGCCGCCCGAGCCGATCTGAAGGCGGCCGGGATCGACGCCGGGGACGCCGTCGTGGAGGTCGACGCCTTGATGCGCTTCCGTGAGCAGCTCATGCACAGCCTGGAGATCCCCGTCTCGCGGCCCGGACCGGACGTCGGGACGCGCCTGCTGGCCGACTTCGACGCCGAGTACGTCCGTCGCTACGGCTCGGGCGGCACGGCGATGTTCCAGGGCATCGAGGTCTTCGCCTTCCGTGCGCGGGCCTCGGTCGCGGCCGCAATCCCGACGCCCACAGCCACCGTCGGCCGGTCGTCGGCGCCCGCGTCGACGGACGTCTACTGGCCGGGCCGGGGATGGACGGCCACCGACGTCCATCGCGGGATTCCGGCGGGAACGGTCACCGGGCCCGCGCTCGTCGAGCTCGCGCACACGACCATTGCGGTGCCGCCGGGCGCATCACTTGCCACCGGCGGCCGCAGCGAGCTCCGGCTCCAGCTGTCCACGTCGACGGGGGCGACCTGATGAACGCACTGCCTGATGCGCCAACGATCGCGTGGGACGGTGTGCAGCGCGGATACGTTCCGGGCGCGACACTGGACGTTCCCTCGTCGCTGCGTCTGCACTCCGCGTCGTCCGACGAGGTCGACGCGGTGACGTTCGAGGTCATCCGATACTCGCTGATGAACATCAACCTGGAGCACGGCCGGACGCTGCAGCGGCTGTGCGTCTCGCCGGTCACGATGATCACGCGCGACTTCCAGCCGTCGATCACCACGCAGGAGGGGGATCTGGTCTTCCTCGGCCCCTACCTGCAGTACTTCTCCAACTCCCAGTCGCTGACGATCAAGTGGATCCTGGAGCACCGGGCGGAGGACCCGGGCATCGAGCCCGGGGACATGTTCCTGTCGAACGACCCGTTCGTCGGTTCGCCTCACCAGCCCGACGCCGTGGTGGCCGCCCCGGTGTTCGTGGGCGACGAGCTGTTCTGCTGGGTGTCGAACGTGCTGCACCACACCGACGTAGGGGGCTCGGTGATGGGCAGCTTCTGCGTCGACGCGACCGACATGTTCCTCGACCCACCCGCGTTCCCGCCGTTCAAGCTGGTCAGCCGGGGCGCTGTTCGCACGGATCTGGAGCAGGTGTTCCTGCGTCAGTCGCGCGTGCCGACCAACGTCCACATGGACCTGCGCGCGGCGATCTCGGCGAACCTCGTCGCCGCCGACAAGATCACGAAACTGGTGGAGCGCTACGGCGCCGACGTCGTCAAGTCGGTGATGAACCGGGTTCTCGACGCCGGGGAACGGACCATCGCCGAACGGCTGCGCAAGGTCCCCGACGGGATCTGGAGCCATCGGCTCTACGCCGAGGCCGCGCACACCGGCGACGACGCCACGTACGTCTACCGGATGACGCTCCGCAAGACCGGCGAGCATCTCTACGTCGACAACCGCGGTACCGACCCGCAGGCCGGCTCGATCAACGTCGCCTATGCAGGGTTCGTCGGCGCTTTCCTCGCGGCCCTGACGGCGTCGCTCACCGCCGATCTGGCCGGGGCCTACGGCGGTGTGTATCGGCGTGTCCATTTCGACCCGGTACCCGGCACGCTGTCGTGCGCGGACTTCCCGGCGGCGGTGAGTCCGGCCGGCATCTACACCATGGAAACGCTGATCAGCCTCTCCAGCACGGTGATCGGCAAGATGCTGGCCTGCGCCGAGCCGGAGATCGCCGCGCTGGCGATCGGCCCTGCCCATCCGGCCTTCTACGGCCTGATCACCGGTGGAGCGACCGCAGACGGCTCGCCCTTCATCGCGACGAACGCGGACAACATGATCGGGTCACTGGCTGCCTCACCGGCGGGTGACGGCGTCGATTTCGGTGGCCATTTCTGGATTCCCGAAGGGACGGCGAGCAACATCGAGGAACTCGAGTTGCTCTGGCCGATGCTCTTCCTCTACCGGCGAGCCCTCCCGGGTGGCGCTGCCGGGGCGGGTCGCCACCGCGGCGGCCGCGGCCTCGTCGAGTCCGGGATCCCGTGGAGAGTCCCTGGACTCGTTGCTGCGGTCTACGTCGACGAGTCCTTCCCCAAGGCAGTCGGCGGGTTCGGTGCCAACCCCGGCTCGGTCGGGCGTTTCCGGCTCAAACACGGCTCCGACGTCCGCACGACCATGCGGGCAGGCCACATCCCGACGGACTTCGACGCGATCGCGGGAGCCGACGCCGCGATCGAGGCCAAAGGTCCCGCGCTGCAGGTCGCCGACGACGGCGTCTGGGAGTGGACGAGCGCCAACGCGCCCGGCTTCGGAGACCCGTTGGCGCGGGAGCCGCACCTGGTCGCCGCCGACATCGCCGCGGGCTCGCTGCCCGCCTCGGCCGCCGACCGCGTCTACGGGGTCGTCCTCGACACAGCCGGCCGGGTCGACCAGTCGGCCACCTCCGCGCGACGCGACGCGTTGCTCGCTGCCCGCCTCGCCACGGCGACCGTTCCGGACCGGATCGAGACCGCGCCCGAGGATGCGCCCCTGCGCCCGCTCGGGGGCGAACTCGCGATATCCGAGCATGACGGCGAGCACCCACAGTTCGTCACCGTCACCGGCCGGGCGCTGCTCGGCCCGACCACTGCCAATTACAAGGAACGGTGCGCCGTGCTCGAGCGGCCGATCCGGGAACTCGGACCCGAATTCGCAACCCGAGAAGGCCGTGCCGGGTGGGCGATCCGCTACCGCGAGTACCTCTGCCCGGTCACCGGCCGGCGCATCGACACCGAGGTCTTGCGCGAGGGAGACGAGCCACTGCACGACATCGCCTTGTGATCCCGCCATCATCGGCGATTCCTGCCACGATCCGCGAGAGATCATGGTTCTCGGGCGATCTCCACGTGGAGCCACGGCGTCCGATGAAGCAGACGACGTCGTAATCTGCGGGCTCGATCGCATTTCCCCCGGTCACGACCTCCAGTTCGGCCTCGATTCCCGGATCTGCCACGCGGGCCGCGTTGCGCGGACGGTCGAACCCATCCTCCGGTCGGCCGCCTCCGCGGAGGCTGGTGACGTCGACAGTCCAGCCCTCGGTAATGAGCGCACGCCGGAGAGCGGCGCCGCCGTGGAGGGTGTCGTCGAGAACTGCACGGTGGGTCAGCACCAGTAGCGCCCTGTTAGGAGCGTGCTGTGCATTCACGATGTTTGTCCTTATCGAATCCTGCAGACCGATACTGATGACGGGCCGACTGATCGCGTGATGCTATCAGCATCATGATCTTCCCCGATTCAACCCACCACACCACTCTCGCCGTCAAAGTCCGTTTTTTCGGGCAGCCCCACTGTGACGCGCGGCATGTTCGACGGATGAACTCGAACGCGCTCGGACACGTGAACAACAGGGCACTTCCGGTACGTGACCTGTGCGCCCGACAGCCAAGCAAAGCGACGAAAACGGAGATTCCTCTTGATTCGGCGAACACCCCAGCAGTGCCACATTCCGAAGATACAGCTTCGGCCGTAGTGTCGCATCTAGCGCGATTCAATTCGTCGAAAACATTTTCCGGCTACAGCTACGGTAATCGCGTGCGGAGGTCCCCATACTGTGATTGAACACAGTCGACGTAGTTTCATCGGAATTGCCGGCACCTCGGTGGCAGCCGTTTACGGAGCAACACAGCTGCTGAGCGACGACGTCAGCAAGGCGTCGGCGGGCGAGGCATCGATCATCACCCCAGGTTCGGGGCCGCTGCGAACCGGGCCGTCCAGCCCGCAGGTCTCCAAGCTGACCCCGTTCATGGACCCTCTGCAGATACCCCCGACGCTGAAGCCCAGGACCGTCGGGACGAACGAGATCACCATCGTCGCAAAGAGGGTTCGGCTGCACTCCCAGTTGCCGCCGACGCCGATGTGGACGTACGAGGGTCATTACCCCGGCCCCACGATCGAAGTGCAGCGCGGCGAGAGAGTCCGTATCGCGTGGAGGAACGCACTCACCGGCACCAGCCCGGTGAAGGGCGTCTTCGTGCAGCCTTCAGGGCCGCCGCCCGGACTCGCGGCCACCAACTCGCCTGGTTCGGAGGGGGCCCCGGCGCGCCGTGAGCTCGCCGAGCTCACGCCATGGACCTCGGTGCATGTGCACGGCGGAAGCCAGCACGCTGTGTACGACGGTTTGCCCGACTCCGGGATCACGCCCGGGGATGTGCAGCTCAGCGAATACACGAACGAGAGCCCGGCCGCCCACCTCTTCTACCACGATCACGCCATGCCGATCACCGCCGTCAACGTGGCGGCCGGGCTGGTCGGCAACTACATCGTCCGTGATGCGGACGAGGACCGTCTCGGCCTGCCGAGCGGCACCTACGAGATCCCGCTGATGCTCTCGGACATCAATTTCGACACCGACTCCAAAGGCCTGATCAACGGTCAGATCCTGATCAAGCGCGTCCAGCTGAGCCCCGCGATGCATGGGGCCATCCCGGCTGCCGTCGGGACCACCGGGCCGTTCACCATGGTGAACGGTGTGGTCTGGCCGTACCTCCAGGTGGAGGCCCGGGCCTACCGCTTCCGGATGCTGAACGCCTCGCTCACGCGGGCGTACACGCTGGCCGTCCTCGACGAGAAGACCGGCAGGCCGGTCAGGCACGCCGTCCGCGTGATCGGCACCGACGGCGGGCTGCTGGGCACGGCTCGCACGCTCGACGAGATGCTGACGATCAACCCGGGGGAACGGGTCGACATCGTGATCGACTTCGCCGGATTCCCCAACAAGAAGCTCAGGCTCGTCAACACCGACCCCTCCGAGCCGGCCGGCACCCCGGCACCTGACGCAAATATCCCGTTCCCCGACGTCATGCAGTTCCGGGTCGGCGCCACCCGCGGGTCCGGCGCTGCCTACCGGCTACCGAAGAAGCTCAGCGACTTCAAGCGGATCACCGCCGCCGACGTGCCGAAAGATGCGGTTGAGCGCTTCGTGATGCTTGCGTTCGACGCGAGGGGCATGCCGATGATGTCGGAACTCGTGGACGCGGATCCACACGCAGAAACCGGCGCCGGGATCGTCCGGATCGCACTGCCCGGCGGTACGAGAACCTTGCGCGTCACGGCCCAGAGTTTCGAGGAGACCACCCACTTCTACGGGGCGTCGGGAAGCTGGGAGAAGTGGAACTTCCTCAATGTTGATCCGGCAAATCGGCAGATCGTGCACCCGATGCACATCCACGTGATGAACTTCCAGGTGATCGAACGCCGGGCCCTCGACCCCAGCGGGCTGGACATCAAGCTCGGTGGCACCACCAAGCCGATCGAACTGGGGGCGGCCCGGCGGATCGCCGCCTCGGAGTCGGGCTGGAAGGACGTCGTCGGCGTGCCATTGAACGAGATGGTCACGGTCGCCGGTCGATTCGACCAGAAGACCGGCCGCTACGTGTACCACTGCCACATCCTCGACCATGAGGACGAGGGCATGATGAGGCCGCTGGTCCTCATGCCACCGGCAGTTCTGACCGTCCAGAACATGATGATGAAGATGATGAACGGCGGACCCGGCGAGCCACCCGCCGAAGAGGGCATGGGGTCCATGCCCATGAACGGCAAGGGTTCGGGATAGCGTCGTCGACGCGATGTCCCAGGCACCTCATGCGAGGCAAACCCCACCTGTTCCGGGGGGTTGAGGCCCCCGACCGTGGGGCTCGCCCCATCGCCGCGGCGAGCGGGAGCGGGCATGTTGACGTCAGGCGCCACCGCGGGCGCGGGGACTCGGGAGAGGGAACGGGACAATGGGTGATCGCATTCAGTTCATCGCATCGGTGGCCGATTCGATCGGCTATTCGGGCCTGTTGATCGCGATCGTGGTGGGTGGACTCGTCGCCGCTGCTGTCGTCTCCGCACTGACCGGCGAGCTCTACGCCTCGGATCTGAGGCGCGCAGCGGTGGAGCGCTCTGCTCGATCGCTACCACCGGCCGCTCACCGGTGATCGACGAGGTCGGTGGCTCCCGGTCGCCGGCTCGCCACCGTGTCAGCGACGCGTTCCTGCCGCCACGAACAGCGGGACCGCGAGTAAGAATCTGCCGCTTCGGGCTCGCTCGGTCTGCTCGCCGACCCAGCCTTCCACCTCTGCGCGGGTGAGGACTCCCCCGGCGACCGCGGCGTCGGCCAGTCCGGAGACCAGGGTCAACATGCGGGAGTCGGTGAAGATCCCCGTGTGCACCTCGACGCTGACGTCGGCGAACTCGTGGTCGAGCAACAGGGTTCGGTACGCCCGCGCCACCCGCGGACTCGCAACGGTGTCGGCGCGCGCCGCCACCAGGAGGCGGGTCAGTTCCGGCTGGTCCGAGTCGATGACGAGCGTGTCCCAGTCCTGGCCGGCGAGCACTATCCGGCCACCGGGTGCGAGAACTCGACGGGCCTCCAGAAGTGCACGTCCGGGGTCGTCGAGGGCGTGGTAGAGCTTGTCGGCCCGGTATCCCTGGGCTTCAGCGTCAGCGAGCGGCAGGTGGTAGGCGTCAGCGAGCTGAAAGGGCGACTCCGGCCACCGCTCGCGAGCTACCGCGAGCGTCGTGTCGTCGATGTCGACGCCCACGGCGCGCACGCCTCGCTGGTGCATCTCGGCGACCGCGCGTCCCGTGCCGCATCCGACGTCGACGACGCATTCCCCGGGCGCCGACGCGAGCAACTGGTAGGTCCGTTCTCTGACCTCGGACGCGCCGGGAAGGTCGTCGACGACGTCGAGGACCGCGATGAGGCTCCGGATCGAGGTGCTGGCTGGAGTGCTGGTGGACATGCCGATCAGCGTGCTTCTTAATGTCGACATGAAGTCAAGCGTCACCGGCGGGATGAGCATCGGCGAGGTCGCAGGGCGCTTCGGGTTGGCCACCCACGTCCTGCGGCACTGGGAGTCGATGGGTCTGCTGGAACCGGCACGGGCCGCGGGCGACCGGCGGCGCTACCGCGACACCGATCTCTATCGGATCGCGGTGATCCTTCGTGCGAAGGAGGCGGGCATGGAACTCACGGAGATCCACGAGATGCTCACCGCACGGGATCCTGCGCAGCGGCGGGCGATCCTGGACCGCCGTCGAACGGATCTTGTGCGCCGGATCGCCACCCTCCAGACGTCACTCGATCTCGTCGACGGCGCCCTCCAGTGCGACCACGAGGACTTCACGGAGTGCGAGCGGTTCCAGCAGCTCGTCGCCGAACGCATCACCATGGACCTGCGCACCGTGTGATCGCGCGCAGGGCCGGACGTCCTACGGCCGGACCTCGTAGACCAGGTTGAACGGGGTCTGCGCGGCGCGCCGGAACCGGGTGAAACCGGCGTCGGTGATCACCTGACGAACGGCACTCTCGCCGGCCTGCGCACCGAGTGCATACCCGCCTGGTTGGGAGAGCCCGTTGGGCACGCAGAGGAACGTGGAGGCGCTGTAGTACAGCCGCCCGACCGGGTTGAGGTTGTCCTCCACCGCGTCGGCCGCGTACGGCTCGACCAGCAACCAGGTGCCGTCCGGCGCCAGCGCCTGCCGCACCCGGCGGGCGGCGCCGAGAGGGTCGCCCATGTCGTGCAGGCAGTCGAACATCGTCACCAGGTCGTAGTTCTCTCCGGTGAAGGTCTGCGCGGTGGTCACTTCGAAGGTGACCCGGTCGGCGACTCCGGCCTCGGCGGCCCGCTTGCGGGCCAGCTCGATCGACCCGGCGTGGTAGTCCGAGCCGACGACAGTGGTGTGCGGGTAGGCCTGCGCAAGGAGCACCGACGTGGAGCCGAGCCCACAGCCGAGATCTGCCACCCGGGCGCCGGTCGTCAGCTTCGCGTCGACCCCCTCCAGCGCCGGGATCCAGCTCGGGATCAGCGCGGCGACGTATCCGGGCCGGAAGAACGCGTCACAGCCGACGGCGACGTCTTCGTGGTGCTCATGCCAGCCGACGCCGGCGCCCGTGCGGAACGCCTCCGTGATCCGCGGTTCGGCGCGGAGCATGCCGAGCGAGATGAGGAATGCGGCCGGCACGTTGGGGCCGTTCGGGTCGGCCAGGCAGAACGCCTGCTCGTCGCTGAGCGAGAACTCACCGGTCACCGGGTCGTAGCCGACGTACCCGCCTGCGGCCTGGCCGCGCAGCCACTCCGTGAGATAGCGCTGGTGGCACCCGGTCCGCTCGGCGAACCGTTCGGGCGTCGCCGGGCCCTGTGCGAGCGCCCGGTAGAGACCGAGCCGGTGACCGATGACCACCGAGCCTGCGGCGTCGGTCGCCGCAAGGTCGGTCACGAACCGCCCGAGGAACTCCGTCACCTTCTCCTGATCCATCTCCCGTCTCCTTCCTGGTCCGGCCGACGTGTCGCCGGTCGGTGGCAAGGGTCGGCGACGGGACTGTCGCGGCTCTGACACGCGCTATCGTCAGGCTGACAGCACGACGAACGGCCGCTCGCACCGTCGTTGCCGGGCCGCCCGGCCACCCGGGGGTGGACCGATGGGAGCTGTGGACGCACCACCGCCGGTGCGCGTCGATGTGCTCGGCCCGCTGCGACTGGTCGTCGGCGGTGCCGCGGTCGACGTGCCCGGACCGAAGCGGCGTGCGGTGCTCGCGCTGCTGGCGCTCGCCGAGGGCCGCACTGTGACGATCGACCACCTGGTGGACGCGCTGTGGCCGTCCGAGGTGCCGGAGTCCGGGCGCCAGGCACTGCACACCCACATCTCCCGGCTACGCGCACACCTCGGACCGGCGGCGGCCCGATTGCAGACCCGGCAGGACGGCTACCGGCTGGACCTCGTGGCCGGCGACCTCGACGTGGCCCACGCGCGGTCGCTGTTGGAGAGGGCGCGCACCGTCGCCTGTCACGACGCCGCCGGCGCGTGTGCCCTGTTGCGGGAGGCGTACGCGCTGTGGCGAGGCCCGGTTCTCGCCGACCTCACCGACATCGCGCCGATCGCCACGGCCGTCGAGGGGTGCGTCCAGCTGCACCGGGAAGTGACGGACGCACTGCTCGCCTGCGCGATCGACGCGGGACAGGCCGACGGGATTCTCGCCCTGGCCGCGACCGCCCATGCCGACGACCCGCTGCGCGAACCCGCCGTCCTGCTGCTGATGCGCGCGCTGGCGACGACGGGGCAGGCACCGGAGGCGCTGCGCACCGGACGCGAGTACCGGCATCGACTGGCCGAGGAGACCGGCCTCGACCCGTCACCGGCGCTGGGCGAGCTCGAGCGCGACATCGCGGCCGGCGTCGCAGGTCCGGCGCGTATGCCGATCCGGCGAAGCGATGCTCCGGTGCCCGCCCGGCCGGCGAGCCGGCTGATCGGGCGCGATGTCGAGGTCGCGGACCTGCACCGGTTGCTCACGGCCGAACGGCTGGTCACGCTCGTCGGGCCCGGCGGGGTGGGCAAGACCCGTGTCGCGGACGAGGTCGCGCGCCGGTATGAGGCGGCAACCATCTTGCTGCTCGCACCGGTCACCGACCCCGCCGCCATCCCGCACGCGCTGGCGGCAGCCCTGAACCTGACCGTCGTCCAGGGCGACGTCCTCGCAGCCTGCGTCGCCGTCCTGAGCGACCGCCCCGGTCCGCTGGTGATCGACAACTGCGAGCACCTGCTCGACGCCGTCCGCGACACCGTCGAGGTCGTCCTGGCCGGCTGCCCCGACCTGTCCGTACTGACCACCAGCCGGGAGCGGCTGGGGCTGCCCGCCGAGTACGCCTTCCGGCTGGCACCGCTCCCGCTGCCCGGCCCCGACGGGGATCTTCCGCAGGTCCCATCGGTGGCGGTCTTCCTCGACCGGGCCGGCCGGGTCCGTCCCGGTCCCCCGCCGACACCGGCCGAGCTGCAGACGGTCGCCGACATCGTCCGGCGCCTCGACGGGATGCCGCTAGCCATCGAGCTCGCCGCCGGGCGGTTGTCCACCTTCTCCCTCGCCGATCTGCACCATCGGCTCGACCGCTCGCTCGACCTGCTGGGCGGCGGCCGGACCAGCGCGGACGCGCGGCATCGGACGCTGCGCGCCACCATCGACTGGTCCTACCACCTCCTGACGGAGGACGAACGCCGCCTTTTCCGTCACCTGGCCGTTTTCGTCGACGGCGTCGATGTGGACGCCGCCGAGCGGCTCGCCGCGGAACTGGATGTGCACGATGACCCGGGAAGCGCCCTGGCCCGTCTCGTGGACACCTCGATGATCGAGGCCGACGTCGCGGGGCGCACCCGGTACCGGATGCTGGAGACGCTGCGCGCATTCGGCCTCGACCGGCTGGCAGCGGCAGGCGAGGACGAGACGGCGGCGTCGGGCCTGATCCGGTGGGCGGTCGAGCTGACCGCCTGGATTCGCGCCACCATGACCACCGAGCGCGAACCCGAGGCCGACGCCGCCTTGCGCCGCGAGCTCCCGAACCTGCGAGCCGCGTGGCGGCTGGTGCGCGACCGGGGATCTCTCGACGACGCCGCGGCGCTGGTCACGGCGCTGTTCGATGCGGTCACCTACCGCGATCTCGTGGAGATCCGGGGTTGGGCCGAGGAATTGGCCGAGGACCCCGCACTCGCCACCCACCCCTGCGCCGCCGCCGTACTCGGCACGGCGGCGGAAGCCGCCTACCACCGGGGTGACTACCCGCGAGCCGAGCGGCTGGCCCGCGCCGGACTCGAGCGGGCAACCGAGGACTCCGACACGTGGTACTGCCTGCTGCCGCTGTCGGTGGCCGCGCTGGCCCGAGGGGCGTACGGCGAGGTCATCGAGCACTCCCTCGCCGCGGCCGCGCTGGCGACAGCACCCCGCGAGAGCTTCGGAATCGCCGCGCTGGCAGCGGCCTATGCCGGTGATCCCGACCGGGCACGGGCGCTGAACGACCAGGGACTCGACGGCGCGGTCTCACCCTCGATGCTCGCGTGGGGTGCGTACGTGGTCGGGGAGATCGAGAGCTCCTCGGGGCGACGCGAAACGGCGGAGCAGCATTACGTGCGC
Organism: Pseudonocardia yunnanensis; assembly: GCF_039534065.1. NCBI lineage: Bacteria > Bacillati > Actinomycetota > Actinomycetes > Pseudonocardiales > Pseudonocardiaceae > Pseudonocardia > Pseudonocardia yunnanensis. The sequence continues at coordinate 5,404 of NZ_BAAAUS010000059.1, read as the reverse complement.
GCCATCGACCTGGCCCGCACCTCGGGCGCGACGTTCCTCGTCGGCGTGGCGACCGTGGGGCTGCTGACGGTGCGCGCCGACGCCGGCCGCGTCGACGACGCACTCCGCGGCTACCGGGACGTGATCGGCTACTTCGCCCGCACCAGCAACTGGACCCACCTCTGGACCACCCTGCGCAACCTCGCCGACCTGCTGCGCCGGCTCGGCGACGACGGCCCGGCCACCGTCATCGCCACGGCGGCCGACAACGCCCCCGACGCCCCCGCTGTCGATCACGCCCACGCCCCCGAACCACCCCCTACCTTCGTCCCGGGCACCCCGATGCCCAGCCGCGCGGACGTCCTCCAGGTGGCCCGGCAGGCCATCGAACGGAACCTGAAGCGATCGTGATCACCCGGCAGCCAGTGTCGTCAGGGCCGGGCACGCCGCCGCTTCGGCGAACGACTCATCGCCGACCCAGGCGGTGTAGCGGTCGATGCCCATCGCGGCGATGAGCCCAGCCGTCTGAGTCGTCTGCGCCGCCAAGGCCCGGACCTTGCGGGTGACCATGTCCCGGTCCAGCTCCAGGTCCACCGTCAGCCGGTCCGTGGGCGTGGTGATCGGGTGGCCGGGGAGATAGACGCCGAGGCTCTCGTCGAGCTCCTGCCACCGCGGCACCCGTCGCTCCGCGACCGCGGAGTAGAGCAGGCGCGCTCCTGGTGCGGCGGCGCGCTCGAACGCCGTGGTCGTCCACGCGGAGACGGTCTGGTGGTCCGGGTGACCGGTGATGCCGTCCGGCCCGAAGGTCAGCACGGTGTCCGGGCGAACCCGGTCGATCAGACCGCACAGCTGATCGATCGCATCCGACGCACCGGCCCGCGCGCACTCGCCGTCGCCGTACCCGAGCCAGTGGTGCTCGGCGACCCCGAGAATCTTCAGGCAGCGCGCCAGCTCGCCGGTGCGCTCGGCGGCCAGTCGCTGCGGCGGCCAGGCCAGCGGGTCGGGCGTGCCGAGCTCGCCGCGGGTGGCGGTCACGCACACCACCCGCGACCCGTTGTCACGAGCCAGCGCCATCAGGCCGCCGGACAAGTACGCCTCGTCGTCGGGGTGGGCCCATATCCCGAGGATGGTGCCCAATGTCGCGACGGCCGCGGAATCGATCATGACCGAACCTCCCGAGTGTGGGTTGCATGCAGAATCAGCGCCGCGGCACAGCAAGCCGAGGCGAGTAGCCACAGCCGGCCGGCCCCGCCGGCGTCGACGACGAGACCGCCGAAAAGCGCGCCGGTCGCGAACCCGAAGTGGGTGGCCGAGCTGTTCAGCGCCAGTACGAGCGGCGGCCGGCCCACATCGAGTCCGATCAGCCGGTGCTGCTGGGCGGGAACGAATCCGAAGGCTGCGATCCCCCATCCGACAACGAGGGTCAGCGCACCGGCCACCGTCGTCGCGACGACCGGGAGCACGGCGAAACACGCCGTCAGAACGGTCACCGCCAGCAGAACAACCGGGCGACTGCCGAGCCGGTCGGCCGCGGCCCCACCCGACCAGGTGCCGACCAGGCCTCCGAGGCCGAACGCCCCGATGAACAGTCCGAGCCCTACCGATCCGGCCGCGCTGCCGAGCAGAACGGCCAGGTAGGTGTACATGCTGTTCGACGCGGCCATCACCAGGAACGTCACGGCCAGTGTTGCGGCGACGATCGGGGAACGCATCGGGCGCAGTCGCTCCCGCACTGTCGAGGCGATCAGCGGACCGGACCCGACGCCGCTGCCCAGCAGGCCGAGCACGGTGACCGCCGCGAGCACCGCGACCAGCGTGAACGCCGCGCGCCACGAGAGCAGCGCCGCCAGCAGCACGCCGAGCGGAGCGCCCAGCACCATCGCGATCGACGCGCCACCCAGGATCACGCCCAGGGCACGGCCTCGGTGGCTCGCCGGCACGGCGGCGACGGCCGCCGCGCCGGCGACCGGCACGTATACGGACGCGGCGAGCGCACTCAGCACCCGGGCGACGAACAGCACCCCGAGCGTCGGCGCCACCGCCGACATCACGTTGAACAGCCCGAAGAGCACCACAGAGCCGATCAGCGTCCGCCGCAGTGGCCTCGTCCCGAACAGTGCGCCGAGCAGCGGCGCACCGGTTGCGTACGCCAGCGCGAACACCGTCACCGTCAATCCGGCGGCGCCGACCGTGACGCCGAGATCATCGGCCAGGCCGGCAAGAACCCCGGCGACAACGAACATGTCGGTGCCGATCGCGAACGTGCCGATCCCGAGCACGGCGACCGTGGTCCACCTGCCCCGGTCCCTGACCGGTGCACCGGGTGGCCCGTCCGCCACCGCTCTCGCGATCACGTGCATCTCGTCCTCCGGCCTCGTCGTCCGGCCGATACTCGGAGCACGTCCTTGCAGCGCACTGTCGTCGCGCTGACACGGCCGTCGCGGCCCGGGACAGCGCCGTCGACGGGACCGGCGAACCGGTCATGGATCGTGATGGACGGCAAAGCGTCGAGCGCGGGAGCCTGTGCACGTGATCACCGAGCCCCGAATCGTCGTGGTGACCGGCGCGAATCGCGGGATCGGACGCGAGGTCGCCCGGCAATGCGCATCCCGCGGCAACACCGTTCTGCTCGGCGCCCGCGACCTCGCGGCCGGCGAGCGGGCGGCGCGCGAGTTGCAACCGAGCGTCCGCGGCCGCATCAGAGGCGTGCGGCTCGACGTCACCGATACGGCCGCACTCGCCGCGCTCGCCGCCGATGTGGACGTCACGGAGGGCCGCGTGGACGTCCTGGTGAACAACGCTGCCGTCCACTACGACACCTGGCAGTCGGCCGTGGACGTCGATCTCGCCGTCGTGCGCGAGGCGATCGAGACCAATGTGCTCGGCTCGTGGCAGGCCACCCTCGCGTTCCTGCCGCTGCTGCGTCGCAGCGCCCATCCGCGGGTCGTGATGGTCAGCAGCGAGGCCGGCTCGCTCGCATCGATGGGTGCCGGACCTCCGGCCTATCAGGTCAGCAAGGCCGCCCTCAACGCGTTGACGCGCACCCTGGCCGGCAACCTGCGCCGCGATCGCGTGCTGGTCAACGCCGTCTGTCCGGGGTGGGTGGCAACCGACATGGGCGGTCCGGGTGGGCGGGACGTCGCTGACGGGGCGGCGAGCGTCATGCACGCCGTCGACCTGCCCGACGACGGGCCGACCGGCACCTTCACCCGAGACGGCCGTCCTGTGCCGTGGTGACGGTGGGCCGGCTCGGTCAGGGTGTGTGGCAGGGAGAGGAGAACGGCGGGATCAGCGACGCCGGGTGGCGCTCATCGTGCAGAGCACACCCACCACAGCCGCGAGAGCGGCGAGCAGCAACAGCGCGCCAGCCTGGTTCATCACGGTCCGACTCCTTCGACAGTCATCTGCCGTGGAGACTCCGCGCTGGTGCGGCTGGAGGTGCACTCCCTTGCTCGGCCTTAGCGGGGATGCGGCCGATCTTGGCGCGGCCTTGTCTCCGCACCTCGGCGCCGTCGTCATGATCAATCCGTGGTCCCGTTCCTCCTGGCCGGAGCGGACGGTTGCACTGCCTCCTCCTCCGCATCGAGATCGAAGGAACCGGGGGTCGGGCCGAGGTGCTGAACGACGCCGTCATGGATGTCGACGGTGCGGGTGGCGAGGCGGATGAGTGCGGGGCGGTGGGTCGTCATGATGACGGTGCGGCCGTGGACGAGTCGGGTGAGGGCTTCGACGACGAGTCGTTCGGCGTGGGAGTCGAAGCCGGCGGTGGGTTCGTCGAGGAGTACGACGGGGGCGTCGAGGAGCAGGGCGCGGGCGACGCCGACGCGTTGGCGTTGTCCGCCGGACAGCCCGGTGCCGCCGTCGCCGAGGCGGGTGTCGAGTCCGTCGGGAAGGTCGTCGGCGAAGTCGGACACGAGAGCGGTCTGCGCCGCCCGGGTGACTTCTTCCGGTGTGGCGTCGGGGCGGGCGTAGCGGATGTTCTCGGCGAGTGTTCCGGAGAACAGGAAGGTGTCTTGGAGGACGACGGCGATCTGGCGGTGGAGCCACGGGTTGGGCAGGTCGGCGGTGTCTCGGCCGTCGAGGTGGATCGTGCCTGATGTGGGCTGGTAGAGCCCGGCGATCAATGCGAGGACGGTGGATTTTCCTGCGCCGTTGGGTCCGAGCAGGGCGACGCGCTCGCCGGGGTGGATGGTGAGGTCGAGGTGGTGCAGGACGGGTCCGCGTCCGTAGTCGAGGACGACGTCCTCCAGGTCGATGCGTCCGTCAGCCCGGGCGGGCAGTCGCTGCGTTCCGTCCGTCGCCGGAGGTGTGCGGGCGAGCACCTCAGCCACCCGTTCCGCGGATGCCGCGCCCTGGGTGAAGGTCATCGAGAGTTTCGACAGCCCCCGCACGGGTTTGATCATGTCCCGCAGATAGCTGGTGACGACGACGAGCAGACCCACCGTCCACCAGCCGTCGAGCACTCCGAGGCCGCCGACCCAGAGCAGCACGGCCGTACCTACCGCGGTGATCGCCTCGAGCAGCGGCGTGAACCGCGCCCGCAGTTCGACGGCGCGCAGGCCGGCCCGCAGGGTGCCGTTGTTGTCCGCGGCGAAGCGGGTGTCGTGCAGGTCGTGGCTGCCGAAGGCGTGGATGGTGCGGATGCCCTGCAGCGACTCGGCGACGAACCCGGCGAGGCGCCCCTCGGCGGCGCGTTGTTGGCGGGCCGATTGGCGGGTCAGCCGGCTGTAGCGGGCTGAGCTGAGAAAGATGGCCGGGATGCATCCGACGGCGATCAAACCCAGTCGCCAGTCGACCGAGACCAACACTGCGCCGAACCCGACGATCGAGAGCACGCCCGGGAACAGGGTGGAGAACACAGCCGTCAGGCTGGTCTCGATCCTGTCGGTGTCCGTCGAGATCCGACTGGTGAGCTCTCCGACCGCATGCTGATCGTGATACGTCATCGGCAGCCGTTGCAGGTTTGCGAAGGCGTCCGTCCGGATGGCGGCAGTGATCTTCTCGCCTGCCCCGTTCATCACCCTGTCGCCGAGGTAGTCGAAGGCGCCTGACGCCAGCGTGACCACCAGCAGTGCCACAGCCGCGGCGACCAACAGGGAGCGTGTGGAACCACCGACGAACGAGGCGAGGAGCGCGGGCGGTCCATGAGGTCCGTTGGCGGCGAAGAGGCCGTCGACGACGAGCGCGAGCGGCCAGGGCTGGGCCAGGTCGGCGAGCAGTTCGCAGATCCGCAGCCCGACACCGAGCGAGAGCGCCCGCAGGTGCGGACGGCCGTAGGACCGGAACTGCCACAACTGCCGCAGCAGACCCCGGTCGGCCCCGTCGTGGATCATGCGCGCACCAGCCGGCGGGTGCGGGCGTCCTGGCTGAGTTCGTGGTTGCTGCGGTCGGGGTGGATGCCGTGGTGGGCCATGGCGGTGAGGAG
>NZ_BAAAUS010000058.1:0-35653 GCF_039534065.1 Pseudonocardia yunnanensis | reverse complement strand
CACCATCTACCACCCTAAAGCGGTAAGCCGGGGCTTGATTCCTCCACTGTACACCCACCGGATACGTACATTTCCCGGGGGGTCCCTGTAGAGGGGGCGGTCAGTGAGCCCTGTTGACCGGGGCCGCTAGGGCCTTCGTTCTGTCCGGTGTCTCGCTGACGAAGAGAAAGTTACGCGAGGACTTCGGGCAACGTCAAATCGGCCCCCCTTTTGGGCCTTGACCTGCGCAAACGGGTGGCAGGACGTCACTCACCGTGCCGACCTTGGTCCTCACGCTCGACGAGCGGTTGGTCGTTTCTTCCCTTTGCCGGCGCCTTCTCGGCACCCTCGCCGTGCCCTTGACCTGCAGAAAGGAGGGTGTCCGAGGTCGACCGACGAGCGTCGGACCCGGCCGAGCCACTTCTAAACGCATCTTCCGTGTGACTCGGGTCATAATCGTTTTGGTCGCTTTGCGCGACGAGTGGCGCTCCGTCCGTCGCCAGGCGGCGCAGCATGGCGTTGTATGCCGTCAGTTCTGCATCTCCGTCGGCATCTGCCCGACGATCATCGCGTCTGGCCGACCGTTCGTCCTGACGCGACCACTGAATCAGCAGCGCCATCACCACGAGGAGCAGCGGCACTTCTCCAGCTGCCCACGCCATTCCGCCGCCCAAGTGCTGATCCAGCAGCGGATCGGGCACCCAGGGCAAGGCGAGGCTGCGGTAGTACTCCCCGCCCAGAAGCGTGTTCGCGCTCATCACGGCCAGGCCGAAGAAGGCGTGGAAGGGCACCGACGCGAAGACGAGGCCCATGCGGGCGGCGGGCGGAAGCCGACGCGGCGCAGGGTCAACGCCCACGATCGGCCAGAAGAAGATCGCCCCGACCAGGAGGAAGTGCAGGTTCATCAGCTTGTGCGCCCAGTGCTCGGGCAACGCGGCGGGGAACAGCCCCGAGAAGTACAGGGCGTAGTAGCTCCCCACGAACAGCACCAGGGCCACCACGGGGTGCGTGAGCAAGCGCGCGACCGGTGAGTGCACCGCGGCGAGCAACCATTCCCGTGGACCTGGCGGGCGGCCCCGTCCGGCGGGCGGCAGCGCCCGCAGTGCGAGCGTGACCGGCGCGCCCAGGACCAGCAGGATCGGGACGAGCATCCCGAGGATCATGTGCTGGCCCATATGGACGCTGAACATCGCGGGCGCGTACCGGCCGATCCCCGAGCTCGTGGCGAGCAGGAGCGCTGCGCATCCCGTCATCCAGGCGATCGTGCGGCCGACGGCCCAGGTGTCACCCCTGCTCCGCAGCCTGTGCACGCCGAAGAGGTAGATCAGGGCCGTGACGATCGCGGCGGTGCCGAAGACCATGTCGAACCGCCAGTCGAACAACAGCCGTAGGGCGGTCGGCGGCCCGGCGAGGTCGTACCCGATCACCGCGTCGAGGCGGGACGGCACGACACCGGTGTCCGGCGGCGCGCTGCGTCCGAGCGCCACCGCGAGGCCGATCGTCGCGAGCATCAGCAGCACCTCGACGCCGCCGAGGCGCAGGAGAGCACGCGTCTCCCCTCGGGACGCCGCACCGACCGACGACCGTCGATGCGCCGCTCCCAGCCCGCCGAGCGTGATGAGCGCTGCCGTCTTCGCGAACACGAGAGTCCCGTACTCGGAGCCGATCAATGCAGGGAGAGGGATCCGCACGAGCGCGTTCACCACCCCCGTGATGGCGACCACCAGCCAACACACGAGCGCGACGCGGGAGAACCGGGGGACGGCTGTGGCCAGGGCGGCGTTGCGGTCGGGGCCACGCATCGTGGCGACCCCGATCACCGCCACGAGGCCGCCCACCCACAAAGAGGCGGCCAGGACGTGCAGCATCAGGCTGTCACTGGCGATGTCGTGGGCGCCGCCGCCGGCAGAGTGACCGGTGAGCGCCACCGGGAGCGGGCCGAACAGGGCCAGGCCGAACAGCACGACCGTCCAGCCCCAGGTCAGGACGGTTCGGCAGCCCACGAGGACGAGCATCGCGACGATCGCCGTCAGCAGCCAGGCCGAGGAGTCGGACAGCCGGGGCACCAGATCGGCCAGCAGTGCCGGATCGAGCACCTCCCCCACCGGGCGTCCGAGCGCATCGGCCACGCTCAGCGGCACCATCAGGAGAGCGCCGGCCGTCCAGCCTGCGGCGCTCCACGAGCCCGCGCGCATCGCGCGGTACCCCCCGACGTCCAGGAAGCCACCCCGCTGCGGCGCAACGAGGAACGCCGCGAGCAGCAGCGCCCCGATCGTCAGGACCATGCACACCTCGGTTGCCGCGCGCACGGCGGGCAGCGCCAGGTTCGTCAGCACCCCCGGGTCGGGGAGGCCGAGGGCCGCGGCTGGACGCGCATTGGTCAAAGCGGTCAGGCCTGCGGCCACCACGACGGCAACAGCGGCGCCCAACCACACGAGGGCAGCCACTCCGGACGGCGGTCCGGTCCGTGGTGGCGTAGCGGCGGGCTCGACTGTCGCGTGCGCCATGGCGTCAGGTTATGCCCGTTATCAGCCGCTGCGCCCGAGCGGTCGGGAGGCCGAAGCGGCCCCTGCCACACTTCGTCCGTGACGGACGGGGCGGGACCCGGGGACGACGACATCGCCGAGCGGGTGCTCCGGGCGGCCGGCAGCCGGGACGGGAACGGGCCCGTGCGCTGGGCGGCGGCGCCACTCCTGACGGCCGGACTGGTGCTCGACCTGTGCTGCGGCACGGGTCCGCTGGCCGACGAACTGCCCGCCGGTCGCTGGCTGGGTGTCGACCCCACGGCGAGGAACCCGCTCAGGAAGCCGGTCCTTCGTGCTGCGCCGTGGTCGCTCCCGCTGCGTGCCGGGGCGGTGGACGGCATCGCTCTGATGCTCGTCCTCCCGGGTCTGCCGGATCTGGACGGGCTGTTCGCCGAGATCCGCCGTGTGCTCCGGCCCGGCGGGACGCTGGTGGTGGTCGTGCCGTCCGCCGTGACCCGCTCGGCTGCGGAGCTGCGGCTGGCCCCGCTGCTCTCCCCCGTGCACCGCTCCGGATGGCTGCACCGCTCCGCGCTCGACCAGGCAGGCTGGCTGCTCGCGGCGGCCGACTTCGCCGTGCTCAGCGACGACCGGGTTCCGTTCGCCCTTCCGCTTCCCGACCCTGCCGCCGCGCACGCCCTCGTGGCAGACCTCCCCCGGGCGGGCGTGTGGCCACCGGATCTGCCGGAGGCGGTCCGGGCGCGTGTGGCCGCGGGCCTGGCACGCCGGGCGACGCCTGGCCGGACGCTCCCGATACCCCTGCGGCGGCTCGTCGCCCGACGATGACGCTCTCGGTTCCGAACTGATGATCACCGCCGGATCCGCGCGCCAGCCACTTGCTGAGGGTCGGTCAGGTCTCGTCGTGCTGGGCTGCGCCCACCACCACCGGGGCGTCGTCGGGTTCCGGGACCCCCTCGACCAGGTCGGCGACGACGCAGGTGATGTTGTCCGGGCCACCGCCCTCGTTGGCGAGGGCGATCAGCTGGGCCACGACGTCGGCAGGTTCCGCGAAGCCGGCCAGGACCTCGCCGATGTGCTCGTCGTCGAGCACCGCTGTGACTCCGTCCGAGCAGACCAGGTAACGGTCTCCGACTCGGCCCTCGAGCGAGAAGAGGTCCGGCTCGGCAGGCGTGCCCTCCTGCAGGGTGCGGATCAGCCAGGACCGGCGGGGGTGCGTCGCCGCCTCTTCCGGGGAGATTCGCCCCTCGTCGAGGAGGCTCTGGACGAGCGTGTGGTCGCGGGTGAGCCGGTGCAGTTCACCGTCGCGTAGCAAGTAGGCCCGAGAGTCGCCGATGTGGGCCACGCCGATGCGCGCGCCGTCGACGAGGAATGCAACGACCGTGGTGCCGGTGCCGCGGAGTTCGGGGTTCTGCTCGCTGAGTTCGGTGAGCCGGGCGGCGGCGTCGGCGATGGCCTCGCCGAGCGCGGCCAGGAGGTCGACGCCGCCGAGATCCACATCGCGCAGCCGGGCGTCGAGGTCGAGGAGCGCGGCGACGGCGACCGCGCTCGCCACCTCGCCGTGGGCGTGGCCGCCCATGCCGTCCGCCACGGCGAGCAACCGTGAGCTGGTGGCCGCCGAGTCCTGGTTCATCGACCTCCGGCGCCCGACGTCGGAGCCTGCGGCGGAGCGCAGCGTCGGTGACATGGCGCTCACCCTCTCACGGCGGGCCGGAGCTGATCGTCCAGCGGCGCGCCCGTGTGCGCCGGATAACCGGAAGTGCACGTGGCGGACCGTCCACGATCGACGAGCGGCCCAAGAATATGCCCCTGGACAGGCGTGGGGGTGGCTCAGGAGCCGCCGGATGAGCTCGCCGCCGCCGTCGAAGCGGCGACGGCCACCGCAACGCTCGTCTGCACTGCCTGCACGGCCTTGCGCACGGCCGGTCCGGCCCAGTCGCCTTGCGCCACCTGTTCCGCGCGGGCCCGCAGCTCCCGGCGGGGCCCGACCACCACCTTGTGCTCGGCCTTCACCGCGTGGAGCAGCGAGATCAGCAGTGCGATGTGCTGGTCGGCGGCCGCGCCGTCGAGCAGCACCTCCGCAACCCGGCTCCGCAACGCCGTGACCGGCGCGGTGTCGACCGCGGGCCACCGCGTGGCCGGGAGGAACCCGAGCAGCCGGGCACGTTCGCGGCGCATCAGCCCACGTTCGACCAGCCGCTCGAGCACGGGCTCGCGTGTCTTGCGTGCCAGCAGCTCCACCGCCTTCTGGGCCCGTACCGGTTGCCGGTCGCCGAGCTTGGTCAGTGCGGCGTCGAGGAGTGGGTCGCGGGTGGGAGCGGCGTCGGTGACGGAGAGCCGCGCGCGGGCGCCCTGCCCGTCCGCGGTGAGCCGATCCTGGATGGACAGGTCGAGCAGGAGGGCCCCACCGATCGCGCGATCCAGCGAGGTGCTGTCGACGAGGGCCCTGCCGGATTCGAGGTCGAAGAGCAGGAGAACGAGGTCCTCGGTGATGCGCGCCATCAGTGGCTCCTTCCGTCAGGCTGATCTTCGGGCGACGACCCGACGCACGAACTCCAGCACACGAGCGGAGATCTCGTCGGCGAATTCACCCGTCGACGCATGCTCGCCCGGACTCCGGCTGGGATCGACCGTCTCCCGCCCGCTCGGGCCGGCCCGCACCGAGAACCTCGACGGCGTGGGCCGCGCGCTCAGCAGCCGTGGCCGACATGTTCGTCGCCCACATCGTGGGGTTGCCACAAGGCCCGGGCAGCCGCATGTGCAGCGTCACGGGTACCGACCCGAACCGGTACACGTGAAACCCCGCCTCGGCGAACCCCTCACGACCCGGATGTCGGCTGATCGTCTCGTCGTTCGGTCGTCGGCGGCATCGGGACGCACCGGTCAGGCGTCGGCACATCGGCGGTTCGGCGACGTGAACGGGCACCGGGCACGACCTGGGAGGGGACGCCTCCGCATCGTGATCTGTTCGCCAACCTGTGACGCACCGGCCTGGAACGCCCCGCTAGGCTCGTGGCAGCGGTTCGTACCGGACTGCACCGGCCCTCGTAGCTCAGCTGGATAGAGCAAGAGCCTTCTAATCTCTAGGTCGCAGGTTCGAGTCCTGCCGGGGGCACAACTCCACTGGTCAGCAGCGTGGCCGCTCCGACGAACAAGATCGGCGCCACGTTGACCCCGCGCTTTGGGGACGGAACACGTCTGGTGCAGCTCCGGCATTTGACGCCGGTCGTCTTGCGCGACATGTACACGTCCTGCGTCATCGAGACTCGCTCGTGTCCCAGGTAATCGGCGATCTCGCGTGCGCTGAGGCCAGCAGCGTCGATCCGGGTCGCGACGAGGTGCCGGAACGCGTGCGGGTGTAGATATCAGGCCGTCTGCAGCACGGTCACGGGAGCAGTTCGGAGCGAAGGTGCTCACGCCGCCATCCGGCCGGCGTCGTCCCGTACTGCCGCCGGAACGCCCGTTCGAACGTGCTGAGGTCGAGGAACCCGACGGCAGCCGCGATATCCGACATCCTGCGCCAGGCGTGCCTCTGGTCGGACAGCATCGTCCGGGCCGCGAGCAGCCGCTGCTCGCGAAGGTAAGCACCGGGTGTGGTCCCGATCCGTTCGAACAGGGTGTACGCCTGGCGGACCGACACATGGTGCCGGCGCGCCAGTTCCTCGACCCGCAGCTCCGGGTCGACCAGGTGTTCGCGAACGTGCGTCCGCATCATCTCGAGCAACACGCCCGCGGAGCCGGGTCCGCCCGGTACCGGGGGGGTGACGTCACGCAGCGCCATCGCGAGCAGATCGATCGCGGCCCGCCCGGCGTCCCGCCGCTGCGGCACGGTGAGCCCGTCGGCTACCTCGAACAGCCGACTGAGGTAGCTGGAGAGCACCTGCATGGCCGGGGAAGCGGGGTCCATGCTGCGTGCACAGCAGTCGGTGATCTCGGCTGTGCGGAGCGGGAGCAGCTCCCGGGAGAAATGCAAGGACAGGCACCGGGCCCCGGTCGACATGACCCGCTCGTAGCGGCTCCGCGTCTCGTTGAGCACTCCCGTACCGGGCGCCAGCTCGACGACGCGGTCGTGCTGACGAATGCGGCCCTGGCCGGCCATGTATACGCAGAAGAGCATCAGGTCGTCCGCCGACGACTTCGCTGCCATCCGGTCGGTCCGGACCACCGACATCTGCCCCTGATGCCGCCACTGAGTCAGAGTCAGGGCCTCGTCCAGCTCCTGGAACGCCACTCGCCCGCGATAGTCGGGACGCGCCCGAGCGATCACCGGCATGAAGAAACCATCGGCGACGTCTTCCAACTCCTCACCGGAGTACTCGAGGATCTGCACGGCTCCGAGGCTAGCTCCGGCCATCCGCCCAGGTGGGAGCGCTACGGGTGCTCTTAGTGCTACCTGGACGGCTGTTGTCGTGACGAGCAGAGGCTGGGCCACAGACGAGACCAACCACTGCCGACCTGGGGAGTGGATCTTGTTCCGCGGGTTGATGGTTCGAGGTCAGGTTCGAGTCCTGCCGGGGGCACAACTTCACTGGTCAGCAGCGGGCCACTCCGGTTCACTGGTCAGCAGCGGGCCACTCCGGGGGAAGATCCACGCGATTCGAGGACAGGCCCTGTCAGGTTCAGGTGTCACGTTGTCGGTGTGTACGAAACCGAACCGGAGCTCCGGGACCTGCAAACCCTCATCGACACCTCCCGCGGACGCGCGACAGCGCACCTGCAGTCGATCATCACCGGCGAGCGAAGCCTGACCGCCGAGCAGCTGGTACGCGTGCTCACCGGCATGTGCGTCCTCGTGCTCTCCACGGTCACCGCGCAGGGCGAGCCGCGCGTCAGTGCCGTCGACGGGCACCTACTGCACGGCCGCTGGGTGTTCGGCACCAGCCCGGGAGCGGCGAAGGCGCGGCATCTGCGGGCTCGGCCCGCCGCGAGCGTCGCGCACGTGCGCGGGGAGGAGCTCGGCGTCTTCGTCCACGGCGTCGTCGAGAATCTCACCCCCGTGGACGGCCCCGGCCACCCCGACTGGCCGGCGACCCACGAGTACCTGCGCGCGTTCTACGGCGAAGGGTCGTTCGACTGGTCCGACGTCGTCTACTACCAGCTCCGGCCAACGTGGATGACCGTCTACGCCGCCGACCCGGACCGGCTCCTCTCCTGAGCGCCCACACTGCCGGGTCGCGTTTCGCGTCCACCGACCGCGGCGTCGACGCAGGGACGTCGGCTGCCTACTCGGCCAGTCGGAATGCGAGCTCGGTGACCCAGTCGTCGATGGCCACCTCCGCGGGGTGCGTGTGGAAGGTTTCCAAGCGGCCGCCCCAGTGGTCCCCGTCGGCGGCCGGCGTCATGTCCCAGCGGTGCCCGTGCTCGTCGGCCCACGCGAGCAGCGAAGCGGTTACCTCGATGAGCTGGTCCGGGTGGCCGCGGTGGGTGACCGTCGCGTATCGCCCAGCCGGCAAGACGTCGGCCTGCACGACCTCGTCGCCGGTGACCGGGTCGGCCACCGGTACGCCCGCGTCCACGACGAATCGGCGTTCCATGTCGATCACTCGATAGCGCAGGAACGGCGCGCCCGCGGGAGCGAGACCGCGTTCGGCCAGCCAGCCGATCACCACGGGGATGCGGTCGACCACCTCGGAGAAGGTGTCCATGGTGACCGTTCGGGTGACGTAGGCGTACTGCTGCTCGGCTCGCTCGGTGATGTGCGGAGTCTGGATGGCGTTCGTTTCCATAGCGTGCAGACCGATCGGGGCGGGCGAACTCATCTGTGCAGTCGAACTCATCTCGGCCTTCCGGGCCCGCTGTCAACTTTCCCGTGCCTCGTCGGGACGGTCGGGTTCGGCCGGACGTGCAGGGCCGGGACCTGCTGCCCGCAACCCGGGCCTGCCGGAAGCGGTCAGTGGAAGCACGACTTGAATGGTGGTGCCTGCGCCGGGCGGGCTGTTCACCCAGAGCCGGCCACCGAGCGCTTCAGCCCGGTCCGTGAGCCCGACCAGGCCGGAGCCGGCGGTGGGGTCCGCGCCTCCGCGGCCGTCGTCGCGGACGGCGACCCGCAGCACGTCCTCACCGGCCGTCACGGTGACATCGACGCCGGAGGCGCCGGCGTGCCTCACGGTGTTGGTCAGCGCCTCGGCAACGACGCAGTACGCGGCCAGCTCGACCGGCTCGGGCAGCCGACCATCGACCTCGACATCGAGGTTGACCGGGACTGTCGAGCGGCGGGCCAGCGTCTTCAGCACCGGGAGCAGCCCGCCCTCGGCGAGCACGGCGGGGTGCAGGCCACTCGCGATCTCGCGCAGCTCGTCGACCGCACCGTTCAGCTCCGCAACGACCTCGTCCAACTGCGAGCTGAGTTCCTCGGCCTCGGGAGGTGTCGCCTGCATCGCACGCACGCGCAGGGCGAGGGAGACGAGCCGTTGCTGGGCGCGGTCGTGCAGATCCCGTTCCATCCGGCGGCGGGCGGCGTCGCCCGCGGCGACGATCCGCGCCCGTGAGGCCGCCAGCGCGGCCTGCGCCTCGGCGTTGGCGATCGCGGTCGCGACCAGCTCGGTGAACCAGGTCAACCTGGCCTCGGTGCCGGCGGGCAGCGGTCCGGCGCGGGATCCCACGGTGATGACGCCCCACAACTGGCCCTCGACCCAGATCGGCACGCCCACCGACGCCCGGAGCTGCCAGTCGCGAGCGGCGTCGGCCACTACGCCCGAGGCGGTGCTGTAGTCGTCGATCCGCGCCGAGCGACCCGTGTCGAACACGCGCGTATGGATGTTCTCCCCACCGAACGGCAACCGGGTGCCGACCTCGGTGGGCCCGGTCGCACCCGTGCTGGTCCACAAGCCGACGACCGTGATCGTGTCTTGCGGGTCGTACCGGATCAGGACCGCGATGTCGACCTCCAGCAGCCGGCCGACCTCCGCGACGACCGCGGCGAACACCTCCTCCGGCCCGGCACCGCCTGCGACCAGCGTGGCCACGCGCCGCAGCGCTGCCTGCTCGCGTGCGAGGCGTTCGAGCTCGTTCTCGGCGTGGCGGCGCTCGGTCACGTCGCGCGCCACCGCGTACACGACGCCCTCTTCGACGACCGGAGTCGCCGTCCATTCGAGCACCCGGTCCGAGCCGTCCTTGCGGACGTAGCGGTTCTCGAACGACTGCGTTGCCTTGCCCTCACCGATCGCGGCCGACGCCTTCGCTGTCCACTCGCGGTCGTCGGGATGTACGAAGTCGAGGTACGACCGCTGGAGCAACTCCTCCTGCGTGTAGCCGAGGATCTGCTCCGCGGCCGGGTTCACCCGGGTGAAGCGCCTCTCGAAGTTGGCCACCGCGATCATGTCGGGCGAGAGATTGAAGATGCGGTCCAGCTCGTTCTGAGCCCTCGCTCGCCGCGCGGCGTTGATCCCGAGAACCGTCGCGAAGCCGGCGAGAACCAGACCGCAGGCGAGGATGATCCACGGCAAGGTCTCCGCGGCGCCGTGGACCGAGCCCATCGGCAGGATGACGTCGAATCGCCTTCCTGCCTCGGTGAATGACGTGCTGACGGTCTGCTCGCCGGTGAGAGGTTCGCCGACGAGCAGACGACCGCCGACCTCCAGCCGCACCCCCGGCCTGTTCGCCGCCGCAGTCAGCGTCTGATCCGGCACGAAGACCACCACGTACCCCGGGCGCAGAGAATCCCCGACGAGATTCGGTGCCGGCGCGACCATGAGGAGGCTGTTCGTCCCCGTGTCGGGGCCGGACACAGGCGCCGCGGAGACGCCATCGATGCGGGTCGCGCGATCGAGCGCCGCGGCCATATCGGCCATGTCCGGTCCACCGCTCAGATCCGTGCCGGGCAGGGCCAGGGGAGGAAAGCCGGACACCAGCGTCGCCGGCAGATAGGACGAGCGCGATCCGGGGGGCACGACGCTGTGTTGCTCGTCGGGTGTCACGATCGGCTGGCCGATTCGCTGCTCGTACTCCGCTCGCTGTGTGTCGGGAACCGGCTCGACCCATGCGGCGGCTGGGAAGCCGGCCGGGCTGAGCCAGTTGAGCGCGTTGCCGGCGAACTGGTCGCTTGTGACGCCGGTGCCGCTGGCGTCCAGCATGAACCGGCGGAGGCTTTCGGTGAGCGATGCCGCCTGCTCGATCCGCCCATGGATCTGTGCCGCCGCGACCTCGGCGTTGTGCTCGGCCTCGCGCCGGACGTCGCCCTCTGCGTGCATGCGCGCGACGATGAAGCCCGCAACTGTCGCCGCCAGAATCAACGCCACTACTGCGATGTGTCGCGGCCGCACGGTTACCGACCCACGC
Source organism: Pseudonocardia yunnanensis (assembly GCF_039534065.1). Lineage (NCBI taxonomy): Bacteria > Bacillati > Actinomycetota > Actinomycetes > Pseudonocardiales > Pseudonocardiaceae > Pseudonocardia > Pseudonocardia yunnanensis. The sequence continues at coordinate 24,917 of NZ_BAAAUS010000058.1, read as the reverse complement.
GGGAAGCGATCTCTTGGCAGTTCGCGAGCGCGGCCTCGATCGACGACCTGCCGGCGATCACGGCCGCGAACTGCGTGGTGCACTGGTTGCCGACGTCCGGATACTCGGGGATGCCGACGTAGGCGACGGCTGCCGGCAGGCCCGGCCGCTTCGTGGTACCCGGGTCGTCGACCGGCGCCGACTCGATGGCGGCCAGCGTCGGGGAAGCGAACGCGCGGGCCGCCTTCTGGTACTCAGGGATCTCGTAGGTCGATCGGCGCGTGCCCGGAGGGATGGCGGCCCAACCTCCGGCGATCCGAGGACCGGCATCCTTGATGTACTGCGGTCCGGCCGCCCACGAGATGTACCTCCAGGCCAGGTCCGCCTTGCTCGACGTCGCCGGAATGGCGAGCGCCCACGACCAGAGCCATCCCGAGGCGCGAGTGCGCTCGACCGGGGCGGAGGCGTAGCCGTTCTTTCCCTTCACGTCACTGTTGTCGGCTTCGAGCAGGCCGGCGGCGACGGTCGCGTCGTACCACATCGCCACCTTGCCGCCGAGGTACTGCTCGAGGCACTGGTTGTAGGCCACGGTGGCAGCACGGGGCTCGCCGGCGTCCCTGACGAGGTCGACGTAGAACTGGAGCGCATTGCGGAACTCCGGCTGGTCGACCATCGCCTTGTCCACCGAGCCGTCCGGCTTGGCGGACCACCACGTCCCACCGAACGTGTTCAGCACGGTGCCGAACGACCCCCCGAGCTCGCCCCAGCCCGGCTTGCCGCGCAGGCAGATGCCGGCCCTTTCGGGCGTGTCGATCGTCCGCGCGATCTCGGCCACCTGCCTCCAGGTGGGATGTGCCGGCATCTCGATGCCGGCGGCCGCGAGGACGTCCTTGCGGTACATCAGGAAGGACGACTCCCCGTAGAACGGCGCTGCATACAGTCTGCCCTGATACGAAAGGGCATTCCGTACCGACGGAATGATGTCGTCAAGGGCGAAGGCCCTGTCCGAGGAGGCCATGGGGGTGAGGTCCCTGATGTACCCGTCCCTGCCGAACTGCGGGGCCTCGAACGGGCCGAGCATCACCACGTCGTACTGGCGGCCCCCGTCCGGCTCACCGCTCGTGACGACCTCACGCAAGGTGCCCTCGTCGAGGATCGTGTAGTTCACGTCGATGTGGCTCTGCGCCGTGAAGAGCGACGGAGTGAGACGCGCGAGGTCCTGCGTCTGAGGGTTGGCGACGATCGCCACGTCGATCGAGCCGCCGGAGTTCGCCTGCGCATCCTCGTCGCCACCGCCCTGGCAGCCGGTCAGCACCGTTCCGGCGATCGCGCACAGGATTGTGATCAGACCACGGCGCGCCGTGCCTCTCATGCCTCTCCTCCTCCCGGGTGCTCGCGAGGATCCCGGGAAGGGGTGTCCACCGACGCACGGGCGCGCAGCTTCTCAGCGTCCCGGCCGCCCCCGACGGGCGAAACCGGCAACGGGAGAACGCGGAGCTCATGCTCGCCGCGCAGCCGCGGCACCGTCCGGCTGGTCACCGGCAGCACCAGGTCGGAAGCGACCACCGCAGCTCCGGCAACGGTGCCGCGTCTACCACATCCTCGAAGTCGTCCAGCACCAGCAGCAGCCGCTGGGCCCGCAGGTACGACTGCGGGTTGCTCGTCAGCTCCCGGCAGAGTCGACAACGATAGCCGCCTGGCGACCGGCGCCGCCACCGAAAGGACCGGGGCGGGCTCGACGAACCGCAGCTCGGGCCTGGTCTGCGCCGACCCCGGTACGTCAGGTGCCCTGCGCGACGGGCTGCTCCTCCGGTTCGTGACGGCCGGTCGTGGCGGTCGGCTGCGCGGGGACGATCCCATCGAACCGGACGGGAAGGTGGAGAGGCCCTCGCAGGACCGGGTTGGGCCGGTACGGCGGGGGGTCGGCGACGAGACGTGGGTGCTCGAGCCGGCAGGCGAGCTCGCGGAGCGCGATCTGGGTCTCCAGCCGGGCGAGGGGCGCGCCGAAGCAGTAGTGGATGCCGCCGCCGAAGCCGAGGTGCTGGTCGTCGTCGCGAGCCAGTCCGAAGCGGTCCGGGTCGAACCGATCGGGATCGAACCGGTCGGGCTCGCGTGCGTGCTCAGGGTCGCGGCTGCCGGACGCGAGCACCAGGATGACCTGCGAGCCCGCCGGGATGGTGGTGTCGGCGATCTCGATGTCGTCCAGCGCGGCGCGCCACGGCACGAAGTGCACGGGAGGCTCGTAACGCAGTAGCTCCTCGACCAAGCGGATGGGCAGGTCGGGGTCGCGGCGCAGTCGCTCGAGCACGTCGGGATGGCGCAGCAGGGTGAGCATGCCGTTGGTGATGAGGTTGACGGTGGTCTCGTGCCCCGCCACGAGCAGCAGAAAGGCTGTGCTCAGCAGCTGCTCCTGGGACATCCGCCCGTCGGGTCCGTCGTCGGTGACCATCGCGGAGAGCAGGTCGCTGCCCGGGCTTCGGCGGTGGCTCTCGATGAGCTCGGTGAGGTACTGCCCCATCTCCGCGCTGGCCTGGGCGTGCTTCTGTTGTTGTTCGGGGCTCGCCGCTTTCGGGTCGAGCGCCTCCAGGCCCGCTTCGACCCAGACGTGGAAGCGCGGTTCGTCCTCACGGGGCACCCCGAGCAACTCGCAGATCACCGTGACCGGGAACGGGTAGGCGAAGTCGTCGACGACGTCGACCTCGTTCCTGCCGGCGAAGCCGTCGATCAGGCGGGTGACGATGCCACGGAGATCGGGCACCATGCCGTCGACCCGGCCCGGTGTGTGGGGCGGGCCGAAATGGCGCATCGCCAGGCGCCGGAGCCGGTCGTGTTCGGGTGGGTCGAGTCGCAGGAAGCTCGGCGACGACTCCTGGCTGGGGACGCCGGCCGCCGGGTGGGCGAGGTTGCGCACGTCCGAGCTCATCCGCGGATCGTGCAAGAGCTCTTCGATCTCCCGGTAGGTGCTCACCACGTAGCTGCCGTTCTCCTGGCGGGCGACGGGAGTCTTGCGCAGTTCCGCGTAGAGCGGATAGGGGTTGGCGCGGTTGGAGTAGTCGAGGATCTGCGCGAAGACGCTGGGGTCTGCCATGGCGCCGCCTCCTTGGTCCGGGCACTCGTGGGCAATCTCGGGGTGCGGTGTCAGCGCACCAACGTTGCGCGCCGCTCGCTCGGGTCGTGGCCCGTGACAACGACGGTGGCGTCCTGGGTGGGGATCGGCCGCTGGGGGAACCCGGCCGGGATCGGCACCATCTCGGCAGGCTGGTCGACGCCGCGGAACGTGGGCGGGAACGGGGCAGCCCGCTCGATCAGCCGTTCGTAGAACTCCAGCCACTTCGACTGGTCGAAGGTCACCGCTCCGACGACGCGGCCCTGGTGGCCGTAGGCGGCGATGAACCGGCGGTCGGGCATCGAGCCCTGGGTGACGACGACCTCGTCGGCGATGTTCGGGACTCCCACGGACTTGATCTCGCTGCCGAACTGGGTGGACCAGAAGGCCGGCACGGCCAGGTGCGGCCAGCGATCAGCTTGTGAGCTGAGCATGTTGTGGGCCGCGACCTCCGCCTGCGCGACCGCGTTGCCCCAGTGCTCGAGAGCGAGGAACTGGTAGCCGAACATCGGTTGCGGAGCGCGTGCGACGTCCCCGGCGACGAAGATGTTGTCGGTGACCAGGCCGTTGACGTCGAATGCTCGGCAACCCGCGTCGCAGGCCACTCCCCACCGCCCGGCCGCCAGCCCGGACCCCGCCAGCCACTCGACGTTGCGGATCCCGCCGAGGGCGGCCACCGCGATGTCCACGTCGATCGTGCTGCCGTCGGACAGGTGGGCACGGCGCAGCCGCCCGCCCGCATCGCCTTCCAGAGCGGTGACCATGACATCGCAGCGCAGGTCGACGCCGTTCTCGCGTTGCATGTCCGCAGCGACCTCGCCGATCGCACTGCCCAGCGCCGCCACGAGCGGGGCGGGTCCGGCCTCGGCGACGGTCACCGCCAGCCCGTGCTCGCGACACACCGACGCCACCTCGGAACCGGTGAACCCCGCGCCGATGACCAGCACGCGGCGCGGCCGCGCGGCCACGAGCCGCTGCAGCCGCTCGGCGTCAGCGCGGGTGCGCAGTACGACCACGCCATCCAGCCGCGCCTCTGCAGGGTCGGGCCACGGCCGGGCGCGCACGCCGGTCGTGATCAGCAGACGGTCGAACCCGACGCTCGCACCATCGGCCAGGTGCACCTGCTGGCCCGCCAGGTCCAGCTGCGTGGCAGGCACGCCGAGCCGCCACTCCGCGTCGACGTCATCGCGTCGCGGCAACCCGGTGTGTGTCGCCGGTACCGATCCGCCGAGCACCTGTTTGGACAGCGGCGGCCGGTCGTAGGGCACGTCGGGTTCGTCCCCGATCAGTGTCAACGAGCCGGTGAATCCCTCGTGGCGAAGCGCCACAGCGGCCCGCATGCCCGCGAGTGAGGCCCCGACGATCACGATCCGCCCGCTCCCGAGGAAACCCTCGTCGGCCCCGCTCCGGGCCGCCTCGGCCCGACGCACCGCCTCTGCCTGACGCGCCCCGTTCCGACTGCCCACCCGGTCGAGGACGATGGCCTGCACCGGGCAGGCCGCCGCGGCCCGCAACACACGCTCCCGCTGCTCGTCACTGGGGTCGGGGTCGTACAGCAGTGCTTCGTCCCCGTGCATCGTGAATGCGCCAGGGGCCAGAAACGCACACTGCGCGTAGCCCTGACACCGGGTGAGGTCGACGACGAGCTTCATCGTGGGATCCCCTCCCAGGCACTCGCTCATCGGAGCCGATCCGCGCCGGCCCCGGTTTCACGCCGACACGGCGAGTCGCCTGTGTTCCTCACCGTCCAACCCGCCGCACGGCGCCGCATCACCCGGAATGAACGAGTCGGCTCCCGGGCTGCGCGCTGCGCACGACTTCGCTCGCCCGGCGCGGATGAGGACGCCGTGCCCTCGGTGCCGGACAGTCGCTGCCGGGCGACGCCGACACAGCAGAAGGGCCGACCGCGCATGAGCACGAGCGCAGCAGCGGAACGGGCGGGTAAGGCCGCCGGCGGCGTTCTCCTCACACTGTCGGCCGGCCAGTTCCTCATGACCCTCGACACCTCGGTCATGAACGTGGCCATCGCGACCGTTGCCAAGGACGTCGGCACCACGGTCACCGGTATCCAAGGGGCGATCACGCTCTACACGCTGGTCATGGCCATGTGCATGGTGCCCGGCGGCAAGATCGGATCGATGATCGGCCGTCGGCGTGCGTTCGCGATCGGCTGCGTCGTCTACGGCCTCGGCTCGCTGATCACCGCGCTCGCTCCGAACCTGCCGATCCTCATTCTCGGCTGGTCGGTGCTGGAGGGCGTCGGTGCCGCGCTGATCCTGCCGGCCATCGTCGCGCTCGTCGCGGGCAACTTCCCGCCCGAGGGACGGCCACGCGCGTATGGGCTCGTCATGGGCGCCGGGGCGATCGCGGTGGCCGTCGGTCCGCTGGTCGGGGGCATCGCGACGACCTATTTCTCCTGGCGGTACGTGTTCGTCGGCGAGGTCGTGATCGTCGCCGCGATCCTCCTGCTCGCCCGCCGCATCTCCGACGCTCCGCTGGAGACCCGGGTCGGGTTCGACGTCGTGGGCGCGCTCCTCAACGCGATCGGCCTCGGCCTTGCGGTCTTCGGCGTCCTGCGCTCGGCCGAATGGGGGTGGGTGACGGCCAAGGCGGGCGCCCCTTCCCTGCTCGGCCTCTCGCTCACGGTGTGGTTCGTCCTCGGTGGGCTGCTGGTCATGTGGCTCTTCTTCGAGCGGGAGTCGCACATCGAGGAGAGAGGCGGCGAGCCCCTGGTGAAGCCGTCGTTGTTCAGCAACCGCCAGATGACCGGCGGGCTGCTGATGTTCCTGTTCCTCTTCCTCGTCCAGGCCGGGTTGTTCTTCACCATTCCGCTGTACCTGTCGGTGTCGCTGGGTCTGACCGCGCTGGAGACGGGGGTGCGGATCCTGCCGCTGTCGATCACCCTGCTCATCGCCGCCATCGGCATCCCGAGGTTCTTCCCCGACGCATCGCCGCGCCGTGTGGTGCGGCTGGGCCTGCTCGCCATGTTCCTCGGGATCGTTGTTCTGCTGACCGCGATCGACGCGAGCGCGGACGCCACGATCGTGACGGTCCCGCTGCTCCTCGCCGGCCTCGGGATCGGCGCGCTGGCATCGCAGCTCGGTGCGGTGACGGTGTCCGCCGTGCCCGACGAGCTGAGCCCCGAGGTGGGTGGGCTGCAGAACACCGCGACCAACCTCGGCGCGGCGATCGGCACGGCGCTGGCCGGTTCGATCCTCATCGGCGCGCTCACGACGTCGTTCCTGCAGGGCGTCGAGCAGAACCCGGCGATCCCCGAGCAGGTCAAGACCCAGGCCGACGTCGAGCTGGCCGGCGGGGTCCCGTTCCTGTCCGACGCAGATCTGGAGACGGCGCTCATCAACGCCGGGGTCGCTCCGGACGTGACGGCGGCGGTACTGGACGTGAACGCTCAGGCCCGGGTCGACGGCCTTCGTTCGGCCCTCACGGTGCTGGCGCTCGTCGCGCTGTTGGGGGTGTTCTTCGCACGCCGGATCCCCACCCAGCCCCCGAGATAGGGCACCCTCGTCGCCCCCGAGGGCCTACGGGTTGGGGAGCGGCGCCTTACGGCGACCGCTCCCGCCCGCACCTCAGCGTGCGGTCCTCACCACGCGATCGGCAACGAGGTGAGCCCGTAGATGACGTTGAACGAGCGGAAGCCCGGCTCGGCGTCGGTGGTGCGAAGCCCGGGGAAGCGCTGCAGCAGTGCCGGGAACGCGATCCGCATCTCCATCCGCGCGAGCGGTGCGCCGAGGCAGTGGTGGATCCCGTGCCCGAACGCCAGGTGCCCCATCGCGCCGCGGGTGATGTCGAGCTTGTCCGGGTCGGGCAACAGCTCCGGGTCGCGGTTGGCCGCGGGCAGGGCGCACATGACGAAATCCCCCGCGGCGATCTTCTGCCCGGCGATCTCCACGTCGGTGGTCGCCATCTTGCCCGTGCCGGAGTGCACGATGCTCAGCCAGCGCAGCAGCTCCTCGACCGCGGCGTCCACGCGCTCCGGTTCGTCACGCAGGAGCGCGAGCTGCTCGGGGTGACGCAGCAGTGCGAGCGTGCCGAGTCCGAGCATGTTGGCGGTGGTCTCGTGACCGGCGATCAGCAGCAGGGACGCGATGCCGCAGAGCTCGTCGAAGCTCAGCTCGTCGCCGTGCTCGCGCACGAGCATGCCCAGCATGTCCTCGCCGGGGTCGGCCTGCGCGCCCTTCACGAGGTCGGCCATGTAGACACGCGACTCCCGGCCCGCCTGGATCCGCTCGTCGGTCGGCACCGAGAGGTCGAGCAGCCGGGTGCTGCGCTCCTGGAACTCGGAGCGGTCCGCGTAGGGCACACCGAGCAGCTCACAGATCACCAGCGAGGGCACCGGGAGAGCGAAGTCGGGGACGAGGTCTGCGGGCGGCCCGCTGCGCTCCATCGCGTCGAGGTGCTCCTCGACGATCTCCCGGATACGCGGCTCCAACCTGCGCATCCGGCGCACGGTGAACTCCGGGGTGAGCAGCCTCCGCAGCCGCGTGTGGTCCGGCGGGTCGAACACGAGCAGGTTGCCCGCCCGCATCCGGACGAGCTCCTCCTCGCTCACATCCTCGAGGCCCGGCGGTCGCCGCAGCTCGGAGACCCGGAAGTTGCTGAACCGCTCGCTGTCGCTCAGCACCTCCCGAACGTCCGCGAAGCGCGTGACGATCCATCCCTCCAGGCCGAAGGGGGTGCGGATACGCCCGATCCCGGGGCCGTCCCGCAGCTCTGCGAGCTCTGGCGCCGGATCGAACGCGTCTCGCCGCATGTGGATGGGCAGTTCCTGCTCCCGGGTCACGGCAGCTGTCTCGGTCACGCAACCTCCCCTGCGACGCGCGCCTGGTCAGCGCGCTCCGTGAAATGAACGATAGGCGCCTATCAGGTAGTTCCCATCCGGATTTTCCGTTCTCAGGGGTCCCTCAGCAGGCGCCCGGATCAGGATCGACGGTGGGACGCCGCCCCGCGTTCTGGAGCAGGCCGTAGTCGATCAGCACGATCCCCTCCTCACGGATGATGTCGCGGGCCCGCTGTGACGTCAGGAACTCGTGGTCGGTGCAGCGCACCCGCAGATCCTCGGCACCGAGTCCCGGATGCACCGCCCACTCACTGAGTCCCGCCGGCAGCTCACGCAGGAGCTCTGCGTACCGGGCCTGCTTGCCCTCGACGTCGAGACCGAAGCTGTCCAGGAACTCGTGCTCGACGACGGGCACGCCACGGCGGCGCAGCAGTCCCCGGCCGCGCTCGAGCCAGGCCCGCGTCGCCAGGCCGTACTCCCGTGCCAGCGCCACCGTCAGGTCGAAGATGTCGGCGCGCCCGCCGTCGGCAAGGCAGTGCCAGTCCAGATGCGTCGGCGTGAGACCGGCGTCGACCACGGCCTCGATCTGGGCACGGAACTCCCGCTCCACCTCGTCGGTCCGGGCCCGGGCCAGAAGCTCGGGCACCTGGGTCGGCGCGAACAGCTCGCCGTCGTCGTCGAGGAGGGACGGCACCCGCTCCTTCGCGGTCAGCGGCCACCACCGGTCGCGGTCCGTGTCGCACACGAGAGTGAGGTGGATCCCGAACGGGATGTGCGGCCGCCGCCGAAGCAGCGCCATCGCATGGGTCGCGCCGGGGCACGGCACCATCAAGCTGCACGACGTGCCGATGCCCTCCTCGATCGACTGGACGACAGCGGCGTTGACCTCAGGGGACATCCCGAAGTCGTCGCAGTTCACGATGAGCACACGCGCTTGCGGAGCGAGGCCGAGCAGTTCGTTCGACCGGGCGGAGGGCGCGCCGGCGGCGGGTACGTGCACAACGCTCAGTCTGGGTGGCCTGTCCAAACGTTTTCCGGGCGGGCGACTCGAACAAAAAGGAGAACACCCTCGAAACGGTCAGGAAATTTTCCGGACTTCCCCACAATCGCGATCGGGAGGGCGGTCACGACCTACGTCCCCGTGTTAGTTGCACTGACGGAGCCGATGTAGCCTCCGCCCGTGGTTCTGGCGATCATCGGCGTCATTCTCCTGGTCGGAGCGGCCATCGCCGTTGCCTTCGCCGTGCGGGGCAAGCGGCGCTGGCAGGCGATGCTGGGCACGGAAACGTCCACCGCCGCCGAATTGACCGCCGAGCTGGCAACCGTTCGCGAGCTCGGCGGAAGTGCATTCAGCCGGATTTCCGAAGTGACCGGTACGGCCGCCCCAGGACCCATCGGCGAGCTGAAGTCGGAGCTGGCCGAGCTCCCCTGCATCTGGTACCGCTACGAGATCCGCCGCCGCTACTGGGATACCTCCACCGATTCCGACGGCAACAGGAGCCGCACGCAGCGCACCGAGACCGTTGCGAAGCTGGCGAGCACTCAGCCGTTCCGGGTGGTGGACGCCACCGGGAGCGTGTTGGTGCGACCGGACGGGCTGGCGATCGACCACGCCGAGCGGGTGCTGGACCAGTTCGACCCGGACCAGGGCACGAGCTCCATCTCGTTCCTCGGCATCAGCATCGGCATGCGGAGCGACACCATCGGCTACGAGCGCGAGGAGTGGATCGTCCGCTCCGGCACCCCGCTCTACGTGCTCGGTGAGGCGAGCGACCAGGGCGGCGAGGTGGTGATCGGCAAGCCGGCCAGCGGCGTGCACGTCATCTCCACCCGCAGTGAGGCCGAGTTGCGCAAGTCGACCCAGCGGGCCCAACGGATCCTGATGTGGTCGGCGCTCGCCGCCGTGATCGTGGGCATCGTGCTGCTGGTGGCCGCCGCGGTGAGCTGAACCTCAGGCCGGGCCGCGCCGCGCCACGGTGATCCAGGCCGCCGAGTCGTAGAGCACACCGCGATCCGTGTCGTGCTCAGCCATGCCGGCCCGCAGGGCGTCGAGTGCACGGGCTCTGGCGTCCGCGTCGAGTCCGTCGAGCCGGCCCCCGAACTGCGTGGACACGAAGCGGTAGGCGTCGTCGAGATCCGGACCGAAGTACATGGGCTCGCTCACCCCGCGCAGCCGGACGTCCGTGAAACCGGCCGACGTCAGCAGGTGACGCACCCGTTCCGGGTCGCTCAGCGAGAACGGCCCCGGTGCCCCCAGCGGGAGCGGAAGCTCACGCCCCGCGGCCAGCACACCGAGGAACGTGCGGATCCACTCGTTCTCCTCGAACGGCTGCCAGGTCATGAGGACGAGACGCCCACCGGGACGCAGCGCACGCGCGATGTTCGCGAAGGCGGCTTCGGGGTCACCGAAGAACATGGTCCCGTTACGACTGATGGCGATATCGAAGGACCGGTCGGCAAAGGGATGATTCTGAGCGTCGGCCTGTTCGAAACGGGCGTTCGGCACCCGCTCTCGTTCCGCTGTCCGGCGCGCGAGATCAATCATGCGCGAGGACAGATCCACCCCCAGTGCAAATCCGTCGGACGCCCGGCGTGCAGCGTCGCGGGTGGTCTGGCCGCTGCCACACCCGATGTCGATCACGTCCGCTTTCGCATCAATCGCGGCAGCCTCGAAGAAGTGGCCGTGATATCCGGCGACGCCCTCGTTCAAGCGTTCGGCGTGCGCCGCCCAGAAAGCACCCGCATCCCCGTTCCAGTCGCGTAGCTGCTCGGCGTTGGACGGGTCCGGCACCACGGCGTCGACAGACGCAGCTTCTCCTGTCACCCCCGCAGTCTGACCCACCGGCCGGGCCCGTCGATCTCACCCCCGACCGGTCCCTGGCCTGGGCAGGCGTTCGGGCCGCGGATGCACCCGTCCCGCCCACAGTGATCGCAGAGCGCGATGGCGACCGGTTTCCGGGCGGGTGGTCATGGTCACTCTGGTGAGGGTTCACCCTTGTCAGCAGGGCCGAGAGCTCCACGAACACCTACGCTGGCATTCCCCGAGGAGCAAAGTTCCCCGTCTCGAATGGATGATGCCCGTGCGACTCGCACGCCTTCTGACCGTCGCTGCAGCCGTGTTCGTGTCCCTGGCAACGGTCACGGCGCCGTCGGCAACGGCCGGCGTGCCCGACTCCAGCTCCCGCTCCTCGGGACTCACGGGCGACCTCGACACCCATGACCCTGCGCTCGTGGCAGGCGGGCCCGGCCAGAATTGGTACGTATTTTCCACGGGCGACCCTTCCGTGGGCAACGGAACGATCCAGGTGCGCAGCTCTCCCAATGGTCACGACTGGGCTTTCGCCGGCACCGTGTGGGATTCCATCCCGTCGTGGATCAAAAAAGAGATACCCGGGGTGAACAACCTGTGGGCGCCCGAGGTCTACCATTATCGAGGTACCTATTACCTCTACTACGTGGCGTCCAAGTTCGGCACCAACGACTCGCTGATCGCACTGGCCACCAACACCACGCTCGACCCCCACAATGCCGCCTACAAATGGGTGGACCAAGGCCAGGTCCTGCGCTCCGTGCCGTCGGACGACTACAACGCACTCGATCCGGCGATCATCGAGGACGGCCGGGGACGGCCGTACATGGCGTTCGGCTCCTACTGGAGCGGGATCCGCATGCTGCCGCTCGACTGGCCGTCGGGCCACGTGGCCGCGAACGCTGGCGAACCGCTGCATCTGGCCAGCCGGCAGGACCCGCCGTACGCCATCGAAGCGCCCTACATCGTGCACCGGGCAGGGTGGTACTACCTCTTCACGTCATGGGACACGTGCTGCCGTGGCGTGGACAGCACCTACCGGATCGTCATCGGCCGCTCCCGCCTCGTCACCGGCCCGTACGTGGATCGCGACGGAAAGAGCCTGCTCGACGGGGGTGGCAGCACCTTCCTCGCCACCTCCGGCAACCAGGTCGGGCCGGGCGGCGAGTCGGTGTCGGACGGCATCCTCGCCTACCACTACTACGACCGCGCCGACGGCGGGAAGCCGCATCTCGCTCTGCAGCAACTGTCGTGGAGCGCGGACGGCTGGCCCGAGATCAGCGACGCCAGGCAATGACCGGCGGCCTCAGACGTCCCCGTCCCGGTCGTCGACGAGCCCGGCGTCGTGGGCCAGCAGGGCGATCTGAACACGGTTGTTGAGATCGAGCTTGGTGAGAATGCTCGACACGTGCGTCTTGACCGTGGGTACCGCGAGGTGGAGCACGGCCCCGATGTCGGCGTTCGACCTGCCCTCCGCCACCGCCAGCGCGACGTCCCGCTCGCGGTGGTTCAGCAGGGCGAGCCGCTCTCGCGCGTGCTCGCGCCTACGGTCACGATCCGAGTCCGTCACGCGCGCGATGAGGCGACGGGTCACGTCCGGTGAGAGGACCGGATGTCCACGCGCCACGCGCCGCACGGCCTCCACGATCTCCTCGGGCGGGGTGTCCTTGAGCAGGAAGCCGGCGGCACCGGCGCGCAGAGCTCGCAGCACGTGGCCATCGGTGTTGAAGGTGGTCAGTACGAGGACCTCGGGGGCGTCGCTGCGGGCACGGACGGCCTCGGTGGCGGTGAGGCCGTCCATCGTGGGCATGCGGATGTCCATGAGGATCACGTCGGGCGCATGCCTGTCGATCAGGCCGAGCACCTCGGTGCCGTCACCGGCCTCGGCGAGCACGTGGATGTCCGGCGCACCGCGGAGCATCATCGTGAGCCCGGCCCTGACCAGCGGATCGTCGTCGACGACGAGTACGCCGACCGGGAGCGGCCCACCTGCTGTCACGGCGGCCACGGCAACCGGGCCCCGACCCGCCACCCGCCTGCCGCGGTGGGGCCGTGTGCGAGGTGTCCGCCGGCGAGCCTGACGCGCTCGGCCAGGCCGGCCAGGCCCTGCCCGGCCGCTCCACCGCTCGCGGCAGGTGCCGAACCAGGAGCCGTGTTGCACACCTCGACGGTCAGCCCCTCGCCGGGTGCGCCCGCCACGAGGACGCGCACCTCGGCTCCCGACGCGTGCTTGCGGGCGTTGGTCAGGGCTTCCTGCACCACTCGATAGGCCGTGCGCCCCGTCGTGTCGGGAACTGACTCCGGCAACGGCGCGCTCAGCTCGACCTGCATTCCGGCCCGGCTCGACTCGTCGACGAGCTCCTGGACGTCGGCCAGACCGGGTTGGGGCAGCTCACCGACCGGGGCGCGGAGGACGCCGATGACCGCACGCAGGTCCTGCAGCGCCTGGTGGGCGCTCTCACGGATCACCTTCGCCGCTCCGGCGACCTCCTCCGGCGGCGCGTCCGGACGGTATTCGAGCGCTCCGGCGTACACGCTGAGCAGGGAGAGCCGGTGACCGAGCACGTCGTGCATCTCCCGCGCCACCGCCTCGCGGGCATGGTGCTGCGCCTGTTCGGCGAGCAGCCGCGCCTCGGCCCCGGCGCGCGCCACGAGCTGGCGGTGGTGATGGATGACGAGCCCCCAGCCGGTGGCGACGCCCTGAAATGCGACTCCGAGCATCAGCATCAGGCCGCGGTCGCCATCCGACTCGATGCGCAACAGCACGTAGGCGAGCGCAGTGATCAGGCTCAGCCCGAAGACGGTGATCGAGGTGCGCGGAGGCCGGTGCACCGCCACGGTGAACAGCCCCACCAACATCGCACCCGCGACGAGCTCGAACACCGCCGACAACGCCACCAGCACCAGGGCGAACGCCACCGGCCAGCGGCGGCGCACCCAGATGGCGGCGCACCCGAGCGCCCCGACGACCTGCTCGACGTCGAAGAACCACTCCGGCTCGGCGAGGCCCAGGCTCATGCGATCGACCGCGCTGAGCACGCCCACGCCCACTGCGAGCAAGAACAAGCAGGTGTCGACGGCCCAGTCGCGGCGCGTACGCGCCGGATCGGGCGGGATGGAATCGGTCATCTCGCGCCGAAGAGTACGGCGGGTCGATGTTCGGGAGGCCGCTGCTCGGCGTCGCCGGTACCTCGGTCAGCCGATCCGATACTTCGGTCGGAGCCGGACACGAAGGGCAGCGACCTCGGTCGGCCCGGCGGCTCCCGGCGATCGATCCGGGAGCGGGCGGCTGATCCTTAGCGTCCGCCGGCATGCGGACACCCTTCCAGCTGCTCGGACTGTTCCTGCTCGCTGCGGGCATCAGCGGATGCATCGACCACCTGGCATATCAGCCGATCATGGGTCTCTTCCTCAACGTGTTCAACCGGTTCGTGATCCCACGCATCGACGCCCTGGCGGGGTACGAGCTCTTCGCGAACCTGGTCGTGGCGGTGGTCGGGGCCGTCGTCCTGGTCGCCGCGAGCCAGGTGCGCAAGGCATGAAGCCACGCTGACGGCAGGTAGACGGCCCGATCGGGCCAGGAATCGTCCCTCGTGGACGGATTGCGTACGGTGTGTGACTGATCGGCCATCGTGAGGAACCGGCCCGGTCGTACAACGGCGTAGCGGGAGGGGACCCACGCGCGTGACCGACCCCGACGCTCCGTCCGCCCCCAGGCCACCCGCGCAACGGCCGGGTGGCCCGTGGCGGGCGGCAGGGTTCGTCATCGCGGTGCTCGGAATCGTCCTCGTGGCGATCACGCCCAACCCTCCCGAGAACGTGCTGCACTGGGTCCAGATCGTGGGCGGGGCGTCGCTCACCGCATTTCTCACGACGTACGCGGGGTGGCACGAGGTCGCTCGGCTGCGCGGCCACCCCAGGCGGATCCTGCGCTGGGTGCTGCGCAGGCGCGTCGCCGTGGGCGTGGGCGTCGTGCTGGCTCTGGTGCTCGCGCTCGGCGTCCCCCCGGCCTGGGAGTTCACCCGCGGCGTCTCCCTCGCCGTGTTCGGCTGCTCGCCCCCCACCCAGCTACGCATGGTCGCGAGCCCCGAAACCCTCACGACGGCACGCTCGCTCGCAGGCGACTACGAGCGGTGGACCGCCACCGAGAACCACGACTGCCCCACCGTGGAGATCTACGTCTACGAGGCTCCCCCCGACGAGATCCGACAGCGCATCCAGATGGGAACGGGCTGGCTGGACGGGTCCGACGTGCTGCGGGAGATCGGGCCGCAGCCCGACATCTGGCTCGCCACCACGAGCCACGAACTCCCCGACCCGCCCGGCTCGGCGATCGCAGGCACCACGCCCTTCGCCTACACGCCGGTGGTGCTGGCTGTGCCCTCGTCCGAGGCCGCCCGGCGCGTGAGCCGGCAGGGCACGTGGGCGGACACGTTCACGCAGCTCGCCGACCAGGGGGTCGACGTCGTCCGGGCGGATCCGAACTCCACGGAGCTGGGCCTGCTCGCCACCGCACTCCTGTACGGCTCGCCCGGCCAGGACAGCCCGCCGAGCCCGAACCAGCTCGGCCCGGCCGAGATCGAGCACCGCATCGCGGTGTCCCTCGACAATGGCGGCTTCCCGCTCACGGACACCCCCGGGCTCCTGTGCCGCCACCGGCTGCTCGGGTCGTCGGCCGCCGTCATCGCGTCCGAGCAGCAGGTCGTGCGCTTCAACCTGGGCGATCCGCTCGGCCCGTCATGTCTGTCGCGCACGGACAACCCCGAGCAACTCGTCGCGCTCTACCCGTCGGACACCCGCAGCCTGGACCAGCAGTTCGTCCGGCTCTCGTGGAGTGAGCCGCCCCAACAGCAGGCCGCCGCCGACTTCGGGGCATGGCTGCTCACCGAGTCCGGCCGGACGGCGGTCGTCCGGACGGGCCTCCACCCGATCGGCCCGCTCGCGAGGGGGCCCACGCTCACCACACCCGGCATCGACCCCGGCGCCGTGCCGACGATGGAGGCGGTCCCGCCCGCCGAGTGGGAGGGCACCCTGTCGGCGCACGACGCAGCCCAGCGCCGCGGCCGGGTGCTCTTCGTCCTGGACACGTCCGGCTCGATGGCCACGAGAGGCCCGGAGGGCACGAGGTCGGGCGTCGCGGCCGCCGCCGTCTCGGCAGCGCTGGGGGGAATGGGTCCTCGTGACGAGTTCGGCCTCTGGTTCTTCCCCGACCCGGCAGGCACCGGCCACGTCCAGGCCGTGCCACTCGGCGCACCCGACCAGGCTCGGCGCGACGCCGCGCAGCAGGCGTTGAACGGCGTGCGGCCCGCGGGGAACACGCCGCTCTTCCGCAGCATGATCGACGGCGCAGCGGCCCTCCCGTCCGACGATCCGGGCCGGGTCGACGCCGTCGTCGTCCTGACCGACGGCGAGGACACCAGCAGCGGAGTCGGTGCCGATGCGGTCAGCGCGGCCCTTGCCGACACCGGCGTCCGGCTGGTCGTCGTCACGATCGGCGAGATCCGCTGCTCCGACGCGGGTCTGACCGCGATCACCACCGCGACCGCAGGCGAGTGCGTGGACGCCGACCTGGCGAGCCTCGACACCACGTTGCGCACGGCCACGGCGGGCCTGTGGGGTGGCCGATGATGCCTCGCTTCCGGCGCTGGGAGCGCCCGCTCGCCTGGTGGGCCGCCGGGATCGTCGTCGGTGTGGCGGCCGTCCTGCTCACCACGACCGTCACCGCTCTCGTCGACGACCCCGACCGGCTCGAGGACAACGGCGAGATCGTCATCCTCAGCGGACGTGACGACAGCCTGGGTGGCCAGCGCCAGCAGTTGGTCAACCAGTGGAACGAGCTCCATCCGGACAGCCGGGCCCGGATCGTCGAGCTGTCCGCTCTCGCCGACGCCCAACGCAGCGAGATGCTGGCCAGAGCCCAGTCCGGCCGGGGGGACATCGACGTCTACAACCTCGACGTGACCTGGACGGCCGAGTTCGCCGACGCCGGATACATCCAGAGCCTCGACGAGTCCCGCATCCCCGAGGACGGCTTCCTCACGGGACCGCTGGCCACCTGCCGCTACGACGGCAAGCTGTGGGCGCTTCCGTTCAACACCGACGTGGGTCTCCTCTACTACCGGTCCGATCTCCTCGACGTCCCGCCGCAGACCTGGAAGGACCTGGAGGACGACGTCGCCAAGTTTCGGGCACGCAGTGGGAACGACATGGACGGCTATGCCGGACAGTTCGCGGATTACGAGGGGCTCACGGTCAATGCATTGGAGGTCATCGGGGGCGCGGGCGGCTCGGTCGTCGACGACGGGGGCGACGTCGTCATCGAGGACCATCGCGTCGCGGTCACCGAAGGTCTCGACCGCCTCCGGAAGATCGCCCCGACCGGCGTCCCCGCGCTCGACGAGGACAGCAGCACCCAGCTCTTCCGATCGGGCAAGGCGCTGTTCATGCGCAATTGGCCGGTGAAGTTCCAGTCGCTGACAGAGGATCTCGAAGGGGCGCCCCGGGTGACGTTCGACGTCGCTCCCCTGCCCTCCGACTCAGGGGTCCTGGGCGGCCAGAACCTCGCCGTCGCGGCCGACACCGACCGTCCCCGTGCCGCGCGTGCGCTGATCGAGTTCCTCACCAGCGAGCGCAGCCAGCAGATCCTCTTCGAGCGCGGCGGCCTGCCCGCCACCCGCAAGGTCGTCTACTCCGACCCGGCGGTCCGTGAGCACTACGAGTACGTCCGCACGTTGGAGCGGGCGCTCGAGCACGCGAAACCGCGGCCCGCGCAACCCCACTACGCACGGTTCAGCCAGGTGTTCCGCTCGGCCGTCGACGGCTTTCTCCGCCAGAACGCGCCACTCCCCGACGACATTCAGGATCAGCTGGTAGGCGCGCTGAAGGGCCGGCTCGCCCCGGCCTCCGACCATTAGCCGGAAGAAGAAGCGCAGGCCATCGGATGACGCCGACGTCGGCGCAGGGGCGCTTATAGTCATCGTGCCGACCGGTGAGGAGGCAGCGGTGAGCTTGACCAACGTGTGGCTGCAGACACACGGGGACGGCTTGGTGCGCGCTGACCAGGTGGCCGGCATCGAGGCCCATCAGACGCCCGAGCTGACCGGGAAACCGTCGTACTGGCTGCTCGACATCGTGCTCCCTGCCCCGGTCGGGAGCAGTTCGGGTGGTGAGGTCTGGATCAACGTCCTGCACCGCACCCTGATCCAGACCTCGCTCGACCCGGGTGACGCGCCTGTCGCACTTGCCCGGCTGCTCGCCCAGCTCGACGCCATCAGCGCGGCGGGGATCGTCGTCACCACCCGCCACGGTGCCGACAGCGGGGCACCGGCAACCGATGGCATCGCCCTGGGATCGGCAACCGTGCGCTTCCACTTCACCCCGTTCACCTCACCGCCGCCTCGGGAAGACACCGGGGCCGAGTACCTGTAAAGCACGCTTCGGCCGATTGTGGCGAATCCGCACTTTTCTCATCAATCCGCAGGCCAGAACTGATCCCGAAGCAATCCATAGATCACCTCGGGAACGGTTCGGCTCACGCATTCGTCCAACGAAGAGATGCATTCCGGAGGCGCAATTAGGTCGGGAAGGTCGGAACATGGTGACTGGGGCTACGGGTTACGACGTCGTCATCGTCGGTGCGGGCACGGCCGGCTGCGTCCTCGCCGCGCGGTTGTCCGAGGACACGGCCACGCGGGTGCTCCTGCTCGAGGCCGGCAGCCGGGAGCCACTGGCCGCGGTGGCGCAACCCCAGGCCTGGCCCACCCTCACCGGCTCGTCGATGGACTGGGGCAACCACACCGTCGTCCTGGACGGCATCGACCGGACCGAGGCGATGCCACGCGGCCGGGGGCTCGGCGGCTCATCGGCGATCAACGCGATGGCCTTCATGCGGGGCCATCGCGCGAGCCATGACGCGTGGATCACGGCCGGTGCGAAGGGCTGGGGGTACGACGACCTACTGCCCTACTTCAAGCGCACCGAGCACGTCGAGGGCCGCGATCCCGCCGTGCGCGGCCAGAACGGCCCCCTCCGCCCCTGGACACCCACCGCGCCCCATCCGCTCTCCGTGGCCACCATCGATTCGGCCCGCGAGCTCGGGCATCCGATCGCGCAGGACGTCAACAGCGGTCTCGAAGAGGGTTTCGGCTGGAGCGAGTTCACCATCCTCGACGGCAGGCGGCAGAGCGCCGCCGACGCCTACCTCCTCCCGGTCCTCGACCGCCCCAACCTCGACCTGGTCACCGACGCATTGGTGCACCGCCTCCTGTTCAGCGGCAACCGCTGCACCGGGGTCGAGTACAGCGTCGGTGGCCACACGGTCACCGCCCAGAGTGGAGGCGAGGTCGTCCTGACCGCCGGGGCGATCGGCACGACGCAGCTGCTCATGCTCTCCGGGATCGGTCCGCAGGCCCACCTGAGTGAGATCGGGATCGACGTGTTCGCCGACGTCCCCGGGGTGGGCTCCAACCTCCACGACCACCCCATGACCACCCTCGTCTACCACTCCGCCCAGCCCGTCCCGCTCTCCACGAGCAACGGCGGCGGCGAGGCCAAGGGCGACCGGCGCAGCAATTCCGCCAGTCCGTGGCCCGACATCCAGCTGTTCACCTCGATCAGGCCGCTGCGCGCCGCCACACTGACCGGCCCCGAACCGGGCGCGGGCTACACCATCGCGGTCGCCCTCATGGCGCCCTTCAGCCGCGGAACGGTGCGCCTGGCCGACGCAGCCCCGGACGCGGCTCCCCTGATCGATCCGCGCTACTACACCGACGGCCGCGACGTCGATGCCCAGGTCGCCGGGCTGCGTGCCGCCCGCGAGCTCGGCACCGCATCCGCCTTCGACCCGTGGCGCGGGGAGGAAGCCCAACCCGGCATCGACGTGCAGAGTGACGACGACCTGCGCAGCTACATCCGCAAGAGTCTGCGCAGCTACCACCACTACGCCGGGACCTGCCGCATCGGCACCGACGACGAGGCCGTCCTCGACGCCGACCTGCGCGTGCGCGGCTTCGAGGGACTGCGCGTGGCCGACGCGTCCGTGATGCCCTCGCCGGTGTCCGCCAACACCAACGCCGCTGTCTACGCCATCGCGGAGCGGGCAGCCGAGCTGCTCCGGTCCTGACGGGGTCAGGCGGCCCTGCGGGCCGGAAACGGAACACGCATGAGGTCCCGCGCCACCACGATCTCCCCGTCGTAGACCGCTGCGGCCTCGGCGTGGAACCGCGCCGGATCGGCGTAACGCTGCGAGAAGTGGGTGAGCACGAGGCAGCGCACCCCGCAGGTTGCGGCCACCACGCCGGCCTGGCGCGCGGTGAGGTGTCCGTAGGAGTCGGCGAGAGCTGCGTCCTCGTCGAGGAACGTCGACTCGATCACGAGCATGTCCACGCCGTCAGCGAGGGCGTACACCGCGTCGCACATGCGGGTGTCCATCACGAAGGCGAACCGCTGTCCCGGCCGGGGTGCGCTGACCTCCTCCACCCGCACGATGTGGCCGCCCACCTCGAGGAACCCGGTGCGCTGGAGGCGGCCCACGTCCGAGCCCGCGAGGCCGTACCGGGCGAGCCGGTCGGGCAGCATGCGGCGCCCGTCCGGCTCGACGAGGCGGTAGCCGAACGCCTCCACCGGATGGTCCAGACGGCACGCGTGCAACGTCCAGTCCGCGGTGGCCGACACCGCGCCGTCGCGGTGGACCGGCTCCTCCCGCAGGTCGACGACGTCGTGGAACACGCTGGCGTGGCGCAGGCGCTCGAAGTACTCCTGCCCGGACGCGGGGAAGTGCGCGCGCACCGGGTGCGCCGCCCGGTCGAGCGAGAGCCGTTGGACGACGCCCGGCACGCCGAGGCAGTGGTCGCCGTGGAAGTGGGTGAGGCAGAGCCGGGTGATGGCGCTGCTCGCCACCCCCGCGAGGAGCATCTGCCGCTGCGTGCCCTCGCCGGGATCGAAGAGGAACCCGTCGCCGTCCCAGCGCAGAAAGTAGCCGTTGTGGTTGCGCAACCGAGTCGGCGCCTGGCTGGCGGTGCCCAGCACGACGAGTTCACGGCCCGACACCTGGCGCACGCTACCCGCACAGCGGATGCACCCCTCCCCATCCGCTGTACGGGCAGGACTCAGTGCGCGAGCGCGGCTACCGACACCTCCCAGAGCCGCTCGGCCGCCTCCGGATCGAGTGCGTACCCCGCAACGCCACGACGCGTGCCGGGCTCGTGGGGCCCGGCCTCGTTGCAGTCCTCGAAGTACCGGCCGCCGATCCCGTCCAGCAGTGGTGTCGTCGCGACCAGCACCGACGTGGCGGCGCCCGCCTCCGGTGTCTTCCACCGGACATCACCGCCGGCACTCCGGGCGGCCGCCTCGAGCTCCTCCTCCGAGATGTAGCGCTGCAGGTTGGTCCGGATCCCGCCGGGCATCACCGCGTTGACCGCGATGCCGTCGTCGGCCCCACGCTTCGTGGCCTCGACCGCGAACAGCACGTTCGCCGTCTTCGACTGCCCGTACGCCAGCCAGGGATCGTAGGGCCGCTCCCGGAAGTGGATGTCGGAGAAGACGACCGGGGACCGCAGGTGTGCGCTGGAGGTGACCGACACGACGCGCGCCCCGCCGGCCGCGACAAGCGCCGGGCGCAGGCCGGTGGTGAGTCCGAAGTGGCCGAAGTGGTTCGTCGCGAACTGCAACTCCCATCCCTCGGTCGTGCGGGTCTCCGGGTTGCCCATCACGCCTGCGTTGTTCACCAGGACGTGCAGCGGCCCCTCCCAGCCTGCGACGAACTCCGCGACCGAAGCCCGGTCGGCCAGGTCCAGCGGAGCCACCAGGACCTGCTTGTTGCCGGTGGTCGCGATGATGTCCTCGGCGGTGCGGTCCCCCGCCTCGGTGTTGCGCACCGCGAGGGTCACCTCGGCACCCGCCCCGGCGAGGGCGCGGGCCGTCTCGACGCCGATCCCGGACGCCCCTCCCGTCACGATGGCACGGTGCCCGGTCAGGTCGATCCCCGCAACGACCTCTGCAGCTGTCGATCCCGCGCCGAACGGCGTGACGACGCGTGAAGCTGAAACCATGATCCTCTTCCCGTCAGGCTCGACGCTGTGACGAGGTACCCTCCACCGAGAAGCGGAGGACCCTCCACTCAAGAGTAACCGGAGCCTCCTCCGTATCGCAACGCCAGCGCCACAGAGCCTCCCGACCGACCGAAACAGCGGCATCACGCAAGCAGCGCTCGCCGCTTCCGGCTTTTCAGTTTCCGGGCCCACTCGACGAAAGAACCGATCCACCCGTTCGAGAAATGAATTCTTCGCTACGGTCGGCGGTCACCGGGGGATACGAATCAGAAACGACGGTCGAACGCGATCAGCCCCGACGGGGGTCGAACCGGGGACGCCGGCGACGCTCGGCGAGGTGGTCATCTATTCATGCAGGCGGTTCACATCGGGTGAGCACTGATCCATGACAGACCCGAAAGACACTCAGAGGAACGAATAGATCGGCACCGCCCGTGAAGCGCAGCCCCCACCCGGGCGGCAAAAGATCGGACAAAGGTGAGCAATCGAAACGATTGCTCCGATCGAGCAGCGGTTAATCACTGAACCGTGTGCTCCCACGTGTGTCGTACATCACACCCCTACCTGCCATCGGTTGAGAAGGCGATCGGGGCGATCTCCGACTGCACGATCCGGGCCTGATCCTTGATCTGCATTCCGACGTGGTCTTTCACGACAATATCGGACATTTCGGATCATTGCGGTTGTGACGCGCCGTCACGACCGCTCGCCGCAATCAGCCATTACGACCTCCGCTAGATATTTCCAAGGACCGGCGAATCGTACCGATCAGAAGGGCTCACATCAGATGCAAGCCTCGAGGATCTTCATTGTTGGTTCGGGTGTGGTTGGTCTGGCGACGGGGCGGGGGTTCCTGGAGGCGGGTCACGAGGTGAGTTTTGTTGATATTTCTCGGGCGCGGGTGGAGGAGTTGCGGGCCGGGGGGTTGGATGCGTCGTCGGGTGTGGAGTTGGGCGGGGTTTCGGATTCGATCATTTTCTTGACGTTGCCGACTCCGCATGTGGGGTGGGCGTATGACTTGGGGGCGTTTCGGGCGGGGACGGCGGCGGTGGGGCGGGCGTTGGCGGGGTCGTCGGGGCGGCACACGGTGGTGGTGCGGTCGACGGTGGTGCCGGGGACGACCGAGGGGGTGGTGCGGGAGGTGTTGGAGCAGGCGTCGGGCTTGGTGGCGGGGGTGGGGTTCGGGTTGGCGGCGAACCCGGAGTTCTTGCGGGCGGTGTCGGCGGAGGAGGACTTCCGGCGGCCGTGGATGACGGTGATCGGGTCGCGGGATCCGGATACGTGTGCGTTGTTGGAGGGGTTGCTCAAGCCGTTCGGGGGCGAGGTACGGGTGTTCGCCGATCCGGCGGAGGCGGAGTTCGTGAAGTGTGCGCACAACATCTTCAACGCGGCGAAGATCAGTTTTTGGAATGAGATGTGGTTGGTCGCGCGGGAGCTCGGGGTGGCGTTGGATCCGATCGCGGCGACGGTGGCCCGCTCGGCGGAGGGCTCGTTCAACCCGGAGTACGGGATTCGGGGTGGCGCCCCCTACGGCGGGGCGTGTCTGCCGAAGGACACCTGCGGGTTCTTGGGGTTCGCCGCGGAGTTGGGGGTGGCGATGCCGTTGTTGGAGGCGGTGGTGGCCACCAACGACCGCCTCGCCGCAGCGGTCGGCCGGGAGGTCGACGACGCCCGCGAGCCCGTGCCGGGTGTGTCGGGCTGGGTGTCGGGTGCCGGGCGGTCATGAACCTGCCGCTGTACTACTACGTGCTGGGCACCCCGCTGGGGGTGCTGGGGTTGGTGCGGTGGTCGTGCTGGCTGGTGCGGCGGGTGCCGGCGGTGCTTTATCGGCCGATCGAGAACGAGCATCGGGCCACGGTGAGTGTGGTGGTGCCGGTGTATCAGGAGGACCCGGCGGTGTTCACCGCGGCGATCGAGTCGTGGTTGGCCAATGATGTCCTGGAGGTCATCCTGGTGATCGATGTCTCCGACACGACGTGTCGGGAGATCGCCGCCCGGTATCCGGTCACGGTGTTGGTCACGGATGTGCCGGGGAAGCGGGATGCGTTGCGGCGGGGGTGGAACGCTGCGACGGGGGAATTGGTTGCGCTGGTGGATTCGGACACGATCTGGGCGCCGGATGTGGCCGAGCAGGTGTGTAAGCCGTTTGCTGATCCGGGGATGGGTGGGGTCGGGACCCGGCAGAGTGTCTACGGCTCGTCGGGGTTTCTGGCTCGGATCACCGACATGTTCCTGGATCACCGGTACTTCGATGAGAACGCGTCGCAGAGTCTGCTCGGGCAGGCGGTGTCGTGTCTGTCGGGGCGGACGGCGGTGTATCGGCGGGAGTTGTTGCTCGAGGTCGAGCACGAGTTCATGCACGAGACGTTTCTCGGGGTGCCGTGTCTGTCCGGTGATGACAAGCGGTTGACCACGTTGATCCTGGAGCGTGGGCACAAGACGTTCATGCAGCGTTCGGCCGAGGTGTGGTCGACTTTTCCTGATCATTGGCGGATCTTCGTGCGGCAGCGTCTGCGGTGGGCGCGGAACACGTGGCGTTCGGATCTGCGTGCGTTGTCGAGGCGATGGGTGTGGCGTCGCCCGTTCCTGGCGTACACGATGATCGACAAGGCGGTGTCGAGCTTCACGTTGCTGCTGGGGTTGGCGTTCATGATCGCGTCGATTGTCGAGCGGCAGTGGGTGTTCGTGATCGTGCTGGCCCTGTGGTGGCAGATCAGCCGGTCGGCGAAACTGTTGCCGCATCTGCGCCGGCGGCCGTCCTCGTTCTTCTACATCCCCGGCTACATCGCCGTGTCCTGGCTCATGGCCTGCATCAAAATCCACGCCCTGGCCACCATCCGCCAACAACGCTGGCTCACCCGCCAGGTCGCCGTCGAGAACGGCACCGTCGTCCGCACCAACAACACGGCGGACACCGGCACCGCGCAAACCACTACCGCCGGTTCGACAACTCCGGACAAGGCCCAGCCGGAGGACGTCTCGGCATGACCCGGCTCCGTCTCCGCTGCACCCGGCGTCTCGTTGCGATCGTGCTCGGCGCCCTGCTACTGGGAGCCGTCGCATGTGCCCCCGGGCCGCCCGAGGAGCTCGTGACGTCGGTGGACCCCGAGGTCACCCCGGCGAAGTTCCAACAGTTCCTGGGCAACCACCTGCGCTACACCGACCACGGCGACTTCG
>NZ_BAAAUS010000057.1:0-7584 GCF_039534065.1 Pseudonocardia yunnanensis | reverse complement strand
TCATCCGGGTCAACACGGTGCACCCGACGGGGGTGAACACCCCGATGATCGTCAACGACTTCATAGCGCGGATGCTGCCCAGCACGGACGCCCGCCTGCAGAACGCGTTGCCGGTGGAAATGGTCGAGCCGGTGGACGTCTCGAACGCGATCGTGTGGCTCGCTTCCGAGGAGGCCCGCTACGTCACCGGTGTGTCGCTGCCGGTGGACGCCGGGTTCCTGCAGCGGTGACCACGCCGGCAGCACCTGCCACCCCGATCGGGTTCGAGGCGCTGGTGGGCGGTCTTCCGCTCGCACCGGGAGCGGCGTGTGGCACATACTGGCCGTCCCACAGGCAACGGCTAGCCCCGAAATCGGCTGCCACCAGGCCCGCTGGTCGGAACCTGTTCGTCCGAACGGGTCATGTCGGAGGCGCGTAGCACTGGACACGAGGACTTCCAAGTGACGACAGCTGAGCA
Organism: Pseudonocardia yunnanensis; assembly: GCF_039534065.1. Lineage (NCBI taxonomy): Bacteria > Bacillati > Actinomycetota > Actinomycetes > Pseudonocardiales > Pseudonocardiaceae > Pseudonocardia > Pseudonocardia yunnanensis. The sequence continues at coordinate 7,127 of NZ_BAAAUS010000057.1, read as the reverse complement.
GGTGGTCTCCCGCATCCTGCGGGACGTTCCACAGCCGATCTGGGTGGTCGACGCCAACGGGCGCATCACGTTCGCGAACCCGGCGGCGGTCGCGGCACTGGGTTATCAGGACAACCGCGAGTTCCTCGGAAAGCCGAGCCATACGACCGTCCACTACTGCCCACCGGACCGTCCGGGGGGTGATGAGAACTGCGTCCTCCTCGCGCCGGCTCGTACTGGCAAGGCTGCGCACGGTGAGAGTGAGTCCTTCATCCGGCGCGACGGCTCCCTGTTCCCGATCGCCTGGTGGTCCTCACCGATCGAACTGCCGACCGGTCGCGGTGTGGTCCTGGCGTTCACCGACATCACCGAACGCCTACGTGCCGAGCAGACGGCGCGGGAGCGCGACGCGGCCACCATTCGTGCCACGGAGGCCAAGGCGGCGCAGCGCCGCATCATGGAGCAGACCACGGAGATCCGCCGCCAGATCGCCCGAAACCTGCACGACGGGGCACAGCAGCGGCTCGTCGCGTTGATGGTCAGTCTGGAACTCGCCCGCGGCGAGCTCGCCCCCGGTGACTCCGACTTGCGAGTGTTCCTGGACAGCTCCGTGACCGAGACCCAGAGCGCGATCGACGAGCTCCGCGAGCTCGTCGCAGGACTCCATCCACCGACGCTCCAGTGCTACGGGCTCATGGCTGCCATCCAGGGCCTCGCCGACCGGATGCCGATACCGAGCCGGATCACGAGCAACCTCAGCAGGCGACTGTCGGAGTCCGTCGAGGCGAGCGCGTACTACGCCGTTGCCGAAGCGATGGCGAACGCGGTGAAGCACGCGGGAGCGAACTGCGTGACGGTGTCCGTTTCGTTCGACGGAAAGGAGCTCGACATCAGGGTCACCGACGACGGGATCGGTGGTGCCTGGGTCGGTACAGGTTCCGGGCTCGTCGGGCTCGTCGATCGGATCGGCGCTCACGACGGCAAGGTCGAGGTGGACTCTCCGCGCGGAGGCGGCACTACCGTCCGGATCACGATCCCGGTGGATCCGAAGGTCGCCGGCCGGCGGAAATCGGTGAAACCCGGTGGTCACCCCTTGCGGGAGGTGTAGGGCGTGCGCTGGTTGCGGAGGTAGGCGAGCACGGCGAGCACGCGGCGGTGCTGGGTCCGGTCGGCCTTCCGCAGGCCGAGCTTGGTGAAGATCCCCGTGACGTGCCGCTCGACGGCCGGGACGGTGACGACAAGGCGCTCGGCGATCCCGGCGTTGGTGTGGCCCTCGGCCATCAGGGTCAGGACCTCGTGCTCGCGTGGTGTCAGCCGGGCGACCGGACGGGGTCCGTTGTGCCGGCTGACGAGGTGGGCGATCACGTCGGGGTCCAGGGCGGACCCGCCGGCCGCGACACGGCGGACTGCGTCGAGCAGGCTTGCTGGGTCGGCAACTTTCTCCTTGAGGAGGTAGCCGACCCCTTCGGGATGCGTGCCGACCAGATCGAGCGCGTAGTTGGCGTCGAGGAACTGTGAGAGCAGGATGATCCCGATCTCCGGCTGTGCGGCGCGCAGTTCGAGGGCGGCTCGCAGGCCGTCGTCGTCGTAGTTCGGGGGCATCTCGATGTCGGCCACCACGACGTCGGGCTTCAGGTCCAGTGCCGACCGGCGCATATCGTCGGCGTTGTCGACTGCGTCGACCACGTCGACGCCGTCGCGTTCCAGGATCCGGACGATGCCCTCGCGGACGAGGGCGTTGTCCTCGCCGACGATGAGCCGCAGTGCGGCCACCGGCTCAGGGTACGGAGGCCGATGGCGGTTGTCTGTGGGGTTCGCCCTACACCTGCCCTCGGGTTTGCATCGCTTCAATCCTGGTGGACACGCAATGGGCGCGAATGGCTGCCGTCGGCACACTCGCCTGTACGGACGACCTCCGGAAAGGAAGTCAGATGTTCGGCACAACAGGGATACGTCGCAAGACGGTCACCGGATCGTCCGGGGACGCCGACCCGGCGTCCCCTGCCTCGATGCGCCGGCTCGGGAATCTCTCGTTCGTCCCGCATCTGCCCAGTCCGAGGTCGCCAGGATCGGTCGATCGTCTTCTCGACATGATGCTGATGTACGTCCACGAACACCTGGCCGACCCGAACCTGCAGGTCGGCAAGCTGGCGCGGCGACACCACGTGTCGGTCAGCTACGTGTACACCGTGTTCGAACCGATCGGGACCACGCCCGCTGCGTACCTGCGCGAGCAACGGCTACGCGCGGCACAGGTGATGCTGTCGGACCCGCGGTATGCCTGGCTCGGGACGCTGGACATCGCGGCTGCGGTGGGGTTCGTCGACCGCAGGACGTTCGAGCGGGCGTTCCGGCGGCAGTACGGGATCACTCCCAGCTGTTGGCGCCGTGAGCATTGTCCCGGATCTGCTTCCGCGCCCTCACGGGGGAAGTACCGCCGCCAGGGCCCGGACGGGATGCGGGAAGCCAGTTAGCAACGGATCTGAATTCCTTGACGGAACGCCGACGGCAATTCACCGGAAGGAAGATCATCTAATGAGTAAGCCCGTTCTGGAACCCGCGGCCCAGGAGATCGCCGACGCCACCTCGAAGCCGCCGTTCCTGCACGAGTTGGGCCCCGACGGTGCCCGCAAGGTGCTCGACGACATCCAGGCCGCGCCGATCGACAAGCCCGACGTCGACGAGAAGTGGATCACCGTGCCGGCCCAGGTCGGTGACGTGCGGGTCCGCATCGTCAAGCCCGTCGGTGCGACGGGTGTGCTGCCGACGGTGCTCTACGTGCACGGCGGCGGCTGGATCCTGGGCAACGCCGGGACACACGACCGGCTGGTCCGCGAGTTGGCCGTGGGCGCCGACGCGGCGGTGGTGTTCGTCGAGTACGACCGGTCGCCGGAGGCGCGCTATCCGGTGGCGATCGAGCAGGCCTACGCCACGGCACAATGGATCACCCACGAGGGTGGCGCGGAGGGGCTGGACGCGTCGAACCTCGTCGTGGCCGGCGACTCGGTCGGCGGCAACATGACAGCGGTGCTCGCGATCCTCGCGAAACAGCGTGGCGACGTGACCTTCCTGCACCAGTCGATGTACTACCCCGTGACCGACGCCGGGCAGGACACCGAGAGCTACCGCACATTCGCCGAGGGCCCGTACCTGACCGCTGAGTCGATGGCCTGGTTCTGGGACGCCTACCTGCCGGAGAAGGACAAGCGCGGTGAGATCACCGCGTCACCACTGCGCGCGAGCCTCGAGGACCTCGCCGGCCTGCCGCCGGCGTTCGTGATCGTGGACGAGAACGACGTGCTGCGTGACGAGGGCGAAGCCTACGCCCGCCGGCTCACCGAGGCCGGCGTGCCGACCACCAGCGTGCGCTACAACGGCACCATCCACGACTTCATGATGCTCAACCCCGTCCGCAACACCCAGGCGGTGACCCACGCCGTCGCGCAGGCGATAGCGGTGCTGCGAACGGCCCTCGGCCGCTGACGGCATGGTCGCCGCAGACCGAGACCAGATGCCGGGCCACATCCCGGAGCGGGGTGGAGACCACTGTGTCAAACGGCGTGCCGGCCGGAGGCCGTCGGAGGGGTGAGGGTCTCCAGCACGGTCGTCCACTCCGGGTTGGGTGCACGTTGCGCCGGCGCGACGAGGGGTGCCGGCACCGGTCAACTGCTCGGCGTGCTGTCGCCGGCCCAGGGCGCGCCCCTCGACTGACCGAGTAGCCGCCGCTCGATCAGGTCGGCCCCGTGCACCACCCCACCAGTGGCAGCGAACCCGGCGGCAACCCGGCGGACCCCCTCGGTCATCGCCATTGCCTGCCGAACCTTGTCACGCAGTCGGGTCACGGTGAGGTCCTTGGCCGGCAGCCTGGTGCCGCACCTCGCTACCTCCACACGACGGGCGACCTCGAACTGATCGCGCCCCTGCGGCACCACGCATACCGGAACGCCTCGCACCAAAGCCTTTTGCGTCGTGCCCATTCCGCCGTGGGTGATGGCGCACGCCGCGCGGTCCAGCACCACGCTGTGCGGCACGAATTCGCAGACGGTCGCGTTCGCCGGCGCCGTGATCCCGGCCGGAAGGCCGGCCGGGAAGGTCGCCACGACGTGGACCGGCTCGTCGGCCAGTGCAGTGAGCGCCAGGAGCGCCTCGTCGGTGTCGCCCCGCCGCTCCGAGGACGTCGTCACCAGCACGATGGGCCGGTCGATAGCGGCCAACCATTCCGGCACTGCCTCCGGCGCGGGGTCGAATGCGCAGGCGCCGATCATTTGGATCGAGTCGTCCCAATCGGGATGCGGGTAGTCGAACGGTTGCGCGGTGGCGACGAGCTTCAGCGGTGGCCGGAGCACGAACTCATCCGCCGAGCTGACAGGCGACACACCGACCTGTGTGCGAATACGGTTGAGCGGACCCAATATCGCCTTGTCGAAAGCGCCGCTCACCATCGGTCGAACGAGCGCGTCCCGGGCCCGGCCGACGAAACCCGGCCACGGCCGCAGCCCGGGTCCCCACGGTGGTACACCTCGCGATCGCAGGAAAGGGAGAAAGGCATAGAACGACGCCCAGGGCAGCCCACTGGCTTCCGCCACCGCGGCCGCACCCCAGCAGTTCGCGTCGACGATCAGCACGTCGGGTGACACATCGGCGATCGTCTTGCGCAGGTCATCCACTTCGTACTCGGCACGCTGCGCGAACACATCGAACGCCCGCTGCAAGGCGGCCTTGGGATTCGCGAACTTCCAGTCGTCCAAGGGCGTGTCCTCGATGCGGGGATCGACGGCCTCCGTCGCGAAACCCAGGTCGCGACCGATCTCCACGCCGGCGGCAAGGGTGCGGAGCGCGATGTCGTGACCCCGGTCGCGCAGCTCGGTCAGCAGTACGCTGGTGGGAAACAGATGACCCATCGCGGGTGTCTGGTAAGCGAGTACCTGTGCCACTGCTGACCTTTCCTGGCAGGGTGGATTATCTGGGATGGTGCGATCTCGGGTCGGCGAATAGCCTGATCTTGGGAACACGTGTCGCCGTGGCGTTCTCTCACTCGCTGGTGAGGGAGGCCGCCGCCATCAGCCAGCGCCGGAGTAGCTCCTTGCGCACCTTGCCGTTGCAGTTGCGCGGCAGCGCTTGGACGTACTCCACCCGAGTTGGCAGGTACCACTCGGTCATGCCCTTCGCGGTGAGGTACTTGCGCAGCTGGTCGAGGGTGATCGGCGGCTCGGTGGCCGGGACGAGCACGGCGCACGCCAGCTCCCCGCCGTGGTTCTCCGGGTAACCGATGAGGGCGACGTCCGCGACGCCGGGGTTCTTCAGCAGCTCGGACTCCACATCGCTGACCGGAATCATGAACACCCCACCGATCCGGTCACCGGCGCGGCCCGCCACCCGGATCCCGCCGCGTCCGTCCGGCACGGCGAGGTCGCCGGTGTCGTACCACCCGTCGTCGTGCTCGGCGATGACGCTCAGCGCTCCGGAATCCAGTTCCACCGTGGCCACGCACACGCCACTGCCGCGGACGAACACCCGACCGGGCCGGTCCTCCGTGATCTCGGTGTCCGAGCGCAGGTCCAGCTCCATCCCCATGACAGGGCGGCCGTCGCTGTGCGCAGCCCAGTCCGGCGGGTCGTCGCTGCGCGTCACCGTGCCGATGCCGATCTCGGTCATCCCCCATCCGCTCAGCAAACGCGCCCCGAACACGTCCGACAGCTGCGAGACGAGCGGCTTCGGGATGGTCGTACCGACGCAGCGCACTGTCCGGAGAGCGGGCAGATGGGGGATCTTCCCGCCGATGGCCGCGATCATGTCGTAGACGAAGCACGGCGCACCCACGAAATGGGTGGTGCCGCTGTCGGCCAGCACCTGCACGCCCTGCTCGCCCGACCAGCCGTCGAGCAAGACCATGGACGCGCCGGCCAACAAGACCGCCTGGGCGTTGTTCTGCCCCACGTTGTGCATGACCGCGTGGGGGGTGAAGCGCACACTGTCGCGGCCGAAGCCGTCCAGGTCGCCGACGCTGATCGCAGAGGCGTACATCGTGTTCTGGGTGTGCAGCGCACCTTTCGGCTCACCCGAGGTGCCGGATGTGAAGAGAACCATGGCGACGCAGTCCGGGTCCTCCCACGCGTCGTCCAGCGCCACCGGGTGGCGCTGCTCCCACGGCGTTTCCTCGAAGAACGACCGGAAATCGATCTCATCGCCGACCGGCTCGCCGATCACCACCCGGTGTCGCAACTCGGGCAACCGCGACGCGATCTCCCCCAACGCCGCGGCGTGGTCGAACCCGGCCCACTCGTCCACCGTGACGCAGACTCGCGCGCCGAGAACCCGCAGCATCCGCTGCAACTCGCGCGGGCGGATCGTGGTCGTGATCGGCGCCACAACCGCCTGCAGCCGCAATGCAGCCAGTATCAAGGCCTGTGTCTGCCACCAGTTCGGCAGCTGACACGCCACCACGTGCCCCGGCCCCACACCCAACTCGTAGAGAGCGCCCGCGAACCGCTCGACATGATGGGCATATTCGGCATAGCTGACCACCGCTGAACCCTCATCCGCCCGGTAGGCCATGATCGCCGTCGCGTCCGGTGTCGCGTCCCGCCACCGGCACAAGTCGGATATCGCGCCCGAATTGCGCCAAAATCCTGCGTCGCGGAATCTCCGCGCTATATCGTCGGAAGATCGAATCGATTCGATGAGTCGCACTCTGAACTCCCTCGCGCAGTGGCTGCCCCACGGAGTTTACATCACATGACTGTAACGAAATCGCGCCGAAAGTCGTCTATGGCCGATTCCTGCTTTCTGCGGGGCTGGTTGGGCACGCCTGGGGTCGGGGTTCAGCATTGAACGTTCTGTCGGGCCGTGACGGAAAACACTGGAGGCGTTGATCAGCGGGCCCGGTCGGCGGCCGGGCCCGGGCGCCGACGACGCTGACCCGTCTGAAACCGCACGACTGAGCGCCCCCTGTCGGTCACGACCCCGAAGTGCCGCTCGCGGCTGAGGCCTGAGGTCCCCCGGGGCGCACCGCATCGGCCGGACGAGCGGCGCGGCCGTCCGATAGGACTGCACGAACGTGCCGTTCGTTCAGCTGGGACTTTGCGCGGGTCACGTCCCCGCTGGTGGTGTAAGTCCGGGGTCCCCGTTCGGCGTGCCTGAGCACGTAG
>NZ_BAAAUS010000056.1:0-48120 GCF_039534065.1 Pseudonocardia yunnanensis | reverse complement strand
CATGATCTGAACCGCAGAGCCTCACCCGGACCGAGCTACACCACTCGACGGGACGCGACCCTCGTACAGCTCACGCCTCCGCGGGCCCCAGCGCAGGGCTGGACGAGCGGCACTGCCGTGCCGATCTATCGGACCAGAGTGCCGTTCGTGCAGTTCGCCCGCCCCGCCCCGCCAGGGCTGCACGAGCGGTCCTTTCGGGCGGATCTATCGGACGAGCGGGCCGTTCGTCGCCGGGCGGCTGTGTGGGCTCGGTGTTTTGTCGGAGTTTCTCCATATCGTCTGCCCATGGGCATCGACTGGACCACCCAGCTCGTCGAGCAGCTGGATTGGCATTGGCAGGGTCATGTGCGGCCGAGGCTGCGCGGGCTCACCGACGACGAGTACTTCTGGGAGCCCGCTCCGGATTCCTGGAGCGTGCGTCCGCGCGGCACGTCGAGTGCGCCGGTGCAGGCAGGAAGTGGCGAGTTCACCATCGAGTTCGCGTTCCCCGAGCCCGTGCCGCCGCCGGTCACCACCATTGCGTGGCGGCTCGCGCACATCATCGTCGGGGTCTTCGGGGCACGGGCCGGGTCGCATTTCGGCGCACCGAAGCTCGACTACGACAGCTTCGTCTACGCCCCCACGGCCGACGAGGCGCTGCGCCAGCTCGACGAGACGTACGCCGCCTGGATCACGGGCGTGCGTGGGCTCGACGCGGAGGCGCTGGAGCGGGCGGTGGGGCCCGCCGAGGGACCGTACGCCGAGCACCCGATGGCCACGCTCGTGCTCCACATCAATCGGGAGGCGATTCACCACTCCGCGGAGATTCTCGTACTGCGCGATCTGTATCGGGCAAAAGGGATCTAACGGGTGATCGGATCGAAGCGATTAGCCTGAATGGGGTACCTCGCTGTGCTGAATTAGAAGCGGAGACGCACACTGCGCCACCATGTGGCCCACCGTTGCGCTGATACTGCCGTCCTCACCACCCCCGACAACCGACATCGTCCTGGCCGCCTACGAGCAGAACCCGGAGGCCGTCGGGGGCTCCCTCGGACTCTCGGCGCTCGTCTCGGTGGTGCCGCTCGCCGTCGTGCTCGTGCTGCTGGGAGTCTTGCGGGTCCGGGCGCCGTGGGCGGCGCTGTCGGGGCTTGCCGCGGCGTTGGTGGTGGCGATTCTGGGCTTCGCCATGCCGTTCGGGATGGCCCTGTCGGCCGCAGCGCACGGAGCCTTCTACGGGCTCTTCCCGATCCTCTGGATCGTGGTGAACGCCCTCTGGGTGTTCAACATGACCGTGGCCACCGGCCACTTCGACGTGCTGCGCCGCAGCTTCGGCGCGCTCTCGATCGACGAGCGCACGCAGGCGATCCTGGTCGCGTTCTGCTTCGGCGGGTTGCTGGAGGCCCTCGCCGGGTTCGGCGCGCCGGTCGCGATCACGTCGGTGATGCTCGTGGCGCTCGGGTTCAAGCCGATGAAGGCGGCGGTGGTCGCGCTGGTGGCCAACACGGCGCCTGTCGCGTTCGGGGCGATGGGTGTCCCGGTGATCACGCTCGCCCGGGTCACCGGCTTGCCGCTCGATCAGGTCGCGTCCATGGTCGGTCGCCAGACGCCGCTGCTCGCGCTGTTCGTCCCGCTCGTGCTGGTGTTCATCGTCGACGGCAAGCGCGGCGTCCGGGAGGCGTGGCTGCCTGCCGTCGTGTGCGGGGTCGTGTTCGCCGTCGGACAGTTCGCGACATCGAACTTCATCTCCGTCGAGCTCACCGACATCGTCGCGTCGCTGCTCGGCGCGGTCGCGGTGTTCCTGCTGGCGCGGGCGCAGCCGCACGCTGTGTGGGCTGCCCGCCGCCCCGCCGTGGCCGCCGCAGGCGGTCCGGGCACCGCCACCCAGCCCGACTCACCCGCCGAGGTGCGCAAGGCCTACGCGCCGTACGTGATCATCGTGGTGGTCTTCGCGCTGGCCCAGCTTCCGGGTCTCAAGCCTGCGCTCGACTCCCTGAAGCTCGCCTTCCATTGGCCGTTCCTCGACGTCATCGGCACCGACGGCAAGCCGCACAGCACCACCTCGTTCTCGCTGACCTGGCTGACCACCGCGGGGTCGCTCATGGTGATCGCGGGCATCATCGTCGCCCTGATCCTGGGTGTCGGGGCGTGGCGGGCGCTGGCCATCTGGGGGCGCACCGTGGCCGAGCTGCGATGGGCCATCCTCACCGTTGCGGCGGTGCTGGCACTGGCCTACGTCATGAACGCCTCGGCCCAGACCACCGCGATCGGGCTGTTCGTGGCGGGTGCCGGGGCCGCATTGGCGTTCGTGTCGCCCGTGCTCGGATGGCTCGGTGTGGCCGTGACGGGTTCCGACACCTCCGCCAACGCGCTGTTCGGCTCGCTGCAGGTCACCGCCGCTCAGGGCGCTGGGCTGCCGCCCGAACTGCTGGCGGCCGCCAACTCCTCCGGCGGTGTGCTCGGCAAGATGCTCTCGCCGCAGAACCTCACGATCGCCGCGGTCGCCGTGCGGCTGGAGGGCCAGGAGGGCGTGATCCTGCGCAAGGTGATCGGCTGGAGCCTCGGGATGTTGCTCGTGCTGGCGGTGCTCATCACGCTGCAGTCCACGCCGGTGCTGGGCTGGATGCTGCCGTAACGACCGGGAGGGGCTCTCGTCGCTGTGACGAGAGCCCCTCCCGACGAGCACTACGCAGCCTTGACCTGGGCCCGTTCGATCACCGGCCCCACGTCGGCTCCCACGGGGAGTGCGCCGAACGTGTGGCCCCGGTCGTCGGCCAGGCGGGATGCGCAGAAGCCGTCGGCTACCGCGGGGTGGCCGTGGCGCAGGAGCAACGACGCCTGCAGCGTGAGGGCCATCTGCTCCGCGAGGCGCCGCGCCCCGAACTGGACGGCCGGATCCCCCGGGCCGGCCGCCTGCACTGCCGCGAGCTCGGAACGCAGGCGCGCGACGGCGGAGTCGTAGTGGCGGTCGGCGCCGAGGGCGGTGTCGAGCTCTCCGAGGAACGCCACGACCGAGTCGGGCTCGCGGTGCAGCACTCGCAGGACGTCGAGCGCGATGACGTTGCCCGAGCCCTCCCAGATCGAGTTCAGCGGCGCCTCGCGGTACAGGCGCGGGATCCCCGAATCCTCGACGTACCCGTTGCCGCCCAAGCACTCCAGCGCCTCTCCTGCATGGGCCGGGGTGCGCTTGCAGACCCAGTACTTGCCGACAGCCCCCGCGATCCGCCGGAACGCCGCCTCGCTGTCGTCGCCACCGAAGGCACGGTCGGTGGCGCCGGCGATCCGCATCACCAGCGCGGTGGCGGCCTCGCTCTCCAGCGCCAGGTCGGCCAGCACGTTGCGCATCAGCGGCTGGTCATGGAGGTAGGCACCGAACGCTTTGCGGTGCGTGGCGTGATGCACGGCGGCCACCGTGGCCGCACGCATCGCGGCCGCACTCCAGACGGTGACGGCCAGGCGCGAGTTGTCGACCATCTCCAGGATCAGCCGCAGCCCGTTGCCCTCCTCACCGACCAGCCAGGCCACGGCGTCGTCGTACTCGAGCTCAGCCGAGGCGTTCGACCGGTTCCCCAGCTTGTCCTTGAGCCGCTGCAGGTACATCCGGTTGCGGCTGCCGTCGGGCAGGATCCGAGGGAGCAGGAAGCAGGACATCCCGCCGGGTGCCTGGGCGAGCACCAGGAACACGTCGCACATCGGTGCCGAGGTGAACCACTTGTGCCCGGTCAAGCGGTAGGTGCCATCGGCTGCCCGCACCGCCCGTGTGGTGTTGGTGCGGACGTCCGAGCCGCCCTGCTTCTCCGTCATCGACATCCCGGCGAGCAGTCCCTGTTTCTGCGCAGGCGGGCGCGACCCCGGCTCGTACTCCCGCGCGGCGAGCAACGGCTCGTAGACGGCGGCGAGCTCCGGGGCGTGACGCAGGGTCGGCACCGCGGCGTAGGTCATCCCGACCGGACACATGTGCCCGGCCTCGACCTGTGTCCAGGCAAGAGTGGTCGCCGCGTGGGCAGCGTGCGCTCCCGGCCGGTCGTCGCCCCACGGGGCGGCGGTCAGGCCCAACCGGACGGCCGTGCCCAGCAGTTCGTGCCAAGCCGGATGGAACTCGACCTCGTCGATCCGATGTCCGACGCGGTCGTGCGTACGCAGCACCGGCGGATACTCGTTGGCGAGCCGGCCCCATTCGCGGGCCTGCTCGCTCCCGGCGAGCCTGCCGGCGGCGTGGACCTCCGCCTCGGCCCAGCCCGCGTCCTCCCGGTGCAGCGCCTCCAGCAACGCGGGGTCGGCGGCCGTGTCGACGTCTCCGAGCGGTGGTACCTGGTTGGCGACCTCGTGCGTGGGTGGCATGTCGGGACACCTCCGGATTCAGGAATCGGGTCGTACGGCGTCGGCGGCGAGGAGTCCGCGGACGATGTCCGCCCAGTGGTCGATCAGTGGCTCGTCCTCCCTGACCCGCTCCTGCAGCGACGCGCTGATCGCCAGCCCGCGCATCAGCTGGACGGTCAGGTCGACGACGATCGGGTAGTGGGGCCGGGCGGTGATCTCGAGGCCGAAAATCGCGTCGATCACGGCGTGCAGTTCAGCGAGAGCGCCACGCTCTGCAGCGCGTAGGGCCGTACGCAGCCGCTCGTCGGTGCGAGCGGCTCCCCACAGCTCGAGCTCCGCGCCGAACGACGGGCGCCGGCTCGCGCGTCGCATCACCCACACGCCACGCGTCACGGGATCGGCGTCTGCCGGGGCGGCTGCGAGCTCCGCCCACATGGCCTCGAGGTTGACCTGCACCAGCCGGTTGACAGCCGCGGTGAACAGTTGCTCCCTCATGGGGAAGTGGTGCAGGAGCGCGCCGCGACTGATGCCGGCTCGGCGCTGCACCTCCACCGTGGTCGTCGCGGCGAAGCCGGACTCCACGAGCGACTCCACCGCAACGTCGACGATCCGTCGGTAGGTCGCCGCACGCTGGTCGTCGCGCGTGGTCACGAGCACTCCCAACCCCATTTTCACCGTCAGAGCTGACGGTGAAAACTTAGCACCGGGCCCACTCACGACGCCCGGGCACGTGCCCACCGTCACGCCGCCGGTCGCGCAAAGCCGACGCCCGTAGCTGCACCCGCCTCAGCGGGTGAAGTGGTCCCATCCGGCCGGGGGCCCCTCGTAGGGCCGCCCGTCCACCAGCACGGCGGGGTCACCGGCCCGGACCGTGCCGATCTCCGTCCAGCCCTCGGGGAGTGGACCCGAGAAGGTGGCCGCGAGCGCGTGGTCCTCCCCGCCGGTGAGCACCCACTGCAGTGGGTCGACGCCCAGCGCGGCGCCGACGTCCACCAGCCGGGCAGGCACGTCGAAGGCGCGGCTGCGCACGTCGAGCAGTACGCCCGACGCCCGTGCGACGTGGCCGAGGTCGGCGATCAGCCCGTCCGAGATGTCGATCATCGAAGTGGCGCCGGCCTTCGCCGCCTGCGGTCCAGCCGCGTAGGGCGGGTCCGGCACGCGGTGCGCACCGACCACCGCCACCGGCGATCGGAACCCCCGAGCCAGCACGGCGAGACCCGCGGCCGACCACCCGACGCGTCCGCAGATCGCCAGGACGTCGCCCGGCCGCGCCCCTGCCCGCGTGACCGGGGCCCGCCCTTCCAGCGTCCCGAGCGCGGTGACCGAGAGCACCAGCGTCGGTGACGCAGCCACGTCGCCACCGACCACGCCGACGCCCACGACACCTGCCTCCGCCCACAGCCCGTCCACCAGGGCCGTCAGCGTCTCGACGGGCGTGTCCCGGCTGCACGCGAGCCCCACGAGCAACGCGGTGGGCACCGCTCCCATCGCCGCGATGTCGGCCAGGTTGGCGGCTGCCGCCTTGCGTCCGACCTGGTCGGGGGCGGACCAGTCCAGCCGGAAGTGCACGCCCTCGACCAGCACGTCGGTGCACGCAACGACACGTTCGTCGGGCGCGGCCACCACCGCGGCGTCGTCACCGGGACCGAGGAGCGTGCCTGCGGGCTGGGCGCGGCCGGCATTGAGCCGGGCGATGAGCCCGAACTCGCCGAGGGTCGAAAGTGTGTCTTCCGCCTCGGCGTCCCCGGTGGGGGGCGGGAACGATGTCGGCACAGCGGTACCTCCGGTACGTTCGGCTTCCGACTTTCCTACCCCGGAGAGCTCAACCGAAGTGGAAGGGGCACGCCGTGGTGCAGGCTTACATCCTGGTCCAGACGGAGGTCGGAAAGGCCGCTGCTGTCGCAGCGGAGATCTCCGGCATCACGGGCGTGCTGTCCGCGGAGGACGTCACCGGACCTTACGACGTGATCGTGCGCGCCCAGGCCGATGACGTCGACCTCCTTGGTCAGCTCGTGGTTGCCCAGGTCCAGGGCGTTGGAGGCATCACCCGCACCCTGACGTGCCCAGTGGTGCACCTAGCCTGCTGAGCCATGGCTCCCACCGTCCGTTCCCGGCCCTCGCTACCGGTCGTGATCGCGATCGCGCTGCCGCTGCTGCTCGCCGTGGCCGTGGCCGCGATCTCCATCACAGCGAGGGTCCGTGGGGTCGGTGAGCCCACACCCGCGCCACCGCAGACCGGACCCCTCGCGGTGGTGCCGGTGGATGCACCGGACGCGGCGGGCCCGGACTGCACGAAGTTGCTGGCCGCGCTCCCGGCCGGCCTGTCGTCCGGAGACGGCACCCTGCCGACCCGCCCGCAGGCCGAGCCGGCGCAGCCCGGCGTGCATGCGTGGGCGGCCGCGCCCCAGCCCGTGGTGCTGCGCTGCGGCCTCCCGCGCCCGTCCGAGCTGAACCCGGCGTCGGCGCTCCTGGAGATCAACGGCGTGCGGTGGCTGCAACTCTCCGACGACGCACCGAACCCCGAGGTCGTCACCTACGTGGCCGTCGATCGTCCGGTCTACGTGGTGGTGACCGAACCGGTCGACTCCGGCAGCGGTCCCCTCCAGCAGCTGTCCGACGTGATCCGCGCAGAGCTGCCGGCCGCGCCCGTGAGAGTGCGCTAGCGGGAGTCGTTAGACGCGTCTACCATCGCTCTTCATGGTGACTATGTCGCGGGCCACCGAGGACTACCTCAAGGCGATATTCCACCTCGCCCACCGCGAAGGCCCGGTCACCACCGGCCAGCTGGCCCACGAGCTGCACGTCTCGTCGCCGTCGGTCTCATCCATGGTCAAACGCCTGGAGGACGGCGAGCTGATCACGCGGCCGGACCACCGGTCACTGCAGCTCACCGCCAGCGGCGAACGCGCTGCGCTCCGCGTGGTGCGTCGCCACCGGCTGCTCGAGACTTTCCTCGCCCGCTCACTCGGCGTGCCGTGGGACGAGGTGCACGCCGAGGCCGAGTTGCTGGAACACGCCCTGTCCGACCGGCTCGAGGAGCGCATCGACGCCGCGCTCGGCCACCCCACCCACGACCCCCACGGCGACCCCATCCCGCCGCGCGAGGGGCCGCACGAGGAGAACTGGGGCGAGGCGCTGTCCACCGTGCCGGCCGGTCGGCGGTTCCTCGTCGAACGCGTCTCCGACCGTGACAGCGCGGCGCTGCGCTACCTCGGCGACCTCGGCGTCGTGCCCGGGGTCGTCGTCGGCGTCGAGGAGCAGGCCCCGTTCGGAGGTCCGCGCTGGGTGCGGATCGGCGACGAGCGTCACCCCCTCGGTGATCCGCTCACGAGGTTGGTGCACGGCCACATCGTCGACGAGTCCCCCGGCGTCGAAATGCCGCAGTCGTGACGGCCACGCAGCCCGCCCCGTCCACCATCGAAGAACTGCGGGCCCGCGGCAGAGTACGGGGCCGGCTCGCCTTCTTCGGCCCGGCGATCGTCGCCGCGATCGCCTACGTCGACCCCGGCAACTTCGCCACGAACTTCTCGGCCGGTGCCGAGTTCGGCTACCTGCTGCTGTGGGTGATCGTCGCCGCGAACCTGCTGGCGATGCTCATCCAGACGCTGTCGGCCAAGCTCGGGCTGGCCACCGGGCGCAACCTGCCGGAGATGTGCCGCGAGCGGTTCCCACGGCCCGTGACCCGTGTGATGTGGGTGCAGGCCGAGCTCGTGGCCATCGCCACCGACCTGGCCGAGGTGATCGGCGGAGCGATCGCGCTGCACCTGCTGTTCGGGATCCCGCTGCTCACCGGCGGGGTGATCACCGGGGTCGTCGCGTTCGCACTGCTCGGCCTCCAGGGCCGCGGCTACCGGCCGTTCGAGCTGGCCATCGCGGGCCTCTTCGGCGTCATCCTGCTCGGGTTCCTCAGCACGGTGCTGCGCATCGGCGTCGACCCCACCGCTGCAGCCGCGGGGCTCGTCCCCCGTTTCGAGGGCACCGACAGCCTGCTGCTGGCCACGGGGATCCTCGGGGCCACCGTCATGCCCCACGTCATCTACCTGCACTCCGCGCTCACCAACACCCGAATCCCGGCCACCACCGTGAGCGAACGGCGCTTCCTGCTGCGCTACCAGCAGATCGACGTCCTCATCGGAATGGGGTTGGCCGGGCTGGTCAACGCGTCGATGCTGGTGATCTCCGCGGCGCTGTTCTTCGGCAGCGGTGTGCCGGACACCGACACCCTGGAGGGCGTCTACGCGGGCCTCGCCCGGGTGCTCGACCAGCCCGCCGCGTTCGCATTCGCACTGGCCCTGCTGGCCTCGGGCTTCGCCTCGTCCGGGGTGGGTACCTATGCGGGGCAAGTGGTGATGCAGGGGTTCATCCGCCGCCGGATCCCGCTCCTGCTGCGCAGGCTCCTCACCCTCGCCCCCGCGCTCGTGGTGCTGGGCATCGGCGTGGACCCCACCCAGGCGCTGGTGCTCTCCCAAGTGGTGCTGTCGTTCGGCATCCCGTTCGCGCTGGTGCCGCTGGTGCTGCTCACCCGCAAGCGCGACATCATGGCCGAGCTGGTCAACCGGCGGCTCACCACCGCGGTGGCCGGGCTCGCCGCGGCGGTGATCATCCTCCTGAACGGCTTCCTCATCTGGCGGACGATCACCGGGGTCTGAGTCAGCGCAGGCCGGTGCCCCGCGCGAGCGCCGTCTCCACGAGCGTGGTGAGCAGCGCCGGGTAGTCGAGGCCGGTCACCGCCCACGCCCGGGGGAACATCGAGATCGGGGTGAACCCGGGCATGGTGTTCACCTCGTTGACGGTGACCTCGCCGTTCGGCCCGACGAAGAAGTCGACACGCGCCAGACCCTGGCCGTCGAGCGCCCGGAACGCGGCCACGGCCAACTCCCGCAGACGCTCGGACTCCGCGTCGCCCAGCTTGGCCGGGATGTCGAACTCGCAGACGTCGTCGAGGTACTTGGCCTCGAAGTCGTAGAACTCGGGGGTGGTGCCGCCTGCACCGGTGCCGACGATCCGGATCTCGGCCGGCACGCTCGCGCGCACTGTTCCGTCCGGGAACTCCAGGACGGCGACCTCGACCTCCCGGCCCACGATCGCGGCCTCCACCAGCACCTTCGGGTCGTGCTCGCGGGCCGTGGCGATGGCGTCGGGCAGGTCGGCCCAGTCGGTGACCCGCGTGATCCCGACCGACGACCCGGCCCTGGCGGGCTTCACGAACACCGGCAGGCCCAAGCGATCGCGTTGCTCGGGCGTGACGGTGTCGGTGCCGCGCCGGAGCACCACGAGGTCGTTGATGGGTAAGCCGTCGGCCGCCAGCAGCTTCTTGGCGAATTCCTTGTCCATGCCGGCCGCGCTCGCGAGCACGCCCGCGCCGACGTAGGGCACCCCGGCCATCTCCAGCAGGCCCTGGATCGTGCCGTCCTCGCCGAAGGGACCGTGCAGCACCGGAAACACGACGTCGACACCGGAGAAGACCTCGCCGGCGCGATCCGGGTCGAGGACAACGAGCCCGCCACGCGTCGGGTCGCCGGGCAGCGCGAGTGCGGTGCGCGTTTCGTCGACGGACGGGAGCTCACGGCCCGCGATCACCAACTCCCGAGGGTCGTCCGTGCCGAGCACCCAGGCCCCGGACCTGGTGATGCCGACCGGCACCACCTCGAAGCGGTCCTGGTCGAGGTGCGAGAGCACCGACCCGGCGGAGATGCAGGAGATGGCGTGCTCGCTGCTGCGGCCGCCGAACACCACGGCCACCCGCACCTTGTCCCGGCTCATGACGTCCGAGACTAGGCGGGCGGAGCCGGTGGCACCGATCGGGGCCGCCCCCGATCACGGGACCGCGTCGACTCAGCTACCGAGTTAGCCAAGATGGGGTCCATGGTCGAAGTCGGGCTGCATGAGGCGAAGACGGCGCTCTCCGATCTCCTGCGCCGAGTGGCGGAGGGCGAGGAGGTGGTCATCACCCGCAGCGGGGAGCCCGTCGCACGCCTCGTGCCGGTACAGCGGCGCACGCCGCGCGTCCTCGGACGGGATGCCGGGCTGCTCGAGGTGCCCGCGGACTTCGACGAGCCCCTCCCGAACACCTGCAGCGAGCCTTCGATCTGAGGCTCTGAGCGTCGTTCCGACCCGGACACGACGAACCACAGAAATGGGGCGATCTGCCTACGTACGGCGGTAGATCGGCTCGACGGTCCACAATAGATTTTCGACGTATGCGGCTTCGTGCGGTGCTCATCGGCCTGGTTGCGGCTGCGGCCCTCGTCGGGTGCACCTCGAGCGGAGAGACGCCGCCGGCCACCACTGCCGCGCCCACCACCGCGCCGATTGCGCAGGACACGACCTCGGCCGCGCCCACCACCTTTCCGACAGCAACCACCACGGTCACGGCCGCGCCCGACGCGGTGGCGTTCTTCAAGGCCCAGGAGCCGGCATGCCGGGCGGAGGCGGAGCGGGTCGGCAACCCCGTGGTCGACCCCGCCCGGTTCGCCGGTGCGAAGCTCGTCCAGCAGAACACCGACGGCACCGCGCTCATCGAGGACGGTGCGGGCACGCAGCTGATCGTCGACGTCTCCGGCGAGAAGATCCTGCCCGCGAGCGGCAACGCCGAGGACCTCATGCCCGACCCCTACGGCTTCGGCTGCCCGCCCGAGATCTTCGTCGGCACCGTGGCCTGATCCTCGATCGGTACGTCGGCGACGGCCCGGCTCAGCTGCCCCAGCGCTGCTCCAGATCGAGCACCTCGGGCAGCCCGATGAAGTCGGTGAACTCGCCGAATGACGGGAGCCCGGGCAACGCCGCGGCCGGCGTGCCGTCGGCCCGGATCGTCGCCAGCAGGGACCGGATGGCGGCGGTCGCGGCCAGCAGGGTTCCGATCGGGTAGAGGACCAGGGCGAACCCGAGGTCGCCGATCCGCTCCAGCGGGATCGGCGGGGTGCGGCCGCCCTCGGCCCAGTTGAAGACCAGCGGAGCCACACCCTTCAGCTCCTGCGCCACCCGCGCGATGTCGTCCTCGCTGGTCGGCGCCTCGACGAACAGCATGTCCGCGCCCGCCTCGGCGTACGCACGCGCCCGCGTGATCGCCGCGTCCAGCCCCTCGACGGCAGCGGCATCGGTGCGGGCGATGATCACGAGATCCGGATCGCGACGGGCGGCCACAGCAGCATGCAGCTTGCCCACCATCTCCTCGGCCGGAACCACGGCCTTGCCGCTCATGTGGCCGCACTTCTTCGGCATGACCTGGTCCTCGAGGTGGATCCCGGCCACGCCGGCCTGCTCATAGGCCTGCACGGTGCGCACCACGTTGATCGCGTTGCCGTAGCCGGTGTCGGCGTCCGCGATCACCGGGACGTCCACCGCTGCGACGATGCGCCGGGCGTTGTCGATCATCTCGGCGGCGGAGAGGAGCCCGACGTCGGGGCGCCCGATGAGGGAGGCGGTGGTGCCGAAGCCGGTCATGTATACGACGTCGAACCCGGCCTCCTCCACGAGCCGCGCCGAGAGCGCGTCGTAGGCGCCGGGGGCGGTCACGGGCTGCGGCCCGGCCAGCAGTTCGCGCAACCGGGCCCTGGGCGCGGTGGGTTGTCGCAAGAGCTTTCCCACGTCCAAACCTCCCAATTTGTATACAACAAGTTAAGGCATGGCCATCATGCTTTGCCATGGGGTGACCACTGGGCCTATTTTGCACACAATCAGCCGGGGAGGTTGTGTGACGAGGGCGTCGGAACGGGCCGTGGGCGCGGTGCGGGAGCTGATCTTGCGCGGTGACCTCGCCGCTGGTACCCGCCTCGGCGAGGTGGAGTTGGCCGAACGTCTCGGCGTGAGCCGCACGCCGGTGCGCGAGGCGCTGGGCAGGCTGGCCGCGGAGGGCCTGGTCGAGATCGTTCCCAACCGCGGTGCGCGCGTTGCCAGTTGGACGGTGGCCGAGCTGGAGGGCGTGTTCGACCTGCGCTCCGCGCTCGAACCCCGGATCACCGCGCTC
The DNA here is from genome assembly GCF_039534065.1 of Pseudonocardia yunnanensis. Lineage (NCBI taxonomy): Bacteria > Bacillati > Actinomycetota > Actinomycetes > Pseudonocardiales > Pseudonocardiaceae > Pseudonocardia > Pseudonocardia yunnanensis. Next base: position 35,855 of record NZ_BAAAUS010000056.1, on the reverse strand, counting down.
GCGGTCCCACGCGCCGACGCCGCCGACATCACCGTCCTCGACGAGTTGGCGCGCACGATGCTCGACGTCGGTCTGCCCGGGCCAGACCAGGACCTCGACGCCCTCGTGCCGCTCAACCGCAGGTTCCACGACCGGCTGGTCGTGGTGGCCGGCCAGCCTGCGCTGGCCACCGCACTCGCCGGCGCCATCCATGCCCCGATCCAGCTCCGCAACTTCCACGCCTACGACGACGCCTCGCTGCGCCGCAGCCTGGCCCACCACGTCGAGATCGTCGCCGCGATCCGGGCGGGCGATCCGACGTGGGCGCAGGCCGTCATGACCGCACACATCCAGAACGCCCGCACCGTGATGCTGCGGGTCGCTCGTGAGCAGGAGGCTCCATGACCTATCGCCTCGGTGTCGACGTCGGCGGCACCTTCACCGATGTGTTGCTGGTGGAGGAGGCGAGCGGCACCACGTGGCGGGCCAAGACCGCCTCCACGCCGTCCGATCAGGCCGTGGGCGTGTTGAACGGCATCGGCAAGGTGTGCGACGAGGCCGGGATCGCTCTCTCGGACGTCGCCCAGGTGCTGCACGGCACCACGGTCGCCACCAACGCGATCCTGGAGGGCAAGGGCGCCACCGTCGGGCTGGTCACGACGAAGGGCTTCCGGCAGGTTCTGCAGATCGCGCGCTCGTACGTGCCGGGCGGTCTGGCCGGCTGGATCATCTGGCCGAAGCCGGAGCCGCTGGCGGCGCTGGAGAACACCGTGGAGGTCGACGAGCGCCTCGCCTCCGACGGCACCGTGATCCGCGATCTCGACGAGGCCGACGTCCGCGCGCAGCTGGCGAAGCTCCACGGGATCGACGCGCTGGCCGTCGCCCTGATCAACTCCTTCGCCGACCCCGCCCACGAGAGGCGCATCGCGCAGATCGCGGCAGAGATGCTCCCCGGCGTGCCGGTCTCGCTCTCCTCCGACGTGCTACCCGAGCTGCGCGAGTACGAGCGCACCGTCACCACCGTGGCCAACGGGTACGTGCAGCCGCAGGTCAAGCGCTATGTCGAGACGCTGTCGGGCAAGCTCGCCGAGGGCGGCGTGGCCGGCGAGCTGGCCATCCTGCGCAGCGACGGCGGGCTGTCCACGGCGGACGCCGCGATCGCCGCCCCCGTGACGATGCTGCTCTCGGGGCCCGCGGGCGGCGTCACGGGGGCGGTGTGGACCGCCGAGCAGTGCGGCTACTCCGACCTGATCACGTTCGACATGGGCGGCACCTCCACCGACGTCGCCCTCGTACAGAACCTCACGCCGCGGATCGGCCGGGAAACGAAGGTCGGCGACCTGACGGTGCGAGCGTCCAGTGTGGACGTCCGGACCGTCGGCGCGGGCGGAGGCTCCATCGCGCACGTGCCCGAGCTGACGAAGGCGCTGCGCGTCGGCCCGCAGTCCGCGGGCGCCGACCCCGGCCCCGCCGGATACGGCAAGGGGGGTACCGAGCCGACCGTCACGGACGCGAACGTGGTGCTCGGCTACCTCCCGTCGTCGCTGGCGGGCGGCGAGATCACCCTCGACGTCGACGCCGCGCGGAACGCCGTCGGCAAGGTCGCCGAAGCGATGGGACTGCCCACCCCGGAGGCGGCGGCCGCGGGAATCGTCGACATCGTCAACGAGAACATGCTCGGCGGCCTGCGACTCGTATCGGTGCAGCAGGGGTTCGATCCACGTGACTTCGCGCTCGTCGCGTTCGGCGGCGCCGGCCCGTTGCACGCCAACGCACTGGGGAAGCTGACCGGCGCGTGGCCGGTGATCGTGCCGCCGTCACCGGGCGTGCTCTGCGCGCTGGGTGACGCCACCACGTCCAAGCGCAGCGAGTCGGCCCGCACGGTGCTGCGTCGCTTCCACGACCTGACCGGCGACGACCTCGCCGGCATCCTGCGCGAGCTGGCCACCGAGGCGGGCGGGCGGCTCGCCGAGCAGGGCGTCGCCGGGCCCGACCAGACCACGACCTACCAGGTGGACGTCCGCTACCACGGCCAGGGTTTCGAGATCGGCATCGACGTCGACCCGCGCTGGCTCGACGACCCCGCGTCGGCGCTCACCACGCTCGCCAGCGCATTCGATCTGGAGCACGAGCGGTTGTTCTCGTTCCTGCTCAGCACCGACCACGAACTGGTCAACGCCCGCGCCACCGTGTCGGGACCGCGCCCGCAGGTGGCGGCCACCCACCTGCCCGACGGCGACGGCGACCCGTCAGCCGCGCTGCTCGACACGCACCCGATCCACGTCTCCGGCGGGCAGGTCGACGCCCACGTCTACGACCGCACCAAGCTGCGCGCCCGGGACGTGATCACCGGGCCCGCGATCGTCACGGAGATGGACTCCACCACCCTCGTGCTGCCCGGTCACACGGCGACGGTGCACCCGTCCGGCAGCCTGTTGATCAACCCCGTGGAGGGCTGAGCGCATGGCACGGATCATCGAGACCGCAACCGGTGAGATCGAGAAGACCGGCGTCGACCCCGTCACCCTCGACCTCATCGAGAACGGGCTGCGCAACGCCCGCTACGAGATGGACGAGGTGCTCTTCCGCACGGCGCTCTCGCCGGGCATCCGGGAGCAGCACGACGAGTTCCCGCTCATCGGCGACCCCAGCGGGAAGATGGTGGTCGGCCAGTTCGGGCTCTCCGTGCCCGACTTCCTCGAAGGGTTCGACGACACCGTCGAGGAGGGCGATGTCCTGCTGACGTCCGACCCGTACGCGTGCGGCGCCGCGATCAGCCACGCCAACGACTGGCTGATCGTCATGCCGATCTTCCACGATGGCCGCGTCGTGGGCTGGGCGTCGATGTTCGGGCACATGTCCGACGTCGGCGGCAAGACGCCGTGCTCGATGCCCACCGACGCCCGCACGATCTACGAGGAGGGCGTGGTGATCCCGCCCTTCAAGCTCTATCGCAAGGGCGTGCTGAACGAGGATGCGCTGCGGATCATCCTCAATCAGGTCCGGATGCCGGACTGGAACCGCGCCGACCTCAACGGTCTCGTCGCCGCCTGCCGCACAGCCGGCAGGCGGGTGGTCGAGATGTGCGAGCGGTTCGGCACGGCCACCTACCTGTCCGCGCTCGACGCGTTGCTGCAGCGCAACTACGACGCGATGAAGGTGCTGCTGGAGATGGTGTTCGAGGAGGGCAAGACCCTCTCGTTCACCGACTACATCTGCGACGACGGCGTCGGCAACGGCCCCTACGAGCTGAAGCTCTCGCTCACCCGCACCGGCGAGAAGGTGCACCTGGACTTCACCGGGTCGAGCCCTCAGGCCGCCGGGCCGATCAACTACTACATCAACGAGAACCTCACCCGGATGTTCTTCGGGATCTACATGATCACGGTGGCCGACCCGCAGATCCTCTGGAACGACGGGTTCTACCCGCTGGTCGACGTCACGATCCCGGACGGCTCGTACTGGAAGCCGAAGCACCCGGCGTCGCTCAACGGGCGCAACCACGGCATCGGCCGCGTGTTCGACCTGTTCGGCGGGCTCCTCGGCCAGACCAACCCGGCGCTGCTCAACGCCGCGGGCTTCTCCTCGTCCCCACACTTCATGTATTCGGGGCACTACTCCGGCGGCGACCGCAAGGGCGAGTGGTTCCAGCTCTACTCGATCGGCTTCGGCGGCATCCCCGGACGCCCGCTCGGCGACGGACCCGACGGCCACTCCCTGTGGCCGAGCTTCGTCAACATCCCGTGCGAGTACCTGGAGTCCTACTACCCGCTGCGGATCGAGAAGTGGGAGACGATCGCCGACACCGGTGGCGCCGGGCTCCATCGTGGGGGCAACGGCGTCGACGTGGCGTACGTGTTCGAGGAGCCGGGCACCATCGCGATCCACGACGACCGATGGCTGACCTACCCGTGGGGCGTCAACGGCGGCACACCCGGCGCGCGTGGCACGAAGTGGATCGACCGCGTCGACGGCACCCGTGAGGTGCTCCCCTCGAAGTGCCACGACGTGCCCGTCTTCCCCGGCGATGTGCTGCACTTCGTCACGTGGGGCGGGGGTGGCTGGGGCGACCCGCTGGAGCGCGACCCGGCGCTCGTCGCGCTGGAGGTGCGGCGCGGGCTCGTCACGGCGGCGGGTGCGCAGCGCTATGGCGTGGTGGTCTCCGAGGCAGGCGAGGTGGACGACGCAGCCACGGCGGAGCTGCGCGACCGCCTGCGCGCCGACCGTCCCGCGGAGCTGCCGGTGTTCGACATGGGCCCGCCCATCGACGAGCTCCTCGAACGCTGTGAAGCGGAGACCGGCCTGCCTGCGCCGAAGCGCCCCGTCTGGTCGAACTCGTGACCGGCCCGCACGGCAGTTCGTTCTCGGGACGCGTGGGGTGGGGCATCCGGCCCGCGGTGCTGGTGGTGGACCTGGTCCGCGCCTACACCGAGCGGGGCGGACCCTTCGAGCTGCCCGAACCCGCACCCGCGGTGGCTGCCACCGCCGAACTGGTGGATGCCGCGCGGGCGAAGGGCCACCCCGTCGTCTGGACGGTGGTGCGATACTCCCCCGACCTCGTCGACGGCGGGCTCTTCGTGCGGAAGGTGCCCGCGCTGACCGCGTTCGCCGAAGGCGCGGCCGGAGGCTGGGGCGAGCTGACGCTCAAGCCCCTGCCCGGGGAGACGCTGGTCGTGAAGCAGTACGCCTCGGCGTTCTTCGCCACGTCGCTGGCCCCCACCCTGCACGCCCTCGGCGTGGACACGGTGGTGGTCTGCGGCGTCTCGACGTCCGGCTGCGTCCGCGCCTCCGCCACCGACGCCCTGGGCCACGGGCTGCGCCCGCAAGTGGTGCGGCAGGCGTGCGCCGACCGCTCACCCGCCCTGCACGAGTCCAACCTCACCGACCTCGACGCCAAGTACGCCGACGTGATCGACCTGGCGGAGGCCCTGCAACACCTCGCGCCCTGACCGCCCCGAAGATCGCCACGAGATCCGATTATCTGCCCTCGCGAGGGCGGATAACCGGATCTCACCCCGATCATGGCGGGGTGGTTGTCCACAGCTTGTTCGGAACGGCCACACGGACCTCGGTCGGTCGTCACCCTCGTGGTCATGCCGATTCCGAACGCCGCAGACGCCCCGCTCCTGGTCACCGACGCCGACGTGCTCCGGCGCGTCACCGACCTGGTCGGCACCGCGGCCGTGGTCCGCCAACTCTGGATGATGTTCGTCGACGGGGACTGCCGGCAGTCTCCCGTCGTCATGCCGATCTCCGACATCCCCGAGCACCCGGAGTCCGGTCTTCTCGACGGCCTCGCCATGGTTCTGTCCGGGCTGCGCGACGAGCTCACGACCGATCTCGGTCCGGGCTCGGTGATCCTCACGCTCGAACGCCGGGGCCCCGACGCGGTGCTGCCGGCCGACCGCGAGTGGAGGCGTGCACTGGCGCTCACCTGTGATCGCGCGGAGATGGGGCTGCGCGGCCTCTTCCTCAGCACCGACGCCGCGGTGCGCCGCATCGCTTGAGGTTCCGCTGCGAGCACGTATCGGGGGACGGCGATCCGGTCCGCAGGGTGCAAGACTCGCTCGCATGGCTGCACCCGACCTGGCTCCCATCCACCGCATCGTGCCGAAGGAGAACGGGCTCGCGAGCGTCTCCGTCGTGCGGGCTGACGGCACTCCGCACTCGTCGCTGGTCAACGCGGGGGTGGTGAACCATCCGCTGACCGGCACGCCCGTCGTCGGGTACGTCACCTACGGCCCGGTGAAGCTGCGCAATCTGCGGGCCCGGCCCGCGACCTCGATCCTCTGGCGGGCCGGGTGGCAGTGGGCGGGCGCCGACGGCATGAGCGAGCTCATCGGTCCGGACGATCCCGTCGACGGCATCGACGACGAGCGCCTGCGGATCCTTCTGCGCGAGGTGTTCACCGGCGCCGGCGGCACGCACGACGACTGGGACACCTACGACCGCGTGATGCGCGACGAGCGCCGGGTGGTGGTGCTGGTGGAGCCGCATCACGTCTACGGCAACGCCTGACCCACGCCCGGTTCGTCCGCCGGTGCTTTTCCGACCAGTCCACGGATCCGCTCGGCCTGCGCCAGCTGGAAAGCCCGGCCGCGCTCGAGGAAGTCGGCGATCACCGTGAGCTCGGCGACCGTGTAACGCTGCAGCTCGCCCGCGCCGGCCTCCCCCACCGGCCCGTAGATCTCCTCCGCGCGCCGCCGAGCCGACGGCGTCAGCGCGACGACGGCGCGCCTGCGGTCGTCCGGGTCGGGTTCGCGGGTGAGGTACGCACGGGCCGTGAGCCGCTGGATCGCCGTGGTGGCCGCGGCGGGGCTGAGCCCGACGGCGGCGGCGACCTGCCCTGCGGTGAGCGCGCCGTCCGCCACCGCGCCGAGGATGCGCAGGTCCGTGCGGTTGACGCCGAGCAGGTCGGCGGCCGCCGCGTCCACGGCGTCGGCTGCGCTCCCGAACCGTTCGGCGGCCCGAGCGGCCCGCTCGACAACCAATTGCTTCGACACTCGAAGGAGTCTAGCCTCGAGTCATCATTTCGACTGTCGAAGGAATATTCATGGGTGCATCGCAGCTACCGTCTTGGCTCCCCGTGGCGAACCGGCTCGTCAAGGCCCTCCAGCGGCTTGGCCTCCCGCTCGGGACGATCCACGTCCTGACCGTCCCGGGCCGGGTCACGGGGCTCCCGCGTGCCACCCCCGTCTCGCCGCTCGTGGTGGACGGGCGCCGCTACGTCGTCGCGGGCCTGCCGCGATCCGACTGGGCCGGCAACGCGCGAGCGGCGGGCCGGGGCGAGCTCGCCCGCGGGCGACGGCGCGAGGACGTCGCGCTGACCGAGGTGACCGACCCGGACCTGCGCCGGACGGTGATGCGGGCCTTTCCGACGGAGGTGCCCGGCGGGGTCGACTTCTTCGTGCGCCTCGGGCTCGTCGAGCAGGGCACCCCCGAGCAGTTCGCCGCGGCGGCCGATCAGGTGGCCGTCTTCGAGATCCGCCCGCGCGCGGAGGTGCGGACCTGACGGCCTCGCAGCCTGTCTGACCTCCTCGCAACCCGCCGGCACGTTGCGAGGACGCCCGCGTGCTGCGAGGACGCCGATCAGCCGCGGGTGAGCAGCGAGCGCGCGAAGAAGGCCAGGTTCGCCGGGCGTTCGCCCAGCCTCCGCATGAAGTAGCCGAACCACTCGGTGCCGTAGGGCAGGTACACGCGCACCTGCAGCCCTTCGGCCGCCAGCTCGGACTGCGCGCGGGGCCGCACCCCGTAGAGCATCTGGAGCTCGTAGTCCATCGCCGTGCGGCTGCCACGCCCGGCCAGGAAGCGCGCGATCTCGACGAGCCGTGGGTCGTGGGTGGCCACCATCGGCAGACCCTGCCCCGCCATCAGGATCTTCAGGCAGCGGACGTACGAGCGGTCGACCTCCGAACGGCGCAGGAAAGCGACCGAGCCGGGCTCGTCGTAGGCGCCCTTGCACAGCCGCACCCGCGAGCCCGGTCCGGCGAGGTCGCGGCAGTCGCCCTCGGTGCGGCGCAGCTGGGCCTGGAGCACCGCGCCGACCCACGGGTGATCCACCCGCAGGTCACGCACGATGCCCAGCGTCGAGTCGGTGGTGGTGTGGTCCTCCATGTCGACGGTGACGGTGGTGCCGGCCGCGGCGGCCGCCTCGCAGATCTGGCGCGCGGAGTCCAGCGCGATCTTGTCGGCGTCGACGGGGAGGCTCTGGCCCAGCGCGGAGAGCTTGACCGACACCTCCACCCGGTCGGCCAGGCCCTCCTCGCGCAGCCGCCCCAGCAGCTTCCGGTAGGCGACCACCGTCGCCTCGGCCTGCGCCCGGTCGGTGGTGTCCTCGCCGAGGTGGTCGACGGTCACGAGCCGGTCGGCCGCGATCCGGCGGGCCGCCGTGATCGCGTCGTCCACGGTGGTGCCGGCCACGAACCGGTTCACCAGCGGGTCGAACGGGCCGGCCTCGACCGCGGCACGGACGGCCCGCGACCGCGCGGCGGCGAGCAGGGCGCTACGGAGCATGGGCAGGACCGTAGATCCGGCGCGTGCGGGCCAGTCTTGTCCGATTGGATAAGGTTCGGGAGCAACGCTCGTCCGAGTCGACATGGCTGCCAGAGCGACGAAGGGGCGATCGCCCGTGGACACCACCCTGCGGAAGGTTCTGGCCGCCGTCGGCGAACCGCTGGTCGACGTCGTGGAGTCACCCAGGGGGCTCGACGTGCCCGTCACGGGGCTCACGATCGTCGACCCCGACGACGAACCGGACCAGTACGTGGGGCAGCTCGTCCTGGTGATCGGCGCCCGGGGCCGCGACGCCGTGGCGGCCGTGCGCACCGTGGCCCGCGGCCGCGCCGCCGCCGTTGCCGTCAAGGCCGGTGACGCCGTCGACGAACTCCGGGCCGCAGCGTCAGCGGCGCGCGTCCCGCTGCTCGTGGTGCGGCCCGACGTCCGCTGGGAACGGCTGGAGTCGCTGGCCAGGGACGTCCTGGACAGCGGGGGCGACCCTGCGGAGGACGGCCCGGGCGAGCTGTTCTCGCTCGCCCAGACGGTGGCGCTGCTCACCCACGGCATCGTCAGCATCGAGGACACGGCCAGCCGGGTGCTCGCCTACTCGCGCTCGGACAGCGACGCCGCGCAGGTCGACGAGCTGCGCAGGCTGTCCATCCTGGGCTGGCAGGGCCCACCCGACTACCTGCGCATGCTGCGCGAGTGGGGGGTGTTCGACCGGCTGCGCACCGGCGAGGAGGTGGTCCACGTCGACGAGCACGCCGACCTCGGCGTCCGCCGCAGGCTCGCCGTCGGCATCCACGCAGGTCAACGCCAGTTGGGGACGATCTGGGTGCAGGAGGGCGCCACGCCGTTCGCCGAGCGTGCGGCGGACGTGCTGCTCGGTGCGGCACGCGTGGCGGCCGGGCACCTGATCCGCCGCCGCAGCAGGGAGACCCCGGGTGCACGGTGGAGCCGCGAACTGGTGACCGGACTGTTGGACGGCCGGACGGACCCGGGCCTGGTCGCCGGCGTGTTCGGATTGGCCGAGCGGACGACGGCGCTCGTGGTCGCCTTCGCCGTCCGCGACCGTGGGTCGTTGCCGGCCGGGGACCCGGCGACCCACGAACTCAGCCTGGCCGAGCTCACCGACGTCGTCTCGGTGCACGCCGCGACCTACCGCCGGGCCGCGCTCACGGCGTCGGACGGAGCACGGGTGTACGCCGTGCTCCCGGACGCGCCGGGCGACCGCCCGGATTCCGCGCTCCTGGCCATGTGCAGCGAGGTGGCGGCGATGACGCTGCGGCGCGCCGGTGTGCGTGTGCAGGCCGGGATCGGCTCGGCGGTGGCCGGGCTCGCCGGCGTGGCGACGTCACGGGGGGAGGCCGACCGGGTGCTCGACGCGATGCCGGACGGCCCCGGCGACCCGACCGTTGCCGCCTTCTCCGACCTGCGGGCCGAGGTGCTGCTCAACCAGACCCTCGCCCTGTTGGAGGCGAGCCCCGACCTGCGCGATCCGGCGGTGACACTCCTTGCCGCCTACGACCGCGAGCACGGCAGCGACCTCGTCGGCTCGGTGCTCGCGTGGCTCGACGCGATGGGGGACGTTCGGGTGGCCGCAGAACGGCTCACCGTGCATCCCAACACGTTGCGGTACCGGGTGCGTCGGGCGGTGGCCGTGGGCGGACTGCGCCTCGACGAGCCCCGGGCACGGTTGATGCACCACCTGCAGCTGCTCGCGGCGGTCCGGTCCGACGGCATGCGCCCCGGAGTTGTCCGACCGGACAAGGACGGATGCGCATCGTCATCCGTCTGAATGAACCGCCGGGCCGCGCACCTTCCTAGGGTTCTGGTCACCTGACCCCGGGGAGGCTTCGCCATGGACGCGATCACCAGCACGCCGCCGCCGCGCAACGAGCCCATTCGCGACTACGCACCCGGCTCCCCCGAGCGTGCGAGCCTGCAGGCCGCGCTCGCCGAGTTGGGCGGGCAGCACCACGAGCTGACCGTCACGATCGACGGACGCCGGCACATGCCCGGTGGCCCCCGGATCGATGTCGTCGCCCCGCACGACCACGGGCACGTGCTGGGGACCTACGCCAATGCCGGTCACGAGGACGCCAAGGCCGCGGTCGAGGCGGCGCTGCGGGCGGCGCCGGTGTGGCGCGCGATGTCCTTCGACGAGCGCGCCGCCGTGGTGCTGCGGGCCGCCGACCTGCTCTCGGGACCGTGGCGGGACCGGATGAACGCCGCCACGATGCTGGGCCAGTCGAAGACCGCGATCCAGGCGGAGATCGACTCCGCCTGCGAGCTCGCGGACTTCTGGCGCTTCAACGTGCACTTCGCGCGTCAGATCCACCAGAACCAGCCGAACAGCGGCGCGGGCGTGTGGAACCGCATGGACTACCGGCCGCTCGAGGGCTTCGTCTACGCGATCACTCCGTTCAACTTCACCGCGATCGCCGGCAACCTGCCCACCGCACCCGCACTCATGGGCAACACGGTGATCTGGAAGCCCTCCCCCACCCAGGGCCTCGCGGCGCAGATGACGATGCGCCTGCTCGAGGAGGCGGGGCTGCCGCCCGGTGTGATCAACCTGCTCACCGGCGACGGCCGGGAGATCTCCGAGGTGCTGCTCGCCGACCGTGCGCTCGCCGGCATCCATTTCACCGGTTCGACGGCCACCTTCCAGCACCTGTGGCAGCAGGTCGGCGCGAACATCGGTTCCTACGCCACCTACCCGCGCGTGGTCGGGGAGACGGGCGGCAAGGACTTCGTGGTCGCCCACCCCTCGGCCGACGTCGACGTGCTGCGCACCGCGCTCGTCCGCGGTGCCTTCGAGTACCAGGGTCAGAAGTGCTCGGCCGCCTCACGCGCGTTCGTCCCCCGGTCGGTCTGGTCCCGCCTGCGCGACGACCTCGTCGACGAGGTGGAGGCGCTCCCGATGGGCGACGTCACCGACTTCCGCAACTTCCTCGGCGCGGTGATCGACCGCCGGGCGTACGACAAGGTGACGGCGGCGCAGCGGGCGGCCCACGACGACCCGTCGGTGGAGGTCGTGGCGGGTGGCACGGCCGACGACTCGACGGGGTTCTTCGTCCGACCGACGCTGGTGGTCGGCTCCGACCCCGACCACGAGATGTTTCGCACGGAGTACTTCGGGCCGTTGCTCGCCGTGCACGTGTTCTACGACGGGGATTTCGACCAGGTGCTGACGCACGTCGACCGCGGCGCGCCCTACGGGCTGACGGGTGCGGTGATCGCCCGGGACCGGGCCGCGGTCGCCCGCGCTAGCGAGACGCTCAGGTTTGCCGCCGGTAACTTCTACATCAACGACAAGCCAACGGGCGCCGTCGTCGGTCAGCAGCCTTTCGGCGGCGGCCGCGCATCGGGCACAAACGACAAAGCGGGCTCGATCTACAACCTCCTGCGTTGGGTGAGCCCGCGCACGATCAAGGAGACCTTCGTCCCGCCGACGGCCACGGGCTACCCCCACCAGGGATAACTACCCGGACGCCCCTCCGGAACATCCCCGAAGCCCCATGTGTTTAGCATGGGACAAGTAATTATTCGGGCCCGGCGGGAGTGGTCGAGTGACAGCGGCAGTGGCGGAGCGCGGACCGGGATCGGGAGGACCGGCGGGCGCAGAGGAGCCGGATTCCAGCTACAAGTGGATCGCCATCTCCAACACAACCCTTGGGTTGTTGATGGCGACGATCAACTCCTCCATCGTGCTGATCGCGCTGCCCGACATCTTCCGGGGCATCGGCCTCGACCCGCTGGCGCCCACCAACACCAGCTACCTGCTGTGGATGATCATGGGCTTCCTGGTCGTCACGGCGGTGCTGGTCGTCGGGTTCGGCCGCCTCGGCGACATGTACGGCCGCGTCAAGATGTACACGCTCGGATTCGCGATCTTCACCGTCGCGTCCGTGCTGCTCGCCATCACCTGGCAGAGCGGTGGCGCAGGCGCGATGTGGTTGATCGGCTGGCGCGTCATCCAGGGCATCGGCGGCGCGTTCCTCTTCGCGAACTCCAGCGCGATCCTCACCGACGCGTTCCCCGTGCACCAGCGCGGCATGGCGCTCGGCATCAACGGCGTCGCGGCGATCGCCGGCTCGTTCATCGGCCTCGTGCTCGGCGGCGTGCTCGCGCCGGTGAACTGGCACCTCGTGTTCATCGTCTCGATCCCGTTCGGGATCTTCGGCACGGTCTGGGCCTACCTGAAGCTGCGCGACACCGGCCAGCGCAATCCGGCCAAGATGGACTGGTGGGGCAACGTCACGTTCGCCGTCGGCCTCATCGCGCTGTTGGTCGGCATCACCTACGGCATCCAGCCGTACGGCGACCACACGATGGGCTGGACCAGCCCTCTCGTGCTGAGCTGCATCATCGGCGGCCTCGTGGTGCTGGGGATCTTCGGCTACATCGAGGCCAAGGTGGCGAGCCCGCTCTTCGCGCTCTCGCTGTTCACCATCCGCCCGTTCACCCTCGGCAACCTCGCGAGCTTCCTGGCGGCGCTCGGCCGTGGCGGCCTGCAGTTCATCCTGATCATCTGGCTGCAGGGCATCTGGCTGCCGCTGCACGGGTACAGCTTCGAGCAGACCCCGCTGTGGGCGGGCATCTACATGCTGCCCCTGACGGTCGGCTTCCTCCTCGCGGCACCGGTGTCGGGTGTGCTCGCCGACCGCATGGGCGGACGCGGCCTCGCCACCGCCGGCATGCTCGTCTCGGGCCTGAGCTTCGTGCTGCTCGAGATTTTGCCGATCAACTTTCCCTACCTCGGCTTCGCCGCCATCCTGCTGGTCAACGGGGTGGGTATGGGCCTGTTCACGTCACCGAACCGGGCCGACGTCATGAACAGCCTGCCTGCCAGTTCGCGGGGCGCGGGCGCCGGGATGACCGCGACCTTCCAGAACTCGGCCACGGTGCTGTCCATCGGCCTGTTCTTCGGCCTGATGATCGCGGGACTGTCCCAGCACCTGCCCGCCGTGCTGGAGCAGGGGCTGCTGCAGCACGGGGTGCCCGCGGCCGACGCGAGCCGGGTGGCCGCGCTGCCTCCCGTCGCCGTGCTGTTCGCCGCATTCCTCGGCTACAACCCCGTGCAGCAGCTCCTCGGTGACGTCCTGCCGACGCTGCCGCCCGACCAGGCCTCGTTCCTCACGGGCCGCAGCTTCTTCCCGGAGCTGATCTCCGGACCGTTCCAGGACGGCCTCACCGTGGCCTTCTGGTTCGCCATCGGCGCGTGTGTGCTCGCCGCCGTGGCCTCGTGGTTCATCGGCGCCCGGCGCACGGCGGAGACCACCTCGGTCGGCGCGGAGCTCGCCTCTGTGGCGGGTGAGGCGGGGATCGGCCCGTCCGAGCTCGTGGAGGACTTCGCGACCGAGCCCCGGCACCAGGCTGCACCTCGGGTGCTGACGCCTGCGGTGGGCGAGATGCTCGGCGAAGTTCGCACGGCCGCGGGCAGCGCCGTCCCCGACGGCGTCGTCACGCTGACCGATGCGAACGGACGCCAGGTGGCGCGCTCGGGCGTCGACCAGGACGGCCGGTTCTCCGTGCAGGGGCTGGCACCTGGTGCCTACATGGCCGTGGCCACGTCACCCGGCTTCCGCCCCGACGTCACGGCGCTCGTGATCAACGGTGCGGGCGCCGTGCACCGCTTCGCCCTGCGCGGTGACGGCACCGTCACCGGGACCGTGCGCGCGGCCCGCCACGGCGCTCCTCTCGCCGACGCGATGACCCTGGCCACCGACGCGTCGGGCCGCGTTGTCGGCAGTACCCACACCGGCCCCGACGGCACGTTCACGCTGGCCGGGCTGCCCGCCGGCCGGACCACCGTGACCGCGAGCCTCCCGGGTCACGCCCCGGGCGCCGCCGCGGTGGAGGTGACCGCCGACGTGCCCACGGTGGTCGAGGTGCTGCTGCAGTCCACGATCGCCTTGCTCAGCGGCCGGGTGACCGGGGCCGGCGGCGCACCCCAGCCGTTCGCGACTGTGGCCGTCACCCGCGCCGACGGTGAGACCCTGGCCGCTGCCACGACCGGTCCGGACGGAACGTTCGAGATCGTCGGGCTCGAGCCGGGCGACTACACGGTGGTCGCCACCGCGCAGAACGCGGCGCGGGTGCAGCTGCCCGCGGGCGAGCAGTGCAGGGTCGACCTGAACCTCGGCGGCAACAATGGCGCGCCCGTCGACGCCGGCTCAGCGGTTCGCGTTCAGTAACGCCAGCACGTCCCCGGCCACCGCGAGTCCGCGCTCCAGGGCGGACCGCGGTGGTTCGGCGTATCCGAGGACGATTCCCGCCCGTCCCGGATCCCCGGCGTGATGGCGGGCCAGCCCGTCGAGGGTGACACCCCTGGCCGCCGCCGCGTCGATCACGGCACGTTCCGTTGCGGCGTCCGGAAGCGGGACGACGACGTGGGCGCCGGCAGCGTCGCCCTCCACGACGTGACCGGCGGTGCGCACCGCGTCCGCCACGGCTGCCCGTCGCTGCGACAGCTCCCGGCGCAGCCGCCGCAGGTGCCGGGCCAGGTCACCGTGTGCGGCAAGGGCCACGAACACGCGCTGCCCGGCAGGCGCGGGCCGCGTGCCCGTGTGATCGCGAAGGTCGAGGACGGCGGAGCGCACGGCGGGAGGTGCCATCAGCCAGCCGACGCCGAGGGTCGGGGTCAGCAACTTGCTCGCCGTGCCGAGGTGGGCCACGACGTCCGGGCCGAGCGCGGCGAGCAGCGGTAGCGGGGCGACGTCGTAGCGCAGTTCGCCGTCGTAGTCGTCCTCGATCACGAGGAACCCCTCGGCCCGGGCCCGCTCCACGAGCGCCATCCGGCGGGCGGCCGAGAGCCGCGCCCCGAGCGGGAACTGGTGCGCCGGGGTGCAGTAGACGCCCGCGAGCCCCGCCGGGAGCGCCTCGACCACCAGCCCCGCCGCGTCCACCGGCACCGGCGTGACCACGAGCCCTGCCGTCCGGAGTGCGGCGACCGCGCGTTGGTACCCCGGCTCCTCGACGGCGACCCGTGAGCCGGGCGGCAGTGTGCGGGCCAGCTCGGCGACCGCCGCTGTGCTGCCGCCGGTGGCGAGCACCTGCGCGGGGTCGACCGCGAGCCCCCGGTGGCGCAGCAGGTGCTCCACCACGGCGGCGCGGAACGCCGGCACGCCGACGGGCTCCGCAGCCGCGTCCGGTGGCGGATCGGCCGCCGCGCGCCAGGCCCGTCGCCAGGCGGCGCGGTCGAGCACCTCGAGACACGGGGTGCCCGGCCACAGGGAGATCGGCCGCAGCTTGCGCTCCCTGCCGGGTCGGGACGGAGCCGTGGGCCGGGCAGGGCCGGGAGGGCCGGCGGGCGCCCCGACCACGAACGTGCCCGCTCCGCGCCGCCCCACGGCCCAGCCCTCGGCGAGCAGCTGGTCGTAGGCCGCGGCGGTGACCGTGCGGCTGACCCCGAGGGTGGCAGCCAACTCGCGGGTGGACGGCAACCGGTCCCCCGCCCGCAGGCCGCCGCCCGCCGTGACCGCCCGCAACGCGTCGGCGAGCTGCACGGCGAGTGGCCGGTCGGCGTTCCGGTCGAGGGCCAGCGGCGGCAGCTCCATCAGTGGCCTTTCAAACGCGGACGGGATTGGCTCTGCCACGATGCCACTTGCCGGCCCACGATGGGCGCGTGAGCCTCTCCCCCACCCTCCGCAGCACCGTCACCCGCCTACGCGAGCGGGCCCGCACGAGCCGGGACGACCTGCACGCCGTGCTCGACGCGGGGCTGGTGTGCCACCTCGGGCTGGTCCGCGACGGCGCCCCGGTGGTGCTGCCCACCGGTTACGGACGGATCGGGGACACCGTCTACGTGCACGGGTCCACCGGGGCCGGCTACCTGCGGATCGTCGACGGCGCGCCGGTCTGCCTGACGGTGACCCACCTCGACGGGATCGTCTACGCCCGCTCGGTGTTCCACCACTCGATGAACTACCGCAGCGCCGTCGTGCACGGCACGGCGCGGGCCGTGACCGACCCCACCGAACGGCTCGACGCACTGCGGGCCATCGTCGAACAGCTCTCCCCCGGCTCGTGGGAGCACGCCCGGCAGCCGTCATCTCGCGAGCTCGCCGCCACCGCGGTGTTCGGCATCGATCTGACGGAGGCGAGCGTCAAGGTGCGCACAGGTCCGCCCGGCGACGACGAGACGGACATCGAGACGGGCGGCCGGTGGGCGGGGGTGCTGCCGGTGCGCACGGTCTTCGGAGCGCCCGAACCCTGCCCCACGCTCCCGCCCACCGCCACTGCGCCAGCACACGTAAGCGAGAGAACCCTGGTTGTGGAGCCGTAATGCTGTCGAGACGGGGTATTTGACAGCACTATGGCTCCGGAACGGTGAGCTGGAGGGGGCGGGGAGCACTGATCGGCGTCACGTAACCTCGGCCCGCGTGGACGCCCCCCGCCCCTACCCCGACGCCGAGCGGCTGGACCTCGTCGAGGACCTGCACGGGTATCGGGTTGCTGATCCCTACCGCTGGCTGGAAGACCCCGAAGACCCCCGCACCCGCACCTGGTCAGCCGCGCAGGACGGGTTGACCAGACAGCACCTCGATGCCCTTCCCGGCCGCGACGGCCTCGCCGCGACGCTGACCGACCTGCTCTCCGCCGGGTCGGTGTCGGCGCCGCTGTGGCGTGCCGGCCGGTCGTTCTTCACCCGACGCGAGCCCGGCCAGGAACACGCCGTGCTCCATGTCCGCGAGGCGGACGGCACCGAGCGGATGTTGCTCGACCCGACCGCTGTCGACCCCACCGGCCTCACCACCCTCGACGCCTGGGTGCCCGACCTCGAGGGCCGCCGGCTGGCCTACCAGCTCTCCAGCGGCGGCGACGAGTACTCCGTGCTGCACGTCCTCGACGTCGAGACTGGTGAGGAGGTCGAGCCCCCGATCGATCGCTGCCGCTACTCGGACGTGGCATGGCTACCCGGCGGCGACGAGTTCGTCTTCGTCCGGATGGTCGAGGAGGACGAGGCACCCGACGGCGAGCAGGCCTTCCACCGGCGCGTGTGGCGCCACCGTGTGGGCACGCCCGCAGAGCACGACGAGCTCGTCGACGGTCCGGGGCTCTACGACGAGCACACCTACTACGGCGTGCGTATCTCCCGGGACGGGGCGTGGCTCGTCGTCACGGGCAACGTCGGCACGGCGCGTCGCGACAGCGTCTGGATCGCCGAGCTCGGAGAGAAGACCGGGCACCTCACGCCGTTGCTCACCCAGGACGACGACGTGCAGTGCAACGCCTGGGTCGAGCGCGACGGGCTGCTGTACCTGCACACCACGGACAGCGCGCCCCGCTGGCGACTCGCCGTCACCGATCCGCGCACGCCCGGCCGCGAGCACTGGCGCGAGCTGGTCGGCGAGGACACCGGTTCGGTGCTGCAGGCGGTGCGGCGGCTGGAGCCTGCGCCCGGCACCGACGGTGAACCGTTGCTGGTGCTGGCCAGGGCCCGGCACGCGGTAGCCGAGCTGGCCCTGCACACGGCCGCTGACGGGGCACCGGTTCGCACCGTGCCACTGCCCGGCACCGGATCGCTCACCGGGCTCACCGTCGCCGACCGCGACACGCCGGAGCAGGCGGGACGCGTCTGGCTCGGCTGGACCGACCTCGTCACCCCACCAGAGGTGCACCGGTTCGATCTCGCCGCCGGAGAGACCACGCTCGAGGCCGCCGCCCCCGGCGCGGTCACCGTGCCCGCGGTCCGCACGGAGCACCGGGCGTTCACCTCGGCCGACGGCACCACCGTGCGGATGTTCGTGATCGCGCCGGAGGGACCGGCCCGCACCCGACCGGCGCTCGTCACGGGCTACGGCGGGTTCGGGATCAGCCGCGAGCCCGCCTACACGGCGCAGGCCCTGGCGTGGGTGGCCGCCGGTGGTGTCTACGCGCTGGTCTCGCTGCGCGGCGGTGGCGAGGAGGGCGAGGACTGGCATCTCGCCGGCAACCGGGCCAACAAGCAGAACGTGTTCGACGACCTCCACGCCGCGGCCGCCGCGCTGATCGACGCGGGCGACACCACGGCCGGGTCGCTCGCGATCATGGGCGGCTCCAACGGCGGGCTGCTCGTCGGGGCAGCGCTCACCCAGCGACCGGAGCTCTACCGGGCCGTCGTCTGCTCGGCCCCGCTGCTGGACATGGTGCGCTACGAGGAGTTCTCGCTCGGCCGCACCTGGAACGACGAGTACGGCACGGCCGCCGACCCCCAGGAGCTGGGCTGGCTGCTGTCCTACTCGCCCTACCACCACGTCCGGCCGGGTGTTGCGTACCCGGCGGTGCTGTTCACCGTGTTCGACTCCGACACCAGGGTGGACCCTCTGCACGCGCGCAAGATGTGCGCCGCCCTGCAGCACGACACCACCGGCGACCCCCTCACCCGCCCTGTCCTGCTGCGCCGCGAGACCGACGTCGGTCACGGTGCCCGGTCCGTCTCGCGCACCGTTGCACTCGCGACCGACCAGTTGGCGTTCCTGGCCGTTCACACCGGGTTGGAGCTCTCGTGACCGTGCTCGCGACGATCCCCGGCAGCCCCCTCGCCGAGTCCTTCCTCCCCGTGCGCCCAGCCTGCGCCGACGACGCCGGCTCGCTGTGCGCAGCGATCTACCAGCTGACCAACAACGACTTCCTGGCCCGCTCCGCCGACGCGATCATCACGGGCACACTGCACGTCGCGCTGATCGTGTTGCTCGCGTGCGCGGCCCGGTTCCTCATCCACCGGGCCATCAACCAGATCGTCGACGGCGCCACCAGCTCCCGGCTCACCCGGCTCGTCGGCCGGGCACCACGGTTCCGCGCCCCGCGGTTCCGCGCGCCGTCCGCCACCGGCAACGGCAACGGCAGCGCTCCGGTGTCACAACGGCGCGCGCAGCGGGCCCGCACGATCGGATCGGTGCTGCGCTCGCTCAGCTCCGTCGTGATCCTGCTGATCGGCTCGGTGATGGTGCTGGCCGAGTTCGGCGTGGCGCTGGGTCCGATCCTCGCCTCGGCCGGCATCGTCGGCGTCGCGGTCGGCTTCGGCGCGCAGAACCTCGTCCGGGACTTCCTCTCAGGCATGTTCATGCTGCTCGAGGACCAGTACGGCGTCGGTGACATCGTCGACCTCGGCGAGGCGAGCGGCGTGGTCGAGTCCGTGGGGCTACGCATCACCACGGTCCGCGACGTCAACGGCACGGTCTGGTACGTCCGCAACGGCGAGATCCTCCGGGTCGGCAACAAGAGCCAGGGCTATGCCGTGGCCGTCGTGGACCTGCCGCTCGCGCACAGTGCTGTCATCGCCGAGGCCACCGAGATCGTCGCGACCACCGCCCAGTCGCGGGTGGCGGAGAAGGACGTGGCCGAGTCCGTGCTGGAAGCGCCGGACGTGCTGGGCGTCGAGAAGGTCGGGCCGGAAGGCGTCACGCTACGGATGACGGTCAAGGTCAAGCCGGGCCAGCAGTTCGCCGTGCAGCGGGCCCTGAACGCAGCGATCACGGACGCCCTCGACGACGCCGGCGTACCCCGCCCCGGCGTGATCCCCGCAACCACGACGTTCCGTCCGTCGGTGCCGTGAGACGCGGCTCCCGGAAGCGGAGGATGATGGACGCGTGACCGATCCCCAGAACTTCTACGCCGAAGTTGGCGGAGCACCGGTCTTCGACAAGATCGTGTCTCGTTTCTACGAGCAGGTCCGCGAGGACGAGGTGCTCCGCCCGCTCTACCCCGAGGACGACCTCGACGGAGCCGAGGTCCGGCTGCGCATGTTCCTCGAGCAGTACTGGGGTGGTCCGCGCACCTACTCCGAGCAGCGAGGACATCCCCGGCTGCGGATGCGGCACGCGCCGTTCCAGGTCGGCCCGATCCAGCGGGACGCCTGGCTGCGCTGCATGCGGATCGCCGTCGACGAGGCCGGGCTGGAGGAGCAACACCGCGCGCAGCTGTGGCAATACCTGACCTACGCCGCGGCGAGCATGGTCAACAGCGACTTCTGACGACCGGCCGGGGCGGCACAAGCCTCTGATCAGCACGGGTTTGGCAAGATCTCGTCCGTGCAATGGTGGCAGAACGCCGTCATCTACCAGGTGTACCTGCGGTCGTTCTCGGACTCCGACGGCGACGGCGTGGGCGACCTCGAAGGCGTCCGGTCGCGGCTGGGCTATCTGGAACTGCTGGGCGTCGACGCCCTGTGGCTCACGCCGTTCTTCACCTCGCCGATGGCCGACCACGGCTACGACGTCGCCGACCCGAGGAGCGTCGACCCCGTTTTCGGCGACCTGCGCACGTTCGACGCGCTCGTCACCGATGCCCACGAGCACGGCCTGCGCGTCACGATCGACCTGGTGCCCAACCACACCTCCACCGAGCACGAATGGTTCCGCGCGGCCCTGGACTCCGTGCCGGGCAGCCCGGAGCGAGCGCGCTACCACTTCCGCCGGGGCCGGGGCGACGAGGGCGAGCTACCGCCGAACAACTGGACGAGCGTGTTCGGCGGCCCGGCCTGGACGCGCGCGCTGGACCTGGATTCCGCAGGCGAGTGGGCTCCCGGCGGCTGGTACCTGCACCTCCTCTCGCCCGACCAGCCCGATCTGAACTGGACCAACCCCGAGGTGTGGGCAGACCTGGAGAAGACGCTGCGCTTCTGGCTGGACCGGGGGATCGACGGCTTCCGCGTCCACATGGCTCACGGAATGAGCAAGTCGGACGGACTGCCCGACGATCGGCGCGGCGACGAGGCTGCCGCGGTGGGGTTGCTGGCGGCGATCGACGGCGACCCGCGCTTCGACCACGACGGCGTGCACGACGTGCACCGGATGATCCGTGCGGTGCTCGACCACTATCCCGGGCGCACGGCGATCGGCGAGATCGCGGTGAGCGACGACGAGCGCTTCGCCCGCTACGTGCGTTCCGACGAGCTGCATCTCGGCGTCAACTTCCGGCTCCTGCGGGCGCCTTTCGACGCCCGCGCCGTGCGGGAGGCCATCGAGCATTCGCTCGCCGCGGTGAAGCGGGTGGGCGCCCCGCCGACCTGGACGCTGTCGAACCACGACGCGCCCCGTCCGGTCAGCCGCTACGGCGGGGGCGCGCTCGGCAGAGCGAGGGCGCGGGCGATGACGCTGGTCGAGCTCGCGCTGCCCGGCGCGGTCTATCTCTACAACGGAGAGGAGCTCGGCCTGCCGGACGCCGAACTGCCCGACGCCGAGCTGCAGGACCCGATCTGGGAACGCTCCGGCCACGCCGAACGCGGACGCGACAGCTGCCGCGTGCCCATGCCGTGGGAAGGCGACGCGCCCGGCTACGGCTTCACCAGCGGCCAGCCGTGGTTGCCGATGCCACCGGAGTACGGCGAGCTCACCGTGGCCGGCCAGCTCGAGGACACCACCTCCACGCTGTCGCTGATCCGCCGGGCCGTGGAACTGCGCAAATCGCATCCGGCCTTCACAGGCGACGGAGTCGAGTGGTTCGGGGCACCGAGCGGCTGCTTGGCGTTCCGCCGTGCCGGCTCCACCCTGGTGTGCGCCCTCAACGCCTCCACCGACGCCGTCCCACTCCCACCGGGCGATCTGCTGCTGGCCAGCGGCCCACTGAAGGGCAAACTTCTCCCACCGGACACGGCAGCCTGGCTGGCCTGACGCCG
This sequence comes from Pseudonocardia yunnanensis, assembly GCF_039534065.1. Classification (NCBI taxonomy): domain Bacteria; kingdom Bacillati; phylum Actinomycetota; class Actinomycetes; order Pseudonocardiales; family Pseudonocardiaceae; genus Pseudonocardia; species Pseudonocardia yunnanensis. Next base: position 14,275 of record NZ_BAAAUS010000056.1, on the reverse strand, counting down.
TTCGGAATTCTCGCCGCCGCATGGGCGCCGCCCAGCACAGGCACTCACAGATCCACCCCACAGACCCACAGCGCGAGCGTCAGTGTGCGGGTGCCCCGCCCTCGAGGGTGCCGGTCTCCACCGGCACGAACTCGCCACCCTGCACCGCATAGACGGTGAGCACCTTGTCGGTGGTGTCGCCGAACCGGTCGAACGACACGTGGCCGGTGGCGCCCTCGAGATTCGTCCGCTGAACCGCGTCGATCAGCTCCTGCCGACGGGAGTTGGTGAAATCGCCGCCGCTGACGACCTTCGCCAACGCATCCGATCACCACATTGGCCGAGTCGAAGGCCAACGACCCATAGACGCTCTCTGGCTCGGGGTACCCGGCGGCCACGTACTGGTCGAGGAACGACTTCGCGCTGGGCAGGCGTTGTGCCGGTGCGCCGGAAATCGGCGTGTTGACCGCGGAACGCCATGATGGCGCCGCTGGTGACCATCAGCTCGTCATCTCCGGGTCGCCGGTCACCGGTCGTCTCGCGCCAGTCCGCGATCGCTTCGCGGACGCCTGCCAGACCCCGGGTCGGGGAGTACTGCATCGCGGCCACCGGATCGGTCCTCATGAGATGCGCGGTGACCGCAGCGACCCGCGCTGCTGGGAACACCGCAGGATCCGGCAGGCCCCCCGACAGCTTGATCACCCCGCGCCTCTCCGACTGCGCCGGCGTGACCCGCGCGACCACCTCGCTCGCCCTGTCGAACCCTCTCCCGTATCGCGTTCAACCTCTGCCGGAGAAGATCACCGAGGGCGCGGGATGGTCCGGTCGACGCCACCGCCGAGACCCGAGTGACGCATCCGACGGCCGTCAGGCCAGCAGCAGAGGCAGCGTCGTGACGCGGCGACGGACCACAGCGCCGTAGCGGGCGTCGAGCCGCAGCCAGCTTCCGGTGGCCGAGACACGTACCGCGCCGGCGTCCGCGTCGCCCAGGAACCCCATCCCGGACAGCGCGAACAAGCAGCGCAGCGGGATCTTGACCACGGGCCCCGCCGAGTTGGTCACGGTGAGCACCGTCTGATCCAGCAACGAGGCCGGCGGACCGAGCGGTCCCGCGTTCTCCCTGGCCAGCGCGAGTCCGCGCTCGGTCACCGCGTCGACCTCCGCGGCCGGCACGTCGTCCACGGGGGCCCAGCCCTCGTCCGGCGGCAGGTCGCCCGGCCACAGCCCACCGGCCCCAGGGTCGACCGTCTCGGCACGGTCCACGGTGAGCGCCGTGAGCAGACTGGCGCCCGGCACCGTGACGTCGGCGGGATCGAGTGTGCCGTGCACCGAGCGCGATGCCAGCACGTCGAACGGGGTGGTGGCCCACGCCGTGACGGTGCCGCCGCTCGCCCGCAGCCGCACGATCGCCGCCTGGTCGAGCCGGACCACCCGCGCCACGAAAGCTCCGAGATCGCCGCGCTCGGCGGGGTCGGGAACGGTGAGCGCTGTCATGACTCCCCCTCCGCGGGAAAAAGCACGTCGGCGGTCACAAGGCGGGTCATGCGGCCCATCTCCCCAAGAAAACGCGCTCGTCGGCGGTCAGCCGTCGCGGCCGCTGCGCCGCAAGGTCGAAGGTGGCCATCCGGGTCCAGGCCTCGACGGCCACCGGATCGCTCGCCTCCGGTCCGTCGTGCATCTCGTAGCAGATCCGGAACGACGCCGCACGCACTTCGTCCACCCACATCCCCACCCGCAGCGGGTGTGGTCGATACGGGATCTGCCGCCGGTACTCCATGTTCAGACCGGCGACGAGCAACCCGTGGGTGAAGCCGAGTATCCCCTCCGCCGCCGCAGTCTCGAAGAACAGATCGATGCGCGCCTCCTCCAGCAACGTCACCGCGCGGGCGTGGTTGAGATGCCGGTAGGAGTCCTGGTCGGTCCAGCGCAGGGGAACCTGCGTGACGAAGCGAGTCACGCCACTCACCCTTTCAGGACGGTCCGGACGGCCGGGCACCCAGGGTGCCCGATCCGTCCGGCCTGTCACTGACTCAGCGAGCGAGCCCTCGCAGCTGCCGAGAGATCACCGAGAGGGTCGCGAGGTCGAGCTGCCCCGCCGTGCCGACCTCGTGCAACGCTGCCCGCGCCCGCACCAACCGGGAGGCGTTCGCCTTCTCCCACTGCGCGATGGCCGCATCCACCGGAGTGCCCGGCGCCGCCTCGCGCAGTCCGTCGAGAGTGATCGCCCGCAGCGACGCGTACAGGTCGTCACGCAGCGCGAGTCGCGCCAGCGCGTGCCAGCGGTCGCCGCGTTCCAACGCGCTGACCGAGGTCAGCGCCACGTCGATGCCCAGGTGCTCGGACAGGCCGAGGTACAGGGCGGCCACCTCGCGCGGCTCGCGCGGCTCCCGGTCGCGCTCCGCCAGCTCGGTCAGCTCGACGACGTCGAGCATGCCGTAGCCGTACATCAGCGCCGCTGCCCGCAACGCGAGGTCCTTGGGCACACCGCTTGAGCGCAGCTCCGCCGACCGCTTCTCGACGGCGAGGAGCTCCCGGCCGCGCATCAGCCGCGGCAGCTCGGCGCGCAGCTCCCGCACCGTGGCAGCGAAGCGCGCAGTCTCCGCGGCGACGGCCAGCGGCTGCGGCCGGTTGGTGAGGAACCAGCGCGACACCCGGTCGAGCAGGCGCCGCGTCTCCAGCACGATCTCGTCCGACACCGCCGTCGGGATCTGCGGTGCGCGCACGGCCTCCCACAGCTCAGGCAGGTCGAACACGGTGGTGGTCACGGCGTAGGCCCGCACGGCGTCGGCGGCGTCGGCGGAGAGCTCCTCGCCGAGGCGGAACGCGTAGGTGATGCCGGCGCCGTCGACCATCTCGTTGACCAGCTGTGTGGTCACGATCTCCCGCCGCAGCGGGTGGCCGGTGATCGCCGCGGGGAAGCGGATGCGCAGCGGGTGCGGGAAGTACTCCGGGAGCCGGGCGGCGAACGTCACGCTGTCGGGAAGGTCCGTGGCCAGCACCTGGGTGGTCAGGTCGAGCTTGGTGTGCGCGAGCAGCGTGGCGAGCTCCGGGCTGCTCAGGCCGGTACCCGCGGCCTCGAGCGCGGCGAAGCCCCTCTTGTCGGGCAGCACCTCGAGCTTCCGGTCCAGCCCGTGACGTACCGCAAGGTCGCTGGTGAGCCTGCCGTGCACGTTGACCATCGCCGCGGCGTGCGCCCGCGCGATGCCCAGCACCGCGTTCTGGTCGCGGTTGTCGTGCAGCACGAGATCGGTCACCTCGTCGGTCATCTCGACGAGCAGGGCATCCCGACCGCTCTTGTCCAACTCTCCCGCTGCGACGAGCCGGTCGAGCAGGATCTTGATGTTGACCTCGTGGTCGGAGAGGTCGACGCCCGCCGAGTTGTCGATGGCGTCGGTGTTGATCTTGCCCCCGCGGCGGGCGAACTCGATGCGCCCGCGCTGGGTCAGCCCGAGGTTGCCGCCCTCGCCCACCACCTTCACGCGCAGTTCGGCGGCGTCGGCCCGAACGGCGTCGTTCGCCTTGTCCCCCGCGTCGGCGTTCGACTCGTCCGTCGCCTTCACGTAGGTGCCGATCCCGCCGTTCCAGAGCAGGTCGGCCGGGGCCCGCAGGATCGCAGCGATCAGCTCCGGTGGGCTCAGCCTCGACACGTCTTCGGCGAGTCCCAGCGCGGCCCGGATCTCCGGCCCGACCGGAACGGACTTCGCGGATCGGGGCCAGACACCACCACCCGCGCTGATCACCGACCGGTCGTAGTCGTCCCACGACGACCGCGGCAGCGCGAACATCCGCTCCCGCTCGGCGAAGCTGCGGGCCGCGTCGGGGGACGGGTCGACGAAGACGTGCCGGTGGTCGAACGCCGCGAGCAGCCGGATGTGCGGCGACAACAGCATCCCGTTGCCGAACACGTCGCCGGACATGTCACCGACACCGACGACGGTGAACTCCTGGCTCTGCGTGTCGATGCCGAGCTCGCGGAAGTGGCGCTTGACGCTCTCCCACGCGCCCTTCGCCGTGATGCCCATGGCCTTGTGGTCGTAGCCGACCGACCCACCGGAGGCGAACGCGTCGCCCAGCCAGAAGCCGTAGGACGCGGCCACCTCGTTGGCCGTGTCGGAGAACCGTGCCGTGCCCTTGTCGGCCGCGACCACGAGGTACGAGTCGTCCGCGTCATGGCGGACCACGCCGGTGGGCGCGATCGTGACGCTCGGCTTGCCCTCGTGGCTGACCAGGTTGTCGGTCAGGTCGAGCAGGCCGGAGATGAAGGTGCGGTAGCAGTACTCGACTTCGTCGGGGCCGGGGTCGGCCCTGCGCACGATGAACCCGCCCTTGGCCCCGACCGGCACGATCACCGCGTTCTTGACCGCCTGCGCCTTGACCAGACCCAAGATCTCGGTGCGGTAGTCCTGCGGTCGATCGGAGTAGCGCAGACCACCCCGGGCGACCGGCCCGAATCGCAGGTGGACGCCCTCCACCCGCGGCGAGTACACGAAGATCTCGAACTTCGGCCGTGGCGCCGGCATGTCGGGCACAGCGTTCGGATCGATCTTGAACGAGAAGAAGGGGCGCTCGCGAAACCAGTTGGTGCGCAGCGTCGCGGTGATCATCGCCAGGTAGGAGCGCAGGATGCGGTCGGCGTCGAGGCCCGTCACGGCGTCGATCAGGCTCCGCACCTCGGTGAGCGCTGCGTCCATCTCCCGCTCGCGGTCGTCGAGAGACGGGTCGAACCGGGCCCGGAACAGCGCGAGGAGGGCCCGCGCCACGGCAGGCTGCGCGAGCAGCGTGTCGGCCATGTACTGCGCCCCGTAGGGCGAGCCGAGCTGGCGGGCGTAGCGGGCGTAGGCGCGCAGCACGGCGACCTCACGCCACGGCAGCCCGGCCCGCAGCACGAGCGCGGAGAACCTGTCGGTCTCGGCGTCACCGCGCCACGCAGCGCTGAACGCCATGCAGAAGCCGCGTTCGATCGCCTCGTCGGTGCGCTCGGCCAGCACGGCGCTCGTGGCGTCGTCGACCTGAATCCCGAAGTCGTAGAGCCAGCAGCGCAATCCGTCGGCCCGGACGAACTCCGACGGACGCTCGTCGAGCACCTCCACACCGAGCTGCTGGAGAAGCGGCAGCACCGAGGTCAGCGTGGCGGGCGCCCCGGCCAGGTAGAGGCTGAACCGCCGGTCCCCGGTGCCGGCCGACGGCCCTTGCGCGGAGTAGAGGCGCACATCGAACGCGCCGGGACCGGCCAGTGCGGCTACCCGGCGCAGATCCTCGACGGCGTGCTGCGGCGCCACGGCAGCCTTGTAGGGCTCCGGCACACCGGGCAGGAGCGCGGCGAAACCCGCTGCCCCCGGCTGGCTGAGCAACCGGTCGTCCCACGTGCGGGCGGCCTCGGTCAGCTCGTCCTGCAGCGCCTGCACGTCGACGTCACCGAAGCCCGACGCGTTCGCATCCGTGTGCACCGTGAAGTGCACGAGCGCGAGGTTCGACTCCGAGACGCGGGCGTTCTGGTCGACGCTGCGCCCACCGAGGCGGCGTTGCAGCACGTCGGCCATCTGCAGCCGGGACGCCGTGGTGTAGCGGTCGCGGGGCAGGTAGACGAGGCAGGAGATGAACCGCCGGTAGGGGTCGGGCCGCAGGAACAGCCGCACCGCCCGCCGCCCGGCCACGGCGAGCACACCGACCGCCGTGTCGTGCAGGCGCTGCTCGCTCGCGCTGAACAGCTCCTCCCGCGGCAGCCCGGAGACCACCTCGAGCATCTGCTGACCGGAGTAGGACTCCAGCGGGAACCCGGCCCGGTGGATGGCGTTGCGCACCCTGCGCTCGATGACCGGAATGTCGAGGACGCTCTCGTACAGCGCCGCCACCGTGAGCATGCCGAGGAAGCGGTGCTCACCGACGAGCCGTCCGTCGGCGTCGACGGTGCGCACGGCCAGGTAGTACGGGTGCACGGGCCGCAGCGGGCTCAGCGCGTTGGCGCGCGTGAGCACCAGCACGTCACCCGGGCCGTCCCCCAGGTCGACCTGAGGGGTGAAGGTCTCGGCGATCCCCTTCTCACCGCGCAGCACGCCCAGCCCGGACTCGGGGACGGCACGCAGCTCCCCTGAGTCCTCCGGCACCGTGTAGCAGCGGTAGCCGAGAAACGTGAAGTGGTCGTCGGCGAGCCAGCGCAGCAGCTCCGCGACGTCGGCCGGGTCCGTGCCACCGGCCACGGCAGGCTGCGCAGGCAGCGCGTCGGCCACCTCCCGCGCCTTGGCGGCCATGGGCTCGACGTCGTCGACCACCTCACGCACATCGCGCAGCACTCTGCCGAGCTCGCGCTCGAGCTCTGCGGCGTCGATCGGGGCGGGGGTCAGGTCGAGGTGGATCCACGACTCCACGAGCGCACCAGGAGGCGGAGCGGCCGGGTCGGCCTCCGTCAGCACCTCCGTCAGCTCGCCCTCGTCGGTGCGGCGCACGACGACGATGGGGTGGATCAGTCGCTGCACATCGCCGCCCACCCTGCCGACGCCTGCCAGCAACGACTCCACCAGGAACGGCATGTCGTCGGTGACGATCTCCACCACGAGCCCCACCTGGCCGCTGGAGTCCGGGGCGGGCTCAGGGGCACGAACCCGGATCAGCGGCTCGCCACGGGCCCGTAGCCGGGCGAGCTGGAGGTGCCCGCGCGCGGCGGCCCGCAGCAGCGGCAGATGATCGCCCCGCTCCAGGTCGGGGGCGTGGCGGGCGTAGAGCGCCCCCAGGTCGGTCAGCTCGGGGTCCGGCGCGGGAACTGAGTCCCGTTCACGGGTCCGGCTCGTCACAGGCAACTCCGGAGATCGACGGCGGCCATGTCGTTCAGGCCGGTCGCCACGGGTTCCCCCATGCCGACCTTGCCACCCTAGCCCCGTCGGCCTAATGGTCGGTTGCCCCTACGACCGCTCCCGCCTGTTGGGAACACGCCTGGTCAGACCCATGCTCAGATCCCCCGGTAGGCAGCGAGGGCACCCGCAAGGAGGTCCGCGATCCCGAGACCTTCCGTCGACCGGGCCTCCTCCTGCGCCGGTTGGGACGGGTTCTCCGCGCCGTTGCGGCGGTGCCGGTTGCCCTCGGAGCCCGCCTCCCCGGCCACGCGGAACGGTGTGCGACCGCCGGCCTCGTGCCGACCGCCCGCCCCCGACTCTCCGTCCGGGTCCCGTTCCGTCACGCCCCCGGACGTGGACGGGCTCGCGGCGTCACCCGAGGACGTGTCCGCTGACCGCGAGCCCTCCCCCGGGCCGTGCGCACGTGACGGCACAGCGGGATCGGCGTCTCGCGCAGAACCATTCAGGGCCCCGGACGCTGAACGCCGACCGGCGCCATTCTTCGCGCCTGCGCCGGACTCCCGCCCCGCACGCTCCGGCCGAGGCCGCCCGTCCGAGGACTCAGTCGCACCGGCCGAACGACTTCCTCCAGCGGAGCCCGACACGCGTCCGGCACGATCCCCCCGCGAGCCTGCAGCCGACGAGTCCCTGACATCGGAGCCCCCGGCTGAGAAGGACTCGCCCGACGCGACGTCCACCCGCGAGCCATCTCGCCCCGAAGTCCGGCTCGAGAACCTGCGGAGAGCGCCGCCCTTCTGCGACCCGGACGGCGATGTGCCCTCGGCCGGCGTGTCGTGGGAGTCCTCGTGATCGGCATCGTGAGCGGCGTGAGTGGAACGAACCGCCCAGCCACCGCTCTCCGGTCCATCACCGACATCATCCCGGCCGGCACCGCCGGGCGAACGGACCGCAGACGCGCCCTTCCCCGGCGCGTCAGAGGAGCCCGCCCCGCTGGCATGGCGGGTCGAGCGGACCGCGGACACACCGTTCGCCGGCTCGTCACCGGAGCCCTCCCGACCGGCACCGCTTCCCAGTGCGGCACCGAAATCACTCCCGCCGGCAACGCGGGACGCCCGGACCGCAGACGCACCGTTCCTGAGTGCATCACCGTCGTCATCCCGGCCGGTCTCGCCCGGCGAGCGGAGCGCGGACGCACCGTTCCCCGGCGCATCGCTGAAATCCTCCCGGCCGGCGCCACGCGTCAAGCGGACCGCAGGTCCACCCTTGCCCGGTGCGTCGCTGGGCTCCTCCCGCCGGGAGTCCTGCAACGGATGGGCCGCCGGTGCGCCGTTCCTCGGTAAGTCGCCGGGATCGCCCCGGTCGCTGTCCCTGGTCCGGCCGGGGCTGCTCTCGCGGGAGCGCCGCCGTGACGAGCCGTTCACCGTGCCGGTGTCCCGCGCCGCGGAGCGGGCTGCTGCGCCGAGATCGCCCCAGGTCCCGTTGGCACTGCGGCTGTTTCCGGCCCGGCCGGCGTGCTTTCGCTCGGTCGTCGCCGACCTGCTGGTGACGTTGTCCAGGCGCTGCATGATCTGCGCACCGACGGGGCCGTCCCCGTCGTGCACCGCGGCCCGCAGGTGCGCTCCCGGCATGTCCTCGCCGGAGGTGACGCCGGACAGCAGTCCGGGCAGCGTCCGATGCATCCAGGCCACCGCGTCGCCGTGGTCCCATCCCGGGAGCACCACCGAGAGCGCGTCCGCCTCGTCGAACCGGAGCCGGGCGCCGGACGGCAACCTGTCGACCAGCCGGTCGGCCAAAGACCGGACGACGGCAGCGGCGCGCTTGCCGGCGAAGCGGCGCCCGTCCCTGACGACGTCGATCGCGACGACGCTCCCGTCGACGTCCGGAGCCACAGGCTCCGGCGCGGGCGGCGCGTCGGCGGGCTTCGGCCGTTTCCGGATGCGTTCCAGGTCGGCAAGCGCAGCGTTCAGCCAGGCCTCGGGGTTCGCCACGGCCGAGACGGCGGACTCGCGCTCCGGCGTGGGCGGGGTGGCGGCCGGTCCCGCGTCCGAGCCGTTTCGACGGCCTTTCCGAACGCCTCCGCCCTGCTCGTCGGCACTCGGCACGATCGACCACTGCCCGGTTGCCCAGGGATCGTCGAGCCGGTGCTTGCGCCGCCCGTTGCGCGGGCCGGGCTCATCGCGTCGGCCACGCCCACCGGAGATGTCTCCGCCCTGGTCATCGCGGGAACGGCCGAGGCCGCGCAGCGCTCGATCGGCGCCACGGCCGCCACCGTCCCTCCGGCGCGACCACGAGCCCGACGTGCCGTTCGTGGGCCGCTCCCGCTCGTCGGAGGAATGAGTGCCGGCGGAACGGCCGTCGGCGCCGCCCTGTTCACCGCGCAGGAGATCGTCATCCGGCCTCCCACCGCGCCGGCCGCTCCTGCCGAGCACGTCCCCATGCAGGTCGCCCGCCAGCCAGTCCGCGCCGGTCAGCGGCGCGTCATGGTGCCGGTCGCCGCCCGAGCGGCTCCCGTTCCCGAGTTCGTCCCGACGCGGGGCGGCCGCCAGCCAGTCCACACCGGTCAGCGAGTCCTGATCCTGCCGATCGCGGCTGTCGCTACCGATACGGCGGCCGTTGGCCAGGCCGTTGCGGAACGAGCGGCCGTTCGACACTCCGGTCGGCGGCTGCTCGTCCTGGCGGTCGCGGCCCGACCGCGCACTTCCCCGGCCATTGCGCCGAACGTCACTGCCCGACCGACCGGTCAGCCAGTCCTCCGCAGTCAGCGAGTTGTGCTCCGACCGGCCGTGGTCACGGCGACCGGCGCCACCGAGCGCGCCTCCGTCCAGGCCCTCCGCCGGACGGTCGGTGCCGATCGGCCGGTCGTCTTCGGCATCTGTCGGACCACGGCCCGCACGGCTGGTGCCGAACTCCTTGCGCGAGGCGCCCGCCAACCACTCCGCGCTGGTCAGCATCCCGTCGTCGGACCGGCCTCGGCCCGATCGACCGTTGACACGATCCGCACCCGTCCGACGGTCGAGCCTCGACCAGTTGCGCCCGGCGCCGTTCGAACCACCGTTCAACCAGTCCAACCCCGTCAGCGGGTCCTCGTCGCGCCGGCCGTTCTCAGACCGCGGACTTCCGCTGCCGTTGCGACGGCGGCCGGCGCGATCGATCACCGCGGCACCGGTTGCCGGGTCGTCCTGCGGGTTGACGTTCGACCTGCCCCGCGCGCGGCTGCCGGGTTCGAACAGGTCGTCGCCCGCGCCGCCCGGCTCGTCGTCCTGCCGACGATCGCGCTCCGACCGGCCCAGGCCCTCACGACGGCCGAAGCCGAAAAGATCCTTACCCGAGCTGCTCGACGAATCCGCGCCCGCCCGGCGGGCGTCACCGCGCTGCTCTCTCTGCGTCCGATCCCGGCTTCCGCGACCGCTGCCGGCGATCAGATCCGCACCCGAGCCGCTCGACAGCGAATCCGCGCGGGCGGGCAGGTGGTCTTCCGGCCTGCCATCGAGACGGCTGCCGCGCCGGCCGTTGGGTGTGGCCGGTGCGCTCTCGCCCGGCCAGTCACTCTCCAGCCAGCGGTCGCCCGGCCTGCTGCTGTCGGACCAGACCGCTCCCAACGGGTCGCTCTGAGCCGCGTCCTCCTCACCGTGCCCGGTTCCGTTCGGACCGGACCGGAGACTCCGGAACAACAAGTCGCCGATGGGGCACTCGTCGGAGGCGTCATTCCACCCGGCCGTCCACTCGCCGGGCAGGTCGTCGTTCAGCGGGTCCGTCGGGTGGACGGCCCCGTTGTGGCCGGCACTCCGCCTGTTCTCTTCTGCCTTCGCGGGTTCGTCGGTCGACAGCGTCGCTGCCGGAAGAGCCGCGAGCACGGCGTGGAGCCTTTCGGTGCGCTCGCTGTCACGTACTTCGGCGGCGTCACCGAGCTGCATCACCTCCTGCGCCGCGACCGACCGACCTGCTTTCGCGTGCACGGCGGCGAGTGCGGAGCGGCACACCGCCTCGAGGTCCGGAACATCACTGTCAGCTGCATCGCGTGCAGCCTGTTCCAGTGTGTTGACGGTGTTCGTCTCGACGCCGCCGGTGGTGACCGTTCTGGCAACCGTCAGCCGGAGACGAGCGAGGTGCCTACTGGGCCGCGCGGGTTCGGAGAGCCTCGGCATCAGCGGGACGCAACCCTCGCGGGCCTCGTCCACGCGACCGGCGTCGAGCAGTGCCGAGATCCACTCCGCTGCCAAGGCGGCGGCGAGGTGCGCCGACGGTGTGCCCGGCGTCGCCGATCCCCGGCTGCGCTCCAAGCGGGCGAGCCCCTCAGCGGCGTGCTCGACCGCAGTGTCGGGCCGGTCGGCCGCGCGCTGGGCTGCGGCCCTGATCAGGGCCACGGATGCAGCACCGATCTCCCCGTAGGGAGCCTCCACCTGTGACCATGCCTGCTCGGCTCGGCGCAGCGCATCGGCGACGAGGTCGGGGGCATCGTCCACCGCGCACCGGGCGAGGACGCAGAACGCATCGGCCTGTGCCTCCGGTACGGCGGCGTCCGCAGTGACCGGCGCGACGAGGCTCCGCGCGAGATCCCGCTCCCCGACGCGGCCGGCCGCGAGCGCCAACTCCACGCGCAGCCGGTGGGCGGACGGGCCCGCCAGGGGCGCTGCGCCCCACCGGGACAGTTCCTCCACGATGTCGGACGCCATCGTGCGCCCGTCGCCTGTGGCCAGGCGCGCGTTCAACGCCCATCCTGCTGCGGTGAGCCACAGGTCCCGCTCGCCGACCGCGGAAGCCCATTCGAGTACGTGGTCGGCGAGCGCCGCGGTGAGGTCCGGCCGGACCCATCGGAGCGAGGAGGCAACCGCGAGGAGGTCGGGCTTTCCAGCTTTGGCAACTCCGCCCGGCAACCCCACGTGACCTCCTGATGCCACCCGGCTGATCCTGATCCACCAGCCGGGTGAGCGTAAGCGTTCAGTCGCGCGTGAGCTTACGGTGGGTCACTCTGTGGGGACGCGCGGCGTCGACTCCGAGACGCTCGACCTTGTTCTTCTCATACGCCTCGAAGTTGCCCTCGAACCAGAACCACGACGCCGGGTTCTCGTCGGTGCCCTCCCACGCGAGGATGTGGGTGACCACACGGTCGAGGAACCACCGGTCGTGCGAGATGACCACTGCACACCCGGGGAACTGTTCGAGCGCGTTCTCCAGCGACGACAGCGTCTCGACGTCCAGGTCGTTGGTCGGTTCGTCGAGCAGGATCGTGTTGCCCCCCTGCTTGAGGGTCATGGCCAGGTTGAGCCGGTTGCGCTCGCCCCCGGACAGGACACCCGCGGGCTTCTGCTGGTCGGGCCCCTTGAAGCCGAACGCGGCAACGTAGGCGCGCGAGGGCATCTCGGACTGCCCGACCTTGATGTGGTCGAGCCCGTCGGAGACCACTTCCCACACGTTCTTCTTCGGGTCGATCCCGGCGCGGTTCTGGTCGACGTACGACAGCCGCACGGTGTCGCCGACCCGGACGGTGCCGGAATCGGGCTCCTCCAGACCGACGATCGTCTTGAACAGGGTGGTCTTGCCGACACCGTTAGGCCCGATCACGCCGACGATGCCGTTGCGCGGCAACGAAAAGGAGAGATCCTTGATCAGCATCCGGCCGTCGAAGCCCTTGTCGAGGTTGTTGACCTCGACCACGATGTTGCCCAGGCGCGGCCCTGCGGGGATCTGGATCTCCTCGAAGTCGAGCTTGCGGTGCCGCTCGGCCTCGGCCGCCATTTCGTCGTAGCGCTGCAGACGTGCGCGGCTCTTCGCTTGCCGGGCCTTGGCCCCGGAGCGCACCCACGCGAGCTCCTCCACGAGTCGCTTCTGCAGCTTGGCGTCCTTGCGCCCCTGGACCGCGAGACGCTCGGCCTTCTTCTCCAGGTAGGTGGAGTAGTTGCCCTCGTAGGGGTAGGTCCGTCCGCGGTCGATCTCGAGGATCCACTCTGCGACGTTGTCCAGGAAGTACCGGTCGTGGGTGACCGCCAGGACCGCCCCGGCGTAGCCGGCCAGATGCTGCTCCAGCCACAGGACGCTCTCCGCGTCGAGGTGGTTGGTGGGCTCGTCGAGGAGCAGCAGATCGGGCTTGCTCAACAGCAGCTTGCACAACGCAACCCGCCGTCGCTCACCGCCGGACAGCTGGCTGACCGACGCATCCGGCGGCGGACACCGCAGGGCGTCCATCGCCTGCTCGAGCTGGGAGTCGAGCTCCCAGGCGTCGTTGTGATCGAGGATCTCCTGGAGCTGCCCCATCTCCTCCATCAGTTCATCGGAGTAGTCGGTGGCCATCAACTCGGCGATCTCGTTGTACCGGTCGAGCTGTTGCTTGATCTCGCCCAGTCCTTCCTCGACGTTGCCGAGGACCGTCTTCTCCTCATTGAGCGGCGGCTCCTGTTGAAGGATGCCGACAGTGGCACCGGGCGCCAACATGGCGTCGCCGTTGTTGGGTTGTTCCAGGCCGGCCATGATCTTCAAAACGGTCGACTTCCCCGCGCCGTTCGGCCCCACCACGCCGATTTTCGCGCCCGGCAGGAAGTTCAACGTCACGTTGTCGAGGATGACCTTGTCGCCGTGGGCCTTCCGGACCTTCTGCATGCTGTAGATGAACTCCGCCACGTCAACGATGGTAGTTCCGTCCACCTCAGCCCCCCACGCCCGCCTCCAGCGGCGCAGGCCGCATGGCAGGAAAGCTGCCACCGGTCGTCGCAGGTCCACGGGTATGCGGCGCACCCGGCTGTGACTCCCACCCCGCCTCTGCGCCGACCGAATCCGGTGGGCGGGTGCCGGCACCTTCCGCCGTTCCGCCGGATTGCGGACCGTTGGCCGGGTCGCCTACGACGGCCGGGGCCCCGGCACCGTTGGACCGCGAAGGACGAGCGACCACGGCCGTGGAACGGGCGAGGTCGGGGCCTACAGTGTGGCCTTCCATCTCGACGGCGCTCTGGCGCTTCCCGTCCTTCTCCCAGCTGCGGGTGAACAACTTGCCGTGGATGATGACCGGATCGCCCACCCCGAGCGAGCGATGCACGTTCTCAGCGAGCGCCCGCCAGCAGGTGACGTGCAGGTAGAGGCTCTCACCGTCGCGCCACGAACCCGTGTCGCGATCGCGCCTCCGCTCGGTGGTGGCCACCCGAAAGCTCGCAAGAACCGTGCCGTCCTGAAGGTTGCGCAGATCCACTCGGGTGGCGATGTTGCCGACAACGGTGGTGTAGGTCTCGTGCATCTCTCTCCTTGCTCGCTGGTGATCCCGCGAGAACGAGAGTGGGCTCCTGCAGCCGCCCGAACCAGACGGTCGACCCTTCTGTGGACAGCCGCAGCCCGAGGTGGACAACTCCATGCCCGCACCGGCGGGCCGGCGCACAGTGTCGGCCCCGACAGCGAAGCTAGCTCAAAAAATGCACAAAAAAGTGGGCCCCCGCCTTCCGGCGGGGGCCCACAAAACGTTTGATGTCGGCGGCGACCTACTCTCCCACACCCTAACGAGTGCAGTACCATCGGCGCTGGAGGGC